>NZ_QXJG01000003.1 GCF_003670295.1 Helicobacter burdigaliensis
TCTTAATGGTTTTTTTTTAAAAAATTAAAAAACATTAAAAATAAAAATTAATTTAAATTTTTTTTTTTTTGTTTCATTTTTACCCCCCCGTTTGTTTTTTAAACTTAAAACCCCCCCCCCCCCCGCACCTAAAATAGTTCCGAGTTAGGTTAGATAAATTGTAGTATTAGTATATAACTCCTAGCTTTAAAATAATATAAGATATGAACTATTTTTATATAAAATATAATTTAAATACTAAAAACTTATATAATTTTTATAATTTTAGATATTTTAAAACAATAAGATTCTTTCTTTAAAACTTATATATTAAGATTTATCATAGAAACTACCCTATTTTTCAAAACTTTATCCATTGCTAAAATATTACAATAATCAGTAAAACTAAAATTTATTTTTAAGTAGCTACATATGAATAAATAAAATTTGAATCAATTTCTATCTTATACAAATTTGCCTAAATAATTCTAGAAACAAAAGGATAATTTATTGTAAAAGTATAATGGATAAAATTTTAAGAGATTAATTTGCTTAACAGCTTTAAGAAAGATAAAAAAAGAAAAAGGCAAAAGCGGGAGGGGGAATTACATCATTCCACCCATACCGCCCATTCCACCCATACCGCTCATATCTGGCATAGCTGGTTTATCTTCTTTAATTTCATGCACTGTTGCTTCTGTGGTTAGAAGTAGGCTTGAAACAGATACTGCATTTTGCAATGCGATTCTTGCTACTTTTAGTGGATCAATAATTCCTGCTTCAAACATATCTACATAATTTCCACTTGAAGCGTCAAATCCATTATTTGCATTTGAATCTTTTTCTACATTATTTACCACTACACCATCATCAAATCCTGCATTTGTAGCAATTTGCTTAATAGGAGCTTTGATTGCTCTTTTGATGATTTCATATCCAATTTTCTCATCACCGCTTAAGTCTAAATTCACCTTAGCAGCCGCTCTAATTAATGCAGCTCCACCACCGATGATAATTCCTTCTTCAACAGCAGCTTTTGTAGCTGAGAGTGCATCATCTACTCTATCTTTTTTCTCTTTCATCTCTACTTCACTTGCAGCACCTACTTTGATAACTGCTACACCACCGCTTAGCTTTGCTAATCTCTCTTGTAGCTTTTCTTTATCATAATCGCTTGTTGTGCTTTCAATTTGAGTTTTGATTTGTGCAATTCTAGCTTCTACTGCACTTTTCTCACCCGCACCATCTACGATAGTTGTGTTATCTTTGTCAATTACAATTCTTGCAGCTTGTCCTAGATCTTCAATGCTTGCATTTTCTAGCGTTTTGCCAAGTTCTTCGCTAATTACTTCACCACCTGTTAAAGTAGCAATATCTTTTAGCATTTCTTTTCTTCTATCACCAAATCCTGGAGCTTTAACCGCTGCTACATTTAGCACACCTCTTAGTTTATTTACTACTAAAGTTGTTAATGCCTCTCCTTCAATATCTTCTGCGATGATTAAAAGTGGCTTACCACTTTTCATTGTAGATTCTAAAAGTGGAAGAATATCTTTCATAGAAGTGATTTTCTTATCTGTCAAAAGAATATAAGGGTGCTCTAATTCTGCTTCCATTTTATCACTATTTGTAACAAAATAAGGACTTAAATAACCTCTATCAAATTGCATTCCTTCCACAACGCTTAATTCATCATTAATACCCTTAGCTTCTTCAACAGTGATAACACCATCTTTACCTACTTTTTCCATAGCTTCAGCGATTAAATCACCTACTTTAACATCAGAGTTTGCAGAGATTGAAGCAACTTGTGCAATTTCTTTTTTACCTGAAACTGGTTTTGACATTTTCTTTAGCTCTTCTGTGATAGCTTCAGCTGCTTTATCCATACCTCTTTTAACTTCTACTGGATTTGCACCTGCAGTGATATTTCTTAAACCTTCTTTAAAAATGCTATATGCTAGAACTGTTGCAGTTGTAGTTCCATCACCTGCCGCATCTGCAGTTTTACTTGCTACTTCTTTTACAAGTTGTGCTCCCATATTTGCAATAGGATCTGCTAATTCGATTTCTTTAGCAACTGATACACCATCTTTTGTGATACTTGGAGCACCAAAGCTTTTTTGGATTAGTACATTTCTTCCTCTTGGCCCCATTGTTACTTTAACAGCATCACTTAATTGTTTTACACCTTCATATAATCTATTTCTTGCGTTATCTGAAAAATTAATTTCTTTACTTGCCATATTTTACTCCTTAAAATTAAGCTAAAACACCTAAAACATCTTCTAATTTTAAAATCAAATACTCTTTTCCATCTAGTTTTACTTCTGTTCCAGAATATTTTCCAAATACAATTTTATCATTTACATTTACTTCTTTTACTTCACTTCCGATAGCTTTTACTACACCCATTAGTGGCTTTTCTTTAGCGTTATCAGGAATGATAATTCCAGAAGCAGTTTTTGTATCTTCTTCAAGTCTTTCTACTAAGACTCTTTCTCCAAGTGGTTTGAAATTCATAGGATTCCTCCATAAAAATTTATTTTGTTAAAACGCTTGAAATTATAGTTAGTTTTTTTTCTTTTGTCAATACTCTAAGTAAAAAAATTCATTATATCTTAGTCTAAATGACTAAAGTTTCATAAGCTTAATAAGCTAATATTAGAAACTACTCACTTTTTAAATGTTTATTTAAAAGAGTTGCGTATTATTTTTATTTTTAATAAATAAAAAAGTAAAAAAGGATTATATTTTCAATATTTTAAGTATATTTTTGGAGTTTTCTATGTATTCAAAACGCGTTAGCAATCTATCTTCATCTATTACCATAGCCATTAGCACACTAGCCCGTGAGCTAAAAGCACAAGGCAGGGATATTTTATCTTTTTCAGCGGGTGAGCCTGACTTTGACACACCACAAGTCATTAAAGATGCTGCTATAAAAGCCTTGCAAGAGGGTTTTACAAAATACACAGCAGTCGCTGGAATCCCAGAACTTTTAGATGCGATTAGAGAAAAGTTACAAAGAGAAAACAATCTTAGCTACTCTAATGATGAGATTATAGTAAATAATGGTGCTAAACATTCCCTCTTTAATGTCTTTCAAGCTTTAATTGATGAGGGTGATGAAGTGATTATCCCCTCTCCTTATTGGGTAACTTATCCTGAACTTGTTACTTATAGTGGAGGTAAAAATGTCTTTATCCATACCAAAGAAGAAAATAAATTCAAAATCACAAAAGAGGAGTTAAAAGACGCAATCACTCCTAAAACAAAAATACTTGTTTTAACTACCCCATCAAATCCTACGGGTATGGTTTATTCTAAAGAGGAGCTTTTAGAGTTAGCAGAAGTGCTAAAAGGAACTAATATTTGGGTAGTAAGTGATGAGATTTATGAAAAGCTAGTCTATGATGGTGAATTTACTTCAAGTGCGAGTGTAAGTTCTGATATGCTAGAGAGAACTATCACTATCAATGGCTTAAGTAAAGCAGTAGCAATGACAGGTTGGCGTATAGGCTATCTAGCTACAAAAGATAAAAAATTACGCTCATTCATCAATAATCTTCAAAGCCAAAGCATTTCTAATATCAACTCCATCACTCAAAAAGCCTCTATTTTAGGACTTAATGGAAGTGCAGATTCTGATATTGAAAAAATGAGAATCGCTTTTAAACAAAGACGGGATATTGCAGCAAAAAAATTCAATGCAATTAGCGGACTTAATGTAATTGTGCCTGATGGTGCTTTTTATCTTTTTGTAAATTGTTCTAAAATAGAACAAGATTCTATGAAGTTTTGTAAAGAGCTTTTAGAAAAAGAAGGGGTTGCGGTAGTTCCTGGCATTGGCTTTGGTATGGAAGGATATTTAAGATTCTCTTTTGCTACGGATTTAGCAAGCATAGAAAAAGGGATTGAAAGAATTGCAAATTTCTGCTCCCATTAAAATTTAAATTTTGGAATACATTTTGCTTATCTTGTAACAACAAACCAAAACAAGGTAGGCAAAAATGAATGTAAATAACCAAAAAGGAATGTTTGGACTTCTTAGCCAAGCATATGACAATCAATACAACAATAAAGACAATAATATTTCAGGCTACCCTAAGCAAAATAGCAACTCTGCTTTTAATATAGAAGAAGCCTCTAATGTTAGCGAAACTTCAAGTCTCTTCTCTACAAATGGAACCTTTTTTAACCCAAGCCTTATTCAAGATAGCTTTGAAAGTAGCAATGAGCTTTCAAAAATTCAAAGTTTTGCTTCTAGCTTTGATGAAGAAATTAAAGATTTAGGGAGTGCTAAAAAGCTCGGTGAGGCTATGTATGACAATGGCATTTTAAACCAACAAGAAAAAATGGGATTTGACTTACTGGCTAAACTCAATCCTACTTTAGATTCTAATATTACTAACAATCTCATTCAAAACTCAAATCTAAGTAGTGAAAATGCAAAACTTCTTAGCAATGTAGATAAAAAGATTGGTGCAGTAAGATATTTTGGTGGATTTTAACCTTATATTATTTAAATAGCTAAAATTTACATATTGCCACTTATCTTCACAAAGCAAGCTTATCTATTCTATGGCAATCTAAAAAAGGTTGCTATAGATTTACACACACTTTATTTACACCAAAAAAATCGGCTACTTTAGCAGTAAGATAAAAGGCTTTACCCATAAACTAGGCAAACATTACATTTTATTCACGATAACAAATACAAAAAATATAAGTTTTACAATGATATAAAGACAAGAAGTATTCTTTATTGTAAAAAATTCTCGTGGCATAAGACAAAATGCTTGCAGTTTTAGAGTTTCCCATTTATCATCTAAATTTACTTAAAAACAAAGAGCTTAAAGGAGTATTTATTTTACACTCACAAAAAGCAATAAAACTTTATATAAAAAGATTTTGTGCGTGGCAATAAAGCTTCAAGCAAACTCTTAAGAGAGCACTCTTAAAATACTTTTTTATGAAGCAAAGATAAAAAGATTTTGCAATGATTCTATAAATAGTTTAAATTTGTTGGCAATTTTTTCTTAGATTTACGCTGCACTTGTTGGACAACAAAAAGCTTTCAACAACACATAGAGCTAACTAATTTTATTCATACAAACAAGATTACAAACCTTGCAAAGCTCATCATAAATCTTACCCTCTAAAAACCGCCAAAGGAGAAAAGCTTTGAGAAGTTGGCATCATTTCTAGCATATTTATATTCACATGCTTTGGTAAGTTTGCAACCCAAAATACAGCCTTAGCGACATCTTTTGGTTTTAGTGCATTAGAATCTTTATAAAGCTCTTCTACTTTTTTACCATCCCCTTTAAAACGTACATAAGAAAACTCGCTATCGCTCACAAGCCCTGGTTCAATATCACACACCCTCACATTGCTTCCTGCTAAATCTGCCCTCAAATTTAAAGAAAACTGCCTAGTAAATGCCTTCGTCGCACCATATACATTTCCACCCGGATAAGGATAACGCCCAGCAATTGAACCCATATTTATAATATGCCCCTCTTTTCTTTTTACCATTTGAGGCAAAATAAGATTTGTTAGAAAGCACAATGCACTAACATTTACATCAATCATTCTTTGCCAATCATTAAAATCACATTCATTTGCACTCTCTAATCCTAAAGCCAATCCTGCATTATTAACCAACACATCAATATTTGCAAACTCTTTAGGTAAAGCTTCTATTTCTTGTTTAATTTTCTCATAATCAGCAATATCACACGCAATAATATGGCATAAAATCCCTTTTGCATTCAATTCTTGTTTTAATGCTTCTAATCTCTCTTTGCGTCTTGCAATAGCGATAATTTTATTTCCTTCTTTTGCAAACTCTCTTGCAATCTCTAAACCAATTCCTGATGAAGCACCACTAATGCAAATAACCATCTTTAACCTTTCTTATATTTTGCATTTTGAAATCACTTCATAGTGATCTTTAATCTCTTGTTCTTTTTGGCGTTCATCTTTTGGAATCTTCTCCATAATCTCTTTTGCATTTTGACAATCTTTCATTTTATAAAAACCCCAAGCTAGAGAATCCAAATAATAAATATTATTAGGTTCTATCTTTAAAGCTCTTTGCACATAATTTATCCCGCTTTTAATATCTAAAGAATGATCAATTAACAGATAACCAAGATAATTTGCATACAAAGCATTATCAAGATGCTTTAAAGAAGTTTTTAGTTTTTGGCTAATAATTTCTAAAGATTTTTTATCCTTTTTACCACTTTCATAAAGATAGATTGCCTCTTGTGCCAGATAATCATAATTACCTGTTTTTGCAAAAAGCTTTTGCAACATTGCAATTGCCTTTTGATGATCCTTTTGATAACGATAAATATCCAATAACATCTCTTCTTGCTTTGGCATATTAGGATATTTTTCTATAAATTTTTGTGCTAAATTAATATCTTTTAGCTCAAAATAAATTTGCAAAACAGCCCGAATATACTCTTCTTTATTTGTCTTGACATAGCTCATCTCATAAACTTTAGCGGCTAATTTATATTGTTTTTGCTCCAAATACAAAATAGCTAAGCGTTTTGCTGCTCCCTCATCATATCCCCTCATTTTTAAATGTGCTTCATAATAACCCACTGCTTTTTGTCTATCATTTAAAAACAACACATAAATAGAAGCGAGCCTATCCAAAAGTTCCACACTATAAGTTTTATGATAAGCTTTTTTCAAAAATTTAACAGCATTTTCATAATCTTTTTGCAAAAAATATACAGAAGAAACAATTTCAAAATTTTGCGCTGAAGGGCTTTGCGCAATCAGTCTTTTAGCAACTCCTAATGCATTTTTAAAATCTTTTTGACTAGAATAAATACCAATAAGTGCTTGTTGCATATCCTCATCTTTGGGATATTTCTTAAGATATTTTAATGCCACTTCTTTAGCATTTGTATAATCTTTTTGTAGCACCATAATCCCTACAATTTCTTTGAGATATTTATAATCACTACTAATTTTAAAAGCCCCTTTAAAGCCCTCTTTAGCACCCTCTAAATCTTTATTATCCAACGCATTATATGCTTGAAAAATAAAAACATCTTCTAGTTGATTTAAAACCGCCTTTTGCTTACTTTTTTCCGTATTAGTCTTTACTTGTTTAGCTCCACTTTGAAGCTCTTTAGCAGAGAAACAACCCACAAATGTAAAAAACGCCAATAAACCAAAACTCACAAAAATAAATCTTTTATATCGCATCAACAATTCCCATACATTCATTTTTTAACTCACTATAATCTTGCTTAAATCCCTTCCAGAATGGAAATGTCCTACACTGCCATGGACGCACTTTATAAATTTCACATTCTCCTTTTTCTTCATCTAAGAAAATACAAGCATACCCTTTACCCTCTTTCTCCTTTTTCTCTAGTAAAGAATATCCATCCACTACTTTTCTAATGTATTTTTGCGTAAATTCCACAAAGTCCATCCCTAAAAAATCTGCAATGTTTTGCATCTCTTCTAACCTAAGATATACATATCCACTCTCACCCTTACAGCACTTTCCACCACATTCTTTACATTTACTCTCATCAAATGAGAATTTAAAACCCTCTTGTTTTAGCATTTGATACTATAAGTTCCTCCCTTTTTATAAATTTCTTGCACTTCTTTGCTAAACTCTCCATTAATATGTGTAAATAATGGAGGTAAAATTTGCGTTTGGCTTTTAGAATCCTTTTTAGCTCTACACAAAAATAGCGTAGAATCCTTTAAATCATTAGGATGCACAAACCGCACACAAAGGGGACGCATTTTACAAGCATAAAGCATACCAAAAATTTTATGAAATTGTTTAGAATCATAACAAAAAATAAATTCCCCTTGTGGTTTTAACACCTTATAAACTTTTTTTAAAAAAGCTTCAAAGGGTAAATTTTCTTCATATCTAGCACAAAAAATATCATAATTTTTACTTTTTATCACACCCTCATAATAAAAAGGAGGATTACTAAGCACAATATCAAACCCCCCTTCTATAAAGGAAGTTTCTAAAAAATCTCCCAAAATAACATTAGATTTAATTTGATTAATTTTAGAATTAATCAAACTTAATTCTGCCATTTTAGGATTCTTCTCTACCATAGTTAAATCAATCTGAAAATCTCTTGCACACAGCAATCCTAAAATCCCACTTCCTGAACCCACTTCTAAAACCTTTTTTTTTAGATCTTAGAAATTTTGTGCAAAAATCATATAAAAATAATGTATCGCTATTATAACAATATCCATCTTTTGGCTGATAAATCTGCAATTTCTCTCAACTTTACTATAAAAATTTATATCCATTATAACAAGTTTATTTTAACTCTTGATTATAAATAAAGTGCAAACTTATAAACTTTTGCTATAATTTATACTTATTATATAAAGTAAATGGGAATGAAATGTTTGGATTTTTGATAGGTTTAAATGCTAAAACAAAAAAGGGTTTGATTGAACAAGCTCACAATAAACGCCATTTTGAATTTGACCTTACAAAATGGGAAGGAAGCTTAAAAGAATTACAGCCCAACTTAGAAGTGGAGTTTGAACTCTCTTCTTCTAAGGAAGTAATTTCAGTAAAAGCAAAGCCAATGCCCAAAACTGGAGATTTCAAAATCCATCAAACACGAAGCATTAAAGAATGTATTTATAATTATTTTGGCAGTGTAGAAAACCTAATCACTCAATATCAAGATTCCATAAAATCCGATAAAAAACTAGATTTTTTAAGGATTAAACGCTTTTTATTTACAGCCTATAATGATCTTTTTGAACTTGATAGCACCATTCCTAATATGGCATTAAGCAATTTAAAATCCGAAATTATAGCCCTTGATAAAGAGTTTGAAAGCTTTAGCAAAAAATCTTCTTATCCACCTGAAAACTCTTATGAAAAAATCTTTCTTGCACGCCAAATAGAATTTGTCAAAAATGAAGAACTCATAGAAACAACACGCTCTATTATAAAAAGTGCCTCCATACAACAAGCCTCTATGGGTTCTACACTAAAAAATATGGAAGAAAACTTTTTAAAACGCCAAGACAAAGGAAGCCTAAACTATCTACAAGCTCAAACACAACTTAAGCATTTTAGAAAACGCTATGTAGATTTACTCCACTATCTTTCCTTGCAAAAAGAAAAACTTGCAAAAATCACAAAAGCTGGAGAAGATTTTGAGGAGGAATTTTTTGAACCTTTTTTAAAAAGCTATATTCCTTTAATCAAAGAATTAAAAAGAGATTTTATAGAGCTTTTAAACACCAAAGCTTATGATCTTGATAAACTTTTATGGCAGAGGGCAAAAAGAAGTCTAAGTGTGCGAAGATTTTTCATAGAAGCAGGAATTACAGGAACTTATAGCTCCAAAACTTTTTTAAAATATTTTCTAAGAAGCCTTGATACAACAAAAATCCGCAAAGACACTAAAGAACTCTTTGATCTTTTGCATTATTTAGAGAGCTTTTCTAAAAAGAATATTCTTTTAATCCAGCAATCCTTAAATGACTTAAAGCATTATAGAGAATATCTTAGTAATTTTGATAATGATCTAGTCGTAAGCATTTCTAACAATCCAACAGAATGCATTATCAATAAAAGTGCTTCCCTTAATGAAAATAAAACTGATATGTGTTTTAATGTTATCATTATGGAATGGCAAGTAAGTCAAATGAATATTTTAGAATTCAAACAAAAATATACAGAAATTGACAAAACCAAAGAAACAGAATTTTGTGCAATTATAGATAAAAGTATCTCTAAGCAAAATATTCAAGAAGCTAAAGATTTAGGCATTAAACACTTCATACCCAAAAACGAACCTGAGCAATTTATAGATATGATGCGCTTAATTTTATAAGACTTATTGAAATTTTTGCTATAATATGCACCATAACTTTAATATACCACCTAAGGATAGGGCGTTTTATGAAATTTAATCCTATTTTAGATACATTGCAAACCTATGAAGCAGGAAAGCCTATTGAGCTTGTAGTGCGTGATTTTGGACTAAGTGCTGATAGTATTATCAAATTAGCTTCTAATGAGAATCCTCTTGGAGCAAGCAAAAAAGTTATTCAAGCTCTAAAAGATAACGCACATTTAGTACATCTTTATCCTGATGATTCTTATTATGCTTTAAAAGAGGCTCTTTGCTATCATTATAGTATCTTAGCTCAGGAGATTATCATAGGAGCTGGAAGTGATCAGATTATAGAATTTTGTATTCACGCTAAAGCTCCTAGCAAAGTTTTAATGGCTAAAACTACTTTTGCTATGTATGAAATTTATTCTAAAAGTATAGGTGCTAAGATTTTAAAAACAAAAAGCGATTCCCATAATCTTAGTGAATTTTTAGAACTCTATAAACTCCACAATCCCGAGGTCATCTTCTTATGTATTCCTAATAATCCTTTGGGGGAATGCCTAGATAAAAAAGAGGTTTTTAGCTTTTTAAAGCAAATCTCTAAAAATACTTTAGTAATCGTTGATGGGGCTTATCAAGAGTATGCAGCCTTTAAAGATGGAAACAAAGAAATAAAACCCAAAGAGCTAATAGAGCAATTTCCAAACTGCATTTATCTAGGAACTTTTTCCAAAGCTTATGGACTTGGGGGAATGCGTGTGGGATATGGTATTGCAAAAGAGGAAATCATCTCTCATCTTTTAAAAATTCGCCCTCCTTTTAATATCACCACCCTTTCTTTATGTGCTGCAACAATAGCTTTAAAGGATAAGGAACACATTCAAAAGACTTTACAAAACAATTTTTCGCAAATGCAAAGCTATGAGGAATTTGCTAAGCAAAACAAAATAGATTTTATCCCCTCTTTTACAAACTTTATTACTTTTCTTTTAGAGAGAATAGATTCTAATGCTCTTGCAGATTTTCTTTTAAAAAGAGGTATTATTATTAGAAACCTAAAAAGCTATGGCTTAAATGCTGTGCGTATCACAATAGGTACTAAAGAACAAAATCAAAAGCTTTTTAAAGCATTTGAAGAATTTTTAAAAGCATCAGTATAAGGATAGGAAAATTTGGATTTAAAAGCACTTTTTGAACAAATTAGAAATCTTTACAAAAGACTAAACAAGAAGCAAAAAATTGTTATTTTAGCAACAATCGTTGCTATTGTTGGCTTTATTTCTGCACTCATTGTTTGGAATTCTATTAACAATAAAGGTAGCGGAATATATCCGGGTTATGCAGTGCTTTTTGAAAATGTTAGCGGAGAAGATGGAGCACTTATTATCCAACAACTCCAACAAGATAAAATCCCCTATAAAATTCCAAAAGACAATACTATTTTAATCCCACAAGAGTTTGTTTATGAACAAAGGATGAAGCTTGCTAGCAATGGAATCCCAAAAAGTAGCAAGGTAGGCTTTGAAATTTTTGATATTAAAGATTTTGGTGCAACAAGTTTTCAAGAAAAAATCAAACTCTTAAGGGCATTAGAAGGAGAATTAGCAAGAACCATTGAAAGTCTTGCTCCCATAGAAAAAGCTATCGTGCATATTGCCATGCCAGAAAAAACCGTCTTTGTAAGCGAACAAGAGCCTTCTACTGCCTCTGTTACCCTTTCTATAAAACCTGGACAAACACTCACTCCAAAACAAGTTTTGGGGGTAAAAAATATCGTAATTTCTGCAGTTCCTGGACTTTCTATACAAAATGTTACGATTGCAAATAGCAATGGAGAACCATTAAGCGAGTTAGATGAATTAGGAGGTGCTAGAGAATTAGCCTTAGCACAACTCCGCTATAAAGAAAACTTTGAAAAAGCATTAGAAGAAAAAATCGTCAATATCCTAGCCCCTATTGCAGGAGGAAGCGAGGGTGTAGTAGCAAAGGTTACTGCAGAATTTGACTTTGCTCAAAAAGAAAGCACACAAGAATACTATGATCCAAACAATGTCGTAAGAAGTGAGCAAAACCTAGAAGAAAAAAGAGAAGGATTCCCACCAAAAGAAATTGGTGGAGTTCCAGGAGTAGTTAGCAATATTGGTCCCACACAAGGTTTAAATGATGAGGGCGCTAAAGAAAAATATGAAAAATCCCAAACTACAACCAATTATGAAATTAGCAAAACTATCTCTAATATAAAAGGAGAATTTGCTACAATCCGCAAAATTTCAGCGGCTGTCGTGGTAGATGGTAAGTATAAAAAAACTATTGATGAAGCAGGAGTAGAACAGCTTGAGTATATCCCTCTTAGCGAAGAAGCTATGCAAAATATTACCTCTCTTGTAAGAGGATCCATTGGCTACACTCAAGCAAGGGGTGATGAAGTTTCTGTAAGCAATTTCCAACTCAATGGACAACTCTCTGGCTTTAAAGCTAGAACCCCACTAGAACGCTTTTTGGCTTCCACTAAGGAACTCTTAGAACCTTTTATGCCACTTTTAAAATATGTGATTGTGGGAATTATCCTTTATTTCTTCTACAAAAAGGTTATCTTGCCCTTTAGTGAGCGAATGCTTGAGGCAAAACCTGATGAAGAAGAAGAGATTGAATCTTTATTAAAAATTGATGAAGATGAAGAAGAAAATGATGATCGCCTCAATGAAATGCGAAGACGCATTGAAGATCAACTTGGCTTTAGTGGTTCTAATGAAGATGAGATTAAATATAATGTTCTATTAGAAAAAATCAAAGAAGTCGCCACAGAAAAACCGGAAGAATTAGCAAGTCTTTTCCAAACTCTTGTCCATGATGAGCTTGGAATTGATGGTTTTAGCTCACAAAAAGGGAGAAATTAATGCCTTCAATTTCTTTAAATCCAAAGCAACAAGCACAATATGATGAATTTTCAATGGCAGAGAAAATTGCCATTTTACTCATTCAACTTGGAGATGAGATTACAGGAGAAATTTTCTCACATTTAGATTTAGATTCTATTACAGAAATCTCAAAATACATCGCACAAAACTCCGGAATTGACAAAGCGGTTGCGGGTGCAGTTTTAGAAGAATTTTATGCGATTTTTCAATCTAATCAATACATCTCTACAGGTGGTTTTGAATATGCTAAAGAGCTATTATACCGCACACTAGGTCCAGAAGCCGCTAAAAAAGTTTTAGACAAGCTTGCAAAATCTATGCAAAGCTCCCAAAACTTTGCCTATCTATCGCGTGTGCGTCCCCAACAGCTTTCAGACTTCATTATCCATGAGCACCCACAAACAATTGCTTTAATCCTAGCACATATGGATCCTACAAATGCAGCTGAAACGCTAAACTTCTTCTCTGATGATTTAAGGGCAGAGATTGCTATCCGTATGGCAAATCTAGGAGATATTTCTCCAAATGTTGTAAAACGTGTTTCCACAGTGCTAGAAAACAAGCTAGAATCTCTTACAAGCTATAAAGTAGAAGTAGGAGGCATTAGAGCAGTGGCTGAAGTATTTAACCGCCTTGGACAAAAGGCAGCAAAGGCAACCATTGCTTATATTGAGCAAATTGATGATCAACTAGCCGCCGCAATTAAAGAAATGATGTTTACTTTTGAAGATATTGAAAAGCTTGATAATAACGCTATTAGAGAAATTTTAAAAATAGTGGATAAAAAAGATTTGATTTTAGCTTTAAAAGCCTCTCCTGAAGAGCTAAAACAAAAATTTATGTCTAATATGAGTCAAAGAGCGGGAGAGCAATTTTTAGAAGAAATGCAATTTTTAGGTGCTGTGAAAGTCAAAGATGTAGAAGCAGCCCAAAGACGCATCGTTGAAAGTGTGCAATCACTCTCTGAACAAGGCGTAATTCAAATTGGCGAACAAGAGGATACCATTGAATAATATAAACGAACACGAAAATGTAATTACTGGCGAACACAAAAATAGGCACGATATTAAAAAGTATAATTTTCGCAATATGGAAGTTTCTAAAAATACACAAAATGCCCCCCAAAGCTCTACTTCTAGCAATACACAAAGCATTATTGAAGAAGCCCCTATTGCCAAAGAGCAACCTTTAGAAGCTACCCCTCTTCCAGTAGAAACCCCCGCTGCTCCACAGCCTATGATAGATGCTCCTGCTTTAAAACTTTTTGAAGCAGAAGTTGTGGATAAAATTTTACAAAAAAGTGATGTTTTAGCACAATCTTTGCAAAAGCTTCAAGAGCAATTTGACAAGCAAGAACAAGAAATCGCAAGCAAAGTAGCTAATGCAGAAAATAAAGCGAAAGAAGCAGGATTTAGCGAAGGCTATTCTAAAGCAAAAGAAGAACTAGAAGCTTCTATTAATGCGCAAAAAGAACTTTATGCCTTAAGCATTACGCGTTTAAATCAAAATATTGAAGATTCTAAAAACCATATTTTAAAATTAGAAAAAGAATTAAGCTCCATTGCACTAGATATAGCAAAAGAAGTAATTTTAAGCGAGGTTAGCTCTAATAGCTCTAAAATCGCTTCTTCTTTAGCTAGAGCACTTCTTAGCAATGTCGCACAAAACTCAAATATTACCCTAAAAGTTTTTCCCGGAGATTTTGAAAGCTTAAAAGAAACCTTGCAAGATTTAACCCATATTAAAATAGAAGCCGATAAAGCAATTGCTAAGGGTGGCGTAGTTATTATGAGTAATGAGGGCAACATTGATGGAGATTTGCACTTGCGTTTTGAAACTTTGAAAAAATCCATTCTTGAAAACAAGGATTAATATGCCATTACCGCAAATTTATTTGGATATTTTAGCCAAAAGAGATTTTAATGAAGAATCTCTTTTAAAACTCAATGAATTAGCTACTTTAATCCGCTCTAGAATCTTAGAAGTCGTTTCTAAAAATGGGGGACATTTAAGCTCTACTTTAGGTGCTGTGGAGCTTATTATTGGAATGCATGCTGTATTTAATAGCCCAAAAGATCCTTTTATTTTTGATGTTTCTCATCAAGCATATGCACATAAACTCTTAACAGGGCGTTGGGATTCTTTTGCCAGCTTGCGACAAAGCGGTGGGATTAGCGGTTTTACAAAGCCAGATGAAAGTGAGCATGATTATTTTATCGCAGGACATAGCTCCACTTCTATCTCTCTTGGTGTGGGAGTAGCTAAGGCAATCTCACTTAATAATGAGGATAAGATTCCTGTTGTATTAATCGGCGATGGTGCTATGAGTGCAGGTTTAGCTTATGAAGCATTAAACGAGCTAGGCGATAGAAAATATCCTATGGTAATTATCCTCAATGATAATGAAATGAGTATTGCTGAACCCATTGGTGCAATTAGCAAATATCTCTCTCAAGCAATTGCTGGAAAATTCGTCCAAAGCATTAAAAACAAGCTTGGTAATATTATAAGCAATGCCCCAAATGCAACCTATTTAGCTAAGCGTTTTGAAGAATCTATAAAACTCATTACCCCGGGTATGCTTTTTGAAGAGCTTGGCTTAGAATACATAGGACCTATTGATGGACATAATATTAAAGAAATCATCAATGCCTTAAAAATTGCAAAAAATATTAAAAAACCTATCGTAATCCACGCCCAAACCCTAAAAGGCAAAGGATACTCCCCAGCTGAAGGGCATTTAGAGGCTTGGCATGGAGTAAGCCCTTTTGATATGAAAATAGGCAAAACAATCTCTAAAGCAAGCACCCCCTCCCCTACACAGGTTTTTGCAAACACTCTTTTAGAAATTGCTAAAGAAGATTCTAAAGTCGTAGGAATTACTGCTGCTATGCCTAGTGGAACAGGACTAGATTTACTCATTAAAGAAATGCCAAATCGCTTTTGGGATGTGGCAATCGCAGAACAACACGCAGTAACACAAAGCTCCTCTTTGGCAAAAGAAGGTTTTAAGCCCTTTGTAGCAATTTATTCTACCTTTTTACAAAGAGGATATGATCAAATCATTCACGATGTAGGCATTTTAAAAACCCCTGTGAAATTTGCTATTGATAGAGCAGGAATCGTAGGTGAAGATGGGGAAACACATCAAGGAGTATTTGATATTAGCTTTTTAAAACCTATCCCAAATTTTACAATTTTTGCACCGCGTGATAATGCTACACTAAAAGAAGCAATCCATTTTGCAAACTCTTACAATGAAGGTCCCTGTGCTTTTAGATACCCACGAAAATCTTTTAAACTAAAAGAAAATATTTTCACACCCACCCCCTTTAAGCTTGGCAAACTAGAAGAACTACAAAAAGGAGAAAAAGTCTTGCTTATCGGTTTTGGCAATGGAGTGGGAAAAGCATATGAATGTGCTAATGCCTTAAAAGAAATTGCCAAATTAGAATGTGGTATTATTGATTTACGCTTTATTAAGCCATTAGATACAGAAAACTTAGCTAAAATTGGCACAAACTACCCTTATTGGTTTGTTTTTAGCGATAGTGTAAAAATTGGAGGAGTTGGGGAGAGCCTTTGTGCTTTTGTAAATGAATCTAATTTAGATGTAAAGGTGCATTCTTTTGAATTTAGAGATGAGTTTATCCCCCATGGAAAAACTGAAGAAATTGAAGAAAAGCTAGGTTATAGCAACCACGCACAAACTATTTTAAATTTACTAAAGGTTAAATAATGAGATTTTTACTAGCATTTATTTTATGCTTTACACTCACACAAGCAGAAGAAATTGACTATTTAGAGTTTGAAGAAGAATTTCAAACTCCTATCATCAAAGACCCTTTTGAAAGTTATAATCGGGCTATGACAAATTTTAATTGGAAAGTTTATGATTATGTGCTTAGCCCCACCTTAAATGCATATAACACAATAACGCCAAAAGGCTTAAGACTTGGAGTAAATAACTTTTTTGACAATCTTGGCGCTCCGCTTCGTTTTGTTACGCATTTATTACAACTAAGAGTTAAAAATGCTTTTGATGAGCTTGGAAGATTCGCACTTAACTCTACCTTTGGACTTGGAGGAGTGCTAGATATTGCTACTCCAAATGGATTGTATTTAAAAGAATCTGATTTTGGTGTTATGCTTAATACTTGGGGTGTTGATGGAGGCTTTCATATCGTATTACCCTTTCTTGGACCAAAAAACTTTAGAGATGTTTTGACAATGCCTCTTAATGCTCTTGCCTATCCTGTAAGCTATGTAGAGCCTTTCTGGGCTTCTTTTGGAATCTATACCTATAAAGAACTAAATTATATAGCAATTCACAAAAAAACTATTGAAACTTTTAGAAATGATAGTTTAGATTCCTATATTCTTTTGCGTAATAGCTATGAGCAAAATAGAAATTCACTCTCAAAGGATTAATATGCGTTTATTTTTACTTTTTTTATGCTGTTTAGGTTTTAGCTTTGCTTTACCCTTTAACCAAATTGATACACAAATGACACAAAGGATTGATAAAACTATCCAGCTCTTGCAAAATTCAGAAAATAAAGTGGCTGTATCTAGCGAGATTTTCAAACTCTTTGATGAAATTTTTGATTATCCTTTAATGGCAAAACTTTCATTATCCAAAGAATTTAAGAAGCTAAATACCAAAGAAAAAGAGGAATTTATTAAAATATTTGAAGAAAATCTCAAAAAAAGTTTTGCAAGCAAATTACGCCTTTACAAAGATGAGAAAATGCTTGTTTTGGGAGGAGATTTAATTAAAGAAAATCGTTACAACCTAAAAACTTCACTGATTTATGATGGCAAAGAAAATTACATTATTTTTAAATTTCATAAACTCAATAATGACTGGAAAATTTATGATGTGGATATTCTAGGAATCAGCGTTATTCAAACTTATAGAAATCAATTTTTAGATATTTTAACAAAAAGCAATTTTGAAACTCTAATCCAAAAACTCCAAAATGAAATTACCTTTGATACCAAACAAAAATAGCCTTATTTTTCATTTATTTAAGGCTATCATTAATTCCCCTTTTTATTTTTTGGGGATACTTTTTGCATTTTTTGTCTTTTTTGCATTTTTTGCTTTAAAACTGCCTATTAATGCGAGTGCAGATAGCTTCATTTTAGAAAATGATAAAGATTTACAAACTTACCAAAGGATAGCAAAAGATTTCAAGAGTGAAGATTTTTTACTTCTTGCATTTGTGCCTAATGATGGTGATATTTTCTCCAAAAGCTCATTAGAAACACTCCAAAATATCACAAAAGATTTAGAAAAAATTCCAAATATCAAACAAGTAATTAGTATTTTAAATGTTCCCCTTTTAAAAAGCACCAAAGGTTTAGAGCTTAAAGAGATTTTAGATAAAAATCTAACTTTACTTAGCAAAGAAGTTGATTTAAATTTAGCAAAATTAGAACTTATCCATCACCCTTTTTATAAAGAAAATCTACTCTCTTTAGATGCCAAAATTGCAGGGATTTTAATCTATTTGCAAGAAGATAAAACTCTCATTGCTTTAAAAGAACAAAAAAAGCTTGCCAAAGATGACAAACAAAAAGAACTTCTCTCTTTGCAAATACAAGAACAACAAAGCAAGGCTCAAGAATTAACAAGCAAAACCATTCAATCCATAAAGGATTTAAAA
Organism: Helicobacter burdigaliensis; assembly: GCF_003670295.1. GTDB lineage: Bacteria > Campylobacterota > Campylobacteria > Campylobacterales > Helicobacteraceae > Helicobacter_D > Helicobacter_D burdigaliensis. Next base: position 18,460 of record NZ_QXJG01000003.1, read on the forward strand.
AACAACTATCAAGATAAGCTCTATCTTGGCGGCATGAGCATGATAGCCTCTGATATGATTTCTTATGTGAAATCCGATATTATCACTTATGGAGGAATGCTAGCTTTTATTTTGTGCCTTATGCTGTGGTTTTTCTTTAGGGTTTATAGGTTTATTCTTTTAACCTTTATTGCCTGCCTTAGCACACTCATCATTAGTAGTGGGATTTTTGCATTTTTTGGATATGAAATCACGGTGGTTTCTTCTAATTATGTTTCACTCTTGTTGATTATTAATATTTCTTTGCTTATCCATTTACTCACTACCTATTTAGAAAATCTCAAAAAATTCCCAAACTCAAAATCTAAAAACATACTTCTAGCAACCATGCTCTCTAAAGCCACTCCAAGCTTTTATGCAGTTTTGACAACTATTATTGGCTTTTTAAGCTTAGTTTTTTCAAACATAGAGCCTATTATTAAGCTTGGCATTATTATGAGTATAGGTGTTAGCATTTCACTTTTTTCTACTTTTATTGTTTTTGGTGCTTTTAACTCTCTTTTTCCTCTCAAACATTTTCCCAAAAATATGCCAAACTGGAATATATTATGGCTAAAAACTTGCGCAAAAATAGCAATCTTTCATAGAAAAAAAATCTATTTTATTTCCTTTTTAGTGATTGTATTTGCCCTTATAGGGATTTTTAATCTAAGAGTAGAAAATAGTTTTGTGAATTATTTTAAAGATAGTAGTGATATTAAACAAGGACTTTTAGTGATTGATAACAATCTAGGTGGAACAGTGCCTTTAGAGATTATACTCACCTTTAAAGAAAAGCCCTCTAACACGCAACAAGATGAACTTAGCGAATTTGAAGAAGAATTTGAAGAACTCTCTCAAAACGAAATCTATTGGTTTGACACCCAAAAACTAAGAATCGCAAAAAGCGTCCATCAATACTTAGAAAAATTAGAAAATGTAGGAGCCATCTTAAGCCTAAATAGCCTCTTAGAACTCACAAATGGATTAAAAATAGATAGTAACGAATTTCTTATTCCTTTCTTATATCAAAATTCTAATGAAACCTTAAAATCGCAGCTTTTCTCACCCTATGTAAATATACAAAATAATGAACTTAGATTTGTTTTAAGAACAATTGATTCAAGTCCAAACTTGCATCGCAATGCTTTTATTAAAACACTAGAAAAAGACCTAAATACACTCTTAAAAGATGAAAATGTAAGCATTACAATCAATGGTGCTATGGTGCTTTACAATAATCTCTTGCAAACTCTAATAAGCTCTCAAGTAGATACTTTAAGTCTTGTAGTTTTTGTAATATTTTTAGTCTTTTTGATAGTTTTTAAAAATCTGCGCTATTCTTTTATTGCTCTTTTTAGCAATCTCATTCCACTTGGGATTATTTTTGGGATTATTGGGGTGGCTAAAATCCCTTTAGATTTAATGGGAGTAACTATCGCTGCAATCTCCCTTGGTATAGGAGTTGATAGTGCTATCCACTACATTCATAGATTTAAAGAAGAAATAAAATATAAAAACAAAAAAGAAGCTATTATTGCTACACACATCTCTATTGGCAGTGCAATTTATTACACCACTTTAATGATTGTTGTTGGCTTTTGTGCTATGATGAGTAGCAACTTCATTCCCACAATCTATTTTGGCTTTCTAACAACACTTGTAATGCTTTGTATGTTAGCCTCTTCACTCTTTTTGCTACCTAGTTTGCTACTCACCTTCTATAAAAACCCAAAAGAAAGGCTATAAATTTTCCCAAATGGGTCAATTTATGCTCCTACTTTACTTATATTGCATGAATGCAAAAAAGCTTATAATATTTAATTTAAGTAGTTAATAAACATAACTTTAGCTTTTAAAAAAAATCTTGCAAATATAAAGTTATTTTATTTTTGTTGCTTTTGAAAGCTTGCAAGCGACTTTTATAGCACATAAATAGCTTTTTATCTTAGCTTTATTTTGATAAGCAATATCAAAAGCACTTCCGTGATCCACAGAAGTTCTTATTATAGGAAGATTTAAAGAAATATTAATGCTTTTATCAAAATACAAAGTTTTAAGCGGGATTAATCCTTGATCATGATACATCGCTACATAATATTTTAAATGCTTACCGATAAATGCCACATCTGGCACCAAAGCACCCTTATAAATTGCCTTGCCTAAAATTTTATTTGCTTCTTGCAAGGCTTTATTAATAATAACTTCCTCATCGCCTAAAACCCCAAAATCCCCAGCATGCGGATTAAGCCCCAAGACTCCACAAGGGGGCTTTTTAATAAAAGCAGCAAGATTTAAAAAAAACTCTAAAAGATTCTCATAGTTTATAGCTTGTGGAACATCCTTTAATCTAACATGATCACTAAAGAGTGCAACATACATTTTAGGCGATCCTAGCACCATAATGGTATCTTTTTTAAACATATCCCTTAAAGCCTCTGTGTGCCCTGCATAAGAAATTCCTGCTAATTGCCATGCTTTTTTATGAATAGGCAAAGTAACAAGAGCTTTTGTTTCTTTATTCTGCGTCAAAAAAACAGCGCTCTTAAAACTCTCATAGCTATATGCTCCACTTTCTTTACAAATAGTTCCAGATGAAATCTTTGGAATCTCTAAATTTTTATTAAGATTTTTAGGAGAATATAACTCTAAATTTTTAGGCAACTTTCTTTTTAGTTTATCTGAAGCTTCCTCCAAAAGCTCTCTATCTACGCAATAAATTGGGGTGCAAAATTGCTTTATTTTCTTATGAGATTTTAACAATATCTCTAATCCAACACCATTAATATCCCCAACACTTACTGCAATCTTCAATAGCACATTCCCCTAGTTTTCAAATTATATTCTTTTTCTTTATCAAAATTATCAATAATAATTTTAAACTCTAATTCTCCCTCTCTGCTTAATGGAGTTTCATAAACTTTTTTATATGTATAAAAAGGCTTTAAAGTATATTTTAATTCTTTTATGGGTGAGAGATTTTGAGGGAGAAAATCTACACTAATAATGCAACCCCTTATCTTAAGCAGTCCCATATTTTTGATTGTCCCTTCTACATAATAAGAAGTATCAAATTTAAGCTTTCCATTATGGCTTAATTGCATTTGTGTTTTTTTTAGATAATTTTCCATAATTGCTTGATACAAAAAAGGCGATAAGCCTAGCAAAACCATACTGCAAAGAAACATAAATACACTCAATAATGCCCTATAACGCAATGCAACAGCAAGCAAGAAAAAAAGCACAACAGCCAAAAACAATACAACCAAAACCAAATAATCTGCTAAGGATAAATAGTTAAAAATCGTGCTAAATTTAGAGAGATATTCTTTTAATAATTCCGCACTCAATTCATCCGCCTTTAATCTTTAGCCCTTGAATTTTTTTCTACAATCCCACTTACATTAAAACGTCTAAACAACTCTTGCCTTATCCTATCAGGAGAAATATTTTTATATGCTAACCCCACAAGCGCATGATAAAGCAAATCTGCCGCTTCATAAATAATCTCTTCTTCTTTACCATCTTTTAGGGCAAAAGTAAGCTCTGCTGCCTCCTCTACTATCTTTTTCCCTATTGTGTTTTCACCCTTTTTAAACAAAGTTGCCGTATAGGAGCTTGCACTATCTGCACTTTTACGCTCTTGTAAGGTATGATAGAGTGTATCTACCACTCCATAAACAACACCCATATCTTTCACTTCGCCCTTTAGCTCTACTCCACTAGCTTTGCCCTTACCAAAACTTTGAAAAAAACAAGTAGGATTCCCACTATGGCATGCCACACCCTTTTGCTTCACTCTAATAAGTAAAGTATCCTTATCACAATCAAGCAAAATTTCTTTAATTTCTTGTGTATGTCCGCTTTGCTCGCCTTTCTTCCAAATGCGTTGTTTAGATCTTGAATAATAATGCACAAAACCACTTTGAATACTTAAAGCCAAAGCCTCTTTATTGGTAAAACCAAGCATTAAAACTTCATTACTTTTTTCATCTTGCACGATAAGGGGAACAAGCCCCTTACTCCAATCAATGCTTTCTAACAAACTTGCCATTACTCACCCACAACACTAGAGCGTCTAGCATCTTTTGTATCTAGCCAAATATTTGGTGTAGATCCCCCCGGAGTTAAGAAAATCTTTGCATCTTTATTCACTTGTAAGGCTTCATTAAATTTACTTTGCACTTCAATTTGTCTAAGTTGCAACAATCCATTAGAAAGACTTTGAGAAATCAAGCGATTTGCTTTAGCTTGTGCATCCGCTTCAATAATCGTAGCATCTGCCACACCCTTAGCTAAAGCTGCTTTTTTCTCTGCTTCTTGCTTAGCGCGCTCCACTTCATATCTTGCACGCTCTGCCTCTTGTCTTGCTACTTGCACTCTTTCAATTTGTTCCTTAATAGCAGGAGGAAGCACTATCTCTGTAAGCTGAATGGACACTAGCTTTACTGGACGATTATCTAACTTTTCAATATAATCTCTAAAACGCTCATCAATAAGCGTTGCAATTTCATTACGCTTTGTGGGTAACTCTTCTGCTGTGAAACTTCCCACGACATTTCTCACAATCTCTCTAATTACGGGAGTAATGATTCTCTCTTCCCAATTTTGTCCCCATACTGAAATAGTTTGTGGCACTTTTAAAGAATCAAGACTATATTGCACTGCAAGTTCCACCGATACAGATAATCCTCTAGAATCCAAAACATTAATCGCAGCATTTTTTAAGCTTCCCTCATCGCGTCTTCTTAGATTCATTGATTCAGAATTTGTAAAATCTGCAATCCTTACTTTAGTATTTACTGCAATGATTTGTTGCAATCCAGGTATAAAAAAATGAAGTCCTGGTTGCAAGGCTACTGGATCAAATTCACCCGTATTAATCTTCACACCCACTTCACCACTATTAATAATCTTAAAAGGACGCACAAGCAAGAAGATAACAACCACCAAAACAATCACAGCAAGAATTATCAAGCTTTTATTGTTTGGCATTGAAGGCATTTTAGGATAATTCTGAAAACTTCTATTGTTGTTGTTGCTTCCATTATTGCTATTATTATCGCTTTGGCGTGGAGCTTTGTTCTTTTGTCTTAAATGTTCGTTTAAATCAATAGGCATACTCTAAACTTCTCCTTAAAAATTAATCAATATAAGTTAGCCAATGGCTATATTTTGGATTTTTACCATATACAACATCAAAATAAGCTTCTTGAAGTTTTTTTGTAATTTCGCCTCTAGCACCCTTTCCAATAATGCGTTTATCAAGAGAGCTAATAGGCGTAACCTCTGCGGCTGTCCCTGTAAAAAACGCTTCATCGGCAATATAAACTTCATCTCTTGTAATGTTGCGTCTTTGCACTTCATAACCTAAATCTTTAGCGATTTTAATCACAGAATCTTGGGTTATAGATTCTAAAGAAACATCATTAGGAGGAGTAATAATCACACCCTCTCTTACGATAAAAAAGCATTCTCCACTTCCCTCTGCTATCATACCATTTTCATCTAAAAGCAAAGCCTCTTCATAACCACACGAAATTGCTTCATATTTTGCCATTTGTGAATTTAGGTAATTTCCACATGCTTTTGCCTTGCCAAATAGAGATTTAGCTGGATTTCTAACAAAAGAAGAAGTTTTTACTGCAATCCCTTTTTCTAGTCCTTCTTCGCCCAAATACGCACCCCATTCCCACGCAGCAATAGCTACTCTAACGGGAGCATTTTTATGATACACACCCATAGCACCATATCCTAAATACACTAAAGGACGCACATAAGCGTTATTTTTAAAGGTATTATCTTTTATAACTTCAATTTGCGCTTTTTCTAACTCTTCTTTTGAGTAAGGCACATCGATTGCGACGATTTTAGCAGAATTTAGAAGTCTTTTTGTGTGTTCTTCTAGTCTAAAAATCGCCATTCCCTTAGGCGTCTTATAAGCCCTCATACCCTCAAACACACCATTGCCATAATGCAAAGTATGGGTTAAAATATGAACATTTGCTTCTTGCCATGGCACTAATTTGCCATCCATCCAAATTGATTTTGCTTCAACCATTTTAAACTAACTCCATAAAAAATAAGTTAGAATATACCCTAAGCTTTCTTAAAAGCTAATTTGCCAAATCTATAAAAGTAAATTCTTTGGGTAAATTTGCACTAAATTCATAATCAAAAATTTTAATTTTATGTGCATGGAGCATTATTCTTTTAGATTCCTTACCTCCATAGAGAGTATCCCCTACAATAGGATGATTTATAGAAGCTAAATGCACGCGTATTTGATGGGTTTTACCTGTTTTAATGATTACTTTTAATTTTGTTTTTTTACCACTAATCTCTAAAGGCTCTATAAAAGTAACAGCCCTTACTCCCTCATCTTTTTTAGATACACTTACCCTAGCAAAATTTCCTTTTTTAATCAGCAAGGGAGTGTTAATCTCTCTCCCTTCTTCTACAATTCCTTGCACAATAGCGATATATTCTTTATAAACACGCTCTTTTTTAAACTCCTCTTTTGCCTTTTTTTCAAACTCACTTCCTTCTTTTACAAAAAGTAAAACCCCGCTTGTTTCTTTGTCCAAACGATGCAATAAAACCCATTCTTTAAATTCCTCTGCCACCTCATTAGAATTCATAAAGCTTGGCTTATCCACTGCTAAAATATTTGCATCACTAAATAAAACTTTAGGTTTTAATCTTTGCTCTACCTTAAAATGTGTGCTTGGATTCATCAAAGCTCTTGCAATTTTAATCTTTCTGTTATTAACACTTACAAGCCCTCTATCAATCAAATCTTTAGCTTCATTGTTAGAAATTTTTTCTTGCAAAGCAAGAAGTTTATAAGCTTTTTGAGCATTAGGGGATAATTTTAACTGGGGCGTTTCTTTAGTCTTATTGGGTAGATTTTTATTTTTTTTAGGCTTTTTTTCTTGATTTTTTTTCTTATCTTTTATCATAAAAACTTCTTTTAATAATTTTTTAAAATTGTATCTAAATTTTGTTTATTTTTAATGATAGCATTAGGAATATTTTCCCAATTTTGCAAAACAACCTTTAAATCCTCTATTTTACAAATCACATAACCCTGCAAATTAGAAAATAAAGTTTTTTGGTTAAAAATATAAGCTCCACTAATAATTCTAGCGCCAAAATAAGCAGGTTCTATTGGGTTATGCCCTCCTATTCCCTGCAAGAAACTTCCACACAAAATCACTAAATCACTGATTGCATAGTAGTTATTCAATTCCCCTAAACAATCTAGCAAATAAAATTCCCTTTCACTTTGCAAATCCTCTTTTGAAAGTTTTGCAATCTTTTCTTTATTTGCTTCTTGTAAAATTATATTTAATTTATTTTCTACTTCTAAAAACCGCTCTGGGTGGCGTGGTGCAAAGATGATAGAAAATCTTTCTTTGTTATCTGGATTTAGTTCTTGCCATTTTAAAATCTCTTTTAAAACCTCTTCTTCTTCGCTTTTATTGTCTTTTGCGTGTGAGCTTGCCACTATAATGATACTCTTGCTAGGTTTTGGATATTCTTTGGTAACATTTGGGCGCTCCATAGCTTTTAAATTACCAAAAACCTCTATTTTTGTAGCACCCAATGCCAAAAGCCTTTTTTTATCCATCAAACTTTGTGCATAAATAATGTCCAAAAGAGAAAACAATTTATGATAGAAAAATTTAAAACGCAAATATTTAGGATAAGATCGTAAGGAGATTCTTGCATTCAATAGATAAGTTTTAGCCCCTATTTTTTTTGCATAATATAAGAGCATAAGCCATAATTCTGCCTCAAAAAGAGTGAGTGTTTTTATCTTTAATCTTCCAACAAAGAAAGGAATAAAACTTTCAAATGGCAGGTATCTCACACATCTCTTATCAAACAATTCTAATGCTAATTTATAACCTGTTTGTGTAGTTGTAGTTAGCAAAATCTCACAATCTTTATGCTTTTGAAGTTTTAAAATCACATTACTAAGCGCTCTCACTTCTCCAAAAGAACAAGCGTGAAACCAATGCACTTCTTTTTTGCTTTTAAAGGCTTCTGGGATAAAAAATCGCCTCTTTAAAGAATTTTTATATTTTTCTTTAAAAGAAAGAACAAAAAGAAAAGGTATGCCAAGCAAATGCACTAAGCACACCAAAATATAGTAAGTTAAGACAAAAAGTCTCATATCTTTTAGGCATTTTCCTCTAAGTTAAATAAGATTCTTCCACAATGTGGGCAAGTAATAATATCATCAGAGCGGATAATATCAGAATACACCTTGTCATTAATTCTCATAAAACAACCACCGCATGCCTGTCTTGTTACACTAACTACTGCACTATCTTTAGCCCATTTTCTAATTTTTTCATAAAAAGAAATAATCTTTTGATCCATTTTAGATACAAGCTCATCTTTCTTAGCAAAAACAATTTTTTGCTCACTTTTTACTGCCTCTACTTGAGATTCCACTTTTTCTTGAACTTTTTGCATTTCCTCCTGCAAAGCACTTAAATCATTGTTTAATTTCTTTAATGCTTCTTCACGCCCTTTAATCAGATTATTTAGCCTAGCAATCTCCTCATTAGCAAAAGTAATTTGTTCTTTGGCTAACTCTTCTTCTAAGCTTAAAGATTTACTCTCTTTTTCCGTCTTAATAAGTTTTGCTTTTTTTGCAATTTCTTCTAGTTTATTTGACAAATCTGCCAAATGATTTTCATTTTTTTGCACAGAAAGAGAAAGATCTTTAATAATAGCTTTATTCTCCTCAATCTCTGCTAAAAGGCTTTCTTCCTGCTTTGTTAGCACCTCCAAATCCTTTTTAGCTTCTTTAATACGAGGCTCAAAAGAACCAATTTCTTTATCAAGGTTTGCAATCTCAATCAACTGACTTAAATGCTTATTCATTAACAACTCCAAAAAAATATTTATACAAAATTAAAAGGATTTTGTGAATCCAAAATTATAGCTTTATAGCCATAATTTGTCAAAATTGGCTTTAAAATCTCACCAAAATAACGCTCTAACTCAAAATGACCCACATCTATCAAATTCATTCCATAGCTTAAAGCCTCCATTGCTTCATGGTATTTAAAATCCCCACTAATAAAACAATCTACATCTTCTGTTAAGCTTCTCATAAGACTAGCACCACTTCCTGTTACTAGGGCTACTTTTTTAATTTTAGAATGCGTTTTTGTAGTTTTTAAAGTTTTTACATCCAATCTTTTTTTAATTAACTCACAAAGCTTATCAAATTCCCCATTAAAATCCACATAAACAATAAAATCTTCTTGAAAAATCTCCGCTTTTTCTCCAAAAATCTTTCTTGCTACAAAGCTACCAAAATGTGTTTTGTCAAAATTTGTATGCATAGCAATAAGACTAATTTTTTTAGCAATTGCTAAATTTAGTAAATTTGTAGGATATATTTCATCTACAAACCTCTTAAAAGGAGAAAAAATTAAAGGGTGATGCGAGATAATCACACTCCCCTCTTTAACCTCTTTTAAAATATTTTGATCCACTTCTAAAGAAAGATAAATTTCACTAAATTCCCTATATTTTCCACCCAAAATTAATCCTGAATTATCCCAAGATTCTTGCAATGAAAAAGGGCTAATAGTATCTAAAACTTCTAAAAGAGAAGAAATTTTATTGCTTTTTTGTAGCATTAGCTAATCGCTCCTCTCTTTGTTTTTCTTGCTCCTTATACACAAGCGCACAACCTTTAGCTAACTCTCTAATTTTTAAAATATAGTTTTGTCGCTCAGTAGCAGAAATCGCCTTTCTTGCATCTAACACATTAAAGATATGTGAAGCAAGCATAGCACAATCATACGCAGGCAATGGTAAAAGTGCTTCTAATGCTCTTTTCCCTTCATCTTGCATTTTTGCAAAAAATTCAAAAAGCATTTTTGTATCTGCTATTTCAAAATTATATTTTGAAAACTCATATTCGCCTTCAAAATGCACATCTGCATAGCTATAATTTTCATTCCAAGCTATTTCAAAAACACTCTCCACCCCTTGCAAATACATAGCAAGCCTTTCAGTCCCATAAGTAATCTCCACAGCCACCGGCTCACAAGGGATACCACCCACTTGTTGAAAATAAGTAAATTGCGTAACTTCCATACCATCAAGCCACACTTCCCAACCAAGCCCCCAAGCCCCCAAAGTTGGAGATTCCCAATTATCTTCTACAAATCTTACATCATGATTTTTTAAATCAAGCCCTAAATATTCCAAACTTCTTAAATAAAGTTCTTGGATATTATCAGGGCTTGGCTTAATAAGCACTTGAAATTGATAATAACTCCCTAAACGATTTGGATTCTCCCCATATCTACCATCTGTTGGACGGCGTGAGGGTGCTACATAAGCCACACTCCATGGCTTAGAATCTAAACTTCTTAAAAGTGTAGCAGGATGAAATGTCCCCGCGCCTGCTGGAATATCATAAGGCTGGATAATAAGACAACCTTGCTCTCTCCAAAATTGCTGTAATTTTAATAAAAGATCCGAAAAATAAAGCATCTATTCTCCTTTTAACCACTTTAACATATTAACTTTGACTTCTTCTTTTTGCAAACTTTGTGTATGCACTTCTTTTTTATTAAAAAGCAAAGAAATTTGTGCTGGAATTTGCACGCCATAGTTTTGTGCAATTTTTTCTAATGCTTCTTTATCTCCTAGCTCCCCAAAACCAAAAGCTCTCGCTAAAGTAGGTGCAAATTTTGTCCATTCTGCTGTGGAACATAAAATCATAGGATTTTCCTCTTTGCTTTCTTTAAGCTCCAAATATGCTTTAATCCCACAAGCTGTGTGAGGATCTATGATGATTTTTTTATTTGCATATTCTTTTAAAATTTCTAAACAAACCTCATCTTCACAGAAAGTTGCACTAAAATATTTTTGGATTTTTCCTAGCTCTTCTTGTGTGATTTTATAAACCCTATCCCTATCTAAATCTTCCATAAGCTCTTTTGTTCTTTTTGCACCTAGTAGAGCAAAAAGCACACGCTCCACATTTGAGCTTTTTAAAATATCCATAGCAGGTGAATAAGTCTTTTGCAAAGTCTTATTAGAAATATCATAAACCCCTGTTTGAATAAATTCTGTTAGGATATTATTTTTATTAGAAGCAATAACTATTTTTTTAATAGGGAATCCCATCATTTTTGCATAAAACGCCCCTAAAGCATTTCCAAAATTCCCACTAGGGACGATAATCACAACTTCTTTTTGCTTCTCTTTATATACTTTCAAACTTGCATAAATGTGATAAATCATCTGGAAAGCAATACGCCCAAAATTTACAGAATTTGCAGCACTTAAAGCAATATTTTGCTCTTTGAGTGATTTTTGAAAATCCTCTTCTTTTAGAAGCTCTTTTAGCACACTCTGTGCCATATCAAAATCTCCATCAATGCCAAAAACTTTCACATTTTCTGCATCATTTGTGCTCATTTGCAATCTTTGCACATCACTTGTGCCACTTTTTGGATACAAACAAATCACTTTGATATTTTTTCTATTTGCAAAGCTTTCTAAAGTTGCTGGTCCTGTATCTCCGCTTGTCGCTACTAAAATCAAATATTGCTCTTTGCTACCTTCTATAAAAGAGCTAAAAATCTCTCCAAAAGGCTGTAATGCCATATCTTTAAAAGCTCTTGTTGGACCACAATAAAGTTTTTGCAAACTCAAATCTTCTTCTATTTGCTCCAAAGGTGCAGGACTTTCTATCTCATCAAACCCATCATAAAGAGCTAATGCCTTATCTAGCAACTCATTATCAATTCCTAAATTTAAACACGCAAAAATACCACGCGCTAATTCCTTATAGTTTAGTGTTGCAAATTTTTCTATTTCTTCTTGTGAGAATCTTGGAAGCTTATTAAGCGTATAAAGCCCACCAAATGGGGCATTTGGGTTTAAAACAACCTCTTGAAAACTTTTTAACTCATCTTCACTCTTAGCACCTCTTGTGCCACAAAAACACTTAAATTGCACGCAAATCCTTCATAAATAAATTTGCTAATTGTAACCTATGAGTTCATAAATTAGGCTTTAAAAAGGCCAAATTGATTGAATAAGTTTTGTTCCCCAGCCTTTTTCGGTAGTTCTTTTTAACTCCCCTTGTGTATCATACATAATCTTCGCATCCGCAATATATTGCGATTCGATTGTATTATTTCTTGCAATATCTGTTGGACGCACTACCCCACTTAAATGGATTACTTGCTTTTCACCATTAATTAAAACCTCACGACTTCCTTCAATGAAATAATTTCCATTTTGCAAAACTTTAATAATTCTTGCAGCGATTGTTGTAGTAAAGGTTTCTTGGCGGTTTTGCGTGCCTGTACCTGCAAATGTAGAAGTGTTATTGCCTGTATTGATCCCAAAAGCTGTTAAATTGTTAAATCCATTTACAATCCCATTAATCCCGCTACTATTTCCTCCATAAGTAAGAGAAGGTGCCATTACTGAACCACTAGAAGTTTCATTGAGATTCCTATTAGCACTTGAGCTTGCTTGAGCTGTTTGGTTAATAATCACAGTTACCAAATCATTAAGCTGCATAGCACGCCTATCTGAAAAAAGTAGATTATCCCCTTGCCCAAAAATACTTCCTGGATTCCCAAAATTATCTTCTTCTTCTTTAGGTGGCAATTCCTCCACATAAGCAGGTGGTTTAAAAGAAATTTGAGGCTCTGTGGTAGCACAACCATTTATCATCATTGATAAACCCAAAGCACTTACCATATAGGAAAAACTTAAAAAATGTTTTATTTTTAGAGATTTCATAGCACATCCTTATGCAAATTTAAATCTCTTAAAGCAATTTTGATTCCACTTTTAGTTCTCTCTTTATATAAATACAATATGCCTTAATATCTATTTTTCTAACCCCCTAAACTACTTTGTGCGAAATAAAAAGCCACTGCGATATTAATTACCATAGCAATAAGCAAAAGCGGTGTGGTGCGCTTTATAATATCCATAGGATTTACTTTTGCAAAACCTGCCAAAGCTAAAATTCCACCCGAAATCGGACTTGCAGCACGCCCTAAACAAGAAGCAATTTCTATAGGCAAAACAAAACTTATAGGCGCAACGCCAAGCTTTGTAGCAATATCAGGTGCTAATTTACCAAAAGCATTAAAAGCAGCTATCCCACTACCCATAATCACACTAGCAAAATACACCAAAAAGCTTAAAATTACGATACAAGCAAGCACCGCTACCCACGCAAATGAGCTATCATTTCCAAAATTTTTCATCGCATCCACTAAAACGCCAATGCCACCTAAGGATTCTATACCCTTAGCAAAAACACTTGCAGCAATTAATATACTCACCACGCTTACAAAAATTTCAGCCATACCCTTTAAAATCACAACCACATCTTCGCCAAGTTTTTTAGCATCTTTGTGTCTTATAAATTCTATGATAAAAACTATTGTAATACTTAAAAAATTTGCACTCACAACATCTAGTTTTATACCTAAAAAATAAGTCACAAACAAAAATACCACAGGAAGCCATGGAAAGAAAATATAAATTGTGGGGCAGTTTGGATTTATAATCTCTAATTTTTCGCCCTCATCATTTAAAATACCTTTAATTTTGTCTTTTTTGTCTATCCAAGCAAAATAAAAAGGGATTAAAATCGCAATGATTAGCACATAAAAAATCACGCTATATATTTGATAATTTAAAAAAAGTCCCACGACATTATCACTTTGTCCTACCATATTTGCCATAGTTATGGAATTTGCATCTTTTGGACCATAATCAAGTGCAATGAGTGAAAGCACACAAACAGCTGTGATAGGACGAATTTTTAAAGAAATTAAAACCGGATATATACAAGCTAAAAGTAAAAGCAAAAGTCCCGTATAACTTGAAATAACGATTTTTAAAGCCATACCTACTACAAAAACTCCGCTTAAAATCAAATATTTATTTTTAATTTTTCCTAGCGGTTTGTTAGCTAAAAATGCGAGCTTTGCTGAAGCATTGATGTGTTTCATATAAGCTGCAAAACCCGCCACACTCATAATGATAAGCCCTGTGCCACTAAGCTGCTCTTTAAAGGTAGCCACTATAAAAGCATAACTATCTAGCAATACACTTAAAACACTTGTATGCTCTCTACTAGGAACCTTAGGGAGTGGCACATTAAAAACATAATATGCAAAAATAAGCAAAATAAGCCCTGAAAATAAAAATACAAAAATAGGATTGTATTTTTTAAGCACATAATAAGCCACAATCACAACCGCTAAAAGCGTAGAAAAGATCATAAAAATTGGCATAACTCCTCCTTGTCAATTTTTAAAGTTCATTTTATTATAAATTTGATAAAACTTGTAAATTTTAAAGTAAATTTTTTACATTTTATTTATATAATCCCTAACTAAACTCTACTATTTTATCTAAGCTTAGCGTCTTTTGCACATCTATAAGACGCTGGTTTGTGCTTCCTCTAAAACGCAAAGACAAATCCTTTTTTTCTAAAATAAAACGCCCATCAATCAAAACATCACACAACTCTAACAATTCATAATAATCTTGCTTTTTTACAAGCTCTTCAAAAGTAAATCCGCTATAAATAGTCAAATCAAGCCCAAAACTTTTAATCTCTTTAGCCAAAACTGCTAAATTTTTGCTTTGCAAAAAGGGCTCTCCGCCACTAAATGTAACACCTTTTAGCAAAGGATTTTTTCTTAATTCTTCTAAAATTTCTACACTATCTTTTAGATAGCCCCCATTTAAATCGTGTGTATGAGGGTTTTGACAACCTTTGCACTTATGAAGACAACCTTGGGTAAAAATCACATATCGCAAACCAAAACCATCTACGATAGATTCTTCTACAATTCCTGCTAGCTTAAGAAAAATTGTGTTTTTTTCTATCATTTACTTCAGCCTTTTTTGCATCATTAAATCTATCAAGTGTGCCTACTAAATAACCCGTAATTCTTCTAATGCGTTCAAACTTCACACCCTCTTCGCTTCTGCCACATTTAGGACAAAGCTCATCAATCACACCACTATACCCACAAAGTGGATCTCTATCAAGAGGAAAATTAATAGAGCCATAGCCTATATTATTTTCCCTCATACATTGGATAATTTTTTCAAAACTTTCTAAATTTTTAGAAACATCTCCATCTAATTCTACATAAGTGATATGCCCTCCGTTATTTAATGCATGATAGGGGGCTTCAATTTTGATTTTTTCAAAAATGCTAATTTTAAAACCCACTGGAATATGAAAAGAATTTGTATAATAATCCTTATCTGTAATCCCCTCTAAGATTCCATATTTTTCTCTATCAAGCCTTAAAAATCTACCACTTAAGCCCTCTGCTGGAGTGGCTATTAAAGAGAAATTTAGCTTATCTTGCATAGCCTTTTTATCTACAAATTCCCTCATAAATCCTATAATCTCTAAGCCTAGCCTTCTAGCCTCCTCACTCTCTCCATGATGAACGCCTATAAGAGCTTTAAGCGTCTCTGCAAGTCCTATATAGCCTATGGTTAAAGTCCCATGTGCTATCACTTTATCTAAAGTATCTTCAAAGCCTAACTTCTCACTATCAAGCCAAATATGCTCCCCCATTAAAAAAGGAAAATTTTTCACTCTTTTTTGGCTTTGTATCTTATAGCGGTGCAATAACTGCTCATATACAAGCTCTAATTTCTCTTCTAAAAACTTATAAAAAAGCTCCAAATTCCCTTTAGCTTCTATCCCAAGTCGCACAAGATTAATACTGCTAAAACTTAGATTCCCTCTACCTGCTGTGATTTCTTTAGTTTTATCAAAAACATTTGCCATTACCCTAGTCCTACAACCCATATAAGCTACTTCACTCTTATAATCCCCCTCTTTATAATACTGCTTATTAAAAGGTGCATCTAAAAAGCTAAAATTTGGAAAAAGCCTCTTTGAAGCACATTCCATCGCAAGCTTAAAAAGATCATAATTTTTATCCCCCTTTTTATAATTTATCCCCTCTTTTAATTTAAAAATTTGCACTGGAAAAATAGGAGTTTCTCCATTCCCTAGCCCCTTTAAAGTCGCTTTTAGTAGATTTTCAATCACCATTCTACCCTCAAAGCTTGTGTCAGTTCCATAATTTAGCGTACTAAAAGGCACTTGTGCGCCTGCTCTTGAATTCATTGTGTTAAGATTGTGTATTAATGCCTCCATTGCTTGAAAAGTGGCTTTTTGGGTTTCTTCTAATGCTCTTTTATAAGCATAAGAATTTGCATTTTGTAAGTCCTGCTCTTTATAATCTTTTATCGTATCTATAAGTATTTTTAAACAACTCTCTTTGCTTGAAGCTTCAAAAACACTTTCTAAAAACAAATCTTCTTTTAAAGTTTTCCCAAAAGAAATTTCAAAAAATGCTCCAAGTGCTTTTAAATACTCCTTTTTAAAAGTCTTTTTTACTCCCATAGCCATAGCAAAATCAAAATTAGGTATAGACTGCCCCCCATGCATTTCATTTTGATTTGCTTGCAGGGCAATACAAGCCAAAGACGCATAAGAACCTATGCTATTTGGCTCTCTTAAACTCCCATGTCCTGTGCTAAAACCACCCCTAAAAAGCTTTATCAAATCAATCTGACAACAAGTTTGCGTTAGCATATAAAAATCTTTATCATGTATGTGTATATCACCGCTCTTATGTGCTTTGGCTATATGAGGGGGCAAAATACACTCATCTACATAATACTTTGCACTTTCAGAACCATATTTTAACATCATACCCATAGCGGTATCTGAAT
Source organism: Helicobacter burdigaliensis (assembly GCF_003670295.1). GTDB lineage: Bacteria > Campylobacterota > Campylobacteria > Campylobacterales > Helicobacteraceae > Helicobacter_D > Helicobacter_D burdigaliensis. The sequence goes on from NZ_QXJG01000003.1 coordinate 35,281, forward strand.
TTATATTTGCATTTTCTCTTTTCAAATCCACATCTTTAGTGCTTTTAAAAGTTAATTCATTAAGTAGTCGCAATAATTCATCATCAGCACTTCTAATATTTGCCCTTTTTTGCCTATAAAGTATATAAGATTTTGCACTGCTTTTAAAAGAATTTTGCATAAGCACTTCTTCTATAATGTTTTGTAATTCTTCAATTTCTATTATTTCACTTTTTATATTTAAAATAACTTCTTTATATATTTCTTCTAATTTTTCTTGACTTAATTTTTCATCATTAGAATTGTGATTTGCCTTTAAAATAGCATTTTTTATTTTCAAACCCTCAAATACAGCTTTACTTTTATCTCTTTTAATAATAAATTTTATTTGCATGAAATTTTTCCTAAATAATAAGCTATAAATACTAAAAAATAGCATTTTTAAACCTATAAAGTTTAGCCTAGCAACTTAACAAAAAGCTTAAAAATATTTAAATTTTTCCTTATTATTTTAAAATAATTCAAAATTTCAAGTAGTTTTTAACATTAAAATTATTCTATAAATCCATTGCTTAAACGATAGAATATTAACCCCACACGACAAATTTTAAGATAAAAGTTTAGATTATCAAAGATCAAAAGAGAACCTAAAGTTTTTTTGTATAAAATTCTTAAAAACCCAAGTTAAGGATTTTAAAAAAATGCAAAAAGAGCCTTTATATATAATTGGCGATGTGCATGGTTGTTTTGATACACTTTGTGCTTTAGTTGAAAAGCTTCCTAAAAAATGGGATTCTAAACTAATCTTTGTAGGAGATTTGATAGATAGGGGTCCAAAATCTTGTGAAGTTATTGATTTGCTTATCCAAAAAAATTATGCTTGTGTGCTTGGAAATCATGAAGAATTAATGCTTGAATACTACCATGCTATTCCCTCACTTGGCTATAATAAAATATGGATTAGTAATGGAGGTTATGAAACTATGGAAAGCTACAAAGATAAGGGAGGCTTATACAAAATCCATGAACATTTAGAATGGCTTTTAACCTTGCCTCGCTTTTTACTTTTGGATTATCCTTGCAAGGAGGGTTTAAACCCATTTATTACACATGGTTTTGGATTACCCTTTTTCAAAGAAAGAGAAGAAAAACAAGCCACTATCACTTGGAATAGGCTCAAAATGCATAATTTAGAAAAAGAAAGTAAGAAAAATTATGGGATATTTAACATTTTTGGGCATGATGTGCAAAATAAAGTATTGCTCATGGATAATTTTGCCGCTATTGATACAGGTTGTGTCTATCACAAAAAACTAGAAAATGCTTCTTTAAGTGCGATAGAATGGCCTAGCAAAAAAATATACTCTCAAAAATACTGCGGTTAGCTAAAAGAGAATTATTTTAATTCTCCCCAATGCTTCCCAACGCTCAAAGAGCATTTTAAAGGAACTCTAAGCTGTGCTACTCCTTCCATAATCGCACTAATTTCTTTGGCTTCTTTTTCTAGTTTTTCTTCTTGCACCTCAAAAATGAGTTCATCATGCACTTGCAAAAGTAGTTTAGATTCTAGCTTACTTTCTACTATTTTTTTCATCGCTTTTTTGATAATATCTGCTGCACTTCCTTGAAAAATTGCATTAATTCCTTCTCTTAAAAATGCTGCCTTTTGGTATTCTTGCACCCCATTAAAATCAAAACTACGCTTCCTACCAAAAAGAGTCTTAGAATATCCATACTCCAAAATAAAATCTTCTTGATTTTTCAAAAAATCCTTAACCGTTGGAAAGCTTTGGAAGTAGTTTTGAATATAAGTTTTTGCTTCTTGAAAAGTGATATTAAGCGTTTCAGAAAGCTTTTTAGGTCCCATTCCATAAATAAGCCCAAAATTAATACTTTTTGCAATATTTCTCTTTTCCTTTGCCACATCATCGCCAAAAATCTTTTTAGCAGTTTCTAGGTGAATATCCTCATCTTGCATAAAAGCTTGAATCATCGCAGAATCTTGTGAAAAATGAGCCAAAAGCCTTAATTCAATCTGCGAATAATCCAAACTAAAAAGCACACAACCACGACTTGCTATAAAACCCTCCCTTATTTTTCTTCCTTGCATTGTTTTAACGGGAATATTTTGTAAATTAGGATTTTTAGAGCTAAGACGCCCTGTGCTAGTTCCCGTCTGCATAAAAGACGCATATACCCTATGTTCTTTGTTGCTTAGTGCATATTGCAAAAGTGGTTCAATATAAGTGCTAAAAAGCTTAAAAATCTCTCTATACTCTAAAATCTTAGGAATAATAGGATGTGCTTCATACAAAGACTGCAAAACCGCTTCTTTTGTGCTAAAGCCTGATTTTGTTTTTTTGGTGGTTGTTAGCTTTAAATCCCCATAAAGAACTTCTGCTAATTGTTGAGGAGAATTAATATTAAAAGTGCGTTCTGCAAGAGTATAAATCTCATGAGAGAGCATTGCAAGCTTATCTCTAAACTCTATTTTCAAGCTTTTTAAATGTGAAACATCAAGTGTGATTCCATTAAGCTCCATTTCAATGAGAGTTTGGACAAAAGGAAATTCCAAAGTATAAGCCAAGTTTAAAAGATTCTCATCATCAATTAATTTTTCTAATTTACAATATAATTGATAACAAGCAGCGGCATCTTCACTGGCATATTTTGCTGCTCTTGATATTTGAATTTGTGAAAAATTTTCATTTTTTAAAACCACATCTTCATAAGCAATCATTTGATGATTAAAATATTTTTTCATCAAAGGATCTAGTCCGCACAAACCATCGCTTTGTAAAAGCCACCCAAGTAGCATACTATCGCCAATTTTTGAATAATCCTCCAATACAAAATTAAAATTTGTCCTTAAAATCTCTAAATCGTATTTTAAATTATGCCCTATCACTCTTTTGGCTTTTAGAAAAATTGCTTGAATAAATTTTAAAGCACATTCATAACTTATCTGCTCCTCTACTCCTAAATAATTATGTGCCATAGGAGCATAATAGGCTTCTTTTCCATCAAAGCTAAAAGAAAATCCCACAATCTTAGCCTCTCTAACATCTAAAGAAGTCGTCTCACTATCATAAGAAACTATGCTCTCTTCAGTAATCTCATCTATTAGCTTTAAAAGCTCTACATCTGTATTTACAAGTTTTGTAGTGTAGCTAAAACTGCTTAATGTATTTTCTTTTTTAATAATTTGTGTTTTTTTGTTTAATTTTAAAGATTTTAAGATTTGATGCAGCTCACACTCTTCAAGCTCTTTGACGATTTTATACAAAGGAGATTCTTTTGGCATTTGACAATTTTCTAAATTAAAATCTTCTAGCAAATCCCGTCTTAATCTAACAAGCTCTCTTGAACGATATGCTTCCTCTTTAGACGCCTCTAAAAGCATTTTTGTTCTAGGAGGAGTAATCTTGTCAAGATTTTCATAAATCCCATCAAGACTATCATAAGTTAATAGCAAATTCATAGCTCCTTTAGCACCTATTCCTTTAACTCCTGGGACATTATCCGCACTATCCCCCACAATGCTTTGATAATCTATAAATTGTCTAGGCAAAATCCCATATTTTTCTTTACATTCTTCTTCTCTAATCTCTTTTTTACTTTTAGGATCAAATAAAAAAGTATCCCCATCAATGAGCTGATACAAATCCTTATCATGGCTAATGATTCTTACATTAATATTCATTTTATTAGCTTTTTCGTTGATAGAAGCTATCACATCATCAGCCTCATAACCGCTAATTTTAATATTTCTAAATCCCATAAGTTCCACCCATTTAATAGCAACTCCTAATTGGAGTTTCAAATCTTCTGGAGCTTCTGGGCGATTTGCTTTATAGTTTGGATCAATCTTTTTTCTAAAATTCTCTCCACCACTATCTAATGCAAACACCAAATAATCCTCTGGATATTCTCTATGAAGCTGTGCTATAAGCTTAGCAAATCCAAAAAGTAATCCCGTTGGGAATCCTGCACTATTTTTCAAAGGTGGAAGTGCAAAATAGCTCCTAAATAAAAATCCAAAAGTATCAATAATAGTAAGTGTTTTCAAATCTAATTCCTATCTTTTGCTTTTTTAAGATGTTGTTTTTTAATATAAATATTAATCGATTCCACGCCTAAAGAAAATGCCATAGCAAAATAAATATAACCTTTTGAAATATGAAATTCTAAACCCTCTGCAACTAAGGTAACCCCAACCAAAATCAAAAACGCTAATGCTAAAATCTTAATGGTAGGATTATTTTCTACAAACTCTGAAATACTCTTACTTGCAAGCATCATAACCCCTACTGCTACAATCACAGCGATAATCATAATCTCAATATTACTTACCATACCCACAGCAGTGATAACAGAATCTAAAGAAAAAACGATATCCAAAATTGCAATTTGAATAAGCACTGCAAAAAATCCTCGCTTAGCCCCCTCTTTTAGGACATCTTCATCGCTTTTCTCACCTGCATTATCAATATCATGGTGGATTTCAAGAGTAGATTTTGCAATCAAAAACAATCCTCCTAAAATCAAAATAATATCACGCCCTGAAATTTCTTGACTAAAAATACTAAATAATGGCTGTGTAAGCTTCATAATCCAAAAGAGTGAAAGCAATAATAAAATCCTCGTTGCCATTGCCAAACCAAGCCCAAAAATTCTAGCCTTTTGCCTTTTTTCTTTGGGTAATCTACCCACTAAAATCGCAATAAAAATGATATTATCAATCCCTAAAACTATCTCTAAAGCTATCAAAGTAGCCAAAGCTACCCACATTTCTGGACTCACTATCCATTCAAACATTTTTGTCCTTTAGCAAAAAAAATAAAGACTAATTGTAGGGATTTTTTTCTTAAAAGATAATCTATAAGTTTTCAAAAAATATTTTTTATATATAAAATTCAAATTTACATTATAAAGTTGCAAATAAGAGATTATAAAAACCCAAAATACATATTATCAAAATATTCTTGCATTTTCAAAAAGCTTTTATTAAACCCCTTCTTATAGGGTTTAATTTTTAAAAATTATTTTAGAGTTTCAATATAATGCCCAATATCTAGCATATCTTTTTTAGTGTAGCGTTGTGAAATTTGATTTTTAACAAATCTTGATTGCCCTTCAAAAGTTTGGTTTTGATAGGTTTTAATCTCATCAGTAATATCTTGAGCTTTCCAAGTGTTGATAGGAGCTTTTTTAGCCACAGATACCTCTCCTTTTGCTCCATGGCAGCTTGCACAATCCCTCTCATATTTCTTTTTGCCATTTTCTAAATCATAAGCTGGATCATTACTAGCAACATTTCCAGTCCCTAAAAGGCTATCTATAAAGCTCTTCTCTTGCACGCTCAAATCCGCATCTTCTCTCACAACCTTAATATCTTTAGAACCTAGATTTTTAGAATACTTTTGCAAAATTGCCTTAATTTCCTCTCCAAATTCTCCTTCTAACTCAAAGCAAACGCATTCTTTTGCATAAAGTGCACCCAAAAAAAATAAACCTGCTAAAAGAATTTTTTTCATTCTTCTCCCTTTGTATAATTTTTCTATATTCTGCCTAATTTTTCTTTAATTCTCTATTTAAAGCAAAATTAGCTCTACTTTATTTTTATTTAAAGATAAAACCTCAACCTTAACAACCTGCCCTACTTGCAAATAATCTTCTATTTTTGCATCACGATTTTTAACAATTTTAGAAATATGCAAAAGCCCATCATAACCATTTGGAAGCTCCACAAAAGCACCAAATTCTAAGATTTTTTTAACCTTACCTTCATACACATCGCCTACCTTATAAAGCTCATAAATGTTTGGTTTTGCCTCTTTTGAAGAAGCAATATTTATAATATGCTCTCTTGCTAAATCCACTTTGGCTTTATTGCCACTTACCTTGACTTCGCCATTTTCTTTGTTTAAATCAATGGCAACTTCAAATTTTTCTATAATTTCTTTAATCGTTTTACCTGCTTGTCCTATAATCTCTACAATCTTACTTGGATGAATGGAGAAAATTTGTGAATTTGGCAATACAGATTCATTAAAAACAATCTTCTCTTTTGCTCCTTCCATAATGTTTAAAATATGGATTCTCGCTTCTTTTGCTTGCATAAGAGCTTCTCTTAAGATTTCTAAATTCAATCCTCCAAGCTTAATATCCATCTGCATTGCAGTAATACCCTCTTTAGAACCCGCTACTTTAAAATCCATATCTCCATCATGATCTTCTAAACCCATAATATCCGTTAAAATCGCATAAGAATCCCCCTCGCTCACTAACCCCATAGCAACTCCAGCAATCAAACTTGTGCATTCCACTCTAGCAGCAGCCAGTGCAAGAGAACCTCCACAAACAGTTGCCATAGAAGAAGAACCATTGGATTCTAAAATCTCTGAAACCAATCTTATGGTTTGCATTTGAGGATTAATAAGACTTGCCTCTAAAGCTCTCTTAGCCAAATTTCCATGTCCTAGCTCTCTGCGTCCAGGTGCTGAGATAGGACTTGCCTCACCCACACAAAAGGGGGGGAAATTATAATGCACCATAAAACGCTCTTTTTGTGAGCCTTTATCTGTCAATAACTCATAACTTTGTGCATCCATATCATTTCCTAAAGTCGCTACTACTAAAGCTTGGGTTTGTCCGCGTGTAAAAAGAATGCTTGAATGTGCCATGGGTAAGAAATTTGTATCAATACTAATAGGACGCACCTCTTTTAAGCCCCTACCATCAGCCCTTTTTTTCTCTTTTAAAATCATACCCCTTATAATCTCGCGTTTAATTTCTAAAACACTTTCCATAACTTTTTTATCAAGATTTTCATTCTCATTTGGATTTTTTTCCAACCAAATTTTCTCGCATTTTTTAGCAAATGCGATAAGCTCACTATTGCGCTCACTCTTTGAAAGCACTTCAATAATATTTCTTAATTCTCCCAAATGTTCATTTTTAATAAATTCCTTAATCTCACTAGAACTAAATTTTTCTCGTTTTTGGCTAAATTTGAGAGGTTTTTTCATAAAAGAGGCAAAACTCTCTTGCATCTCTTTACTTTTCTCTTGAATGGCATTTTTAGCAAACTCCAAAGCCAAAATTAATTCCTCTTCATCTAGCTCATTAGCACTAAAACTTGCATTTTCTGCATCAAAATTTTGAATTAAGCTTAAATTTTGGCTCTTAGAAACTTTCAAACCTCCAAAACTTCTCATCTCAATCATTAAAAGTTCTTCATCCACACCACTTACATATAAATCTAATGTGCTTTCATCAAAATCACTCATCTTAGGATTTAATACAAACTCTCCATTAATCTTACCTATTCTCACGCCATTAACAGGTTTATTAATAGGAATCTCAGAAACAAAAAGTGCCGCACTTGCAGCATTGAGTGCTAAAACTTGCAAATCTACATCACTAGAAGCACTTAGCACCATAATTGTAATTTGCGTAGAATAACAATAATCTTTAGGAAAAAGAGGACGCAATGATCTATCCACAATCCTAGCACTCAAAGTTTCAAAATCTCCAGGTTTTGCTTCTCTCTTCACATAACCACCTGGAATCTTACCTGCTGCATAAGATTTTTCAATATATTGCACCGTAAGTGGTAAGAAATCCTCTTCTACAACTTCTTGAGTATCCACACTCACAGTCGCCAAAAGGACATTATCTCCTTGTTGCAAATACACACTTCCACTGCTTTGTTTTGCAAACTTATCAAAGATATATTTCTCTCCATTTCTTAAGACTATTTCGCCCATATTTTCTCCTTATTTATTAATATTTCCAAAGATTTTTTCAATTGTTTCTAAATCCACTTCAGGATAATCTTGATAATAATATCCAATATCTACAAAACTTTTATCTTGGTAAAGACAAAAAACTCCATCTGTGTTTTCTTCAATAATTTGAACCACATCTAAAGGTGCAACGGGTGCTGCAAAATAAATTGTTTTTGCTTGAAGTGTAATCACTGATTTAATAGCAGCAAGTGCTGTTAAACCACTATCAATCCCTTCATCTACAAGTAAAACGCGTTTATTTTTTAAAGAAATAAATCTATCGCCTTTTCTATATTGATAGATTAAAGGCAACATTTTATCCTCATACTGACGCTGTGCCTCTCCATAGATATAATCCAAACTTATTTCAAAAGATCGCACCAAAGCTTCATTAATCACAATATCATGCGTTTCTGTGCTCATTGCAATCTCACATTCTGGATTATTAGGAGCTAAAATAGGCGCAGAAAACAAAAAATCCAAAGGTGCTTTAATGGTTTGCGCCAACTGATGCGCAAATAAAATCCCCGCAAAAGAGATTCCAACCACTACACAATCTTGTTTTTCAAAAAAATTTAAAGGCATATTAGACAAAAGCTTACTTAAGGCATCTTCTCTATTTTTAAAATACACCTTACGACGCGCTGAATGCTGGGAAACTCCTAAAAAATCCAAGCTAATCCTTAATTTCCAATTTTCAAATCACTGCTTAAAAGCGGAATAAATTTTATCTCAAAAAGAATATATTTATCATCTCTTGCTTCTGCTCCTCTTGTGGTTAAAGTAGGATAAATCTCACTCACATATCTCACGCCAAAAGAAAAGCAACGAATGCTAGTATCCACTCCAACTTGCCAAGTTTTAAAGTAGTTTTCTTTATAATCATAGCCTATTTTTGCATAAATATTAAAATAATCAAACTCTTTAGAAAAACCTGCATTGATATAACTAGCCTCTCCAAATCTCCCTCTATACAAATCTTGATGTGCAAAATCTTCTCTAAAATAATGCCCAAAAAAGAAATTAATAAGTTCATCATGATAGTTTATTTGATGTGTAGCTTCTGAAATTTTATTTTCTTGATGTGAATAATAAATACTGCTTAAAAAATCCCAATGATAATCATAAAAATATTGTATTTCATTTTCTATTTCTCCATATTTCTCTTTTGCATCATCCATATAAATATGCTGGCGAATCTTATGGGATAACACTAAATCATCTTGTGCATTATAAAAAAATTGTTTAACACCCAATTTAAGTTGTTTTCTATCTCCAGGAAGGTCAAAAAAGCTTGTAAAATCACCCTCTTTATGTTTAGCAGCTGGCAAAATAAATTCACTCTCTAAACTAAGCGTATGTGAAAAATCTCCATAATTTTTCAACAAATCTGAATTTAACTTAAAATCATAATAATGGTTTAAATAATTTCCATCCTCTAATCTTAAGCCTCTATCTACATTACTATATTGCACGCTAGAAGCATAGACTATGGGAGATACACTTAAATTTAAATAATCATCCACAAGGGGTTGAGAAAAAGTTAAAGGCAAAGAAACTTCTTGTTGCACAGCCCTATAACCACTAGGACGCGTATGGTTTTTTATTTGATAATCTAAAGAATAATAAAGATTATCTAAAAAAATGCTCTCTGTTTGCCTATGGTATTGTAAAGCTGGAAGTGTTTGCATGGTTTTTGCATTACTTACTAGCTCTAAATCTGTATAATAACGCCCATAAACACCTATATAATCTTGATTGCTTTTTAAAAAATAGTTCAATCTTGAAGCTAGCAAACTTCCCTGTAAATCTGCACGATTTTCTGCCCTATCGTTTTCTTGAAGTCTAAAATAATCAATATCATTAATTTGAGAAATATTTGCATACAAGCCATCTTCTTTGAAATAACTCTCTTCTTTGGGTTCTATGAGTAAGTTTTTTGTTTGATATTCAAGTTGGAATCCAAAATGTTCCTTATTTTCTAAGTTATATTCATTCTGATAGCTCTTAGAATCTCCAAAGATACCAAAATTTGCCCACAAAATCTCATCTTTTTTATCAATCATTCTAAATTCATTAAAAAATCCACCTCCACGCTGTGTACGGATTTGTGGAGAAAAAGTCATATCCCAATTATCCTTGGGTGCAACAAAAATGGGTTGTGAATAAATAAAGCCATCATCTCTTGAGTTTCCTACTACTGGATAGAGCAAACCACTTTTACGCTTATAACCTAACGAAAAGGAAAGATAGGGAAAATACATCACTGGCATATCATAAATACAAAATCTAGGATGCCAAACACTAAGCCACTCATCATTGACATCATACTCACCCTCTGCTACTTTTAGTTTCCAAATAGGATTATTCACACTACAAGTAGAAATACTTGATTCATCTAATTTATAAACATTATCATCAAATTGTGCTTCTTCTGCACTAATCCACAACCCACTTTGTGAATCTTGCAAATAAAATGGTTTTAAGAAAGAATAATCCTCTTTTAGCTTAATCTTTACATTTTCTGCCTTTAAAAAAAGAGAATTCCCCTTATAGGCATTCACATTACCCATTAATGTAATTTCAGAGGTTTTTGTATTATAGATTGCCTTATTTGCAGTTACATAATAATCTGCATTAATTACTGTTGCATAACCCTTTCCAATCACCTCCTCTTTATTATATTCCATATCATCGGCTAAAAATTCAAAAATAGCTTGTTGGTTTTTATCATAATGCTTAATACTAGGCTTTGCCTCCAAAGTAGCAAGGCTTAAAGCTGCAACAAAACTAAATTTTAAAGTATTTTTAAAAATTTTATTAATAACTTTTTGCAAGATTAACCACCAAAGTCTTTGCCACTCTATCGTGCAAAGTTTTTCTTAAAGGATTTTCAAACGCAAGCAAAAAGGGCAACCACAACAACATTTTACTAAGAGCTTTAAAAAGTGCCCTCAAGAAAGCTTGTTGCCAGCTTGGCTTATCTAAAAGCCCACCTTCAATTACCCTTATTTTCACAACCATATGTCCTATATTTGCACCATAAAGAGCTATAAAGATTGTATTATAAGCAATTAAAATAATATACCAAATCATTGTTACAGAAGAAAGCAATGATATAAAAGCTTCTTGATTACCCTTTATCGCTTGAAATTCTTCCCAATAAATTCCCAAAAAAATTAATGTTATTAAAAAATCATCCACCAAATATGCAAGCACTCTTTTATATAAGGGTGCAACTTGTATTTCCTCTCGCTCTAAAGTTTCTTCAATACTTTCTTTTCTCATTCATTCTCTTCTAGTCTTAATGCTTGATAAGCAATATCTTTTCTAAATTGCATTCCATAAAACTCTATACCCTTAAGTGCCTCATAAGCTTTATTTGTAGCTTCTTTTACGCTTCTTCCTTTACCCACTGCTACTAATATACGCCCACCACTTGCATAAAGCTCTTCTCCTTCTTTAATTACCCCTGCATAAGAAATATGAGAATCCTCACTGCCTTGTTTTTCTATATGGATTAACTCTTTTTTACAAGATTTATAAGGATAATCTTTTGAAGCAGCTACTACTCCCACACAATAACCCTCTTCTAGCTCATAATCTACACCTTTTAAATCTTGCTTTGCACAGCCCAAAAGACAATCCAATAAACCTCTTTTAAAAAGAGGCATCAATACCTCACATTCTGGATCGCCAAATCTAACATTAAATTCTAATAAATAAGGCTCATCTTTTACTACCATAATCCCACAAAATAAAACCCCCACAAAAGGATTCCCATCTTTTTCCATACCCTCCAATGTGGGCTTAATAATATTGCTTTTAACCTTTTCTATTAACATCTCATTTGCCAAAGGAGAAGGTGCATAAGCTCCCATTCCTCCTGTATTTGGACCTTTATCACCCTCTTGAAGTCTTTTGTGATCTTGTGCAGGAGGCAACACTATAAAATCTTTTCCATCACACATTGCAAATACAGAAAGTTCAAACCCTTCTAAAAATTCTTCAACAACGATTTTCTTTCCTGCTTCCCCAAAACTCTTTCCACTTAACATTTCTTTAGCACTAAGCTTTGCTTCTTCATAGCTTTGTGCTATCACCACCCCTTTACCTGCACACAAACCATCTGCTTTAACAACAATAGGCAAATTTAAATCTTCTATAAAATTAACCGCTTCTGCATAATCTTGTGTTTGAATAAAACGCGCAGTAGGAATATCATAACGCTTAGCAAAATCTTTCATATAAGCCTTAGAACCCTCTAGTCTTGCAGCTTTTGCACTAGGACCAAAAGTTAAAATACCATTCTCCCTTAAAGAATCTGCCAACCCCTCTACTAAAGGAGCTTCTGGACCAATAATAACCAATCCTATATTTTCCTGAATAGCAAAATCCACAAACTCCCTATCATTAGAAAAATTAATATTCTTACCAAGCTTTGAAGTTGCACCATTTCCAGGATAAAAATAAATCCCATCTATTCTGCATTCTTTTTGTAAAGCAAGTCCGATAGAATGCTCCCTAGCACCACTTCCTACAATTACAATTTCCATAAACTTACAACCTTTTATCTTTAAAAATCAAATATATTTAATTTTCAAAACTTTTATTTTACAAGCATTCAATAAAAACTTCAAAAATTAAAAAACCCAAGTGAGCGTCTCTTTTAACCTATGGCCCCAAAAAAGCCAAAAATTCCAGCCATAAGCTCCCTCTTAGGGGCAGACTCTCATCTTTTTAAGACTAATAGCGAGAATGCCAAAACACACAAAGGAGACTATACAACCAGCCATACTTAAGTGTTGGACCTCTAATGTTTATTAAGATATCTCGCATCACTCAGGAACTAAAATTATAAAATACTCTAGCTAAAGGAGTGATAAATTTTAAAAATTATTTTTGATTTTATGGAATTTTTAGCAAAGAGATTTTATAATCTCGCTTCCAACAGAGTGTTTAGTAGGGGACAGATCCGAAAAGACTTTGGAGAAATCAAAATTTTATGGAGTTTAGTTATGAAAAAATTACTCTTAGTTTTTTTAGCACTAGCTGGTGTTGCATTCGCTGCTGAAAGTGGAGCTGGAGAGACTTTATTGTCTTATTCTGCAATTGCTGCGGGTATTGGTTTAGGTATTGCTGCTTTAGGTGGTGCTATTGGTATGGGAAGCACAGCTGCTGCTACAATTTCAGGTATGGCTAGAAATCCAGGTGTTGGCGGAAAGCTAATGACAACTATGTTTATTGCTCTAGCTATGATTGAAGCTCAAGTTATTTATACACTTGTTGTTGCTTTGATTTTACTTTATGCAAACCCATTCCTAAAAATCTTAGGACTAGGAGCTTAATAACTCCTTTATTATTCTCAAAAGCCTTAGGGTTTTTGGGGACTAAGCGCTGGTGGTGGAATGGTAGACACACCATCTTGAGGGGGTGGCGGGGCGACCCGTGCGAGTTCAAGTCTCGCTCAGCGCACCATTTACTTATAAATCATTTTTTAAATCCATTTAAAGCTTTTCTTACATACTATCTCATTTGATTTAAAGTTTTATATTCTTCTACAAAGCTCATCACCTGCTACTATTTCATTTCATAAAGCTATCTAAAAATCACTAAGCAAACTTATTACCATAACAATTTCAAAAAGGCGTTAGTAATATACTTTTATTACCACAAAAGCATAAGAGTGTAGTAATCTATAAAATATCAAAGATACACTACTTGTTACTGCAAAGCTTTATGGGAAGCCGTGATAATCTAAAGAGTTTGCCTTTAAGAGTTGCTCTTTTAGATTTGCACTTCGCTGTTGCTCGTGGATAGCTTGATCTGTATGCTTTAGCACAATGCGCTTCGCAATGACAAAGAAAAGAAATACTCTTTATTGCAAAAGAATTCTCGTGGCGTAAGGGAAGAAACTGCTTGTCAGTTTCAGGTATCCTGCTCTCGCCTAAGAGAATTATTTTTGAATAAAGAGTTTTTAGGTTTGCATTTGTTTGTAACAATAGTTAGATTGCTTCGGCACAATGTGCCTCGCAATGACAGGTGGGGCTATAAGACTTTATATAAAAAGTATTTTAGGAGTGGCTTCTTAAAAGTTTGCTTGCAAACTAAGGGAATCCCACCACCACAAACAAAATTACTTTTTGCATAAAGTGTATTTTGATTCTTTGGAGATAGTTTAAATTTTTTGGTTGCTCTTTTTGGATTGCTACGATTTGCTCTCGCAAATCTCGCAATGACACACTAACTCTTTAGATTTGCACTGCATTTTATTTACACATTTTATCGCTTCACTCCTTGCAATGAAACTACCCTTTTATCAACAAGTAAGGCAAAGCTTTGCGTGATGATCTAGTGTCAGTGATTACAGACTTATCTTTAAATAAAATCTTTACTTTCTTTCTAGATTTAGAAGTTTAATCTTTTTATCTAACCCCCCATTATAGCCACCCATTCCACCTTTTGCTACCACCCTATGACAAGGGATTAAAATTGCAATTTTATTTTTACCATTTGCATTACCCACAGCCCTAAAAGCCTTTGGCTTATTGATATTTTGTGCAACTTGTGCATAAGTCCTAACCTCACCATAAGGTATTTTTAAAAGCTCCCTATAAACCGCCCTCTCAAACTCACTTCCCAAGATTCTAAGTGGCAAATCAAATTTTTCTCTTTTGCCTAAAAAATACTCTTCTAATTGCCTTTTGCATTCTCTAATAAGGGTGTTTTCTCTAACTTCTATCTCCTCCCCTTTTTCCACAAAATCCACACAAAGAATCTCATTTTGAGTTGCAAAGATTTTTAATCCCCCAATAAGACTTTCCATTACACCACAAAAAATCTCCAAAATTCCTCCTAACCCCAAATAAAATATGCAAAAAATGTTATAGCACACATACCAAATAAATTCACTAGTCCCCCATATTTTATCATTTCAATCTGTTTAATATAACCTGTACCATATACAATCGCATTAGGAGGAGTAGCCACAGGAAGCATAAAAGCACACCCAGCACCCATTGCAACCACTAAAGGCAAGACTTCTTTAGGCAATCCAAGTGCTTCTCCTGCCACCAAAAAAATAGGAAGTAAAAGTGCCGCACTTGCTGTATTGCTTGTAAATTCAGTAAGCAAAATCACAAAAAAGGCTACCACCAAAATCACAAGCACTGCACTGCTATCTCCCAAAACATTAACAATTTCATTTGCAATCAACGCACTCGCGCCCGTATCTTTTAAAATTGCATTTAAGGTTAGCCCCCCTCCAAACAAGAATAAAACCCCAAAATCTGTATTTTTTTGAATATCTTTCCAACTAGCCACACCACTAATCCCAATAGCCCCTACAGCACATATTGCTATGAAAGTATCCATTTCTTCAATTCCACCAAAAAGCTCCGAAATCTTAGAGCTAAAAATCCAAGCTAATGCCGTGAGTGCAAAGATTACTAAAGTAGTGATTTTTTGCATATTCCATATAAATTCTTCACGCTTAATTTCAAAATCTTCATGTAATTTTGGCTTCAAAAGCTGCCACAAAATAAAAATACAAACAGGCAACATCACAAGCATAAAAGGAACTCCAACAACCATCCATTCTAAAAAATCCATATCCAAAAATCTAGCCGCCATTGCATTAGGAGGGCTACCCACTAGCGTCCCAAATCCACCAATCCCTGCACTATATGCAATCCCAAGTAAGACAAAGACAAAAGTATTGCGATCTTTACTAGAATCTAAATTTGACAAAACCCCAAGCCCAAGAGGCAACATAATCGCCGCTGTTGCTGTGTTGCTAATCCACATTGAAATCAATGCACTTAGCACAAAAAGCATTAAAAATGCAAATTTTATATTGCCTTTTGCTAATAGCATCAAACGATTTGCAATCCATCTATCAATCCCTTGAATATGCAAAGCACAAGCTAAAGCAAAACCACCAAAAAATAAAAAAATTGTAGGATTTGCAAACTCTCTAAAAGCTCCCACCACATCACTAAGCCCAAAAATAATCGCAAGAAGTGGCACTAAAAGTGCGGTAAAAGCCGTATGAATAGCCTCGCTAATCCATAAAATCGCAGAAAAAACCAAAATACAAATCCCAATATTTGCATCTCTTTCAAAAGGAAGCAAGTTATAAAGCAGTGCAAAAACAATAATATCTACAAAAACAATCCCTAAAGTTTTACCCAATCCACCCATATTATTTAAACCATTTCTTAATTTTATCCATTATTCCTTCACAAGCACTAATGGGCTTTGAAGATTCATAGCCAAAAGAATTGTGTAATTCTTCTAATAGTTTTTGTTGATTTTCATCAAGCTTTTGTGGATAAACAATCTTAACCACTGCTATAAAATTCCCTTTTTTAGAGCCATTGACACTCTTAATCCCCTCTCCATGAAATACAAATTGTTGCTTATCTTTCACACCTTGTGGAATTTTCAAATCCAATTCTTTAGTAAGTGAGGGAATCTTAATCACACCTCCAAGCATTACAAGCGTAAAAAATACAGGAACTTCTAAATATACATCATTATGATGCCTTATAAAATGCTCATCTTCTTGCACTTCTATTTCAAGATACAAATCCCCTCTTGTGCCATCTTCTAGTGTATTTCCTCTTTTGCTAATGCGGATTTGATTCCCATTATCCACACCCTCTGGGATATTTACTTCAAACTTTTCTTTTTGATGGCTATACCCCTTGCCTTGACAAGTAGGACATTTCTCACTTACCTCTTCCCCACTTCCGTGGCATTTAGAGCAAGTTTGTGCAAAAGTCATAAAGCCTTGAGAAAAGGTTTCTCTACCGCTTCCTTTACAAGTTTTACAAGTTGTAGTTTTACCCCCTTTAGCTCCACTTCCCTTGCAATCTTTACAAGCAACCTTATAGGTAATTTCAATCTCTTTTTTACAACCAAAAACAGCCTCATGGAAGCTAAGCTCTAATTCTTGTGCTAAATCCTTTGTATATTTACTTTGTTTGCCCTGCTTTCTGCCTCCACCAAAGCCTCCAAAACCTCCACCAAAAAAGGAATTAAACACATCAAAAATATCTTCCATTCCACCGCTTGAAAATCCGCTACTTTCTAAACCTCTTTTGCCATATCTATCATAAATTTGTCTTTTTTCATTATCACTTAAAACTTGATAGGCTTCATTTACCTTTTTAAACATCTCTTCTGAATCTTTATCATCAGGATTCCTATCTGGGTGGTATTTCAATGCCATTTTGCGATAAGCTTTTTTAATCGTATCGCCATCGGCATTTCTTTCTACTTGTAAAATCTCATAATAATCAAACTCTTCCAAGAAAAGCTCCTTTAATATTTTAAAAATGTAAATTCTAGCTAAAATTAGTTTTATGAGATATTAAACGACTTTAACATAAAATTCATTTTATGAAATCTTATCCACATTATTTTGCAAAATTAGTCGAATCATTAGAAAAGTTACCAAGCATAGGTAAAAAATCCGCTATGCGTTTAGCGTATTTTTTAGCCTATGAAGATAAATTTAGCGCCTTGCAAATTGCTCATAATATTGAAACTTGTGTGCAAAATTTAAGAACTTGTGAGAGTTGCAATGGGATTAGCGAGGGGCATTATTGTGAGATTTGCCTTGATGAATTAAGGGATAATGGCGAACTTTGTATTGTGGCAAATCCTAGAGATATTTTTCTAATTGAAGAAGGGGGCGAATTTAGAGGAAAATATTTTGTAATTAAAGATATAGAATCACTCAATCTAAAAGCTTTGGAGCAAAAAATCCTTCAAGAAAAAATAGTAGAAATCATTTTTGCACTTAGCCCCTCTTTAGGAAGTGATAGCCTTATTTTATTTTTAGAAGACAAACTCGCACATTTAGGATTACAATTTAGCAAAATCGCTCAAGGAGTCCCAACAGGAGTAAGCTTAGAAAACATCGATCAACTCTCACTCCTTAGAGCCTTACAATCAAGAATAAAAATATAATTTAGATTATAAATAAAATTTTGCTATAATTTAGAAAAATTTTGCTATTTTTAGGAGTGCAAATGACTAGATGCCTCTTTAGCCTTGTTTTGTTATCGTCTTTTATCTATGCAGAACCCATAGAGCCAAGCACGCCAAGTGGAGCTGTGGATAGCTTTAATGCTTATTATGGCATTACCCCTAGCACAAATTCCACAAAACCAGATTCTAGCCAAAACCATACCCCTAACCAAGAAACAACAACGCAAGAAAATCCTATTGCAGAATCTCAAAAATCCCCCCAACAAACTAAAGAAGCTTCTATGCAAAGCTCACAAAATCATCCCTTACTAGAACAACGCAAAAAAAGGCTTCTAGGAGTTTATGGTATGGGAAATATCGTAGAATCGGATGCAAAATTAAGCATTGAAGGTTTTGCTACACAAAAGCACGATTTAGAAGAACGCCCTTTGGGTTTTGGTTTGCAAGCAGGTTATCTATTGAGCGAAAATCACAGAATCCTTTTAGGCTATGAAAAATCCTTAAAGAAAAATGGCTTTGCCTATACAAGTGCCACACTAGGCTATGCTTTCACCCCACGCCTCCCAAACACTTCGCGTTGGCGTGCATTGCTAGGAGCAAATGCTGGACTTGCTTTTGGGAAATTTGATAGAGGTAGCTTTGTGGTAAATAATAGTGCTATGGATGAGCTAAGCTATACTGGAATCACTTATGGTGTGAGGCTTGGGGCTATATATGAAAGCAACTATGGAGAGCTAGAGTTTGGTGTGCAATCTAAAAGGCTTGATTTTGGTGAGGAGGCTAGCAATGTGTTAATCAACGATACAAGGACAGGCACAAAGCTAGATTTAAGCGAAACTTCAAGCACGGGATTCTTCTTTGGTTATAACTACCTCTTCTAGCCCTATAAAACTTCCCAAAAAGCCTTCATTTAACTTTATTTACAATCTTTTAGAAGAGCAATACAATCTTTTTAACCAAGAGCTAAGCACAAACTCCCACCCCGATCCCATTATGGTAGCAAAGGAGCTTTTAAACCATAAGAAGCGGGATAAACTCATTTTATTTTGTGCGCTTTTCTCCTATGGAAATGCCAAAGCGATTGTGAATTTTCTAAACTCTTGCAATCTTAAAGCCCAAGCTCCAAGCTTCCTAAAGCCCTACCGCTTCCAAAATACAGAGGATATAAATAACTTTTTTAACACACTTTTAAAAGTCCCTATTTATGAAATTTTCTTAGAATCTTATAAGCAAGAAAATTCCGTGCTTTATGGCATAGAGGCTTTGCAAAATGCACTTTTAAAGACATTAAAAACCCCTTTAAGTGAAGGATTAAAATTCCTAATAGGCATTCCAAATAGCCACTCCCCACTCAAGCGGTGGAATATGTTTTTACGCTGGATGGCACGAAGCGATAGGCTTGATTTTGGATTATGGAGGGAGGTGGATAAAAGCACTCTTATTTTACCCCTTGATACCCACACTTTTAAAATTTCGCACAAACTTGGCTTATTAAAGCGCAAAAGCTATGATTTAAAAGCCGCCTTAGAAATCACTCAAAATCTAAAAAGACTAGATCCACAAGATCCCATAAAATACGACTTTGCACTCTATCGTATCGGACAGCTTGGTTTGCTAGATGGATGATTTTGTGTAACTTTTACAAAAAAATTTAAAAAATTTTATTTTCTCTTTAGTTTTTTAAAAAATTACCGATATGTTATTATATTTTAAAAATAAAATAAAAGTTTTAAAAAGTGAGGATAAATGCAAACTATAAATATAAATAACTATTATGGTGGGAAAGTATTTGCACCTAGTGCAGAAAAATATCAAGAAATATTAAAAAAAGAAGCAGAAAGAAAAGCTCAAGATTTTATAAAAAATCTTGAGCCAAATAAGAGTGGCTTTAATTTTTGGGAACCCAACTCTTATTCTTATACTGGTTATAATCTTGGATTTTCTAAATTTTATAGTTATATTAATTCTAGCGATTCTAATCTTAATAATCATATACCCTATAATCTTTTACAATACAATACCAAAGGAGAAGGAAGCACTCTTAAAACTGCACTAGGAGAGGTTGAAGTCTTTTTGGATTTTTTCAATGATGAATCTATGCTAGAAGCAGGTAAAATCAACAGAATGGGAGATTTATTTAAGTTTGATAGCAATCAAGATGGATTTTTAAACAAAGAAGATGAGCTATTCTCAAAGCTAAAGATTAAAACCTCTAGTGGCAAAACACTAAATTTAAGCGATGTGGTAGGCACACTTGATTTATATTCCTTCGTGCAAGGGGTGGATAGGACAAGTGCTAAAGAAGTCAAAGAGTGGATAGAAAATAACAAAAATGGCAGTATAGACTATGCAAATCGCTCTTTAAATGGACATATTTATATGAGCCACACCGATATTCGTATGTATCAAGATGATATTATGAAGCTTTTCCCACCCGAACAACGCTACAAACCCATTAAAAAAAGAAGAAATTAGAGAGATGTTTGATGCACTAGCTGATGAAGATGGCTGGGTAAATCTAAGAGATCCTAAGGTAAATGAAGCACTTTTTGCAAGTGGGGAATTTATCACAAACTTTGCTTACAAAAAGAAAAATCTAGCAGGAGTGGAGGTTTTAGAAGAGTTTAATATCGTTGGCAGTTTAGATGATGGCAAAAGGATACCTCGCTATAAAGATACAAATATAAGAGAATATGAAGATATTTTACGCACAAAATATGGCGATAAAGAAAGCTATGAGTCTCACTATACAGAACTCTTTAATAGCTTTTATGAAGAATATAAAGAAGCACAAGAAGACTTTGAGGCTAAAAAAGAAGCGATTTTAAACGATACACAAATTAGCGAAGATAGAAAAGAGCAAGTAGCCTCCATAGACAAATCAAATATTATGATAGCTTTAGAGCAAGAATTCACAAATATTACTGGGCTAGAGTTTAGCAAAGAAAAGCTAGAAGAGATAAAAGAAGCGCTAAACAATCCCACTAAGCAAAAAGAAATCATAGCTAAAATGAGCGATTTAGATTCAGTAACTTCTATGAAGCTAGAAGATGATGGGTTTATCACTTTGCATTTTAGCTCTGGAAGAGAGATAAAAGTAGATGCACTCTATAATGACACAGGCACACTCCACATCACAAAAGAGGGAGATAGAGCTGCTATCAACCTAAAAGCCCAAAGCTTAGAAGATGAGGAGCTAAATGAGCTTGATTTTAAAGAAGTGGGGATTAAACAAGGGGAAAATATTGTAAGTTTGCAAGATATTGGTGCGAAGATGATAGAAAAAATAATAGGCGAAAATGGAAAATTTCTAGGTTTTGCAATCACAACTGCTAATGATACGCTTTTTGTAAATGCACTCTATAACATTTATACACTCGATGGATTAAATAAAAATCGTGAATTTAGCGTTGAAGTATAACTAGCACATTTTAAAAAGGCGTTCATAAAGAACTGCCTTAATTTTTATTTATTATTTCATTCCTAAAATTGTATTTATCATCTCATCTATTGCCGTTACCATCTTTGCATTTGCACTATAACCACTTTGATAACGGATAAGATTTACAAGCTCATCATCTACTGAAACTTCTGAAATAGCCTTATATTCTTGCTTTATAGATACATATACTACCTCTTTTGTTTCTCTTGTGGCATTGGTTGCCTCTGCATCACTTGCCACTTTTGAAGAAAGGAATCTAAAAAATCCACTAATTGTTTCTTGGTGTTCTGTGCCATCAGGGCTAAAGAAAGAAATTTTTTGATTTTGCAATTCTTGCATTAAGTTTGCCATTTCAAAATTCCCCTCTACTGGCTCTCTATAAGCTTGAATCAAAGTAGGATCATCACGATATTTTAAAGCAAGATTCATATCTAGCGCACTATTTCCCTCAAAAAGCCTATTAATTCCTAAAGCACCCGCAAAATTTGTGCCTTTATCTTGAAAGGAGATATAAATCTCCTCGCTTGGATTTTTAGAAGTAATTGAGAAAGTTTTTGTATCATTGTTAAAAGTAGCTACAAACCTATCATCAAAGTCATTACTTGCATTTCCATCGCCATTATCATCAATATTTGCATTAAGCTGATTGACAATATCCTGCATAGTAGTTCTACTATTAATAGTTACGGTTCTTGTGCCTATGGGCTCACCCTCTTTATTATACATCACAACATCAAAACTACCCTCTTTTACATTATACCCACTGCCTACTAATGAATCTTGAGTCCCTATCTTTAATACATCAGAATTAGCCCCTGTCTGTGCAGTTTGCGCATAAATATTATTCGTAGCTTCAATCATACCTTGTGCAAAGGTATCCAAATCATTAATATATTGTTGCAATTTACCGATATTTCCATTGCACCCTAGCACATCATCGGTTCTAATCAAATCTAAAATAGCACCTACCTTACCGCTATTAAGACTATTTGTAAGATCATATACCTTATGATCGCTTCTTTGGTATTTGATTTCATAAATTCCACTTGCATTTTGTGAATTATCCAAAACCAAAGGGTGAAAAGAAGCTCCATCTACTAATGCCATGCCACCCACTGTTAGCGTATAGCTCTCTTCAAAATCCGCTATTTGGTCATCACCACTCCCTTTAATCCCATCTTTAAATGTATCACAACCAATGAGATTATTAAGCTCATATTCATACTTGTCTCTTAAATCTCTTAAATCATTTGCTTTTTTATTTAATCCTTGATTTTCATAAAGACTAATTTGCTTGTTTAATTCAGCAATTTGAGAACCTAGCCTATTTACCTCATCTACTGCAACTTTCATCTCATCATTTAAGCGTTGTTGCAACTGAACTAAGCGTTCTCTTGTATCACGAACATTTTGAGAGAGTGTTTGTGCTTGCTCTGCTAGTGAAGTTTTTTGTGCTGGGTCTCCTGCTTTTGTAGATAAATCCTTCCAAGCATTAAAATAATTTTGCAAATCATTAAAAATACCTACTCCATCAATTTCTGGAAAATAAGAAGAAGCTTCTTTAAGCCCTGAAAAACTCGTATCATAGTAGGTTTTCTCCACACTTGCTTTTTTATAACGCGAAAAGGTATATTCATCATGAATCCTCTCCACTGTCATAATATTTAAGCCTTGCCCTAAAGCATAATTTTGCTTCCAAAGTGGTGTTTGAGCCGAACTTCTTACCACCTGCCTAGAATAAAATTCATTATTGGCATTTGCAATATTATTACCTGTTACATCCACCATTACTTGATGGCCACTAAGCCCTGTATAAGGAGTATTTAAAGAAGAAAGTAACCCACCCATAAATCCCCCTTAAGCCTCTGCTTTTAAAAAAGAAGAACCACCAAGAGAGCTTTTTTGATAGCCCCTCTCTTCAAGAGGCACCATCTTTTTAAGCAAGGAATTATAAAGCTCTGAAACCGCCAAAGACATTCTACCAAAGCGATAATTAAGTTGCTTTAGAATTTCTAGTCTATCATGCAATTTTGCTGTAAATTCACTTGCACCCTCGCCTAAAAGTTTCTTTTTATCTTCATAACTTAAATCTGTGATTGTAGCATTAGGATAATCTTTTCTTAGCTTTTCTTCAATACTTTTTGCATAAGCTTCTTTTTTGTGGATAAAAGAGGTAGTAAGCTCCTCTTTTTGGGAGATACGCGCAAAAATCTCTTCGTTTTTAGCTTCTTTAATATCTGCGATATCTTGCTCTGTGATTGCAATAAGAGCATCAATATCTTCTAGTGCATCTTTTAAAAATTGCAAGGACATAAATAACTCCTTATAAATTTAGTTATTTATTCTCCAAGCAAATTTTGTGCCAACTTCTCTGCACTCCCCTTAATATCTATTGTATAGCTTCCTTCTTGAATAGACTTTTTTAAGGCTTCTATCCTTGAATTCCCTGCACTTTGTGCGACATTTTCTTGTTTATTAACATTTTCATTCTTACCATTGATAGAGGAATTTCCTCGACTCTGCGTTATGGTAGAAGAAAAAGTCGGATTGTTTAATAAGTTATTAACCATTCTTTTTCTCCTTTCTTAATCTTTATAAAATCTATATCGGACATTTTTCAAAAAACTTAAAAACTTTCTTTAATACTTTTTGAAATATCTTGCAAAAATTTCTCTGTATCAGTTTTTGGAGCAACTTCTACTTGATTATTGTTGTTGTATAAAGGCACATTTGCTCCACCTATCTTAATTGCATATAAAATTACAAAAAGCATAAAATAAACAAACATAAAAAAGCCAATAGAAGGCACAAACCAATCTTTCATCACTAGTCCTTTATGAAAATATACCATAAAACTTCCTATTTTTTCTTAAATTAAATTATAAAGATTTTACAAAAAGCGATTTTATAAAAATTACTAAAACTTAGAGCAATCTCTAAGTGTCTTTTATAAACCTTTTAGAATTTAATTTTTAGCCCTTAAGAATTAAAAACACTTTTTATGCTATAATCTTTTTAGTCCATTTGGTAAATGGATAAAAAATTGTGGTAACCTATATATGTGTAATTACGCTCAACTCTTTTAAAAAGGGTTGGGCTTTTTTTTTGGTAAATTTTTGGGATAGGGGTGGGAATTACACATATATTAAGGAGTCCATAATGGATTATTTAAATTTTTCCATTGCAGTTATTGCAGTAATCATTACACTTTTTAGAGAAGAGATAAGAGAAGTCTTATTTAAACTTGGAAAGTAAATAACTGCCCCGCAATTTCTACTGCAAGACTTTACCGCCCTTGCAGTAGTTTTTCTTTCTCATTACTTTATTACACCTTAAATGCATTGATTATAAACCATTTAAAACTCTAGCCCTTACAAACCTACCAAAAATATTTTTATAATTGTGTAAAAAGGAGGATAACCCCCCTTTTTTCAAGAAGTAAAATAAGAAGAAATTATTGTTTTAATCCTAAAAGTGTATTTAGAATTTGATCAGAAGTTGTGATAGATTTTGAGCTTGCTTGGAATCCTCTTTGCACGACGATAAGCTGTGTCAAACCTCTACTTAAATCCGCATTACTCATCTCTAGCTTAGAACCCTGCACATTTCCTCTACCTCCGCTTCCAGCAGTTCCAAAGGTAGGATCTCCAGAGTTTGGAGATTCTGCATAGAGATTATTTCCTGCTTCTTGCAAACCTTCATAATTTGGGAAAGTTGCTACGGCTACTTGAGCAAGTGCTAAATTCACACCATTGCTAAAGTTTCCTATCATAGTTCCTGTTGCATCAAAATAAAAATCTCTTAGGCTTCCTGCTGCATATCCATCGCCTGTGATTTTTTCTGCATTGGATTCATTAGCATTACTTGTAAGTCCATCATAGCCCCCTGCTGTTCCAAAGTTTAGATCAATGCTTTGAGGGAATTTTGCACCCGTATTTGGCTTAAACTGAATGGTTGAAGGATTAAATCCTAAAAGTTCCCCTTGTTCTCCAAAGGTTACACTTCCACCCTCTAGGATATTAGGACGCTGCGCTGTTCCACCGATAAGCTCTGCTGGCTCTGGCACGATAAGCCTCCAGCTCCATTGATTTTTAGATTCTTTTTTGAATTCAATTTTCATCTCATGTTTATTGCCTAAGCTATCATAAACTTCTAGTGTTTGAGAGAATGCTGCTTGTCTAATACCTGCTGTTGTCGTTGTGTTGCCACCCTCTACTAGCACACCTGTATTCATTGCTTTCATTTGATTTTTGAAAAGCACATTTGTGGTATTTAAATCATCATTATAAGCAGATACGAAGATATTTAAATTATCATAGGCTGCCTCTGTGCCATTTACTCCACCATTTCCTTGCACTTTTCCATCTTGCTTATTGTTAATCTCAAATTGCCCATTGCTATTTAGCTTCACAGATACACTAAAGTTAGAAGCTTTAAACCAGGCTCTAGCTCCCGTCATAGCTCTAGCTGCTGCTGCACTATCTCCGCCAAATTGCTTTACTTTATTTGCATCATGTTGCATAAGCGCTCTTAAATCTTCAGTAGTTCTAAATCTGCCTGAATTTGAATCTGCATCGGTTTGTGTAGTATAGCGATATTCAAAAGCAGTAGTAACTGTATCGCTTCCACTAAAGGCTACTGCAACACCATTTCCATTTTCTCTAGTAACGAATCCACCGGCAGCTCCTCCACCAGCAGCGGCAGCAAAAATACCATTATCAAACCCACTTGCACGGATATTTTTATTAGATCCATCACCATCAAGTTGGTTTGTATTTTGTAAAATCAATCTTCCATCTTCCACTAAAGCTTCTACACCGGTTTTATCTTTTAGATTATTAATCGCAGTTTGTGCTGCTAAAAGATGTGAGGAGCCAGATACATCTGCATCATTTGTCCAAGTAATTTGCTGACCATTAATCGTAACGGTTGTAGTAATAGGTCCTGCATTTTGTGCTGTTGCTGCACTTCCTAATGCGATTTCTTTAGAAGTAGCAGTTTGGTAGCTTATCCATATTCCTTGCCCTTCTTGAAGATTCATAGCCTCTCCGCCATCGCTAAACATTGTTCCAATATCTTGTTCTACTTCTACTTGTCTATCAGCAGAATCATAAACCCTATCCAAGCCCCCTTGAATATAATTGTTACCCGGTGTGCTATCTAGCGGACTAGGACAAGTAAGATTTGAAGTTTTATTTCCACTTGTTAGATTGATATTCCCAAAAATTTCTGAAGTTGCCTTAGCAGGAATGGATAATCTAGGATCAATCGTAATATTTCCAATAGGTCCTGTGGAATCCACTTTATTAATAGAATCTCCCCCACAATCTGAACCAAGCTTAGAGAGATCTCTCACCCAACCTTGCACAATAAAACCTGAAGTATTCACAAGATTTCCAACCGCATCAAAAGAAAATGCACCATCTCTTGTATATTGTCTTGTAAAACCACCATTATTAGACACAACAAACATACCATTGCCGTCTAAAGCTAAGTCGTTTTTTCTATCTGTATTTTGTAAAGAGCCTTGTGAAAAAACTTTTGTAGTTGTTTGGATACCTGTCCCAAGCCCTACTGAATAATCATTAATACCGCCATATCCTGCATAAGGAATAGTTGCTCCGCGTTTGGTTTGGCTAACCATAGTGGAAAAATCTGCTCTTGAATATTTAAAACCATTTGTATTTACATTAGCAATATTGTTTGATTCCACATCTAATGCAACTTGATGTGCTTGCATACCGCTTACACCAGACCATAAAGACCTTAACATCTTAAATCCTTTGTAGAAATATTTTTGAGAAAATTAAAGCAATTATTGTTCCACTTTTTACAAATTTCAATCCAAAAAAATACAAAATCATTAAATTTTAAAAATTTATTCTTTCTATCATTGCTAAGTCCTCTCTATTATTACAATCAGGTTGCTCTTTAAAGCACCACACAAAACTGCGTTTTGCTCGTGATAGTATTGTGGGTGCATCATTACATAGGAGTATTAGCCACAAAGCAATCTACATTTAATTTATTTTTAGATAGAATACCACGCTAAAAACTCAAAAACAAGAGGATACAATGGCAAAAATAAGTATATTTGGTGGCGGTGCTTGGGGCAGTGCATTGCGTTATGCATTTAGTGAAAAAAATCAAAGTTTTATCATCTCAAGAAAAAATTTAGATTCTCCTTTTCAAATTACAAAAGAAGAAGCGCAAGATAGTGATTATTTTGTAGTTGCCATTAAAACTTCTGCACTCCTCTCTTGGCTTCAAAGTTCCCCACTCCCCAAAAACGCTAAGATATTAGTAGCTTCTAAAGGGATTTCAGAGGGGCTTTTTGTAAGTGATATTTTTACTAGATTTTATCCTTCTGCCAAACTTTGCTATCTAGCAGGCCCTAGCTTTGCTAAAGAGGTTTCACAAAATTTACCTTGTGCGCTTAATATCCATTCTAACAACCTAGAAGACGCTAAAGAGTGGCTTTCTCTTTTTCCTAAATTTATAAAACCCTATGCAAACACCGATGTAATGGGAGGTGAGATAGGAGGGGCTTATAAAAATGTTATTGCCATAGCGAGTGGGATTTGCTTTGGGCTAAAATTAGGCGATAATGCCAAAGCTTCACTGATTGCAAGGGGGCTTGTAGAAATGTGTAGATTTGGACAATTTTTTGGTGCTAAAGAAGAAACATTTTTAGGTTTAAGCGGTGCTGGAGATTTGTTTTTAACAGCAAATTCCACCCTTTCTCGCAATTTTCGTGTAGGCATTGGATTAGCACAAAACAAAAAACTAGAAATTATTTTAAAAGAGCTTGGAGAGGTAGCCGAAGGAGTGCAAACTTCTAAAGAAATCTATGCTCTAGCTAGACAAAATAATATCTACACTCCCATTGCTAAAGAAGTTACCCTCATTTTAGAGGGAAAAGATCCTAAAAGTAGTCTAATGGATTTAATGAAAAATTAACTAAGCTTTAAATATTCCTTGATATTTTTTAGCACTCCATTGATTAGAATTTCTTTAGAATCCTCATATCCCCACGCATTATGTGGGGTAAGTAAGAATTGTTTGGCTAATTTTGGATTTAAAAAGGGGTGATTTATATCCATTGGCTCTTTAGAAAACACATCAAAACCTGCATAAATTTTATGATTTAACATTAAAGTGCTTAAATCCTCTTCATTTACAATTCCACCACGCCCTACATTAATCAAAATTGATCCCTCTTGCATGAAGCATAGATTAGAAGCATTGAGAAGATTTTTTGTTTTTTCATTTAAAGGAGCGTGGATAGAGATAATGGCACTTGTCTTTAAAAGCTCTTCTAAACTTATGCTTTTATAATCTTTATTATCATTTTTACCACTTGTGGAATAATACACAATCTCTGCTCCAAAAGCCCTAGCAAGTCTTGCCACTTCTTTTCCTATGCTCCCTAATCCTATAATCCCCCACCTTTTACCATCAATTAGCCCTAAAGGCTCACTTAAATCCGTAAAAAGCCCACTTTTTGCATAAGCTCCACTTTTGCAAAAATCATCATAATAAAGAGTTTTAGCACTTAAATTCAAAGCCATCATTAAAGTGTGTTGTGCGACGCTTTTTGTAGAATAACCTGCCACATTTTTAACTTCTATATTAAATTCCTTAGCAGATTCTAAATCCACATTATTCATTCCTGTTGCTGTGATACAAATAAGCTTTAAAGTGCCTTGCAATTCTTTTAAAATACTTCTATCTAGCACTACTTTGTTGCTTAAAACTATCTCTACGCCTTTACATCTTTTTAGGGTTTCACTAGGTTTTGTGTTAGGATATTCTTTATAGTCCCCAAAATTACTCAAAACTTCTTTTAAATTATTTTTACCTAAACTTAATCCATCTAAAAAAACAATTTGCATTTATATTCCTTTTAGTTATAATTCCACTATCTATTTTACATCATTAAAGAGGATAAAATGCATAATTCTACAAAAATTGTTTCTATTTTATTAGATTCGCTTCCTTATATTAGATTCTTTCGCGGTTCTAAAATCGTGATTAAATATGGAGGGGCAGCACAGATTAACCCAGAGCTAAAAGAGCAATTTGCTATTGATATTGTTATGCTTTATATGCTTGGGATTAAGCCCATTATCGTGCATGGTGGAGGAAAAAGAATTAATGAATTATTAGATTGTTTAAAAATTCATTCTGAATTTGTGGATGGATTTAGAGTTACTAGCATTGATGCTTTGCGTGTCGTAGAAATGGTGCTTAGCGGGGAAATCAACAAAGAAATTACTTCCTTTTTAAACCATCATGGAGTAAATGCTCTAGGCATTAGTGGCAAAGATGCCTCGCTTTTTAAAGCAGTTCCAAAAGAAAATGGGAAATATGGTTACACTGGAGAAATTATAGAAACAAGGGGAGAAGTGATTGATAATCTTCTTTCTCAAAATCTTATTCCTGTGATTGCACCCATTGCTTGTGGAGATGAGGCAGGACACCCAGGATTTAATATTAATGCAGATAGTGCTGCAAGCGCCATTGCGATTGCCGCTAAGGCTAAAAGAGCAATTTTTCTAACCGATACAAAAGGGGTGCTAGACAATCAAGGGGAGATTTTAGAAAGTTTAAATTTAGAACAAACCCAAACACTCATTCAAAATGGCACTATAAAGGGAGGTATGATACCTAAAGTAGAGGCATGTTTAGAATGTGTGAGCAAGGGAGTAGAAAAAGCACATATTATTGATGGTAGAATCCCACATTCTTTACTTTTGGAGCTTTTTACAAGCAATGGAATAGGCACAGAATTTACACTAGAATAAAATAAAATCAATTTTGGAATGAAAGTTGCTTTAGCTTTAATAACAAATTGCAAATAGGAGTTTTAAATGAGCATATTTAGCTATTCACCCGCACGAGCCTTAGCACAAGAGGCACTGGATCACAGAGCATTACGCCGTGATATGATCGCTAGTAATATTGCAAATATTTCTACTCCTATGTATCGCCCAAAAGATATTAATTTTGAACAAATGATGGCACAAAAAGCAGAGGATATTTTTAACCAAAATAAAGATTTAGAGCTAAAAGTCGCTCTAACCAACAAAAATCATCTTTTACCTCAAAAAGAGCTAGACAATAGACCTACATTTTTCTACCGCGATGGACATCTAGCAAGAAACGATGGAAATAGTGTAGATTTAGATGTAGAAACTAGCGAAATGGCTAAAAATGATACGATGTATCAAGCGCTTGTAGGTGCTTTAAGAAAGCAAGGCGGTATTTATAGCTATGCAATTGAATCTTCTAAGAATATTTAAGGTGGCTTAAAATGTTTTTATCTAGTTTTGATATTAGTGGTTATGGACTTTCAGCCCAAAGACAAAGAATAAATTTAATCTCTTCAAATATTGCAAATGCAAATACCACAAGAACCGATGAGGGCGGACCTTATAGGAGAAGAGAACTCATATTTAAAGCTTTTGATTTTGATAAAGTTTTAAATCAAAAGTATGAAAAAAGCAATAATTTGCTAGAATATGAAGATCCATTAGATGAAATGGATAGTTTTGATGAGCAAAGGAAGCCAAAACCCACTTTAATGAGTGTGTATGTGGATAAGATTGTCCGCGATGATTCGCAACCTAGATTAAAATATGAGCCAAGCCACCCTGATGCAAATTCAGAAGGCTATGTGGCTTATCCTAATATTAATCCCGTTGTGGAAATGGCCGATTTAATAGATGCTACAAAAGCATATCAAGCAAATGTTGCCGTTTTTCAAAGTGCGAAAACTATGGCATCAACTGCTATTTCTATGTTCCAAGCATAAAGGATGATCAATGGAAATCAATAAATATGGTGTAGATTTACAAAAGCTACAAGAAAAGTTACAAGATGTGCCAAACTTATCTCCAAACCATGAGCTAAATCCGCCTGCAAAAACTTTTGGCAGTATGCTAAAAGATGCAGTAGATGAAGTAAATACATACCAAAAAACAACAGAACAAGCTATGGCAGATATGGCAACAGGACAGATTAAAGACTTGCACCAAGCAGCTATTGCAATAGGAAAAGCAGAAAATAGTATGAAACTTATGCTAGAAGTGAGAAATAAGGCAATTAGCGCCTATAAAGAATTGATTAAAACACAAATTTAATGGAGGACGCTGATTTCAAAAAAAGGGGCAAAGTCGCCCTACTCTTTTTTCTTATCGTTTTTGGATTTGCAATTTTTTTAGGCGTTATGCTCTATCATTCCCTAAACAAACAAGAAGATACAAATTTCACTACAAAACGCACACAAAGTGCAATAAGAGGCTCTATTTATAGCAGTGATGGCTTTTTGTTAGCTTCAAGCAAAAAAGTCTATAAAGCCGTAGTGAATACCTACAATATCGATCCAGCAAAAAAAGAACTTTTTATCAATCTTTTCTCCATTTATAGCAAAATACCAAAAGAAACCTTAGCACAAAAATTGCAAGAAAAAGGGAATGTGGTTCTCTCTTATGATATTGATTCAAAAACTGCAAGCTATTTACGTCAGTTAAATATCAAATTAAACCAACTAGATGTATTTATCTCTCATATTGACAAAAAAGGACGCGTATTTAAATACGGGCTATCTGTCGTAGAGAGCGGAGAAAGTAGGGATTATTTATATGGCAATAGTTTAGAACCCATTTTGGGTTATGTTAATAAACAAGATATTGACAATATGACACGCACACTTGGCATTAAAGGGATTGAAAAAAGCTATAATGAAAACTTAAAACCCATAAGCGATTCTTTAATGCTAGGAGAACGCGATATTGCTTTTAATGTGATTTTAAATAAAAAATCCACTTTAAAAGATAGAGTAGATGGCTATAATGCTATCACCACAATTCCTTTAAAATTGCAAAAAAAAATTGAACGCCTTGTAGATGAAAACGCTAAAAATCTTGGTGCTAAAGAAGTAGTAATAGGAATAATGGAAAGTAAAAGCGGAAAAATTCTCTCGCTTGCTACAAGTGCTAGATTTGATCCAAATGCGATTAGCAAAGAAGACTACCCAAAACTTAATGCAAGTGCTATTGAATATTCCTATGAGCCTGGTAGTATCATAAAACCTATTATTTATTCTATTTTGCTTGAAAACAACCTCATAGATCCAAAAGAAATCATAGAGCTTGATAAAGGGCGCTATAAACTGCATAATTTTTATATCACAGATACCCACCGCTTAGAATCTGCAAGCATTGAAGAAATATTGCTTTATTCAAGTAATATCGGTATGGCAAAAATCTCACAACGCCTAAGCCCAAGTGATTATAATCTATTCTTGCAAAATTTTGGCTTTGGAAATCTTAGCAGTATTGATTTGCCTTATGAACGCGTGGGTGTAATTCCTGATATTTCTCGCTTTAGAAGTGAAGTGTATCGTGCAAGCGTGTCTTATGGCTATGGGATTAGAACCACCTTTATCCAAATGCTAAAAGCTTACAACACAATTATAAGTGAGGGACTAGCCTATGAGCCTTATGTAGTAGAATATCTAGAAGATAGCAAAGGCGAACTCTACCGCATAAAGCACAACCCACCCACACAAATCATCTCTAAAAGCACAGCTTCCAAAGTCAAAGAAACTTTGATTAAAGTTGTTACACAAGGAACAGGCAAAAGTGCAAAGGTAGAAGGGCTTACCATAGGAGGAAAGACAGGGACAGCCCACATCGCACAAGGGGGGAAATATATCCGTAAATACAATAGCTCCTTTTTTGGTTTTGTAAGCGATGGAGATAAAGAATACACCATAGGAATTAGCGTCTTTGAACCCAATGAAACCGATGCTTATTTTGCCTCACAAACAGCAGTCCCCCTATTTCGTGGAATTGTAGAATTACTTCTTAAAGAAAATTTTTTAAAACACCCTAAAAACCCTTAAACCCGCTTTGTATTTTTAAAGCTCTAGCCTACTACATTTGCACGTATCACACAAAACTAATCTATAACCCGCCCATACGATAACATAAATTTTAATAACCCGCAAAAATAGTAAGAATACTTTTATGTTACTTAAAAATAATCAATCCTTAAAGCTTTTTTGCTATACTTTTATTTATAAAAAGTTTCTAAAAAGTGGAGCGTTAAAGCTTATGCAAATAAAAATTTATGATAGCATCAAAAAAGAAAAGGTGGAATTTGTCCCTATTGTAGAGGGGGAAGTGAGATTTTATGTATGCGGACCTACCGTATATGATGATTCGCATTTAGGGCATGCACGCAGTGCTATTGTATTTGATTTATGGAGAAGACTTTTAAGAGAAAATGGATACAAAGTTATTTTTGCTAAGAACTTTACCGATATTGATGATAAAATTATCAACAAATCGCTTCAAAGCGGAAAAAGCATTGAAGAAATCACGCAAACCTACACACAAAGATATCTTGATGAAATGCAAGCACTTTTAGTAGAAAGAGCAGATATTGAACCAAAAGCCACACAAAGTTTGGAAGCAATTTTTACACTTATTGATAAACTTTTATCTAAAGGCTATGCTTATAAAACCCAAAATGGAGATATTTATCTTTCAGTGCATAAAGATAAGCTTTATGGAAGCTTAAGCGGAAGAATCGCAGAACTAGAAAACCTTAGCAGAATCCAAAACAATGAACAAAAACAAGACAATAAAGACTTTGCTATCTGGAAAGGCTATAAAGGCGTAGGTGATATTGGTTACGATTCTCCTTTTGGTAAAGGGCGTCCTGGTTGGCATATTGAATGCTCGGCTATGATTGAAAAACATTTAGCCTATAAAGGAGAATATGCAATTGATATTCATGGAGGTGGGGCGGATTTACTCTTCCCTCATCATGAAAATGAAGCTTCACAAACCAGATGTGCCAACAATCAAACTCTAGCAAGATATTGGATTCATAATGGATTTGTTACCATTAATGGAGAAAAAATGGCAAAATCTTTGGGGAATAGCTTTTTTATAAAAGATGCTCTAAAACACTATGATGGGGAGATTTTACGCTTTTATCTTTTAAGCACACATTATAGAGCAGGATTAAATTTTAACGAAGAAGACTTGCTTGCCTGCAAAAAGCGTCTTGATAAAATCTATCGCCTAAAAAAACGCCTAGATTCCACAGAAAATACAGAAATATGCCCTAGCTTTAAAGAATCTTTTTTAGAGGCTTTAAGTGATGATTTAAATATCTCTAAAGCTTTAAGCATAGTAGATGACTTTATCACAAAGGCTAATGAATTTCTTGATACAAAACAAAAAGACAAACTTCCTCTTATTGTAGGCAATTTAATGCTAATACAAAAACTTTTAGGTATTGGTGGTAAAAATGCAGAAACTTATTTTCAATTAGGGGTTAGTGAAGAAGAAAAAGCTCAAATTGAAAGCTTAATCCAACAAAGGCTAGAAGCCAAAAAAGCCAAAGATTATCAAAAAGCAGATGCGATACGGCAAGATTTAGCAAATAGAGGAATCTCTATTATGGATACTCCAAAAGGAAGCGTATGGGAGAAACAATAAATCATCTTAGCCTCATTGCAATTTTTGGTATTGCTTTAATAGGAAGTTTTGGGCATTGCATTGGGATGTGCGGAGGAATTGTTTTGGCATATTGTGCTAAAATGGGAAAATCACAAAAAAGTAAATTAGAACTTGCTTTTTTGCATTTACTCTATAATCTTGGACGCATAAGCACCTATATTTTACTAGGAATCTTGGTGGGATTTTTAGGAAAATTATTTGTATTTAACGCATATTTTAAGGGAATTTTATTTATTTTTGCAGGTGTAATTATGATCTTAGCTGCTCTCTCTCTTTTAGGAAAAATCAAATTTTTAACTCTTATAGAACATTCCTTACAAGAGCAAAAATGGTATCAAAAAAGCTTCAAAAAATTCCTTGCTTTAAATTCCCCTTTAAGCCTTTATTTTTTAGGTTTTTTAAATGGATTATTGCCTTGTGGCTTTGTATATGTTTATCTTGCTTATGCTGCAGCCTCCTCCTCTCCATTTATGGGCGGAATTATTATGGGAGTTTTTGGGCTTGGAACAATTCCTGCTTTATTTATTATGGGATTTTTAGCAAACTCCCTTTTAAATAACGACAAACTAAGAAAAGTTGCACTCAGGCTCTCTGCACTTGCTATTATTGTGTTTGCTGGTTTTATGTTGCAAAAAGGATATATGTTTCTAACAAATCCAAATATCACCCATAAAATGCACAATATGGAACACACCCCTAAGGATACCCATGGCAAACTCTCTTAAAAATTTTCTTAATCCATTTGCTTTATTCTTAAGGCTTTTTAAATTAACATTATCTAAAGATTTTTGTTTGGAGTGTTTATGAAATTAATTCAGCTTATTCGTCCTTTTTTCTCTTCTGTAATTGTAGGAGTAGAGATTGATAGTAGGCAGTGCAATCTTACGTTAAGATTCTACAAAAAGGGAAAAATCACAAATACAATCCAAAAATCTTATAAAACACTTCCTGGGCAATTTCCCATTCAAGCTGTGAAATTTATCAATAAAACCAAAATAAAACACCCTTTTACCTATATTGCCACTCTTCCTAGTTCTATTGTGCAAGGAACAATCTACAAAGACGATGAAGAGGGCTTCCATCAATACGGAATCCGCAAGCAAGATATTTATTATGTCAAAAACTACCATTGGTATGCCTATGTAGGCAAAGATGGTGTTAGCGAAACAAAAAATCGCTTTTTAAAAACAGGGGTAGATTTTATCATTTCTCCTTTTATGGTGCTCTACTCCCTTAGCAAAGAACTTTTTCAAGAAGGTTGCAAACTCTATGTATTGTTTCAAAAAGCACATATTACTATGATTGTTACCAAACTTGGCAAAGGTGTTCTTTTTGGTGCTTATTATGTGCTTGAAAGTGAAATTGATAGCCAAATCAACCTTACAAGCAATCCCTTAAAAGTCGGTTTTGATGAACTAGAAAAGATAGATGTTACGCAAAATTTGCAAGATGAGCTAAATAGTATTGATCCAGTTGATGAGCTAGAAAATTTAGAAGATGATAATCTCATAAAAGAATTAAAAGGAGAAAGTAAAGAAGAAGAGGGAGAGGGAGAACAAGAAGGAAATTTTGATGATTTCTCCCGCGTAAGTAGTGCTGCAAAATTTATCCAACTTGCATTAAATGAGTTTTACACGAATGAAATTTATGAGAGTGAGTTTGTAGATGAAATTGTGATTTTTAACCCTCACAATATCAATGCAGATACACTAAAATATATACAAAATGCAACTATGCTAAATATCAATATTCAAACTTGTGATATTTCAGAAGTCTTAGCGCATTTAGGTTATGAATCTTTTAAACATTTTCAAGCAAAAGGGTTAGCATGAATTATAGCTTTACACAGCCAAACGCTAAAACACTCTTTAAAAAAGTAACAAAAATTTGGTGGGGTTATATTTTTTTAACTCTTTTTATTGTAGTGGGTTTTGTAGCCACCCTAAAAGTGCAAGAATATTTAATGTATTCTAAATTGCAAACTATCTTACAAGAACAAAAAGATGCTATTGCCACAATCAAAAACTACCAAAATACACTAGAAATAGAACAAAAAAAAGTGGATTTCTCTTCCTATCTTGCTAAACACAATACACTTTTAGAAGAAAGCGTACAAAATCTCTTTTCTATGATTCCAGAACAAATCACTTTAAGAAAAGTGCAAATGAATAAAGAAGAACTTATCCTCTATGGCACAACACCTTCTAAACAAATCTACACTTTCTTATTGGAAGTGCCACTAAGATCAGTTTTTCATCAAAGTAAAGCAGACTTTTATAGATTACCTAATGGTTGGTATAATTTTGTATCTATAAGCAAACTAAATAGGGAGCAACAATGAAAGCATTTTTTGCACAAATTGATTGGATAAGAAATACTTTCTTTTTTATTTTTTATTTCTTTTTAATTGCAGGGCTTTTTATAGGAGTTGTGAAGCCCTCTTTAGAAGATTTTCAAAAAAATAATGCAGATTATAGACGCGAAATTTATGTCTTAAAACAAATCAATTCCCAAAAAGAGAACGCACACAAAACACTTCTAGCTTTTCAAGAAACCCATAAAAATGTCTTAAGCACTTTTAAAAACAAGCCTACAAAAGAGTATATAAAGCAACAACTTTCTTCTATCTTCACTCAAGTAGATGTGGTAGAAGATGGAAAACCTACTTTAGAAAACTCCTATAAAATGCAAAAATTTATCGTTAGCGGAAGATTAAAAGATATTAACACACTCTATGCGTCTTTAAAACAAGTCTCACAAATTCAAGGTATGCTACGCTTTTCTTTTCCCATTCACATTGAAGAAGACAATGGAGTTTTAATACTTTCTTATAGAATAAATGCATACTATCAAGAATAATTTATCAACAAGGAAAAATAATGAAAACTAATCTTAAATACTTGCTACTCTCTTTAGCTTATATCCCATTTTTACTCAATGCTGGAGAGCTATGCGATCAAAAAACCAAAATTATTCAAGAAAAAATCAAGCTTTTAGAATCCTATCCAAACACACAAAATAAAATTGAAGGCTTAAAAATCGCATTACAAAAGCACAAAAGATTCTGCACAGATGAAAAAATCATCTATGAAGCAAAATCAAAAGTTGCAAAGCTAGATCAAAAAATCAAAGAAAAAGAAGAAGATAAAAAAGAGGCAGAATTTAAAGGCAAAAGTAGCAAAGTTGCAAAATTAGAGCAAAAAATCAAAGAGTTAGAAGAAGAAAGAGAAATTGAAATTTTATTTTTAAATAGTTTAGAAAAAGGAAAAAAATGAAAATCATCGCGAGTAATTTTAAAACAAACCATACAAGATCTAGCACTAAAGAATATTGCATCCATTTAGAAGAATTTTTAAATCATTTTAAAACACCCCATAAAATCACACTCTTTCCACCCTCTAGTGCTTTTTTAGAAAATAATTTTAAGCATTTTAAAATCGGTGCACAAAATGCCTATTTCACAAAAAATGGTTCTTTTAGCGGAGAAATAGGACAAGAACAGCTTGATGAATTCAAAATACAAACACTCCTCATAGGACATAGCGAAAGACGCGAGATTTTAAAAGAAGATCAAGCAATGTGTGCTAAAAAGTTTGCTTATTTTAGCGCATTAGATTATGAAATTTTTTACTGCATTGGAGAACCTTTAAATATCAAAGAAAAGGGCAAAGAAGCAATTTTAGACTATCTTTTAACACAGCTTAATGGGATAAATTTGGATTATTCTAAACTCATTATTGCTTATGAACCCATTTGGGCTATTGGCACAGGAATTAGTGCCACTTTAGAAGAAATTGAGCTTATCCATACAAATCTAAAGCAAAAATTAGGTAAAATCCCACTTCTTTATGGCGGAAGTGTCAATGCAAACAATATCCATGATATTATCTATCTAAACAATGTAGATGGCGCACTTATTGGAAGTGCAAGTTGGCAGGTTGAAAACTTTTGTCAAATTTTAAAAAATAGCTAAAGGAGATAAAATGATAATGCAAGGCAAAAAAGGCTTAATCGTAGGAGTAGCAAACAATAAATCCATTGCTTATGGAATCGCAAAATCATGCAAAGAGCAAGGGGCGACAATAGGACTAACCTATATGAACGAACAAATAGAAAAAAGGGTGCGTCCTATCGCAGAAGAGTTTGGCACTACACAATATGTATATGAGCTAGATGTAAGTAAAAAGGAGCATTTTAGTGCATTAAAAGAGCAAATTAAAAAAGATTTCGGAAAGCTTGATTTTTTAGTGCATAGTGTTGCTTTTGCACCCAAAGATGCACTAGATGGCAGCTTTTTAAACACTACAAAAGAAGCCTTTAATATTGCTATGGAAATTTCTGTTTATTCTTTTATTGAGCTATGTAGAGAACTAGAAGAAGTCTTAGCACCTAATGCTTCTATTTTAACTTTAAGCTATCTAGGGAGCGTAAAGCATGTAGCTCATTATAATGTTATGGGTGTGGCTAAGGCTGCTTTAGAATCAAGCGTAAGATATTTAGCACACGATCTTGGCGTAAAAGGCATTAGAGTAAATGCAATTTCAGCAGGTCCTATTAGAACTCTTGCTGCAAGTGGTATTGGGGATTTTAGATTTATTTTAAAATGGAATGAAGCCAACTCTCCATTGCGTAAAAATGTAAGTATTGAAGAAGTAGGAAACTCTGCTATGTATCTGCTCTCCCCTCTTTCTAGTGGCGTAAGTGGCGAGATTCATTATGTAGATTGTGGATACAATATCATGGGAATGTGTGCTGTGGAAGAAAAAGATGGCAAAGCCACAATGGTATGGGATAATATGCAATAAGGATAGATTTTGGAAGCACAACTTATGAATCTAGCGATTGAAACTTATAAAATCACGCTTATTTTGTCGCTTCCTATGCTTCTTGTTGGTTTGGTGGTGGGTTTGCTTATTAGTATTTTTCAAGCCACCACACAAATTAATGAAATGACATTAACTTTCGTGCCTAAAATCCTAGCAGTAATTGTTGTGATTATTTTTACAATGCCTTGGATGCTTAATATGCTTATGGATTTTACTATACGCATTTTTGATATGATGCCTACCTTTATTTTTTAAATGCAAAAAAAGCTTATTAATTTTAAAACCTACTCTAGCATAAAAGTAGGCGGTATCTGTGAAGTTTGCGAGATTTCTAGCCCACAAGATTATTACAATCTTTTACAAAATGGCACTCCTTTAAATATCATTGGCAAAGCAAACAACCTCCTTGTTGCACCTAATGCTAAGAATCTTATTGTTTTAAGCAAGGATTTTGATTATATTAAAGATTGTGGTGCATTTTTAGAAGTGGGTGCATTAACCCCTAGTGGCAAGCTTTTTTCTTATGCCAAAAAGCATAATTTAGCTGGTTTTGAGTTCTTGCGCGGGCTTCCAGGGTGCATAGGAGGCATTATCAAAATGAATGCGGGTTTAAAAAAATACGAGATTAAATCTAGTTTGCTTGGTATTTTATGCTTAAAAAATAGCTCTGAGCTAGAATTTATAAAGAGTGAGGAGCTAACTTTGGGCTATCGCACAAGCAACATCAACACACTCATTTTTGCAGGTATCTTCAAAAAAGATAAAGGTTTTAATGATAGCCTACCTCCCCTTTTTACCTCTATGCGTGAAAATCAACCTAGTGAGCCTAGTTTTGGAAGTTGTTTTAAGAATCCAAAAAATAATTATGCGGGTTTTTTGATTGAAAGCGTGGGGCTAAAAGGACAAAGATTTGGCAAAAACAAATCTTTAATGTTTAGCCAAAAGCACGCAAATTTTTTAGTAAATCTTGGAGATTCTGAGTTTTTTGAAGTTTTAGAACTTATAGAACTTGCAAAAAAACGCGTCTTTGAAAGACACAATCTTCTCTTAGAAGAAGAAGTGCAAATCTTTACCTAACGATAAGCTTTCTCTCCATGAAGTGCTTGATCTAGCCCATTTTCTTCCTCGCTATCTTCTACCCTTAATGTCGTATAAAAACTTATTATTTTTAAAATCACAAAACTTGCACACAAAGAGAGTGAAAAACAAGCTACAACTGCTATAATTTGTGCCCCCAAAAGACTAAAATCTCCACTATAAAAAAGCCCATCTTTTAAGCCTTCTTGTGCGATGATTCCATTTACTTCACTTGTAGCAAACAATCCAGTCGCAATTCCTCCCCAAATACCTCCAACCCCATGCAAACCAAAAGCATCTAGCGTATCATCATAGCCCATTTTTGCCTTTAATGTGCTAATTGCAAAAAAGCAAATCGGAGAAGCCAAAAAACCTATTAAAAGTGCGCTAATAGCACTCACATACCCACAAGCAGGAGTGATAGCTACAAGCCCTGCAATAATCCCTGTAAGACTACCTAAAAGTGTTGGTTTTCCAAACTTTACCCATTCTATCATAACCCATGATAACACCGCCCCAACGACAGCTAGATTGCTATTAATAAAAGCATTTACTGCTACCATATTGACACTTAAAGCACTTCCTGTGTTAAATCCAAGCCAGCCAAGCCACAAAAATACAGCCCCTATAAAAGATAAAGGAAGACTATGAGGCAAAATACCTCTTGCGCTCTTTCTTTTGCCCACCATAACAGCCCCTACAAGCCCAGCAACACCTGCTGCAATATGCACAACACCTCCACCTGCAAAATCAAGTGAGCCTATTTTCATAAGCCAACCACTCCCCCAAACCCAATGCGCTAACACATCATAAACAAAAATACTCCAAAATAAAACAAAAATCAAAAGAACCCCAAAACGCATTCTCTCTACAAACGCACCTGTAATAATTGCTGAACCAATAATTGCAAAAAGCATTTGAAAAAACATAAAAAGCTTCTGTGGCACACCTCCTACAAAGCCCCCATCAACCCCTAATGCAAAAATATATTCTAACCCTCCAATCAATCCATAATTATCCTCACCAAAAGCTAGAGTGTAGCCAAGCACAATCCACTGCAAAGCAACTAAAGAAAAAACAACAATACATACAATTAATGTATTTAACACATTGATTTTTCTAACCATACCTCCATAAAATAGCCCCAAAGCAGGAGTCATCAAAATAACTAACAAAGAAGAAAAAATCAAAAATACCGTATCACTACTAGAAAACTCTCCACCACTAGCAAATACAACATTACACAAGCACAAAAAAATAAATAAAAATTTCATTATTTTCCCTTAAAAACTAAATTGCATCTTCCCCTTCTTCACCAGTGCGAATGCGTATCACATTTAAAACAGGAAGCACTATAATTTTCCCATCACCCATTTTTCCGGTGTTAAGACATTTTTTGGCAATTTCAATCACAAGCTCTAACATACTCTCTTTAGTAAGTATTTCTACCTTAACTTTAGGGATTAAATCAATCGTAGTTTCACTCCCACGATAAATTTCCACCTTACCCTTTTGATTACCCGCACCCATTACATTACTCACACTCATTCCTTTAATCCCTCTTGCATAAAGGGATTCCTTTAAAAGATTTAATTTTTCAGAACGCGTGATAATTTCAACTTTATAGATATTTTCCATAGCTCTCCTTTATGAAATTTTAGATACAATGCTTTATTTTTAAAATTATACAAAATAAAACTTAAATTATAAAATTAATTTAAAATTTTAAGAATAATTTTATTAAAAAATTTTGCTAAAATAATAGCCTTTAAAAAAGCTTTTGGAGAATCTTTTGGTAAAAGTGGCAAATATCACTGAATTTCTTTCTTTAGAACCTTCTTTTATAATAGATGTAAGATCTCCTAGAGAGTTTGCTTATTCTCATATTCCAAACGCCCTAAATTACCCTGTTTTAAAAGATAGCGAGTATGAGAAAATCGGCACAATTTATAAGCAAAACTCCTTTAATGCAAAAGCTATGGGAGCAAGTTTTGTGTGTCAAAATATCGCGAACCATCTTCTAGAGCTAAAAGACATCTTAAGCCCTGCTAAGCCTTTTGGCATATATTGTGCTAGAGGGGGTATGCGAAGTCATTCATTTTATGAAGTGTTAAAAAAAATAGGTTATCAAGTCATCTTACTAGAGGGGGGCTATAAGGCTTATCGCACTGAGGTTTTAAAATATCTTAACACCCCTTTAAAACATCGCTTCATCACACTCATAGGACAAACTGGCTGTGGAAAAAGCGAGATTATTCATTCTTTTGCTAATTCTCTTGATATTGAGAGCTTAGCAAGGCATTTTGGTTCTAGTTTTGGTGGAGTTTTAGGAGCACAACCTAGTATGAAATACTTCTATGATTTACTTTTTATGCACTTAAGAAAACTAGAAAATGCACCCTTTGTGCTAGTTGAGGGTGAGAGTAAAAAGCTAGGAAGTTTGATTTTGCCCTCTTTGCTTTATGAAACCTACCATAAAGCAGAAAAGATTCTCATCCTCTCTCCATTAGAAGATAGGATAAAGCGTATCATCGCACAATATGGTAAAATTAGCAAAGAGTTTTTTGAAACTTCTATGCAAAAAATAGCACCTTTTATGAAAAAAAATTTTTGGGAAGAAGCAAAAAGTGCATTTTATGCTAAAAATCTAGAAAAAGTTGCAGAAATTTTACTTTTAGAATACTATGATAAGGTTTATAAAAAAGATAGTTTTTCACACAGCATTATGCACACAAACATACAAAATACACTGCAAGAAATACAAGATTTTGCAAATACTTTAAAATAAAGGAATACTTTTGGATAATTATGAATATAGCAAACTTTTAAAAGAACTTGAAATTAAAATTGATAATATTACAAAAATTATGCAACCTAGCAAACTACAAGCTAGATTTGAAGAAATAGAAAAAAAGGAGCAAGAAAAAGAATTCTGGGAAGATGCTAAAAAAGCAGCCGAACTGCAAAAAGAAAAAAAACGCATTGAAAGGCAGCTTAGCAAATACAATTCCGCTAAAAATGCACTAGAAGATGCTAAAGAGCTTTTTGAAATCTCTCAAGATGATGAAGAAACCCTTACTTTATTATTTGAAGAAGCGGGGGTTTTAGAACATGAGATTAGAAGCGCAGAAATTGAAGTTATGCTAAAGGGTGAGCTTGATTCAAATAATGCGATTTTTACTATAACGCCCGGTGCGGGTGGGACAGAATCGCAAGATTGGGCTAGCATACTTTATCGTATGTATTTGCGTTGGGCTGAGCGTAGAGGGTTTAAAGTAGAGCTTTTAGATTATCAAGAGGGCGATGAAGCAGGAATTAAAGATGCAAGCTTTATCATCAAAGGCGAAAATGCCTATGGATATGCTAAGGTGGAAAATGGGATTCACCGCCTTGTTAGAATCTCGCCTTTTGATTCAAATGCTAACCGCCACACAAGCTTTGCTTCTGTAATGGTAACTCCTGAAGTGGATGATAATATTGATATAGAAATAGAAGAAAAAGATTTGCGTATTGATACTTATAGAGCTTCAGGAGCAGGAGGACAACATGTCAATAAAACAGAATCTGCTATTCGTATCACTCACGCTCCAACAGGAATTGTCGTGCAATGCCAAAATGATAGAAGCCAACACAAAAACAAAGCCACCGCCTTAAAAATGCTAAAATCAAAGCTCTATGAGCTAGAACGACAAAAAAGAGATGAGCAAAATTCCGTCCAAGAAAAAAGCGAGATTGGCTGGGGACATCAGATTAGAAGCTATGTGCTAACCCCCTACCAACAAGTTAAAGATTTACGCTCTAACCTAGCTTATACAAATGTAAATGATATTTTAGATGGCGATATTGATGCGATTTTAGAGGGAGTTTTAATCCATATAAATTCTGCCACATAACCCCCCTCTCCTCCCCTAAAAACAACATTTTAATAATCCTTAACAAAGCAATAAAATTTACGCCACCCCCCATAAAAGCAATTTTAAATCTTTTA
This sequence comes from Helicobacter burdigaliensis, assembly GCF_003670295.1. GTDB lineage: Bacteria > Campylobacterota > Campylobacteria > Campylobacterales > Helicobacteraceae > Helicobacter_D > Helicobacter_D burdigaliensis. The sequence goes on from NZ_QXJG01000003.1 coordinate 79,926, forward strand.
CATAAATCCTAAAGCTTCATAAAATTTTTTAATATCTTCTTTCCATTTTGGCTAAGGATGGCTTCAGGATGAAATTGTAATCCATAAATATCGTATTTTTTATGTTTAATTGCCATAATAATACCTTTTTCATTCTGTGCTAAAACCTTACAACTTTTAGGCATTTTACTAATGTGTAAAGAATGGTATTGACAAATTTTAGGCTTTCTTTTAAGGTTTTTAAAGATTCTATCCTCTTTAAATTTTAAAAAGGAAACCTTGCCATGGATTGGATTTTCTAATCTAGTTACCTCTCCTAAAAATGCTTCTGCAATACACTGATGTCCTAGACAAATCCCTAAAATCTTCTTCTTTTTTCTAAAATGCAAAATCGCTTCTTGTGAATTTTTGGCCTCTTTTGGAGAGTTTGGGCCTGGAGAGATAATCAGATGACTAAATTTAATTTTTTCTAACTCCTTTGGACTTTCAAATGAATCATTTTTAATTACCTTGCACTTAAAACCTAATTCTTTTAAATAAAATACTATCGTATAAGTAAAAGAGTCATAATTATCAATCATCAAAACACGCTTCAAAGCCTAACCTCTCTTAATCCTCGCACAGAGTTGAATGCATAGATTTTACTTGCTTCTTGCAAATCTTTTTTAGATATTTTTGCTTCTTTAATAAGTCCCAAATTTAGCAAAAATTCTCTATAAATCCCATTTAGCAATCCACATTCTAAACTAGGCGTATAAAATTCCCCTTGTTTTTGGATAAGAATATTTGTCCGCGTCCCCTCACACAACTCACCTAGCTCATTAAAAAACACCACATCATAGCACAAATCTTCTCTCCATTTATGACTTTGTGCCTCATAAAGCCCTCTAAAAGAGCTTTTAAAATATAAAGAATCGCTCTTTGAATTTAAGGTAATATCACTTAAAAGCAATTTATCGTTCAAACTATGTTTTATAGGAAAACTCTGCAAATCATATGCACCATTTTTATATAAAACAAGCCTTAAAATACAATCTTTTTGTGGGGCTTCTTGCAATCTATAAGGATACAAAAGGCAATGTTCTTCTTGAAATAACTTTTGATTTAGCATAAAAATATCTAATGTTTTAAATGCATCTAAATTAATTTTTTCTTCTAAAACTTCCCAAAAATCTTTTGTGATTTTGCCTGTGTTGAAATTCAACTTCAATGCACTTTCCAAAAGTCTTTGCAAATGTTGCTTTAAAAATAAGATTTTATTATTTTTATAAAGCATTGTTTCAAAAAGATAAAAATCCTCATTTTTTAAAAACTTAGTTTTTAAATGCAGCTCGCAAAACTCTTCATTTTCTTTAGAATCCCACACCAAACCACTTCCCACACCATAATGATAAATATTATCCTTTTGTTCTAGCGTTCTTATTGCTACGCTAAATTTACTTTTATTTTTAGAAATTAGCCCTATACTCCCACAATAAATCCCCCTTTCTCTAGCCTCTAAGCTAGAAATTAGTCGCATAGTTTCTAGCTTTGGAGCACCCGTAATAGAACCGCAAGGAAAAAGCGCTTTAAAAATATCATAAAAGCCTATGCCCTTTTTAAGCCTCCCTTTAATCTTAGAAGTCATTTGATGCAAAGTAGGCAATGTCTGCACTCTAAAAAGCTTTTCTTTTAGACTATGTTTTTGGATAATCTTAGATAAATCATTCCTTAATAAATCCACTATCATCACATTTTCACTTAAATTTTTAACATCTTTTTGTAAAAATTTCTTATTTTTTCTATCTTGTTTTTTATTATGCGCGCGTTTGCTTGTGCCTTTCATAGGCTCTGTGAGGATATTTCTGCCTTTAGTTTTAAAGAATAATTCTGGAGAAAAAGATAGAATATAACCCTCTTGCATAGGTAAAAACGCCTTAAAAGAAGTATTTTGCCTTTGCAATAAAAGATTAAATAACCTAAAAGGTTCTATTTTACTTGAAAATTTTATTTCTTGTGTGAGATTGACTTGATAGCTCTGCCCTTTTGCAATGGCATTTTTTACTTTTTTAAAGTTATTTGCATACTCTTTTTTGTCTAAAGTTTGCAAAAATGTAGGCATAAACTCTTTTTTACAAACTTTTTTGGGCTTAAATTTTTTTCTTTTTTTAAAGGCAAAAAAGCCTAAATACGCCTTGTTGCTTTTATAACTCTCATCTTCTAAATAGCGATAAAATTCATAATCTATACAGCCTATAAAAAAGAATTTATGCTTATTTTTTTCTATAAATTTAAAGCATTGCTTACTTTCTTTTTGGTTATAAGCTTTTAAAATATGTTTTAGTTCATAATACAAATAATCATCAAAAATAGCGAAATTTTCTTTAGGACTTGTGTTTTTCATAAAACGGATAATACTTTAAAAGTATTTTAGAGGAGCTTAAAAAAAGAATTAGGGCTTTACAAAGCCAAAAAGCTTTGTAAAATTATAGTTTGTCTGCGTTTTCTGCTAGGTATTCTGCTACACCTTTAGCATCCGCTTTCATACCTTTATCACCTTTGTTCCAACCTGCTGGACAAACTTCACCATGTGCTTCAAAGAATGTTAGTGCATCGCACATTCTTAACATTTCGTCCATATTTCTACCAAGTGGAAGATCGTTAATCACTGCATGTCTTACAACTTGATTTTTATCAATTAAAAATGATCCTCTTAGTGCAACAGCCTCATCAATTAAAACTTCATAATCTCTTGAAATTTGTTTTGTAATATCTGATACCATTGGGAATTGAACTTGACCAATACCACCTTCTTTTACAGGAGTATTTTTCCATGCAAAGTGCACTACATCTGAGTCAATAGATACACCAATTACATTAAAACCTTTTTCTGCAAAATCTTTTACTCTATGATCCATAGCAATAATCTCTGATGGACAAACAAATGTAAAGTCTTTTGGCCAAAAGAATACAACTGCACCATTTTTACCAAGATTTTTTGACAATTCAAAATTATCAACGATTTGGTTATCTGCTAAAACTGCTGGTGCTTTAAAATCTGGAGCTTTTTTTGTTACTAACATATCTAATCCTTTATAAAAATAATTTGTTGATAAAAAATATCAATAAAGTAATTGTAGCGGATTATAAATAAATTTAATATTAAGAGCTTTATATTTTTGAAGGCTTTGGTTAGTTTTTAGATTTTATAAGATTTAATGTATCAAATCGCCACATTATAAGCAAGAAGATTCTTGCTTATAAATTATAGATACCCTGCTACCAAAGCTAGGAAATATCCAGCAATACAAGAAGTGATTACCCCAATAAGTCCAGGTAAAATAAAGCTATGGTTGATTACAAATCTACCAATATGCGTTGTGCCTGAACGGTCAAATTGAATGGTTGCTAAATCGCTTGGGTAAGTAGGTAAGATATAATATCCATAGCAAGCTGCTGCAAAAGCTACAATAATACCTGGTTCTACTCCAATCCCTAAAGCCAAAGGCACAAATGCTGCAATAGCCGCTGCTTGAGAATTTACAAATTTTGAAATAAGCAAAAGCATAATTGCATAAGTCCAAGGCTTGTCTGTTACTATATCTCCAAGCGCTTCCTTCATCATAGGAGTATGCACCGCAAACATAGTATCTGCCATCCATGAAATTCCAAACACAGCAACAAGTGCTATCATACCAGATTTAAAGATCTCATTAGAGCCAATTTTCTTCGCATCGGTTTTTGTAAAGATGATAATCAAAGCTCCAGCAAGTAACATAAACATCTGAATCACATTGACCATAGAAATATAATCATAACTAGGATTGCCTAGCTTGTCTTTTAGAGGAATTGCTGTGATTTTTTGCTCTTTTAGCGCTTCTTTAAATTCACTTGTATTCTCACCTGCTTCATTTAAAGTATTACTTTGATCAAAACCAAGTGCTTCAAGATCCACAATTCCCTTGTTTGTGCCATTTGGTGTCCATTGCACCATTGCATTAATTTCTGCCTTATAAGCCATCTTTTGTCCCCAGTTTGGCTTTAAGCTATCAAAAGCACCGATGAGTGCTACAAGTGCAATCGCTCCTAAGAAAATCCACATAGCTACCCAATTACTTGTAGGAAGCTTCACACCAAGCAGAGTTTTGGCATCTCCATACACATATTTTTTAAATTCAGGATCTTTAAGTCTCTCTTGAAACTCTTCATCTTTATCTAAATCTTTCCCTCTAAACCATGAGAAAATCCCCACACATAAAACACCAAAAAGAGTGCTAGGAATGGTAATTTGCAAAAGATTAATATAACCATCAAAACCCGCCAACTTATGATTAGCAGTTAAAAGTAAAGCTGTTAGAGAAACTACCGCAACCGATACAGGAGAAGCGATAATCCCCATTTGCGAAGAGATAGAAGCCGCAGCCATAGGGCGTTCTGGACGGATTCCGTTTTTAATAGCAATATCATAAATAATTGGCATAATTGTATAAACCACATGTCCAGTTCCACAAAGTATAGTTAAAAAGCAAGTTACAAAAGGTGCTAAAATGGTTAAAAACTTTGGATTGCGTCTTAAGATTCGTTCAGCAATTTGCAGCATAACATCTAAACCACCACTCGCTTGAAGCGTAGCACTTGCAACAACAACTGCTAAAATTGTTAGCATTACATCAATAGCAGGTTTTCCTGGTTTAATGTGAAATGCAAAAACAAGCATTAAAATACCAATTCCGCCTAGCAAACCTAAGGCGATTCCACCCTTTTTTGCTCCATAGAATAAACAAGCAAGCACGACAATTAGCTGAATGGCAAATTGTGTGCCTTCATTTAGGTTAGTTAAAAATTCCATAACCCCTTACTCCTTTCTAAAAAAATGCACATAATTTTAGCACATTTTTTAAAAATAAGATAAAAATTTTAAAATATTTAAAATAAATTATTATTGTTTAAGTTTAATAAATAAAATATCTTTCTTGCAATTTGTCTTAAAACAAATAAAGCACTAAGATTTCATTTTCTCCTAAAGGTTGGGTTTGGATAGAAAATAGCATTGGATATTCATAGAGCATTTTTTCATAATCTTTGTTAATCTTACAATAAACAGATGGAGTATCCACAAAATTATCCATTAGGCTATCTGGATGAATATAATTAGGATTGTGAAATTCAAAATGTATTTTTATGCTTTTAGCATTTTTTAATTCTAAAAGATTTTCAGTATTCGCTTCAAACAATATTTCAAACTCCCTTTCTCTAAATGAGCTTTTCCCTTTTGGCTTTAATCTCACTTGTATCATTTTCTTAATGGGGTTATTTGTTGTGTAGGTTGCTTGGCTTTTTCTAGCTTCTTCTAAATTTTTAGAATTTAGTGCTAGATTATCTAAAAAATACCCTTTTTGCCTTAAAATCTCTTCTTCTTTTTTAGAAATCGCTCCTTCTTTTGCTATGATTTTTGCCTCACTCTCTTCTAAGAAATAATTTTCTTGCAAAATCTTGTGTAAAAGCTCTGGCTCTTTTTGGTAATTTTCTAATAAATAAGCTAGATTATATTTAAGCCTAAAATAGCTTAGAGTGCCTTTGTGATAGGTTTGATACTTAGCGTTTGCCTTTTTTAAAATCCCTATTAATTCCTCTTTAGTATAGCCCATAATTTTAGAAGCCTTTAGCAAGGCTTCCTCGTTTTTGTCTTTTTGCAAAAGTGTATCTATCCCATCACATACGCTCTTCGCTCCTTTAGCGTTTAAATAGTTTGCCATCAAACCTGGAGCATCTGGTATATACAAAATAGGCTCTAACAATCTAACACAAGCACTAAAAGAGATTCCTAAAATACATAAAATAAAAGCTCCAAAAAGCTTTACAATTAACTCCTTCATCTATTTTTAAAGAATCTTACCCTCTTGCCTTTGGATAAGTCGCACGATGTTTGGAATATGCTTATAAAATACGATAAAAGCTGCAATTACAAGCGGTGTATGTGTGTGAATATGTGGAATATCTGGATGGATAAAAAAGCTCAAAACCACTCCAAATAAAACCCCTATCAAAGAAGCCAAAGAAGAAATTTTTAAAAACTTCCCAACTAAAAACCAAACCACAAGCCCACTTATAGCCTCAATAGGTAGAAATACTGCGATAACTCCTACGATTGTAGCTACCCCCTTACCCCCTTCAAAACCTAAAAATGGAGAAAAACAATGCCCAATCACCGCTAAGAGTGCCAACATCCATTGTGCCTCATAGCTTAAACCGAACATTTTAGCGACAAAAATTACAACCACTCCCTTTAGCGCATCGCTTAGCATTGTTAAAATCGCTACTTTTTTAGCTAGTTTTGGATCTTTTTCTTTAAGCGCCCTTAGCACATTTGTAGCACCTATACTTCCACTTCCTACCTTTCTTATATCCACACCACCTGCTAATTTTGCATACAAAAGCCCAAAAGGAATCCCTCCCACCAGATAAGCAATCGTATAAAAAATCCCATTCAAACTTGTAAAAAAATCTATAATCATTGTTAAAAAATACATTCATTTTCCTATCAATAAAATTCTTGCAAATTATAGCCTATTTTGCGCTACATTAATTGTTCTATTCTATCCTTTTTGGGTGCTATTTCTGTGATTTGAATCCCAAAGTTACCATCTACAATCACAACTTCTCCTTTTGCAATCACTTTATCATCTACTAAAACTTCTAGCGGATCATTTGCAAGTTGATTAAGCTCCACAACGCTCCCTATATCCATAGCAATTACATCTTTAAGAAGCATTTTCTTTTGCCCTATTCTAACCTTGACTTGCAATCTTACATCCAGTAACATTGCCATATTTTTCATTTCTCCACCACTTAGTTCTATTTTAGATTCTCCTCCATGATGGTGTGGGGTAGGTGCTTCTTCAATAGGAGCTGTTGTATTAGGATTTAAAGTATCAATAAATTCGCGTGAAAGTGCCAAAAAGATTTGTTGCTGCAAGCTCCCTAAACTAAATCCAAAAGTATAAAAATGTGCAAAAGAACTAACTCCCAAATCCCCACTTGCTAAAAAATCAATATGTGTAAGAGTAAAACTTAGCTTAGGTAACTCTTTTTGCGCTCCCAAAGAAGTAGAAATCGCCCCAAAGATATTAGAGATAATTTCTTTTGTGGCATCTAAATCATCTCCATCTAAGACTTCTTTTTGTTCTCCCTCGCCTCCTAACATCATATCCGCTAATGCACTTGCAATTTGCGGAGGAATAAAAAATGCTAACTTTGCTCCATTATCTGCTTGTATATCCACTCTTGCCATAGGAGCCTTAATGCCCTCGCTTCTATCATCTTCATTAGATAAATGTGAAACTTCAGGAGCTTGCCCTAAAAGCCCTTCTATGGTAGCAATACTCTCTTGCACAACAAGTTTTAAAAAATCGCTTAACATCTTTCACTCCTATTCATCTTCAATTTCACTTGCTCTACTCTTGCGTTGAGTTTCTAGCATTTCTAAAATCTCTTTTACTTGATCTTTTTCAGTTTTTATCATTTCTTTAACTTCAATCGTTTTTCTATATCTATGAAGCCCAATGCTAGCTAAAAACTTCTCTCTACCATCGACATTGATGATTACCGTATCATCTGCGGGTCTATCAAGCCTTACAATATCACCCACTTCTAAATCCAAAATCTCTTTTACAGCAAGCTTTGTTTCTCCAAGCATTGCAGCAACATTCACTTTAGCACCTCCAAGGAGTGCTTGAAGTTCTTTATTGCGAGATTTTTTGGAATTTGTTTCACTTAGCATAATATCCCTACTTGCAAGGCGTGAAAGAACCGATTCTAAAGAAATTACAGGATAACAAAGATTCATCATTCCACTACTATGTCCTATGATAATCTCCATAACCACCATAATAACAATCTCATTTTGTGCAACAATTTGCACAACATTAGGGCTAGATTCTTTAACATCCACGGTTGGAAAAATCTCTGTGATAGGCGCCCATGCTTCTTTTAGATTTTGCATCATTTGACGCAAAATTGTATCTAATAAATTTAGTTCAATATCGCTAAATTCCCGCGTAGATTCATAGGGATCACCCTTGCCTCCTAAAAGCCTATCTATCATAGGAAAAGCAATGCTTGGATTTATCTCTAAAACTCCCGTTCCATCAAGAGGTTTCATAGAAAAAACATTAAAGCTTGTCGGGCTTGGCAAACTCATCAAAAATTCCCCATAAGTCATTTGATCCACGCTATGAAGCTGAATCTCTACAATAGAACGCATAATTGCAGAAATTTGGCTTGAAAGACTTCTTGCCATTTTATCATGGATTCCTCTAAAGGCACGCAATTGCTCTTTACTCACACGATTGGGGCGTTTAAAATCATAAAGAGTGATTTGCCTTTGTTGCAATACTTGCGGTTTTTCTAAAACTTCAGTATCACTCCCCTCATCATCAACCACTTCTAAAAGTGCATCAATTTCTTCTTGACTTAAAATATCAGCCATCATATCCCCTTTGCACAAGATATTCTCTTACTTTTTTAATCATTGCTTTATGAATTTGACAAACTCTAGATTCACTCACTTCTAAAACTTCTGCAATCTCTTTAAAACTAAGCTCTTCATAATAATAAAGCTGTATAACAAGTTGTTCATTTTTATTAGAAACGCTTAAAACCTGCTCTATTATTTTTATCAATTCTTCTTTTTCTATTTTATCGTAAATTTTTTCTTCTTCATAAAAATTTAATTGCTCTTCAAGTGGTAAATTTACGCGTATCTCACTTGCATTTCTTGCATCTTTTATTTTATCAATCTCTACTTCTAAAACTTCACTTAAATACTCATTGCTTGGCTCTTCTTGGTGCTCGTTGTAGTATTTTAAAATCTCATAATCAATCTTTTTTACTAAAGTTCTTGTATAGCGTGAAAGGCAATCTAAACTCCTTAAATAATCCAGCATAGCCCCATAAACTCGCGATTTTGCATAGCCCCAAAAGGAATCGTTTAAATTTTCATCGTATCTTCTTGCTATTTTAATAAGCTCTTCTGTGCCAATAGAAATCAAATCTGCCACCTCTATAAAAGAAGGCAAACGCTCTTTTAGCCGATACGCCAAAGCTCTAAGCGCTGGAAGATAGGCTACCACTAAGTCATCTCTTTGATTTTTGATTGCTTGTGTGTAGGGATTTTCTTTATTAATCATAATAATTGCCTAGAATTATTCTTAGAGAGTTCATGTGCCTCATCATCTTCCTCTTCTTTAGCACTTTTCTCCATAGTTCTTAGGAAATTTCTAATTTTATTGGTTGTACGTTCTCTTTTATCAAATTCCTCTATATAGTCTTCTAAGATTCTATTATAAGAAGACTTATTGACATTTGCCTTATTTTTATCATCAAAGAAATGCATAAAAAAGGACACGCTAACAAGGGTTATCAAGTAAAAACCAATCGTGGCAATTAGCGTCCAAGCTACAATCATTTCAGGTTCATCAAACTTCAAAAAAGAAAGCAAAAGCCCTATAAAAAACCCATTTACAATTGCAAAGCTTAAAAAATTATCCATTTTTAGCGTCATTTACATTCCTTGTTAAAAATGCCCCAAAATCCTTTTGAGGAATTTACCAAATCTTTTATCTTCTTCTACTAGCACATTCCGTTCCATCTTTTGTGCTAATTTCCTTGCAATCTCTTCAATCTCCATAGAAAGCGAACAATTTGGCTCCTCTCTCACAAAGATAGAACGATTTTTTGTATAACGATTAATCAAAGGATCTTTTGAAAGTTTGCCTAGATATTCTAGGGAAATATTTTTAATATTATTGCTTGCGATTTTATTGATTTTTTCAAAAATCATCAAGGCTTCTTTATCATTTTTAGCCATATTTATCATCATAAAAGCACGCTTTTTATAATGTGAAGCAAGCTTGATTGTAGCATAAGCATCAGTAATTGCAGCTGGATCTGGCACAGTTAGCACGACAATATCATCACTATTCTTTAAAAAGGTTTGCGTATATTCGCCAATACCCGCTCCTGTATCAATAAGCACAAAATCAAATCCATCTAAAATCTTAGAATCTTCAATCAAAACTTCAAACATAAATTCACTTTTAAAGCGAAAAATATCACTCCCTGAATCTCCGGGTATTAAATAAAAATTATGCTCTATGGGGATTAAAATATCTTTTAATCTTGCTTGATTTTTAAGCACATGCAAAAGATTCTTCTCCACTCTAACGCCAAACATTACATCTAAATTTGCAAGTCCAATATCTGCATCCAAAATAGCAATTTTAAAACCAAGTTGCCAAAGTTTATAACCTAAATTTGCGCTAAAGGTGGATTTACCCACACCCCCTTTACCGCTTGTAATCGCTATAAACTTTGTATCTACCCTTTTTTCTTTTATAAGGCTATCAAGTGCTGCGGCTTGATTTTTCATTTTATCAGCCCGTCTAAAAGACAATCAATTAAAAAATCGCTACTTGCTACTTTTAAATCATTTGGAACTTCTTGCCCGATAGAAAAATAACTTGTAGGCTTTTTAGTATCATAGATTAAAGAAAATACATTCCCATAAGCACGCGTTTCATCAAGCTTGGTAAAAATTAGCGTATCAATCCCCAAAGTAGAAAAAGTATGGTAAATATCCTTTAAATCCTCATATTTTGTCGTGGCACTCATCACCAAACTCACATCAATTTTCACATTTGGATCGGCATTTACAAAGCTTTTTAAAGATTCTAGCTTTGCTCTATCATGTTGAGAACTTCCAATAGTATCAATCAAAATATAATCACAATATTTTAAAGAATCTAGCGCACTTACAAACTCTTCTGTATCCACTGCTGTTTCAATACTTAATTTCATTTTCTTAGCATAGAACATAAGCTGATCTACTGCACCAATTCTATAAGTATCCAGTGTAATCACGCCCACTTTGTAATTTTTATTAAGCATTTTAGAATATCTTGCGGCAAGCTTTGCTAAAGTCGTAGTTTTCCCCACTCCCGTAGGTCCTACTAGCATCATAATACTTTTTGCATTAGAACTTAGATTTTCTTGCCTTGCATAAACCATTTTTCTCAAAACTTCTCTAAAATAGCGTTTAATCAATACAGAATTTTCACGCATTTTAATAGGCATAAGTTCTAAGGTTAATTGCATAATCTTTTCTAAATGCTCTTTTGCCATTCCACTTGCTTTTGTGATTCTATAAATCTCTGCGAACTCATGCGGGATAATAAGCCCTTCACTCTTTGGCCCTCTCTCTTCCCAAAACATATTTTGAATTAGCTTTAATTTATCATTTAACCTATCAATCTCACCCTTTAAGACACGAAAATCCCCACTATCTTTTTCTTTTTTAATCGTTTTTTTATTCTCTTCTTGCTTTTCTTCTTTTTTGGGGGCTAAAGTTTGCTTATCTTGATAGGGAGATTTTGGGGGAATCTTACTCTCTACCCCTGCAATTTGCGAGATTTGACGCACTGCATCTGAAAGCTGCAAAGAAACATCTTCTGGTAATTTTGCATGTAAATTTTGCACATTTGCCATCGCTCTTTTTTTCTCTAGCTCTTTTGCAGCAATAATCTCTAAGCGTTCTGCAATACTATTATTTTTAGCTACAAAAGAATCAGCTTTTGCCTCTTCATTTTGGCGTTTCTCTTTGACTTTTTTGAGTTCTGCTTCATCAATAGCGACGGATATTTCATAATTTCCATCTGGCAATTTCTTTTGAGAAATGAGTGAAAACTCATCTCCTAATTCTTTCTTGGCTTCTGTTATTGCAAGTGATGAAGTTTGTGCTTGATAAGTAAATAATTTCATTTTAACCCTTTAGTGGCAATATTATACTTTCTCTTTTTATCCACTCCCTATGTGGAATACACATATGTGCTAAATTAATCCTCTTTCCTTTAAAACTTAAAATATCAATATCTAAAGTCCTTGGAGCATTTTTAAACTCTCGCTTTCTTTTACGCCCAAAAACTCTTTCTAAATAAGACATATAAGCAAAAAAATCCACATAACCCTTTTGCATCTTTAGCCATACTAGTGCATTATAAAAATCCTCTTGTTCTGTATAGCCAAAAGCAGGATTCTTTAAAAAAGGCGATATTTGCATTATATCAAAATTAACTTTTAACCTCTTAAAAAGTTTCCAAAAAGTTACTAAAACATCGCCCACATTGCCTCCAACTCCCAAAAGAACTGCACCTTTAAAAACACTAGGTTTTTTATAAAACATAAAAGGATCTGGATTTCTTAAAAGTTCAACTCTTTTAAGCTTTGCGGATATTTTTTGGGTTTTATTAAAAGGTTTTTGAATCTTTTTAGGTTTATATTCTATAAACCTTTCTTTAATTTGCTTTTTTTGATAGGTTTTTAATGCATAAAAACTCTTACTTTTCAAATTATCTATTCTCCTAAGATTTTAGCTCCATTTGCTGTTACAACAACTAAATCTTCAATCCTTACACCAAATTCTTTAGGTAAATAAATCCCAGGCTCAACAGAAAACACCATTCCTTCTTCTAAAACAACTTTAGATTTTGGAGAAATAAAGGGAAGCTCGTGAATATCAAGCCCTATCCCATGCCCTGTGCTATGGACGAAAAATTTACCAAAACCTGCTTTTTCTATCACTTCTCTTGCAAGTGCATCTACTTCACAAGCAAGCATTCCAGGCTTTACTCCCTTTATCGCACTCTCTTGTGCTTTTAGGACAATATCATAAATTTGTTGCATTTTAGAATCGCTAAATTTTTGCTCTTTTTTAAAAGAAAGTCCATTTTTACCTAAATAGCCTGTTCTTGTTTTATCCGAGCAATATCTTTGATATTTCATTCCTGCATCAAAAAGCAATAAATCTCCCTTTTTTAGCTTATCATTTGAAGGAAGTGCATGGGGTTTTGCCGCATTTGCATTAATGCCCACTATGGGGTTAAAGCTAAGATCATATTTGCCCTTATGGGTCAAAAAACTTTGTGATTTAAAATGCAAAAAAGATTCTAAAGCATTTTCTCCCTTTTTGCTAATATATTTTGCAAACTTTTTAAAAGCTTCATTATTTAAAGTCTGGCTTTTATGGAGCAAATCTATTTCCTCTTTTGTTTTTATCATACGCTTTTCTTGATGAAAATTAGGCTTTGCTAAAAAATTAATCTTTAAATCTGCTTTTAACTTTTCAAAATCATAAACACTAAAATCTTGAGGATTATAAATCACATTTAACTTATGGTATTTTTTTAGAACATTTCTTGCACTTCTAATCAAGTCTTTACTAATTTGCACTTCTATTTCATACTTGTTGCTTTTTATATTTTCTTTGGCTTCCACTTCATAACGCCCATCAGTAAAAAAATATCCCTTATCCCCAAGGGCTAAAAATAGCCCATGATCGCAACTATAATTTATCTCATAATAAAGTGCATTTTCATTTTGAATAATAAAATTTTCCATCCCACCCCCCTTATATTCCTTGCATTTATTCTTGGTTTTGATTAGCTTGTGCTTGTTGTGCTTCTCTGATTGCCTTAATTTCATTTAAAATTTGTGAAATTCCTTGCAAAGCTAAATGATAGCCAAATGGTCCAAAACCTACGATACTTCCCGAACAAACTGGTGCTGTAATACTCTTTTGTCTAAACTCTTCTCTAGCATGGATATTGCTAATATGCACTTCAATTGTAGGCAAACCAACCGCACTAATTGCATCTCTAATCGCAATAGAAGTGTGCGAATATGCAGCAGGATTTATGATAATCCCATCATATTGCCCAAGGCATTCTTGAATCTTATCTACAATCTCCCCTTCATAATTACTCTGATAAAAATCCACTTCTAAAGCTAGTTGCTCTGCATGTGCTTTGATATTTTGATGGATATTCTCTAATTTATAATTTCCATACATTCTAGGATCTCTAATGCCTAACATATTGAGATTGGGTCCTTGAATAACTAAAACTTTCATTTTTACTCCTAATTTTAAAACTTTAAACAATTATAAAAAAAACTTGCTTAAGAGTTAATTTCTTCTTTCTCCATTTCCTTTTGTGTTTTTAAAACCTCATCAATAAAAACTTCTATTAAATCTTCCTGCTTGTATTTGCCAATAATCTCGCCCTTTTTGATAATCAAACCATCACCACTCCCAAAGGCAATGGCAACATCTGCATGTTTTGCCTCTCCTAGCGCATTCACCGCACACCCCATGATTGAAAGTTGCATGGGAGTTTTAATAGGAGGCATTTTAGCTTTAATCTCTTTTAAAAGCGGAACCAAATCTGCTTGTAATCTCCCACAAGTGGGGCAAGAGATATAAGTAATTCCCTCTTTTTGTCGCCCACTATAACGCAAAATAGAGCGTGCTACCTCTATCTCTTTTTCTAGCTCTCCTGTGATAGACACACGCATAGTATCGCCTATCCCCTCCATTAAAAGCCCACCAAGCGCCATAGAGCTTTTAATCATAGAAGATTCTAAATCTCCTGCTTCTGTAACGCCTAAATGAAAAGGATATCTTACAAGCTCTCTTAAGCCTCTATAAGCACTCATGGTGCGTTCTACATCACTAGCTTTTAGGGAAACTTTTATCTCACTAAATCCAAAATCTTCTAAAAGCTTGATATTATAGAGTGCTGATTCTATCATTCCCTTAGGAGTTGCACCATATTTATTTTCAAATTGTTTTTCTAGGCTTCCTGCATTTACTCCTATGCGTATAGGAATCTTTCTCTCTTTACACGCTTCCACTACGGCTTTTATTTTTTCTTTAGAACCTATATTGCCTGGATTTATCCTAATGCAATCCACACTTTGTGTAGCAATGAGCGCAAGTTTATAGCGAAAGTGAATATCAGCCACTAATGGCAAAGAAATCTGCTTTTTTAACTCTTTTAATGCATAAGCATCTTCTTCATCACTCACCGCCACACGCACAATATCACAACCTGCAAGTTGCAATTTATCAATTTGTTCTTTTGTAGCCTTAATATCTGCAGTTTTAGAAAAAGTCATACTTTGCACAGAAATAGGTGCATCTCCACCTACTGCCACATTACCTACATATATTTGCTTAGTTGGAAAACGCTTCTTTAGTGTTTCCATAGTTTCACCTTTATTCTTGTTTATGTTCTTGTAAGGGTTGATTATCTATTGAAATCAATGAATCTGCAATTATAGCAGTTAAATAGCCTTTTGTGTTCCCATCAAGTGGAATTTTTTCAATAACTTCTTCTAATTCCATTTCTTGTGCGACTTTTTTTAGTTCTTCATCTTTGCCATAGCGTTCTATATAATAGCCAAAAGTTTCTTCCCATGAGATATTTTCTTTCTCTTCTTCTTTTGTTTCTTTTTTAGGAGAATGTGCTAAAAATTCATTTAAATAAGCTATCTTTAAAATAGAAGCAATTTTATCTTTCCACAAATCAATATATAAATATTCTTTTAAACAATCCAAAACACCCTTACCATCGCCTGCATTCGCATAACTTAGTGCAGCTTTTGTTTTATTTTTAAAATTCTCATAGAGTGCTTTACCCTCTTTTAACCCTTTAAGTTCTGGATATTCTTCTGTGAAAGCAAATGCTTGAGCTAATTTATGCTCTTTTGTTGCATTTAAAAACTCTTGCTTAATCTTAATGCGTTCTGTCTTATCGTTTGCAATTTGCTTAAAAGGAGGCATAGAAGAGAGAAACTTACACACCTCAAGCGCTTTTGCATAATCCCCACTATCTTCTAAAATTGCAACTTTTTGCATAATCTGCTCGCCTATAAAAAGCGCACTTTTAAAAAGTGTAGTTTCTTTTAAAAATGAGAATCTTTCACATAATTTAAAATATTCTACAAAGTTTTTTGCCTTATATTCTTTATCTGCTTGAAGATATTTATCAACATTACGCAAAAGCATCATTATAGTTTCTTTTTTACCTTTAACCTGCATAAAAGGACGTAAAAGCTCTTGTGCTTTGTGAGTATTAAGCTCTGCATTTTGTGCTAAAAGTCGCTTAGAAACTTCAAAAGACTTCTCCCAAAGCTCTTCTATATTTGCATAAGCCAAGCTTTCTTTTAAATAAGGATGTAACTCTGCAAGCTTATAAGCCTCTTGGTAATTTTTTTCCAAAATTGCATCGTTAAATTTTGCTACATTCTCCTTTTGTTGCCAATAATAATCAAATTCCTCTTTTTTATATCTATCTAGCATAAAAGGTGCAACAAGATTAGAGGCTTCTTCCATTTTATCTTTTGAAAGTAGCTCAATTGCTTCTTTTAGAGTATCTTTCCATAAAGTTTCTACCTTATGAATATAATCTTTGCTAATTTTTAAAAAAATATTTTCTTTTAAAATCAAATCCATAGCCGTCTTTAAATCATTTTTTTCTAAAGTTTCTAGCATAGCTTCTTTAGACTTATTTAAATCCGCTATTTGCAAACTACCATCGCTCCCACCCACATAGAGCAAATCCCCTTCTTGATACATAGAACTCACTCCAGGATTATCTAATAAAATCGTATCTATTAAAGCTCCATCGCTTAATCTAATGATTCTTAAAAGCGTATCTTTTGCACCTACAATTGCATAATCCTCATTTATTTTTTGTGTAGTAGTTAGCCAAACTTTAGAAATTTGGTTTTGTAAAAGTAGCTTCTTTTCTACAATATCATAAACAAAAACGCTTCCATCTTTACACACGCCAAAAAGCTTTTTATTATCCTCATAAAAAAACGCATCTTCAATAATAGAATCTAGTTCAAAATTACACACTAGAATATTTTTTTCTACATCAAAAATCATAGCACTCTTATGAAAGCATGAAGCAAAAACTAAACTTTCATCTTCACTAAAGCAAATTGTAGAAATATAATCTGGAAAAGGAGGAAGACTTAAAAGAAGCTGAAAGCTATCCCCCTCATAAATAAGAACCCTCCCATCTTCCCCACCTGTTGCCAAATAACTATCATTTTTAGAAAAAACAAGAGTAGAAATCTCTAATTTTTGCCAAGTTAATGTAGCAATAGGAGCGATTGTTTTTTGTGCATTTAGCACAATGGCCTTAGGACTTTTAGCAATCCCCACAGCAACTTTAGAATTATAATTTGATATTGCAACACATTTGCTAAAATAGTGCATAGGTTCTGCATTTTTAGAAAGCTTTAAATTTTCTTCTAAAGTCATATTTGTTTTATTAAAAACACAAACATTATAAAGATTATCCATACATAAAATAGATTCTTTATTACTAGAAATTGCTAAAACACTGCCTATTAAGTGCAGTTTATTTTTAATGGGGAACATAAAATATCCTTAAGTATTCTTAATCTTGATTATACACTTTTAGCCTAAAAGGTAGCTTGTAATTTAAGACTAATATTTTTTGTAAAGCTTTAAAAATTAACGATAATATTTTTTCAAAAAATCATCTATGGGTGCTAAAATTCTATAAAAAATAGGCACAAACACAAGACTTAAAAACATAGAAAAAAGCAATCCCCCTATCATAGCAATCCCCATAGGAGATTTTATCGCACTCCCTTCTCCTTGTGCTAAAGCTAAAGGAAGCATTCCAAAAACCATGGCGATTGTTGTCATTAAAATCGGTCTTAAGCGTAATCTTCCAGCTTTGATTAGTGCTTCTTGTGTATTTTGCCCTTCTTCTCTTTTTAAATTTGCCACATCAAGGAGCAAAGTAGCATTTTTACCCACTAATCCCATAAGTAGCATTAATCCCATAATACTAAAAAGGCTCAGTGCATTTCCGCTCACAAAAAGCGCTAAAAACGCTCCCACAAAACTAAGTGGCAAAGTAATCATAATCACTAAAGGTTGCAAAAGAGATTCATATAAAGTTGCTAAAATAAAATAAATAAGCACAAAAGCACTCACCATAGCCACAATAAAAGCAGCATTTGTTTCTTGCATATATTTTGCATAACCTTCTATTTTGTAATTCACTCTTGGTACTAGCCATGCATTTTTGTTCTCTTCTAAAAGACTAGTTGCCTCCCCTAAGCTCACTCCATCACTTAAATTTGCATAGATATTTACACTCCTTTGCCTATCATAGCGTTTTATAGAACCGATAGCTCCCTCTTCTTCAAAGCTAACAAGCCCTTCTAAAAACACCACCTCCCCTAAAGAATTTTTTAAAGTAAGATATTTTAAATCCTCTTTAGCATCTTTTTTGGAACTTAAAAGAATAATATTATATTCCCTCCCCCTCTCTCTATAATAAGAAATCTCCCTAGCTCCACTAAAAGCGTTACTAATTGCGAGTGCAATTTGGGTTGCACTTAGATGATATTTACTTGCTAATGCCCTATCAATTTTTAAAGTAATTTGGGGGGTTTTGGGTTTAATATCTGTATGAATATCTCTATATTTGCCACTTTTTTGCATAAAGTTTTGAATCTTTTCCACACTTTGTGCTAATGCGCTATCTTCCAAAGAATAAAGACTAAGTTGTAAAGGACTATCATCTTCGCCTAGACTAATTTGAGGAATCTCAATGAGTGTAATTTCTAAATTTAAATCTTTTGCATATTGTTTATAAGTTTCTCTTAAATCCTCCATAATTTCTTTTTGGGTTCTTTCTCTTTTGTTATAAGGGGACAAACGCACATAAATTTTTCCCTCATATACTTTTTGTTCGCTTGTAAAGCCGATATTTAAAAGGCTGTATTCCACTTCTTTAGTATTGTTTAGCTCTTCTTGCACTTTTAGTGTGATTTTACGCATTTGCTCTAGTGAGATTCCTGGTTTTGCTGTTAGCTTAATATCAAATTCTGCCTTATCTTCAGAGGGTAGAAATTCTACTCCTAACCTTGTAATCAAAAACACAGAGGCTACAAAAAGCAAAAATACTCCCACAAGCAAAGCTTTAGAATACTGAAAAGAAAAATGTAAAACCTTTATATAAAACTCTTCTAGCTTTAAAAAATATTTTTCACTTTTTAGATAAAAAGCACTCTTTGTAGGATTAATCACCCTAGCACTAAGGCTTGGGATAAAGCTAATCACTACAAAATAAGAAACAACAATCGCCAAAGTAAGGCTTATCCCAAAAGAAACAAAAAATCTCCCTGTAATCCCACTCATATTTGCAATAGGCACAAACACAGATAAAAGCATACAAGAAATAGCAATGAGCGCAAAAGAAATTTCCTTTATCCCAAGAAATGCCGCTTCTTTTCTTGCCTTCCCCTCTTCTATTTTTTTATAAATATTTTCAATCACCACAATCGCATCATCAATAATAATACCTATGGCTAAAGTTAGGGCGATCATAGTTACAAGATTTAAGCTCATATTAAAAACTTCCATTAAAGCAAAAGTGCCTAAAATGGATGAGGGGATACTTAATGCTGCAATAAGCGTAATTCTAAAATCTCTTAAAAAAATAAAAACCACCAAAACCGCTAAAATCGCTCCTAAAATTAAATCAAATTGCACTGCTTTTAGGCTGTCTTTTATATAAGTTGTTGTGTCTCTTATTAAAGTGAGCTTATAATCCTCACTCATCGCCTCTAAGCTTGGCATAAGCTCTTTTATAGCTTTAGTAATCTCTATTTCATTTGCACCTGTGATTTTTTCAATCTCCAAAAGCACTCCAAGAGAGTTTTCTTCTCCTTTAGAATCTTTTATTTTTAAACTTGAAAAACTTCTTGGCTCTTTAAAAGTTTCTTTTATTAGAGCAATATCTCCTAATCTTATGCGATCTCCTACTAAAATTTCCTCTAACTCCTTAATAGAATTTGCATCTGCTTTGGTTAAAATCTTCCATTCTTTAGCACTAGAAATAATCTTACCCCCATCTATTTCTACATTTTGAGAATTAATCGCATTAGCTACATCACTAAAGGTAAGATTGTATTTGTTTAAAGAGCTAGGAGAGGGCTTTATATGAATCTCACGCTCCAAAAACCCTACGAGATTCACCCTACCAACCCCTTTAATTCTCTGCAAAAGTGGCTTAATGTTTAAATCTGTATGTGTATGCAAAGCTAAAAGCTCTGCATTATTTTTAGGAAGCTTTTTAGGGCTTATAAAAAGTGAAATAACAGGCGTAGTTCCGCCTATATTTAGCTTTTCTACAATGGGGGATTTTACCTCACTCCCAAAACTCACACTTGATACTTTATCCCTTACATCATTTGCCGCTACTTCAATAGGTTTTTCTAGCTCAAATTCAGCCACCACAACACTTACATTATCTGCACTAATAGAAGTGATTTTTTTAAGTGCGTCAATCCCACTCACAGCCTCTTCAATCTTATCTGTTACTTTTCCTTCAACAATTTGCGCATTAGCCCCAGGATATGCTGTAGTGATGGTTACCATAGGCACATCAATATTTGGATAAAGCTCTACACTTAAGCGATTTAGCGCACCCACACCAAAAAAGCAAAGTGCTAAAACAAACATCAAAACACCAATAGGACGCTCTAAAATAAGCTTAAACATCACTTTTCCCTAATAAATCCATCGCCAAAAATCCCACTAGGTATCGAATCTAAAAATCTAGCTTCCACAATAGCCTTTTTACCGATAATCGCTGGATAAATCTTATTAATTACAAGAGGTTTTGCCCCCTCTTGTCCTTCAAATTTATAATAAAATTTATCTCCCTTTTTTACTTGTGTAAAATATTTAGAATCAAATTCAATCATAGCCTTTTTTTCTAAACTTTCATAGCTAAAAAGTTTCGTGCTAATCGCACCCACACCCTCGCCTATTTCTATGTATTTATAAGTAATTCTTCCTGCATAAGGCGCATAAAGAAAGGTTTTATCATAAAGCTCTTTTTGAAGCTTATAATTAGCCTCTGCCCTTTTTAACTCATAAAATAAGCTTTCATGCTCTGCTTTTATCCTCTCATAAGTGTTTAAATCAATCGCTTCTTTAGACTTCTCATAACGCAAAAATTGCCTTTTACTAAATTCATATTTTTTACTAAGCGAATCCATAGCAGCTTTAGCACTTTTTAGATTCTGCAATAAATCGCCATTTTTTAAATTTAAAAGCTTATCGCCTTTTTTATGCATCTCCCCAACATCGCTAAAAATATTTTCCACCACTCCACTACTTGATAGGCTTAAAACCGAGCTTTTAACCGCAACCACACTAAAAGTTGCATAAATTTCTTTATTTTCTCCTGCAAATAAAGGTAAAAAGACTAAAATCAATAAAACTATCCTCATTGTGCTCCCCCTACAAAGCTTTCTAAATTTCCTCCACTATAATAGACAAATTCCGCCTTTTTAATCTCATAAGCAAAGCGTGCCTCATCATAAAAACCCTTTGCACTAAAATAAGTGCTAAGTGCGTTTAAATACTGCGTATAATCTATTAGCTGTGCTTCAAATTTATCCTTTGCATAAAAATAAGCAATTTTTGCAGATTCTAAAGATTGCTTAGCCCAACTAATCCTTTCTTTTGCACTCTTTAGTGCATATTCTGCTATTAATCTTTCTCTTTTTTGGCTATCTTTTTGGTAGCTATATTCTGAATTTGCCGCTAAATGCTCTATTCTTTTGGCTTCTTTTTGCAAATGCGTACTAAAGCTATCAAAAACCACTAAAGAAATATGAATCCCAAATATATTTTGGTATTCTGGATCTTCTATCTTAAAGCTAAAAGGGAGCGTTGGGATTTCCCTTGTGCCATAATGATAATCTGTATAGCGGTTATTTAAGACAATAGTTGGCAAATAATTATATTGCGAACTTTCTTCTTTTTTAATCTTTACTTTTTGCAAATTTGCTTGTAAATCTAGCCTATCTTTAGGCTCTAATGCATAAATTTCTTTTAGACTCTCTTCTTTTAAAGTTGTGATTGCAACACCGCTTAAAAGACTTAAATTTTCCCTAGCTTTTTTTAAAACCACCCCTAACTCTTCTATTTCATAGGAGCTTTTAAAAAGCTCTGCCTTAATCGCTTCTAGCGTATCTTTAGGTGCTAAACCTGCTAAGTGCAAAGTGCTAAATTTTTGGCTATTTTCTAAAAGCTCCTTTTCTTTGACTTTTAGGGCATTTAAGCGCCCCTCTAAAGTAAGCACCCCATAAAACCCCCTAATAATCTCTAAATAAATTTGTTCTTGTGTGCTTAGGGCTTCTAAATTACTCATCTTTTCTTTTAATTCCCCCATTTTGAGTTTTCCCTCACGCTTTAAACCATCAAACAAAAGCCAATTTGCCTCTATGTAAGCACCTTCTATGCTTTTTGGATAAAAAATATCAGGATTTTGCAATTTTTGTGCATTATAACCCACCTCTATTCTAGGAAGATACAAAGAATAAAGTGCTTGTTTTTCTTTCTTTGCTGCTTCGCTTTGCAAATTTTTAGCATGTAGCAGTGGATTATCTTTAGAAGCTTTTAAAAGATAATCTAGAGTTTGATTTTCCCCAAATAAACACAGACTAAAAGCCAAAAATACAAAAAATCCTTTCATAATTCTCCTACTTTTCTTTAAATTCTCTCTTAAAAGTGCTTAAAAAACAAATATTTTTGATAAAATCCCATTTATTTTTGGAGTTTTTTGTTTTGCGTCTTTCACTTTATCTACACATCCCATTTTGTGATAGCAAATGTGGCTATTGTGCTTTTAATTCTCTTGTAAATAAAAATCATCTAAAACCCCTCTATATGAAAGCTTTATATACTCATTTGCTTTCTAAAATCCAAAGTTTTAGCAATCTTAGAATCACTTCTTTATATATAGGGGGTGGCACTCCTAGTGTAGTCCCTTATAAACTTTATGAGCCTATTTTTAAGCTAATTTCGCCCTTTTTAGAAGCCAATGCTGAAGTGAGTATTGAGGCTAATCCTAATTCTTTAAGCTATGAGTGGATTTGTGCTTTAAGAGATTTTGGGGTAAATAGAGTAAGTCTTGGGGTGCAAAGTTTCTCTTTAGAAAAACTAGAATTTTTAGAAAGAAACCATCAAAATTCCTCCACTTTTAATGCCATAAATACTCTAAATAAGGCTAATATCCAAAACTTAAGTATGGATTTAATCTATGGCACTCCTTTATGCAATGAATCTCTTTTGCAAAATGAGATAAAACAAGCCCTAAGTTTAGGGACTTCTCACATTTCTGCTTATCATCTTAGTATTGATGAGGGGAGTGCGTTTTTTAAAAAAAAGAAAAAAGAATTAAGCGGAGAATTTGCAGGATTTGCTAGTATGGGGCATTTTGTAAAGGCTCTTTTGGAAGATAAAGGATTTTTGCAATATGAAGTGAGTAATTACACAAAAGATTCTAAATTTTCTTTGCATAATCTAAGCTACTGGGAGCAAAAGCCCTACATAGGCGTAGGTGCAGGAGCTGTGGGCTGTATCCATAACAAAAGACTCTATCCCCAAAAAATTTTAGAAAAATACATACAAAACCCACTCTTAGAAGAAATTGAAAATTTAAGCAAAGAAGATTTAGAACTAGAAGGCTTATTTCTTGGCTTAAGAACCTCTTTTGGTGTCCCACTAAACAAAGTCAAAAACACAAAGAAACTAAAAATTTTACTAGAAGAAGAAAAGGTAACAAAGAAAGGAGATAGGATAGTAGCAAATGATTTATTTTTAGGCGATGAAATCGCACTTTTTTTAAGTGAAAAATAACTTTATTTTATAAAATAACCTAAGAAATGCTTAAAATTGCGAGATCTTTAACTCGTTGTAGTTCAAAAAAACCTATAATACACAGCCTTTCATTACAAATTTTACACCAACAAATCACAGCCTACAAACAAAGCATTATCCACAAGCAAAGCAAAGTGCAAATTTAAAATCTTACAAAAGAATTTTGATTTTTATTTAATTATCCTTAAAAGGTAAAAAGGAAAGATCCTAACCTGCTTTGCCTTTTAAAGATAAATTTTTATGCATTCTTAATAGAATACTGCTTTAAGTCTAAGTTAAGCAGGGTTTAACTAGAATCCTATCGTTTTTCTATATGTGTTTGTTTTAGTTTCTCTTTGAAACTAAAACAAGAACTATTAGTGAAATTACAAATATAATTATTAATTCCATATTAGCTCCTTTTTCATCTTCAAAAGATAATAAAAACAAGCTTAAAGCGATGAAAGTATAGCAACTGCTTAATAAAACAAAGTTTAAAATATTAATTATGATTTATTTTTAAAAAGTGAGATACTTACTTTTTATTGCAAGCAAAACGCAATGCAAATCCAAAAGATTTAAATCATTTCTTTTTAATTTCCCTATCCTCCTAAACTCTTTATTTAAAAGTAATTCTCTTAGGCGAGAAGTGGGAACACTGAATTTACAAGTAAATTCTTCCCAATCGCCACGAGAATTCTTTTGCAATAAAGAGTTTCTATCTCTGTCACTACGAGCAGTAGAACGACAAAGCAGTCTAAAAAGGAACTTTCTTTCCTTTTTCGCAAAAACGCCTCTCCCCCTCCTCACTCCCCCAAGCACAAAAAGCTCCCTTTTTGACTATCAGGGGAGGGCCTTGCCTTTTCTGCTTCTAGCTTCCATGCAAGCGTTGCACTCCTGCAACTCTTTTTCTACACTAGAGCACCACGAAGCAGGGCGAGAGAGTGTTTGCAAAAGTCCTTTAGATTTGCATTTTGCGATTCTGTCACTGCGAGAGCTGAAAGCTCGTGGCAATCCATGGGTTTGCAATGTGTGATTTATTTTTTATGGAAGGTTTTAAAAGCTTTTTTAAAAGCTAAAATTACATTTATTTTTGGATTCTAACAAGTGGATTTGCACTTCGCTTTGCTCGTGGATAACGCTTCACTTGTATACCACGATTTGCTTTTGCAAATCTTGTAATGACAATATAGATAGTTTAGGATTATTTGCAATAGTAAAAAATAGTAAAATAATTCTAGTAGTTATTGCATAGAATAAAAGTTTTAAAGGATTTTTAAAAGGGTTAATGTTTTTAAAGATTAGTAAGTTTCAAAAAGATAAAAAGCTAAAATAATAAATTATAGTAGTGGCCGTAAGGCTTTAGGAGTTTTTTAAAAATTTTTAGGGTGAGGCTAGATAAAAAATCTGCGAACCCTATAAAATTTTTAAAATCTATTAAATGCTTACTCCAATGCGAATTTCTCTTTTTAAATCCTCTCAGCCATACAAGGATTATTCGTCTTAAAATTCTCACTCACTACACAAGTTCTACTATTGAGTGTTCCTTTCTCTTCATCAAGTGCTTCTTTTTCTTCTTCTGCTGGTTTTACTAAGACTATCTTTTCTTTGTTTATCATAGAAGAGTTAATGTCTTTTAAAGGAGTGGTTATGGTTTGATCACTATCTCCTCCTCCATTATTTCCTCCTATTCCTCCTTTATTAAGAGGAGTAAGATTTAAAGTAAAGATTAAAGGATTATTATTAAACATAGGAGTTCCTTTGTTTAATTCAAAGTTAGTATAAAGTTTCTCTTGCATAGATTTGTTAAAAGAATCTATAAGAGCATTTATTTCTTTTTCTCTTTTTAATAGAGCTTCTTGTCTTTGTTTTAATTCTTTTTCTAGTCCTGCTAAGGCTTCCTCTGTCATATCCCCTTTAGTATCTAAATAAAGTTCATAATCTTTATTAAACTTTTCTACATCTTTTTGATAAGCTTCTAGGATTTTTTTATCTTCTTTGATTTTTTCTACAATCTTATCAAAGTTATTAAAAAGATTATCACTTTGATTGTTATTTGCTAAAGTATAATCCTCACTAAAGAGAGATTGTATTCCTATATCTTCTTTGTTAAAATACCTTAAGAAATCTAGTGTTTGAATAATAGAATCTATATCATCGTTTAAGAGATCAAAGTCTAAATCAGCTAGGATTTGATCTAGGATTTCTTTGCTAAAGTCTTCAGGTTTTAGGGTTACGCTTCCTAATTTGCTATTAGAATTATCGGTTGGCTTTGTTGGAGCTATAGTTTCTTTATCGGGATTATTAAAGGTATACCCCCCTTCACCATCCCCATAAACTGGTATATTTTTTTCTACCCATTGTCCGCTTTCTTGATCCCATACCTCCTCTTTAAAAGCTCCGTCTTGTTGAATAGCAGTGAAAAATTCTTGTTTGCTTTTTCCTGCTTGTGTGATTTTTTCTTCCAAACTCCATTCATCTTCAATTTTCATGACTTCTGCTATATCCTCATTTGGAAGATTATTGGTATCAGAATAATAAAGGTTGATATTAGATATATTATGTTTGTCTGGGGATTCATAATCTCTCTTTTTTCCAAGGCTTCCTATAAACTTAGCTGCTTTACCTTCTTTTCCATTTTCTTGCTTAGCTGTAATTGTGGCTCCATCTTTAAGATAGATATAAACATCATTAATATTTCCTATTGAACTACCACCAAAACCACCACCAAAACCACCACCAGAAATACCTAAAAATCCTCCTGCATACGCTCCAACTTTTCCACTCCAATTACCACCAGCACTACTACTTATAGCAGTGATATTTCCCACTCCTTCTAAGATAATCTCTGATATTCCTCCACCACTTCCAGCAAATCCGCCTGCATATAATGCTCCATCACTTTCAGAGCTTTCTACTATTTCTCCATAAATATCCCCTATATCTCTTACAGAAATCTTAAAAACTCCCTCTGCTTCACCAGCAAAACCTCCTATAAAAACATCAGTTATCACACTCAAACCATCGGGGCTTGGGATTGTTTCTTTAGCTTTTACATAAATATTTCCAACACCCTTTAAATAAATATTGCTAGAATCGCTGACACTCCCTGCAAAACCACCTACGGAGACACCACCCATCCCTTCTGCCTTAATATTTCCAATATCACTTACATTGATATTGCTAGCACCATTAATACTCCCTGCAAAACCACCAATGCTTAAGTCAGTATTACTTATTAATCCTGTTCCTTCATGGTATCCTCCAGAAAAATACTTAACATCAATTTCTTTGATTCCTTTAAAATTAATATTTTCAAATCTGGCATAACCTCTTCCAACAAATCCACCCACACTATACAACCAAGGAGCATCCTCAGCATCAATTATTATGCTACCTTTTTTATAATCCACATTAACATTTTTAATCTTTCCATTTTTAATACTTCCAAATATCCCTACATCACTGGGTTTATAATTCCCTGTAGACTCTTTGCTAATTTTAATATTAATATTGCTTAGCGTATAGCCTTGTCCATCAAAGTTAGCTATAAAGGTATTATCTTCATTTTTACTAAAATAACCATTATCATCCCCTACAATCATACTCGTGCAACCAAGTCCAGTAATACAATAATTTGCATAGTTTTTCCCTTTATCTCCTCCAAAGTCTATATTATTTGTAAGTTTATATTCTTTGGCAGTTTCTCTAAAAGCCTTGCTTGTATTGGTTCCTTTAGCAAAATGCCACCAATCTCTATCGCTTCCTATGGCTACATATTTATGTTTAGTAAGGTTATTTCCACTAGCTTTATCAAATACATTCCAAGAGCCTGTATTATAATAATATCCACTAGCATCTAAATAAACTTCTGCTTTACCGGTAGTTTGTAAGCTTTGTAATTTATCTCCATTGATACTTGCTACATCTATACTAATAGTATTTCCACTTAGATTAATATTGTTTGCATTAATCTTATTAAAGTTGCCTTTATCATTAAATGCTTTTTGTAAGATTACTCTATTTCCTACCATTACTACTTCATTTGCATTAATGTTTCCTTTGTTTATTATATCTCCTTGTTTATTAGGTTTAAAGACAGGAGAGAAAGAAGCTAATTTACCTTGTTGATTTGCATTTTTAAAATTATTAAGAGTTGTTTCATC
>NZ_QXJG01000040.1 GCF_003670295.1 Helicobacter burdigaliensis
ATCTAATTGCTATCACAAACAAATACAAATCTAAAAGCAACCCCTAAAGGTTAATCTCTTAGATTACTATAATCGCTTTGCATTCTTACAATAATGAAGAAATACTCAAACCTACTCTTTAAACCCCTAACCCTCCAAACTCTTTAACTCTTTAAAAGATAAAATCAAATTGTAAATATCCTGTATGGGATTTTGCTTCCTTTGCAAAAGTTCCATTATAGTTTAAAGAAGCATTGAAATTCTCTGTTAGATTAAGAATAAGAGATGCTTGAGTGTATTGATAAGTTCTAGGTAAATCAATAATCTCACTTCCCTTTCGCTTTGCTAGATTTGCTTTACTTTCTACTTCTGGATTAAAGTTATACCTTACTCCACCTGCTAGGGTTGTGCTAAGCTGTGGTAGCCATTGTTGATACCATTTTAATCCTAAAGTTGTAGAATATAAATCAGATACACTCTTATAATATCTCTCATTCCCTCCTAATGCACCACTTCCACTCATACTAAAAGGCTTTGTGATTCCTCCTTCATAATTTAAAGAGATTTCTGGGGTAAAGATACTCTTTGAATCTTCAAGATAATAATTCACTCCAGCACCTAAGCTTACACCATAACCATAAGTTTTTGTTTGACCTTGTGCTTGTTTATTTGTTCTTGTATTTACTTTTAACATATCATTGCTTGAATAGGCTACTTTAGTATTTGCTTTTAAGAAAGCCTCATAGTTTTCACTTCTATAAACAAGATTAGAATATTTTAATCCTGCAAAATAAGTTTGCATTTTTAGATTAAAAAATCTCCTGCATCCATATCAGCCTTTTCCGTTCCTACAAATGCTCCAAACATTCCAAAATCTCTTAAAGTATGGAATCCTGCAATAATCCCTCTTGTATTTCCACTAGAAGTATCTGCACTTCCTACTAAATCAATACTATTATAAGAAGCATAAGGCATAATAAATCCATGATAATGTTCATCAATACTAAAGCCTTTTAAGTCTTTATTATCATGAGAAGTTCTTGCATGCTTATATGCCATTCTTGAAGCTTCATCTACCACTGTATCAATAAAGAAAGATCGCATGATATAGGTATTGATTAAAGTTTGAGCCATGATTGAACCCATTCCTTTAGCCACTTGTAATTTAGACTCTACTTTACCTGTAATAGGATTGTATTCATATTCTATTAATTCATTTCCAGAACCTATTGTGACTTCATCTTTATCTACTTTACCGCTTCCTGTTGTGTTGTCTTTAATGATATCATTTACATTAATAGGCTTATTTGCATCATAGTTTGGATTATCCACATCAATTGTAATCTTGTCTATATTTGTGCTTCCACTACCACTTCCACCTATGGCGATACCTTCTAAGTTACCTTCATCATCAGGCTTTATTATCCAATCTACATTAATATTTCCATTACCATTGTTTGTGATATTGTTTCCATCTTCGTTTTTACCAATATCACCTTTATTGTCTATGCTAATATCACTATTTCCATTATTAGTGATACCTCCACCAATTGAGCCTCCCTTATCATTGCTAATGCTTGTGTTTCCTCCTTCACTTCCTATAACAATACCACCTCCTAGATTTCCTTCGTTTTTGATGTTTAGATCTCCATTATTGTTTGTAATAGAGCCACCTATACTACCACTATTATTAATAGAGCCTAAATTTCCATCATTTTTAATATCTCCATTGATATTGCCATTGCCAGAGTTAGTGATATTATCTAGCTTTCCACCACTGCCTATAATGATTCCACCGCCTATATTTGCATCACCATTATTGATGATATTATCTATACTTGAGCCATCTCCAATAGATATATCCCCAGTGATACTTCCAGAACCATTATTGATAATAGAATCTATTTTACCACCATTATTGATATTAATAGAACCCTCTATTTTACCATTGCCTATATTTGTGATTCCACCAATGATTTGTGAGTTAGCTCCACTTACTTTAATATCTCCTATTAAAGAAGCATTATCTTGATTTAAGATTCC
>NZ_QXJG01000041.1 GCF_003670295.1 Helicobacter burdigaliensis
TAAAGCTGCTAAGATATTAAATGCCACAACAGAGGGAGAGAAATTATTAAAGATTGTAGAGGAGGTTTGTGGGTGAATTAAAAATTTTATAGAAAACAATTATTTTTTAAATTAAGGTGTTTGAATGAGTGAGTATAGAATTTGTAAAAGATGTGTTATGGATACTACGGATCCGGATATTAGTTTTAATGAATTTGGTGTTTGTAATCATTGTCGGAAGTTTGATAGTGTGATTTTACCATTGTGGCAAACCATGGATGAACAAACAAATATTAAAATAATTGAAGATATTAAAAAAAAGAATTGCAATAAAGAATATGATGCAATCATTGGTTTGAGTGGTGGTGTTGATTCTAGCTATTTATTGCATTATGCGATTAAAAAATTAAAAATGAGATTAAAAGTAGTACATATAGATGCTGGGTGGAATTCTGAAGTTGCTAGTTCCAATATTGAGATTTTGGCAAATAAATTGGGAGTTCAAGTTCATACCATTAAAATAGACTTTGAGGAAATGAGGGACTTGCAAATAGCCTTCTTAAAATCTGGAGTTGCTAATTGTGACACTCCTCAAGATCATGCGTTTTTTGGAGCATTATATCAACAATCGGAAAAGAGTAAGATACAACATATACTTACAGGAGGTAATTTTGCTACTGAATCTGTTTTGCCAGTTGCTTGGGGGCATGTTGCTATGGATTCTATGCAACTTTTGGATATTCATAAGAGGTTTGGCAAAATGCCTTTAAAGTCTTTTCCAGTTGTTGGATTTTGGAAATATTATTTTTATTATCCAATATTTAAACAAATGAAATCATTACAGTTACTCAATGGTATTTCATATAGCAAAAAGATGGCGTTAAAGACTTTAAAAGAAGAGTATGGTTGGCAAGATTATGGTGCTAAGCATACTGAATCAATTTGGACTAAATTTTTTCAAGAATATTTTTTGCCCACCAAGTTTGGGTATGATAAGAGGAAAGCACATTATTCTAGTTTGATTTTATCTGGGGAATTAACAAGAGAAGAAGCATTGTTTAGGCTAAAAGAGCCTTCGTATAATATTGATGAGATTAATGAAATTTTGGAAAGTATATTAGGAAAATTAAAGTTAACAAAAAAAGAATGGGGAGATATTGTAAATACACCCATAAAAAGTTATAAGGATTATTCTAATAATGAAGCTTTATATCAATTTAAAAAAAAATGGTTGAATTGGATTTGAAGTAATGCAATCCGTTTTAATATTTCATTTTCACAGCCATATCACGCAACCTAGAGTAAGAAGGGAATATGATTTTTTGTTGCAAAACTATAAAGTAAGTGGATTGGGCTATGTTGATTGCAATAGAGAGGGTGTTAAGTTTTATCAAATAAATAAGCCCAAATGGACTTTTAAGATGAAATTTATCCAGCGTATTTGGCTGCTTTTAAGAAGATATGAAAAAGTGTATTGGGATTTACCACAAGTAAAAGATGCTGAGGAGATTT
This sequence comes from Helicobacter burdigaliensis, assembly GCF_003670295.1. Lineage (GTDB taxonomy): Bacteria > Campylobacterota > Campylobacteria > Campylobacterales > Helicobacteraceae > Helicobacter_D > Helicobacter_D burdigaliensis. The sequence continues at coordinate 1,492 of NZ_QXJG01000041.1, forward strand.
TAAAACAAAATAGCTTTGATATTATTATAGCGCATAATGAAGAAACACTGCCTTTGGTTCTTAAATATCGTAAAAATTCAAAAATAATTGCTAATATGCATGAATATTCCCCAAGAGAATTTGAAAATTATTTTTGGTGGAAGTTTTATTTTGCACCTTATAAACATTACCTATGCAAAACCTATCTTCCTAAGGTAGATTATATGTATACAGTGTGTGAGGGAATTGCAGAAGAATATCAA
>NZ_QXJG01000042.1 GCF_003670295.1 Helicobacter burdigaliensis
CAAGCATAGCAAATGCAAATCTAAAAAGAATATAAAACACAAGAAAACCAAGGAGATTATTATTTTCTTGCGCTCAAGGAGAATGTTAATTTTCTTATATTTAAAGAAGATTATTTATCTTCTTGTGTTTTGTTCTAAAGAATTACTTATAAAAATTACTAAGCAATTATTTAAAGAGTTATTTATAGAATTTACTAAGGAATCACTTCATAAAATCCACTAAAGCAATTCACTAAAAAATTAGCTTAGAAACTTACTTCAAAGAAGTATCTATAAAACTCTTTAAAAAGATTAAAACTTTTAAACCAGCTAGAAACAAATTCTCTTTAATTTCTAGCTAGTATTAAATTTTACTAGAAACAAATTATTTATTCTATCTTTATAGTTTCTAGCTATTTGTCTTAAAGTCTTTGTTTTAAACTCTTCTTTTAAAACTTATATTTTATTCCTACATTCCCACTTAAATAAGTTTCATTTTTAAAATCTACTTTTCCAGCTAAGATTTGTTTAGTACCAATTCCAACATCTAAGCTTAGATTATCACTTATTGAGATATTTCCTCCTATAATCAATTGCCCATAAGTCTTTTTCTTCTCTTCTCCTGCAATAGAAAAGGAAGTATTAGAACCTACAAAGCTAGCTACATAATCTTTCCCATTATTGATTACATATTGTTCTACTTTAGGAGTTATAAATAAATAAGAGCTTTCATTAAAATATTTTCTAGCTTCTAATCCTAACTCTAAACTCAAAGAATTATTAGTATTAGATTTTACATTTCTTGCTAGATTACCTTTTTCATCATAATCTGGAGTATAGCTATAATAATAATTCACTCCTACAAAAGGTTTTAAAAATAAACCATTTTCTAAATTAAATACTTTACCGATATTTGTATTCAATCCTATAAATCTTCTATTAAAATCTGCACTATTTAAATTTCCTGCTAGATTAATATCTTGTTTTGTATCTCCTATTTGTCCATAGAGTTTAGAATTTAATTCCCATGAATGATTAAATCTATAAGAGCTATAAATACCGATTTGATAGTTATCTGATTCTTGTGTGCTTAGTTTGTCTTTGATTTTAGAACTTGCATAAGTAGCATAGATTCCTAAAAGCAAATTATCATTAAACTCTTTATCTGCACCTATGCTTATTCCATATAATCCTCCACTTTCTCCATCGACTATATTCGCTCCACCAAAAGCATTTGCCCATACACTATTTTAATAAGTTTTAGTGCCATAATAATCATAAGGAGTATCGCTTGCTATATTTGCACCACTTGCTAAAACATTTGCTTTTAAAGCATTAGCAAATCTTACTTCAGAATAAGGATTATTAACTCTTGCGATTCTTCCACCTATAGCCATATCATTAGAGATATTCATAGCACCATTTACAGAGCTAGAATTATTTAGAGTATCTGTATTAGATTTAGAACTCTCCCTTACATCTTTAAAGAAGTTTTTATTTGTGATTGCACCTACACCAATTCCAGCATTAATATTAGAGTTAATCAAACTATCAAAGATACCTTGTGCTTCGTTTAGGTTGCCAGA
>NZ_QXJG01000043.1 GCF_003670295.1 Helicobacter burdigaliensis
CCACCAATGATTTGTGAGTTAGCTCCACTTACTTTAATATCTCCTATTAAAGAAGCATTATCTTGATTTAAGATTCCACCTAAGAGTTTAGAACCATTGCTAATTTCTGTATCCCCATAAATAATACCATTCTCCATATTTAAGATAGCAGGATTTACACTCAAATCATTTTCTTTTTCATTTGCACCAAGAGAAGAAAGAGTTCCACCATTTTCTAATTTAATCCCTCCACTCTTGCTTTCTTCATCTCCTATAATTCCTTTGTTAATCACTCCAGCAATACCACCAGCTAGCATTGCTTCTTCTCCGCTTATAGTAATATCTTCTGTGAGCTTTTGTCCTGAACCTATATAAAGTCCTGCTCCACTTTGTCCTATGATTTTACCGCTTATGTTGATTTTACCGATGGAGTATTGCCCTTGCGTTTTTGTATCATCTATACTGATTCCGTGTCTTCCTGCGATGATTTCACCGCTATTTGTAAGAGAGCCTAATTCTAGTTTATAGAGCCATTTTCTGCTTCTCTTTCATCTCCTATCCTAATACCATCTTGACCCGCATAAATTTTACCTGAATTATCAATAGAGCCAAGTGTTATACCTTGTTGGCTAAATGTCGCTATATCATAGATTAAAATTCCATCTTTTCCAGCTTGTATTGTTCCACTATTTTCAAGCGTTTTGATATTAGCACCATTATTGATTCTTATCCCAACATTATTTTCAGAGATAATTTGCCCTTTGTTAGATACAAGCTCAGCACTCGTGCCTTTGCTAGATGTAAAACTAAGCAATAAACCATCAGCATTTCCACTACCTTTTATCACTCCATTTGTATCATTTAAAAAATTTGTAAGATCTATACCTGAGAAATAAACTCCAGCTGAATTTGAATGTAAGTTATTATGAGAAATAAGTCCGGAATTTGTAAAATCATCTATCTTGCCACTAGCCCATTCACCTGATATTCTAAAAAATACCCCACCATTCTGACCGCTTGCATTACTAGTAATATTTCCAGCATTATTAAACTTTTTAATTTCCATATCATAACCATGAATACCATTAGAGCCTTCTATATTTCCACCATTATTAAGGTTCTCTATCTTACCTTGCCATAAAAGTATACCATTTTCACTTCCTTTTATCGTTCCACCTACTCCATTATTGAGCTCTTTAATAATTCCAGATTCCATTTTTACCACTAATACTTCCATTGTTTGTAAATTCTTTTACAACAGCATCACTACCACCTTTGATTAAAACACCGCTTTGATTGTTTGTGTTTTTAATCTCTCCATTATTAGTAATAGTAGCATTTGCACCACCTTGAATATGTATAGCACCATCTTTAGAGGCACTGATACTTCCACCTTTATTAATAGTTAATGTATCTTCACCATTGATAGTAACTTGTCCATTTTGCTCGGTGCTGATTTCACAGGTTTGACCTTGCTTAGAATTACAGCCCCCACCACTAATAGAGCGAGAATCCGCATAAACATTTGAACTTAAAATTGAAATTGTAGTAAATGAGAGA
>NZ_QXJG01000044.1 GCF_003670295.1 Helicobacter burdigaliensis
CCCCCCCCCCCCCCCCCCCCCCCCCCCCCCCCCCCCCCCCCCCCCCCCCCCCCCCCCCCCCCCCCCCCCCCAAAATAACAGCTTTATTTTTAGATTTTAAGGAGACAAAATGAAATTATCTCTTATTGCATCAAGAGCAATATTAGGTTTAGGAATTTTAGGGAGTGTGGGGGCGTATGCACAAGAGCTAAACGCACAAGCACAAGAAATTAATGTAGGGCAAGAGCAACCACAAAACGGCACAATCACAATTAATAATAAAAGTGATTTAGGAAATTATTTTGATATAGAAATCGATTCAAGCCACGATGCTGCAAATCTCGTATTTAAAGAGGGATACAAAGATACAAATTTACAAATTAATAGTGCTTTAGAAGAATTTGTTCCTGAGGGCGTAAATAGAGAAAATACATTTGTAACGATTGATTTAGGTAATGGAACACTTGGTTTAATAAATACTCAAAATGGTAGTGGAAGCGAAAATAATTCCTATTTAATCAATGCAGATATTACTGCCTCACAAATCAATATGACTGATATGAATTTACAATATTTTAGGCAAGAAAGCATATTAAGCGGAAATGTAAAGCTAGAAGGGACAAAATTGCCTGCTGATTCTGATGGTTTTGGCTCTTCTGTATCGATTGCTAGCGGTGGGCTGCTTGGCGATTACAATGGGGGCTTAACAATTTGGGGGAATTTGGAAGCGACTAAAACTAGATTTGAGGGTGTTGGCAAGGGTGGATTACACTTTGATATTAAGAGTAATGCAAATATTACAGGCTCTCATTTTTCTGTGCTTTCTACAAGCTTTAATAACCTTGTGCTAGATAGATTTGTTTTTGCAAGTGCGGGTAGTTTTAATAAAGACATAACCACTAGCAATACCGCAGGTGCAAGCATTATTAATAGCATTTATGATATTGTAAGCGATAAAGCCCTAGCAGACAAATTTGTAGAGGTAGGGAAAAATATCTACCTTTCTCCTATGGATGTGGGAGATTTTGTAAATTACAAATTAAGTGTGGAAAAAGGTAGTGGCAAAGAATATTTGATTGTAAGCGGTGGAGTAAATTCTGAAAAAATCAATAGCACAAAAGAAATTTTAACATTTGAAAAAGAGCATTTAGAGAAAATCATACAAATAGAAGACTTAGAAAGCTCACAAGGTGAAGTTAAAAAAGCTATCCTAGAAGATTTAAAAGCACAAATTGCAAAAAAAGAGGAAATTCTTAATAAGATTCAAAGTAGTGGCGAAGAATCGCTAAGCACTGAAGATAAAATGGGAGCAATGGGCATTGAAGTTACAGATACTACAAAGCATATTTTTGAAAAAGTGTCTAATCTTAAAGGCTCACAAGCAGATAATTATAAATTACTCCTCACAACAGGCATTATGGGTGGAGCAAATAACACTACAAAAACAGCAGATTCTATGCAAACTTCTGGCAACCTAAACGAAGCACAAGGTATCTTTGATAGTTTGATTAACTCTAATATTAATGCTGGAATTGGTGTAGG
>NZ_QXJG01000045.1 GCF_003670295.1 Helicobacter burdigaliensis
TCTCTCATTTACTACAATTTCAATTTTAAGTTCAAATGTTTATGCGGATTCTCGCTCTATTAGTGGTGGGGGCTGTAGTAGTGGAAATTGCACTATTAGTGATTCACAAAGTAGCAAGGTTACTATAAGCGGTAGTGGAGATTCTCTAACCATTACAAAAGATGGAAGTATTACTGCAAATAATAGCGAAGTTATTTTGGTGCAAGAAAGTGCGGGAGATAATATAACGATTAAAAATGAAGGAACTGTTACTAACAATAAAACAAATGGTGGTTTTGGTGTAGATATAAAAAGTGGAAATACTATCAAAGAATTTAGCAATAGTGGAAGTATTACTTCTGATAAAGAAACAATAGTTATTAGAGGTGGTGCGACGATAGAAAAATTTAACAATAGCGGAACTTTAACAAGTAATAATAGTTCTGGAATGTATATACAGGGAACTATTAAAGAATTTGAAAATGCTGGAAATGGCACAATAGAAGGCACAAATGGTATAAATATTGTAGAAGGCGGTAAAATAGAAAATTTAACTAACGATGGAACAATACAAGGACAAAATGGTATTGCTATACGAAGTGGCGGAGCAGTTGGAACAATAAATAATAAAGGCACTATCAATGCAGGAGAAGGATACTATAAAGGTGCTATCTTTGTAAATAATGGGTCTGTTTCTAATATTAATAATAATGGTTCATTGCAAGGCTCAAATGGAATACTTATAGAAAATGGGACTGTCGGAAATATAACTAATAATGGAACTATTCAGAGTGTTGGTTCTGGTAATTTTACAGGATATGGTGTTTTATTAGCCGGTGGAAAAATTGATACTTTAACAAACACAGGCACTATTATTTCAGAAGGAACTAATGCTATTCAAGTTGATGGTGGTGCTAGAATTGAAAAAGTTGAAATAAAGGGAGGTCTTGTAGAATCTCAAAAAGGAAGTGGCATTTATGTCAGCTATGGAAGCTATGGCAGTATAACTATTAATGAAACTGCAAAAGTAAAAGGAGCTAGTGCTGGTATTTCTGTGGGACAATGGCAACAAATGGGTGCATTAAGTATCGACGGAAAAGATTCTGCTGTTATTGGAGGAGAAAATGGCATTTATATTGACACAGGTTCTAGGACAAGCACCATTACACTTACAAACGGAGGCAAGATTCAAGGTGGAAATGCAGGGATTTATCTAAATAATGCATTTTTATCAGGAAATACCACTATTGATGGTGAGGGTTCTTCTATAAGCGGTGGAATAGCTGGGATTTATCTTAATAAAGGATCTTTTGATGGAACAATAGAAGTAAAAAATGGCGGAAGTATTTTTGGAGGTAGTATTACTAAAGAAGGCGAAAGTCAAAATGGCTATGGAATTGTTAATGCACAAGATGCAAAAATTAAAGGTTCTATTCTTGTAAATAGCGGGGGAAGCATTGGAGGAATCTTAAATCAAGATAATGCTTCTTTAATAGGAGATATTAAAGTAAGTGGAGCTAACTCACAAATCATTGGTGG
>NZ_QXJG01000046.1 GCF_003670295.1 Helicobacter burdigaliensis
ATAAAAGATTATGAGAATGTAGAGGGTAATAGCAATAATGCTATTAGCAATAGAGAATTTAAAAAGTATGCGACTATTGGTTCTGTTACAGATTGGTTTTACTTTGCTAAAGGTTGGAATGAAAACATTAATCAAATGAGAAGCTTCTTTGATACTTATACTCTAGTAAATGATATTGATTTTGGAGGGAATCAAGGGAAAAATTATGCAAATTATTGCTTAAGTGAAGGAAATTGTGCTTCTATGATTGTGGGGGATAGTTGGGATGATGCTTTTACAGCTGACTTTGATGGACGAGGATATACACTTAAAAATATTAATATAGATACGACAATCACTGGGGATTATAAGCCTGAATATGTAGGGATATTTGGGTATATTGGGAATTATATTCGAAAACCAACTATTAAAAATATTAATATAGATTATATGGGTGGAGGGATAAAGGCTGAAGGAGACAACGTCTTTGTAGGTGGCTTTACTGGGACTTCTAGTGGAACCCTTACAAATATTACATTAAATAATATAGGAAGTATTAATATTAGTGCTAGTGATGAAAATTTTACTATTTCTGCAGGTGGTTTTATTGGAAAAATTCCACTCAGCGAAGGAGCCTTTTCAAACATCACTTTAAACAATATAGGGAAGATTAGTAGCTCTTCTTATGCAGGTGGCTTTGTGGGTTATACTGATGACAAGGGAACTTTTAAAAACATTACTTTGAATAATATAGGAAGTATTAGTGGTTCTAGTGTGGGTGGCTTTGTGGGATCTATTTCAACTGAAGCTACTTTTACAAACATCACTTTGAATAATATAAAAAACATTAATGGCTCTTTTTGTGCAGGTGGCTTTGCAGGATTTATTAGCGGTGAAGGAATTTTTTCAAATATTGTTTTAAATAATATAGGAAGTATTAGTGCTAATAGTGATTTTTATAGTGGTACTTCTGCAGGTGGTTTTATTGGGGACATTTCTAGGAATGCAATATTTGAAAATATCTACATCTATTTTAATCCTAATGCTACAATCACAGCAACAAATAATAGCAATGCTTATGCAGGTAAATTTGTGGGAGATAGTAGTTATTATAATACTAATGTTGCCTTCAGCAATATAAATCTGTACTATGCTAACAATCAATTTAATGGTATGCAATTTGTAGGGAAAAGTGATACAGACTATGAAAACAATTTCACCCACGCAGGAACAACTTATGATGCCTTCAAAGGAGACATTACAACATTCTTCAACGGACAAAACAATAATCCACAAATCTACTACAATGAAAAAGAAGGTTATTATACTTTTATAGATGAATCTAATATGGGTAATGGTGGAGATAATGGTAGTGGTGATAATGGAAGTAATGGCGATAACAACAACGACTCCAACTTCATCGATGAAAACCACGATGGCTTAAGCGATGTAATCTTAAGTAGAGATGACTTTGATTCTTCTATTATTAGTGGTATCTTAGATGAAATCTTAAA
>NZ_QXJG01000047.1 GCF_003670295.1 Helicobacter burdigaliensis
TTTAAGATTTCATCTAAGATACCACTAATAATAGAAGAATCAAAGTCATCTCTACTTAAGATTACATCGCTTAAGCCTGAATCGGTGTTGTTGTCTCCATTATCTCCACCGTCTATATTTGGTGGAGTAGGCTTGATTATAGTTTCTGCTTTTGATAAAAAATCATTATAGGCTTCCTCTGCATTATTTTGTGTATAGGTATGCAAATTAACTTTATCACTTACATAACCATTGGAATTAAAATCATTCCAAAAGCTACTATCACTATTTGCGTTTTCTAGTGTGTTATTTTGATAATAGATATGTATATTGCTGTTAATAACATTATTGTTACCAAACTCCCCCGCAAATAAACCTGTTTTTTTATTGCCCATTTCAGCTTTTTCATTAAAATAAATATAAATATTTTCAAAGCTATTTTTACCATTATTTACAGAATCTTTTACACTATAAGTTGCACCTAAAAAACCACCTTGATATGTAGCACTATCACTAGAATATATTTTTTTAACATTATTTAAAGCAATATTTTTAAAAGCAATACCACTATTTTCAACAATCCAGCCTGCAAAACCACCTATAGCACCGCCACTTGGATTATCATAAATATGTTCAAAAATAATTTCATTGATATTATTAATTGTAATATTATTAAAAGTGGTATTTCCATTTATAATCCCAACAAACCCTCCTGCTCCAGCCTCTCCAATTCCATGAGCTTTTAGATAGATTCTCTCTATATTTTCTATAGAAATATTATTAACTTGACCATTTCCATAAATACTTCCTGCAAAACCACCTACAGCAGGTCCATATGGCTGCCCTATAAAAATTCCTCTACCAACATGAACATCTATATAAATATCACTTAAGCTTATGTCGCTAAACCCATCATTTTTACTATAACCAATAAAACCTCCATAATGCATTGCGGCCGGATGATAATCTGCTCCATCATTAAAATCCGCTTTAATATCAATATTTTTCAAAGAAATATTTTCAAAAGTGCTACCATAGCTATAGCCAACCACACCTCCAACATATTGAATATTTCCATTAGAAGTTATCGTTACACCATTTAAATAAATATTGGAAATATTTGAGTTATAAGCATATCCTATTAACCCACCCAATACAGGCCAACCTCCTCTATAAAATTTAACATTATCAACAAAAAAATTAGATATTGAATTATTTCCTACAGCCCCAAAAATACCTACATAATCATCATAATATTTAGAAACAGTGATATTTTTAAGTGTATATCCTTGTCCATTAAAATTTGCAGTAAAATAATTGTCCTTATTTCCAACTACATAGCCATCATTATATTCTTTCCCACTAAAATCAATATCCCCCACTAATCTAAATTCATCTATGCTTCTAGTATCTCCTTTATTATTATTCCACCCATT
>NZ_QXJG01000048.1 GCF_003670295.1 Helicobacter burdigaliensis
ATTACCTATGCAAAACCTATCTTCCTAAGGTAGATTATATGTATACAGTGTGTGAGGGAATTGCAGAAGAATATCAAAAGAATTATGGTGTTAAATGTGATGTGATTACTTCAGCAGCCAAGTATTTTGCCCCCCCCCCCCCAAGAAATCACTACTTTGCAAGAAAATATCAAACTTATCTATCATGGAATGGCAAGCTATGAGAGGGGTATCCATAAAATGATAGAAACAGCAGATTTGCTAGAGGAACGCTTTAGTTTAGATTTAATGCTAGTGCCAACAAATGATAAAGAGTATTTTGCTAAATTGGAACAAATGGCAAAAATAAGAAAAAATGTAAGAATAATAGAGCCTGTTAGCTTTGAATCTATTATTCCTTTTACTTCAAAATATGATGTAGGATTTTATATTTTACAACCTACAAATTATAATGGTTATTTTGCACTTCCCAATAAATTCTTTGAATTTATTCAAGCAAGATTAGCTATTGCAATAGGACCAAGCCCACAAATGGCAAAATATGTAAAAGAATATGATTTAGGAGTAATTTCTCCTGATTTTACTCCTAAATCTATGTCTAAAACTTTAAATTCTTTAACAAAAGAACAGATATTAAAATACAAAGAAAATGCTAATAAAGCTGCTAAGATATTAAATGCCACAACAGAGGGAGAGAAATTATTAAAGATTGTAGAGGAGGTTTTATGTTAGATTTTACAAGTTTTCCAACTCATTTTGTTGATCCTAATAAAATTAAAATTATCCATCATGGTATGGCTTCTCCAGATAGGTGTATCCATAATATGATAGAATTGATGGATTATGTAGGGGCAAATTTTAGTTTAGATTTAATGCTAGTTCCTACTTATTATCAAGATTATTATCAAAAACTAGTAGAAATGGCAAGTAAGCGCAAAAATATAAGAATAATAGAGCCTGTTAGCTTTGAATCTATTATTCCTTTTACTTCAAAATATGATGTAGGCATTTTTTTAGTTCCTCCTACCACTTATAATCTTAAAATGTGTCTTCCCAATAAATTCTTTGAATTTATTCAAGCAAGATTAGCTATTGCAATAGGACCAAGCCCACAAATGGCAAAATA
>NZ_QXJG01000004.1 GCF_003670295.1 Helicobacter burdigaliensis
CCCCCCCCCCCCCCCCCCCCCCCCCCCCCCCCCCCGCCCCCCCCCCCCCCCCCCCCCCCCCCCCCCCCCCCCCCCCCAAATTTATATTTTAGTAACAAAAAGTAGCGTTTTTGGCTTAAAATGCCTATTTTTTGGAATTTATAAGGCTATATATTGTAAAAATTACTTAATTAAATTAAATATGATTTATTTTAAAAGTAAATAAAGTAATATTTACTTTATTTTATTGTGAAATACTTTGTTGATGCGAGGTATATTTTGTTATTACTTTTGGAGAATTTTAAGGTTTTGTTGTAAGTTTTTTAGATTTGCACCTGTGGATAAGACTATGCTTGTATGCTCCTCTTTTTACATATTCTTAAGGATAAGAATAGGAGTATAAAAGGGGATTACCACGGCTAATAAATAAGTCTTGTAGTGTGAAGGGAGAGGATTATTCTCTTGTAATAAAACCCTCTCCTTCCTATTAAGCTAGTATTTTAAAAAATACTCTTGAATCTTTTTTGGATCTTGAGTTTTAGTGAGTGCTAGCATTAAAAGAACTCTAGCTTTTTGTGGATTTAAATCTTCTGTACTTATAAAGCCTAGCTCTTTATCAGCTTCGCTTACTGCTACTCTTCCAGCTACAACTCTTGAGCTAATGGCTACTTTTAGCCCTTTTGGCATAAGCTCTTTTAAGATGTTTTTTTGATCTTCATGGATACTTCCTGCACCACTTCCAGCGATTACTAAACCTTTTGTGCTATTTTCAAAAAGTGCTTTTGCTGCCACTCCACTTCCATCGTTTGAATAAGTGTAGAGAATATCTACTTTAGGTAAAGTTTCTAGCTTACTTACGTCAAAAGGAGAATCTTTTGTGTGCTCTTTTAAAACTTTGTTGTAAAAAAATACTTTACCATCTACGATATAGCCTAAATCCCCAAAATCAGGAGAAGAGAACGCATCTACATTAAGGCTGTGGGTTTTTACAACGCCTCTAGCGCTTTGAATCTTATCATTCATTGCTACCATTACGCCTTTGCCTCTAGCTTCTTTGCTTGCAGCTAGTGCTACTGCATTATAGAGGTTTTTTGGGCCATCTGCGCTCATTGCAGTTGATGGACGCATAGCACCCACTAGCACCACAGGCTTATCGCTTTTTATTGTGAGGTTTAAAAAGTAGGCTGTCTCCTCCATGGTGTCTGTCCCATGTGTGATAACCACCCCATCAATCCCACTTTTAAAAAGTGAATTAATTTCTTTAGCAAGTTTTAGCCAAATAGCATCACGCATATTGGAACTATCAATATTGGCAATTTGCTCCCCACTAATCTGTGCTAAATCTTGGATTTGTGGGACAGCTTTTATAAGCACATCAACTCCTACAACTCCTGCTGTGTAACCAGTAGTCGCCACTGCACTATCAATAGAACCTGCAATTGTGCCACCGGTTGCTAAAATAGCAATTTTTGGTTTAGCTTCTAGCATACTTACTCCTAAAAATAACGCCACCAAACAAAGTAAAATTTTCTTCATTATCTTTGCCCCCAGTTTTAAAATTTGCCTTAAAATTAAGGCTTATTGAATTATAAAGAAGAAATAAGCAAAAATAAATAAAACAAATTTAAAAACTTAAAATTTTTTATGGCTTTGTTAAAAAATGTAATTTTATAAATCTTTTTCAATCATACAAACCGCTTCTAATGCATCTTTTGCTAAAGAATTTGTATATTTTTCTAAAAGTTCTTTGCTCGCATAACCGCTTAGAACACCAATGGAATTTACCCCTGCACTAGAAGCTGCAAGAATATCTAGCGGAGTATCTCCTATCATAAAAATTTGTTGTTTTGCTAAGGGGATATTTATAAGTTCTAGTGCCTTTAAAATAGGTTCTTTATCAGGCTTTGCATGGATAACATCTTCTCTTCCTATCACACAAGCAAACTTTTCTAAAACCCCAAAATGCTCCAAAAGTAGCTTAGAGTATTTGCCAGTTTTTGTGGTAACAACGCCTAAAGTTGCAAATGTATGGGCTTTTAAAATAGCTTCTTTTGCGTTTGTTAAAAGCTGTGTTTTGGCATTGCAAATTTGTCTATAATGCTCTTTGTAAATATCAATATGTTGTTTTAAATTTTTTTCTTGAACGCCTAGAGTTTTAAACATATCTTCTAGTGTATGTCCAATCTGTGAGCTTACTGCATCAAAAGTAGGCTCTTTTTCTCCTAAAGCTTTAAAGGAGTGGCAAAAAGATTCATAAACTGCTTGTGTAGAATCAATTAAAGTGCCATCTAAATCAAATAAAATAATTCTATTTTTCATAAAATATTCTTACCTTTGTATAAAAATTTATCGTAATTTATCAAATTTTAGCTAAAACAATCCGCTTTTTGTTAAAATATGCAGTTTTATTTTAAAAAAAGTAGGAAATATGCCAAAACGCTATGAAAGCCTTATAGCCTCTTTACTTAAGCGTCCAAATTCTTTGAATGAATTTGAAAGCAAGCTTTGTCAAATTGGCGGTTTATTTACAGATAAAGAAAGCGAATTAGAACTTATAAAAAATAGCGGAATCCCTTTGTGGTATGAATATGATAAGGTTTATTTTCGCCCTAAACTTACAGAGCTTAGTGAAGAATCTTATTGTATTATAGATATTGAGACAAACGGACATGATCCAAAAATCCACCAGCCCATTGAAATAGGTGCAATTCTATACCAAAAGGGCAAAGTGCAAAAAACTTTTTCTACTTTTGTTTTTTGTGAATATATCCCACAAAGCATTACAGAGCTAACAGGTATTTCTCAAGAAATGCTAAAAGATGCACCTCCTATACATCAAGCACTAGAGGCTTTTAAGTTATTTTTGGGGGATAGCATTTTTGTAGCGCATAATGTTTTGTTTGATTTTTCTTTTCTTAGCAATTCTTTAAATCGTCATGGGTTTGGGTATTTATACAATCCCACTCTTTGCACGATTAAACTAGCACAAGCTACCTTTAGTGCGCCAAAATATTCCCTTGCATTTTTAAATGAATTTTTAGGGATTTATCATAGTCCTTTACATCGTGCATTAGAAGATTCTAAGGTGGCGTTAGAGATTTTTAAATATTGCTTAAAAAAATTACCAAAAAATATCCATACAAGCTATGATTTGTTACAATTAGCTTCATCGCAGTTTTTAAAAGGTTATAAAAAACAAAGAAAAACGAGGAGTAAAAATGCTATACAAAAATTATCCTAAAAATTTTAAATCCATTCCAAGCCCTTGCTATGTGCTAGAAGAAGAGAAGCTAGAGAAGAATTTGGAGCTTTTAAAAAGAGTGGAAGAAGAAAGTGGGGCTAAGGTGCTTTTAGCGCTGAAAGGCTATGCACTTTGGAGGAGTTTTCCACTTGCTAGAGAATATTTGAGCGGAATTACTGCAAGTGGGATTTATGAGGCAAGATTGGGATATGAGGAGTTTAAAAAGGAAGTGAGTGTTTTTTCTCCCGCATATAAAGAAGAAGAGATAAAAGAGCTTGTAAAGATTTCAAATCATATCATTTTTAATTCTTTTTTGCAGTGGCAAACTTACAAGGGCTATATCTTAGAAGAAAACAAACAAAGAGAATCCCAAAATAAAGAAAAGATTGAAATAGGGCTTAGGGTAAATCCAGAGTATAGTGAAGTAACTCCTGCAATTTATAATCCTTGTGTTGAGGGTTCAAGGCTTGGGATTAACAAAGAAGAGTTTAAAAAAGGAGTGAAAAAGTATGGCTTAGAGGGGATTAGTGGGTTGCATTTTCATACACATTGTGAGCAAAATAGCGATGCACTAAAGAGAACGTTAAAACACTTTATTAAGCATTTTGGGGAGTATATTCCGCAAATGAAATGGGTAAATTTTGGCGGAGGACATCATATTACAAGAGAAGATTATGATGTGGAATTGCTTATTAAGATTATCAAAAAATTTAATAAAACCTATAATAAACAAGTTTATTTAGAACCCGGTGAAGCAATTGGTTGGCAAACAGGATTTTTAATAGGAAGTGTGGTGGATATTGTTAAAAATGGGGTTAATATTGCACTTTTAGATGTGAGTGCAGCAGCCCATATGCCAGATTGCCTTGAAATGCCCTATCGCCCTATGGTAAGAAATAGCTTTTATGCTAAAGCACAGACTAAAAAGAAACACCTTAGCTTAAAATCAGAAGCCAAATACACTTATCGTTTAGGAGGACCTACTTGTCTAGCAGGAGATGTGATAGGGGATTATGGATTTAGTGAAAAGTTAAAAGTAGGAGATAGGATTATTTTTGAAGATATGATTCACTATACAATCGTTAAAAACAATACTTTTAATGGTGTTCCTTTGCCAAGTATTGGAATAATCCATAAAAATGGAGAGTTTGAATTGCTAAAAAGCTTTAGCTATGAGGATTACAAATATAGGAACAGCTAAATTTTGAAAATTACATTTATATTTTATGTTGATTTAACATAAAGTGAATATAATCTACATCACAATTTATTTTTGTAACAATTATTACAAAACAATTTTAACCCTTTTAAAACTAGGAGAAAAGGAAATACAATGAAGTCAATTCATAAAATACTCGCTTTAGCTTTTTGTTCTCTTGCAATTTTTAGTGGTTGCTCTAAAGAACAAAAGCAACAAGCTCCGCAGTCTTTGCCCGTTAGCACTTTTAAGGTTCAAAAGAGTGATGTTGCAGTAGCCTTTGAATATCCTACGCAACTAAAAAGTCTTCAAAGTGTGGGCATTTATGCAAGAGTGGAGGGCACACTTTTGAAGCAAAACTTTATTGAGGGGGGATTTGTAAAGAAAGGAGATAAGCTTTTTAAAATTGATCCTGCAAAATATTTAGCCAATGTAAATATTGCAAAAGCACAGCTTCAATCCGCACAAGCTTCGCTAAAAGAAGCAAATCGTGATTGGGAGCGTTCTAAAAAGCTTTTTAGTCAAAAAGCCCTAAGCCCAAAAGAACGCGATCAATCACTTTCAGCTTATGAGAATGCGAGTGCAAATGTAGCAAATGCTAAGGCAAATTTAGACAATGCGATGATTGATTTAGGATATACAGATGTAATTGCGCCCTCTAGCGGTAAAGTGGGTATTGTAAATTATGATATAGGAGATCTTGTAGGAAGTGCAGGTTCTAATAATGTGCTTACGACTATTACACAACTAGATCCTATCCACGCAGAGTTTTCAATTCCTAGCAATGATTATTATTTTTTGCGTAGTTTAAACCGCGATAATTTAAAGATTCAATATATTTTACCTAGTGGGCAAATTTATGCTAAAGAGGGTGTACTAGACTTCCTTGATAGTGTGCTAGATACAAGCACTTCTACTATTAAAGCAAGAGCCATTGTAGAAAACAAAGAATCTCTATTAATACCGGGTGAATTTTCAAGAATCCGCTTACAAGGCTTAATCGCAAAAGATGCTATTGCAATTCCGCAAGTTGCTGTTTTGCAAGATGCAAAAGGAAGCTATGTGTATAGAGTGGTAGATGGCAAAGCAGTGCAAACACGCATAGTTTTAGGCAATGCAGTGGATAATAGCTTTTTGGTGCAATCAGGATTAAATGAGGGAGACGAGATTATTACAAATCAGCTGATTAAAATCAAGCCTAATGCACCTGTTCGCCTTATGAATGCACCGAGTGGAGCTACTCCCACACAAAATGCCAAAATGGCAAGTTAAGGTTTTATAGATGTTTTCAAAGTTTTTTATTAATCGTCCTGTTTTAGCAATGGTAATGTCTATTATTATTGTAATTGCAGGTTCTTTATCTATTTTTTCTTTAGCGGTGGAGGAATATCCTCAAGTAACTCCCCCACAAGTTGTAGTGCAGACTACTTATCCGGGTGCAAATGCAGAGGTTATCTCAAGCAGTGTTGCAAGTATTTTGGAAAATAGCATTAATGGGGTTGAGGGTATGATTTATATGCAATCTTCTTCTACTTCAAGCGGGAATCTTTCTATTAATGTTTATTTTACGAATGAAACCGATCCTGATCAAGCAACTATTAATGTAAATAACCGCGTTCAAGCTGTGCTTAGTCAGCTTCCTCAAGAAGTGCAAAGAATGGGGGTAACCGTAGATAAAAGATCTTCCACAATTTTAGCGGTATATTCACTCTCTTCAGACACTCCTAGCCAAAATGCAACCTATATTGCAAACTATGCGACTATTAATATTTTAGATGAGCTAAAAAGGATTCAAGGTGTAGGGGATGCTACACTTTTTGGTAGGGAAGAATATTCTATGCGTATTTGGCTCTCTCCAGATAAGCTTACAAAATATAATTTAACTCCATCCGATGTAATTGCACTTGTGCAAGAGCAAAACTCTCAATTTGCAGCAGGAGCTTTTGGGCAAGAGCCAGTTAGAGATGATTTAGAATTTACCTATTCTGTAACAACACAAGGAAGATTTACCGACGCAAAGGAGTTTGAAAATATTTTAATCCGCACAAATCCTGATGGTTCTTCTTTAAGATTAAAAGATGTAGCAAGAGTAGAGCTTGGTGCAGAAGATTATAGTGTAAATGGCTTTTATAATGGAAAACCAGCTGTTGCATTTGGTGTGTTCTTGCAACCTGGAGCTAACGCACTTAATGTAGCAAAGGCGGTAAATGCAAAGCTAGAAGAGCTTAGTAAAAGCTTCCCAGATGGGCTAACTTATGCGATTCCTTATGATACAACTGCTTTTGTTAATGTATCTGTGAAAGAGGTGATTAAAACCTTTATTGAAGCAATCATTCTAGTTGTAATTGTTATTTATTTCTTCTTGCAAAATTTTAGAGCTACGATTATTCCAGTTCTTGCCGTGCCAGTGTCTATCATTGGTGCATTTGCGGGAATGTATATGTTAGGCTTTTCCATAAACTTGCTTACACTTTTTGGATTGATTTTAGCCATTGGTATTGTTGTAGATGATGCGATTATTGTAATTGAAAATGTAGAACGATTAATCCATGAAGAAAAGCTTTCGGTTAAAGCAGCTACAATTAAAGCAATGGAAGAGATCGCAAGTCCGGTTATCGCCATTGTTTTAGTGCTTTCAGCAGTTTTTATCCCCGTAGCATTTATGGGAGGCTTTTCAGGAGAGATTTATAGGCAGTTTGCCATTACTATTGTAATTTCGGTAGTTATTTCAGGTTTTGTTGCTTTGACGCTTACTCCAGCGCTTTGTGTGTCTATTTTAAAAGCAAAAGAACCAAAACCCTTTTATATTGTAAGAAAGTTTAATGAGTTTTTTGATTGGCTAACCCATCAATTTACTGCAAAAGTAGCCCATGCAATTAGAAGAGGCTTGTTGTATGTGATTTTATTCTTTGGACTTATTGGAATTACTTATGGGATTTTTAAGCAAGTGCCAACAGGGCTTGTTCCATCAGAAGATAAGGGAATCTTGCTTGTTTCTATGAAGCTCCCTCCTGCTACTGCATTAAGCAGGACGACAAACACAGCTTCTTTTATGGAACAAAATGTGAGGGCTAATCCAAATGTAGAAGCAGTAATGGCTTTGGCAGGATATGATATGCTTTCAAGTGCGGTAAGAACTTTTGGGGGAACTGCGTTTGTTAAGCTTAAAGATTGGGGAGAGAGAAAGGAAGCTTCGCAACATTCACAAGCAATCGCGGGTGCTTTGACAGGAACTTTAATGCAAAATCCTAATGCAGTGATTTTTGCACTTAATCCACCGCCTATTATGGGGCTTAGCTTGACAGATGGATTTGAAATGTATATTCAAGATAGAACGGGTGGTTCTATTGAAAATTTACAAAAATATACACAAATGGTGCTAGAAGCAGCAAGCAAAAGACCGGAGCTAAAAGGCGTTAGAACTACACTTAGCGTAGATGTGCCTCAATATAGCGTGTCTTTAGATAGACAAAAAGCAAAGTCTTTAGGTGTGAATGTGAGCGATGTTTTCTCCACGCTTCAAGCTACATTTGGTGCTTATTATGTGAATGATTTTAATCTTTTTGGTAGAACTTATAAAGTAAATATTCAATCTGAAAGCCCTTTTAGAGAAAGTCCCGATGATTTAAGGAATGTTTTTGTGCGTTCAAGCAATGGAGATTTAGTGCCTATTAGCTCTCTTGTAAGTTTTAAAAGGGTGATTGGACCAGATATTTTAGAGCGTTTTAATCTTTTCCCAGCAGCTAAGCTTATGGGGGATGCAGGAGATGGATATTCTTCAGGTGATGCGCTAAAAGCCATTGAAGAAGTGGCTAATGAAATCTTGCCAGAAGGTTATACAATCGCTTGGTCAGGAAGCTCTTATCAAGAAAAAGCAAGTAGCGGAACAGGAACGGTTGCTTTTGTTTTTGGATTAGTGTTTGTTTTCTTGATTTTAGCGGCTCAATATGAAAGATGGCTTATGCCTATGGCAGTTTTAACTGCAGTGCCTTTTGCGGTGTTTGGCGCGATTTTGGCAACTTATTTAAGAGGATTAAATGTAGATATTTACTTTAATGTTGGACTTGTAATGCTTATCGCACTTGCTGCAAAAAATGCGATTTTAATTATTGAATTTGCAATGCAGGCAAGAGAAGTAGAGAAAAAGGATATTTATGAATCAGCCATTGAAGCTGCAAGATTAAGATTCCGTCCTATTGTGATGACTTCACTAGCCTTTACCATTGGGGTTTTACCTCTTGCACTTAGCACAGGAGCAGGTGCTGCAAGTCGCCATGCTATTGGAACAGGTGTAATTGGTGGAATGCTTGCTGCTACTTTTATTGCGACTTTCTTTATTCCGCTTTTTTATACTTATTTTGCTAGATTTAGCGAATATTTAGGAAGACGCTTTGGAGGTAAAGATGAAGAATAAAATTACAACTTTAACTTTTGGTTTGGGATTGCTTTTAGCAGGTTGCTCTCTTTCTCCAAAGTATGAGAAGCCTACGACAAATTTACCCCAAAGTTTTGAAGTGGAAAATCCAAAGCTTGATATGAGTGCTATGGTTTCACAAACTTGGTGGAAAGATTTTGAAGATGAGGATTTAGATGCACTTGTAAAAGAAGCCTTAGAAAATAATTATGATTTAGCAGTGGCTATGGAGAGAGTAAGTCAGGCTAGAAGTATGTGGGGTTATGCAAGGAGTGATCGTTATCCTAGTATTGGAGTGCAAGGAGAAGCTACAAGAAATAAGAAGAATCCACAAAATAATAAACCTAACAATTATAATAATTTCTCGCTCTCTGCAGTGTTTAATTATGAGCTAGATTTGTGGGGGAGAGCAAGAGATGCAGATAGGAGTGCATATGCTACGCTTTTAGCTACTAAAGCTTCAAGGGATACGATTATGTTAAGCCTTGTAGCAGGAGTGGCAGAGAGCTACTTTGCACTTTTAACCATTAACAATCAAGTGCAAATTTCACAAAATACGCTTAAAGCACGCACAGAAAACTATGAATATAGAAAAAAAGAGTATGAAGTAGGAAAGATTTCAGAGATTGATATGCAACAAGCAAAATCAGAAATGGAGAGCGTGAGGGCACAACTTCAAAGTCTTTTAATGGAGCAAAATTCCGCACAAACTGCCTTAATGATACTGCTTGGCAGAGATCCGCAAGGGATTTTTAAAGTGGAGCTTCCAACAAAAGCAAAAGCTCTTCCAAAAGCTCCTATTGTTCCTGTGAATCTGCCTTCAGAGCTTTTAGAGCAACGCCCAGATATTGAAGCAGCCGAGCAGGATCTAAAAGCGGCTAACTTCTCTATTGGAGTAGCTAGAAGTGCTTATTTCCCTACTATTTCTTTAACAGGAATGGCAGGATATGTAAATCCAAAGCTAAATGAGCTTATTAAAAATTCTTCATCCACTTGGAATTATGGAGGGAATTTTGTGGGTAATCTGCTGGATTTTGGTAGGACAAGTGCAAATGTAGAGCTTAGTAAATCTCAATATAGAGAAATGGTGTTAAATTACGCTCAAGTAGTGCGAAATGCGTTTGGAGAAGTTAGGGATTCTTTGTTTAATTATTCTATGAGCGAGCAAAGATTAAAGAGCCTAAAAGATAGAGTAGAAGCACTAAGACGCACTTTGGTTTTAGCAGAATTACGCTATCAAGAAGGATATACAAATTATCTTGAAGTATTAAATACGCAAGAAATGCTTTTTAGTGCAGAGTTAGAAGAGCAAAATGCTATGTTAGAGCATTTAAGTTCAGCAATTAATGTGTATAAATCTTTTGGGGGTGGTTGGGATAAAGCCACTTATGAAGATAGGGATTAAAATTCTTAGTTAATGTGTATTTGTGTTGCAAGTAAAACACTCCCTTGTCATTGCGAGGCACATTGTGCCGAAGCATACAAGCGAAGCGTTATCCACAAGCGATAGCGAAGTGCAAATCTAAAAGAGAGTGGAAGATATTTTATTCAAAAGTAAGTTATCTTAGGCGAGAAGTGGGAGCCCTGAATTTGACAAGCAAATTCTTCCCGTTTGTTGCAAGGCAACCAACCCTATGGAACATCGCGACGATAATTTCTTTTGCAATAAAGAGTTTATCCCTTTTCATTGCGAGATTCACTTGTGAGCCGAAGCAATCTAAAAGGCTACCTTGACGGGTTATTCTTTTAGACTGCCACGAGGTTTTAACCTCTCGCAGTAACACGTTGGGTTGTCCTAAAATTATCATTGCGAACGAAGCGTAGCGGAGTGTGGCAATCTATAAGGGAAGCCACCCTTTTGTCATCGTGGAGGTTTCCCTGTCTTAACCTTGTTTAGAGGGTTTAATGTGTTTTTATCTTAAAATTTTCATTTAAGTAAATTCTTAAAAGTTATTTATGTGCTTGTTTTGTTATAATTCATAAAATTTTTCTAATAAGGAAAAGTATGAAATTAGCATTTTTGCTTTTAGGTTGTGCGTTTCTTTTTAGTGGTTGTGTTTATCATAATAGATGTGGTTTAAGTGCATCTGATTGGGAAGATAAGGGATATTATTATGATTCTCAAGGGAATTATAGAGAAACTTGTCCAGAGGATATGCTTCTTTATAAAGATGATGCGCCAAGAAATACTAATGGAATAGAGCAAGATGAAGCTGAACTCTATTAAAAAAACACGCGAATCTTTGCTTACGCATAAGCATATTTTACCACTTTTGGAGGAATTAAAGAAGATTGAAACGATACCAAAAGAAGAGCTCATGGGTGTTAAATTTTCTTTAAAAGAAGCCATAGAAATTCATTTGCCCCATGCTTCTAGGACGACTTTAGAGCTCATTGAAAGTGTTGCTAGAAGTCTTATTCCTTGGAGAAAAGGACCTTTTAAAATCAATAATCTTTTAATTGATAGTGAGTGGAATAGCTCTATAAAATACAATCTTTTGGCTCCCCATCTTAATATTGAAAATAAAGTAGTGGCAGATATTGGTTGCAACAATGGCTATTATATGCTGCAAATGCTTGCAAAAGAACCTTTGAGGATAGTGGGGTTTGATCCTATGCCACTTTGTAAATTGCAATTTGATTTTATAACTTCTCTTGTGGGTGAAGTTCCTTTGAAGTTTGAAATGCTAGGAATAGAAGATTTACCTTTTTATGGAGTGGAGTTTGATAGTGTGTTGTGTCTTGGCGTTTTGTATCACAGGAAAAGTCCATTAGACTGTATCAAGCTTGTTTTTAATTCTTTAAAAAAGGGTGGGGAGGCTATTTTTGATAGTATTATTATCCCAGGGAATGAATTAACTTGTCTTTTTCCAAAGGAGAGATATGCAAAAATGCCTAATGTTTATTTTATCCCTACACTAGAAACTTTTAAAAATTGGCTTTTAAGAAGCGGTTTTAAAGAAGTGCAACACATTGCGACATTAAAAACAGGTATTGAAGAACAAAGAAAAACAGAATGGAGTTCTAAAGAAAGTCTTGAAGATTTTTTAGATTCTACAAAAGAAAAAACGATTGAGGGATATCCAGCACCCCTTAGAGCGTATCTTAAAGCTAAAAAGCTTTAAGAATTAGAAAATTCCACTAATTTGGTTTGCAATTTTATCTTCTAGCACGGGTATAGCTTCTTCTAAAGTCAAATTAAGCTTTGTAGCTTCTGCAAAAAGAGTGGTTTGTTTTTCTGAATAGTCTGTTGTATAGATTTGCTCATTATAATTAGTGCGATTGTCTTGTAATCTTCCACCGCCTTGTGTATCTCTAACATCGCCTCCAAAGCTATTTAAAAAACCTGCTCTTCTTCCATCAGTAACTGTGGCTTGTCTTGAAGCAGAAGCGTTTGTATTGATGGTTCCACCTTCTACTTTTTGGCGAATGTTAATATCTACTTGCATTTGATAAATCGTATCTTCTGTGAGTTTTCCTGCAATCCCACCTACTAAAGCACCAATCGCACCACCTGCAATAGTTCCTGTCATAGAGCCATGGTTATATCCACCTACGCCTGCACCAACTCCAGCACCTAGAACCGCTGCTCCTGTTGCATTATTTTCTTGCTTTATATTGCAATAAAGCACATTAGCTTGTAAAATAAAATTTGCCATTTTAGGATCATCTACGATTGTATAGCCTTTAGCTTGTAGGTTGCCTAGAACTTTTGATAATAAATTAATATTTTGTCCGCTTGTATTCCGCATCGCTATATAAATAGTTTGTTTATTTTTGGCAACAGGATCAATAAAGATACTCTGACTCATTGTGGCTTTAGTTTGCATTGTTGTTGTTACACAACCACTTAAAAACAAAGCACATAAAATACCTAAAAGATAAAAGCGTTTCATTTGTATTCCTTAAATAATTGTTTTGATAAAGGCGATTATATCTAAAAAATAGAAATAAATAATAAATTTTCTTTTGTTCTTGTAAAATTAGTCTAAGTAAAAATGTGCAGTGCTTTGGTTTGTGAGTTTGTGTAATTTATTTAAAGACTAGCAATCTAAAAAGATTGCTAGAATATTTTAAAATCAAACATTAAAGCGGAAATGCATAATATCTCCATCATTTACGATATATTCTTTGCCCTCAACCCTCATTAATCCAGCTTCTTTGCATTTTGCTTCGCCACCCTGTTTAATAAAGTCTTCATAGGAGATAACTTCTGCTCTAATAAAGCCTTTTTCAAAGTCTTTGTGGATTACTCCAGCGGCAACGGGAGCTTTATCGCCTTTATGGATTGTCCATGAACGCACTTCTTTAACTCCTGCTGTAAAATAGCTAATAAGCCCAAGTTTTGCAAATCCAAGCTTGATAATCGCATCTAAACCGCTCTCTTTTACACCAAGTTCTGCTAAAAACTCTTTTTGTTCAGTTTCATCTAAGCTTACTAATTCTTCCTCAATTTTAGAACAAAGCTTAATCACTTCTGCATTATTTTTTTGTGCGTAAGTTTTAAGCGATTTTACAAGTGCATTATCTTCTAGCAAGGAGGCTTCATCTACATTAGCACCATAAATAATATCCTTATTGGTTAAAAAGCGGAGTTCCTTGTCTAAAAGCAAAAAGCTCTCATCCTCTTTTTTGCTAAAATTTCTTACCGCTTCCCCAGATTCAATATGTGCTAGAAGCTCTTTTGCAATTTCTAATTGAGCTTTTGCTTCTTTATCTGTGCCATTTTTTGTATTTTTAGTTAATCTTTCTACTCTTTTTTGGAGGGTTTGCATATCTGCAATTAAAAGCTCTGTTTCTATAATCTCCACATCACGCAAAGGATCAATGCTGCCTTCAACATGCGTGATATTGCTATCTTCAAAGCATCTTACAATGTGTAAGATCACTTCAGTTTCTTTGATATTTGCTAGAAATTGATTGCCAAGCCCCTCGCCTTTGCTAGCACCTTTTACTAATCCTGCAATATCTACAAATTCTACTTGAGAATGCACGATTTTTTCAGGATTTACGATTTTAGATAGCTCATCTAAACGACTATCAGGCACAGGGACAACTGCCTTATTGGGTTCAATTGTGCAAAAGGGATAATTTGCAGATTGTGCATTTTGCGTTTTAGTAAGTGCGTTAAAAGTGGTAGATTTTCCGACATTTGGCAAACCTACAATCCCAATAGATAAACCCATTATTTTTCCTTTATATTATTTTTGATAAATTCTACACAAGCTCTAACACCAGCACCGCTTGCACCAAAAGGATTCACTCCCCAGCTTTTCTCCACATAAGCAGGTCCAGCGATATCTAAGTGTAGCCATTTGTCTTGTAAGCTTTTTGGAACGAATTCTCCTAAAAACATTCCCGCACTTATAGCGCTACCATATCTTGATGAGGGGATATTGCAAAGATCTGCTACCTCTGATTTATAAAGCTTTTTTAAATAGGGATTAAAAGGTAAAATTGCACTAAGTTCTCCTGCATTATTTGCACTCATTAAAAAAGAGTGTTGCAGTTTTGAATTATATCCCATAACGCCTGTTGTGTATTCGCCAAGTGCTACCACACAAGCACCTGTTAGGGTTGCTAAATCTAGTAGATAATTAGGTTCTAATTCACTTGCATAACTTAGACAATCTGCTAATACCAAGCGTCCTTCAGCATCAGTATTTCTAACTTCTATGCTTTTACCGCTACGAGAAATTAAAATATCATCAGGTTTATAAGCATTTCCGCCAATCATATTTTCCGCTAAACCTAAAATACCATGCACTTCAGCTTCTAAGCCAAGTTTTGCAACACTTTGCAAGATTCCAAGCACCGCACAAGCACCGCTTTTATCTGCTTTCATGGTTGTCATATAATCGCCTGGTTTTAAGCTTAGCCCCCCGCTATCATAAGTTAGTCCCTTGCCTACGAATACAAATTTAGGGATATTTTTATTTTTAGATTTTTTAGGTTTATAGCTTAAATGGACTAAAAAAGGAGAATTTACGCTCGCTTTTGCCACTGCTAAAAATGCACCCATTTTTTCTTTTTCTAAATCTTTAGAATCTAAAACTTTGCACTCTAAATTTAATTCTTTTGCTAATTTTTGCGCATCTTTGGCAATAAATTCAGGAGTGGCTTGCATAGGGGGAGTATTAATGAGATTGCGGACATAATTTACACTATCAGCGATAATATGTGCTTCTAAAATAATAGTTTCTAAGTCTTGTTGCGGTATTTTTGTAGAATTTAGATAAATTTCTTCTAATGTAGTTTCGCTCTTTTTTTCTTTAAAATCTTCAAAAGTATAGTTTCCTAGCAAGATACCCTCACAAGCTTCTTTAGCTTCTTTTATACTTTCTACATTTAAGCTTAGGGTTTTGATATTTAGCTTTTTTAAAAAATTAATTGCTAAGAAAAAAGCATCTCTTATGGAATTACAAAAAGAAGATTCCTCATCAATGCTTACTAAATATATATTTCCATAAGGGACAAAAAGATTTCCCTCTCCTTTGTAGTTTTGAAATTCTAAAAAAGCTTTTTGTTCTTTTGTGAGATTTTTTGGTATTTTTTGGTTTCTTATAAGGATAAGATTAACATTGCCTTTTTTACTACCTGCTAAAATTTTCATTTTTTTCTCCTATGATTTTCTTTTCTACTTTTTTGGTAACTCTATGAAGATAATAATAAATCCCTCCACCTACTATAATCGCAAAAGGAATTGCTACATAATAATGCTCTTTGGCATAATGCACGAGTGCTAAAAGTTGTTCGCCAAAGTAATAAGCAAGCATTATGGTTATAGTTGCCCAAATCATTGCGCTTATTAAATTAATAAAAGCAAAAGTTTTAGCGCTATATCTTGTAACGCCAATACTCATGGGTATCACCGTTCGCATTCCATAAAGATAGCGTTGCACAAAAATAATAGGCCAACCATACTTTTGTAGCAACAAATGTGCAAAGGCAAACTTTCTCCGTTGTGTTTTTAGCTGTTTGTAGATGAATTGTTTATTATAACGCCCAATATAAAAATAAACTTGATCTCCTACAAAACCGCCAAGTCCTGCTACAACGATAGCAATAGGGATAGCCATATCCCCAGTATGGCACATAATCCCTGCCATAATAAGTCCAAGCTCACCTTCTAATGTGCTCCAAATAAAAAGAATAATATAGCCATATTCTTGTAGCCAATGCGTAAAAAGCTCTTCCATGATACTTGCTTCTTTAGTTAATTTTATATTTTATTCTAACAAAAAAATACTTACAAACTACTAATCGGCTTTAAAACTTAAAGAAATTGAATTGACACAATGGCGTGTATTTTTAGCAGTGAATCCCTCTCCTCTAAAAATATGCCCAAGATGTCCGCCACATTTAGCACACACTATTTCTGTGCGTCTGCCATCCCTATCAGGTTGTTCTTTGACTGCATTTTCAATACAAGAATCAAAACTAGGCCAGCCACAGCCAGAATGGAATTTGTCTTTAGAGCTATAAAGGGGGCTTAGACATTGTTTGCATACATAAATGCCTTTTTCAAAAAAGTTTTCATATTTGCCACTAAAGGGAGCTTCTGTGCCTTTGTGGAGAATAATAGCTTTTTCTTCTTTGCTTAAGGGTTGCATTTTTTGCCTTTTTGTTGAAATTCTACCCAAGAATTAGTAAATCGATGGTTTATTATTTAAAAAGAGTGCTTCCTAAGCGCACTAAATTACTTCCACATTCTATGGCTAGAGTAAAATCGCTACTCATTCCCATGCTTAAAATTTGTGCTCCTTCTTTTTGCAGTTTTTCATAAATATTTCTTGTACACTCAAAGCTTTTTTGGATAACTTTTAAATCTTGCGTATGTGCTCCTATACTCATAAGTCCGCACAGCTTGATATTAGGGCATTCTTCTTTTATTTTTAAATAAGATTCATAAGCGACTTCTGGTGCAAAACCACTTTTGCTTTCTTCTTTGGCACTATTGACTTGCAAAAGGGTATTTAGGCTTAAATTTTCTTTTTGCAATCTTTTTTGTAATTCTTGTGCAAGCTCTAAAGAATGGAGGCTTTGTAGCATAAAGGGTTTAATTTTTAAAAGTGCGTTGATTTTGTTTGTCTGCAAAGTGCCTATAAAATGCCATTCTAAAGGAAGAGAATCTAAGCTTATACTTTTAGTTTGTAAATCTTGCACTTTATTTTCCCCAAAGGCTCTTTGTCCACATTGATAGAGCGCTTTAATCTCTTCAGAGCTAGAGTATTTGCTAACTGCTACAAGCTTTATAATTCTATGCCTATCTACGCTAATTCTTGCTTTTTCGATTCTTTCAATCGCATCGATTAAATTTTGTTCCAATTGCATTTTATTTCCTTTAAGGCATTGTGCCATTAAGTAGTCTTAAAATATCATTATAAAGTCCAAGTCCCATTAATCCAAGCAAAATAACCCAGCCTGCCATTGTAAGGCGATAGAGGGTGTTAATAGAAGGGATTTTTTTAGTAATCATCTCATAAAGAGTGAAAATAATATGCCCTCCATCTAATGCAGGAATAGGGAGTAAATTTAAAATTCCAAGATTAACAGAGATTAAAGCCATAAAGGCAAGAAGAGTGATTATGCCAAGCTCACTTGCTTGTTTGGTAATAGATACGATAGAAACTACGCCCCCAACTTCGCTAATAGGCACAACCCCTGTAATTAGCTTCTCAATCCCTTTGACGATTAAATAACTTGCCTCTAATGTTTTTGAAAATGCTACACTAAAGCTTTCTGTGAAAGAATAAGAAACTACTCTAACTTCGCCTTTTGCGATAATGCCAACAAGAGGACGTGAAATCTCTTCTCCAAAAATGTTTTTACTTTTTCCAATTTGGGGAGTGAGAGTTATTTCATATTCTTTATTGTTGCGTAAAATTACCAAGTTTAATTCTCCACTAGATTCTAAAATCTCTTTATTTAAGGCATTCCAAGTTTTAATGAGCTTGTTGTTTATCTCAATAATTTCATCATTAGGAGCTAATTTTGCAATTTGTGCAGGGGAGTTTGGAGAAATTTTGCCAATGGTGGGTGCGAGTTCTTTTTGCCCTGCAAGTGCGATGATAATATAGCACAAAAATGCAAGTAAAATATTAAAAAATGATCCTGCAGCTAAAATCACTAGGCGTTTCCACGAAGCAATTCCATAAAGGCTATCTTTGTCGTAATTACGATTTTTGGGATCAAGATCGCTTTGTCCTTTAAGCTCTACAAAGCCACCAAGGGGAATAGGACGCAAGGAATACTCTGTATCTCCTATTTGCTTTTTCCAAATTTTTTGCTTACCAAAACCTATGCTAAAAGCATTCACTCTAACGCCAAAAAGTCTAGCAGCTAGAAAATGTCCTAGCTCATGAAAAAATACTAAAAAGGATAAAACTAAAATTGAAGTAATAAAGCCCATGTATAACCTTAACGCGATTTAGAATATAATTTTACATAATCATAGCCAGAATATAGGGTGATTGCCACGGCTAACCAAAGCACAAAGGGTGCAAAAGAATAATCCATAAGCAAAAATGCAATGGCTGTAATTTGCATACCTGTTTTATATTTTCCTAAGTTTGAAGCTGCTACTTTTATTCCTTTAGAAGCGGCAACCACTCTTAAGCCTGTAATGAAAAATTCTCTACTTAAAATTAAAAATACAGCCCAAGCATCTGCTCTATCCCATACTAAAAGCCCAATGAATGCACTTAGCATTAAAAGTTTATCTGCTAAAGGATCAAAAATTTCACCAAATACGCTCATTCCACCAAAGTTTCTTGCAATAAATCCATCAAAAAAGTCTGTTGCACTTGCAACACAAAAGATAAGCGTTGCAAAATAGTTAATCCAAGTGGGGTGGATAGGGGGAGGGAGCAAAAAACTCCCATATAAAATAATACATAAAAGCAAAAATGCCAAAAAGATTCTTAAAATTGTCAATACATTAGGTAAATTCTTTAATTCTAGCATTTACTTAAAGCTTGTTCCTCCATCAATTACGATTGTTTGTCCTGTAAGCCACGCACTTGAATTGTTATCGCATAAGAATAAACAAGCACCCGCAATATCTTTTGGATCTCCCATGCGGTTAAGAGGGCTTTGTTCTTGCACGGCAGCTTTGATTTGCTCATAATCTGGGAATGCTTTTAGTGCATCCGTATCAATAGGTCCTCCACTTACAGCATTTACACGGATATTAAACTCTCCTAGCTCCATTGCAGCATATTTTACCATTGTTTCTACCGCATTTTTGGAGTTACCATGCCCTGCATAGTTTGGCATATAGACTAAATTTCCTGTGGAGCTTAGAGAAATAATACTACCTCCACCTACTTTTTGCATTCTTTTTGCGGCTTCTTGCGCACCTACTACGAAAGCTAGAACGGTTGCTGTGTAGATATTGTTTAATCCTTTAGGCTTAAGACGCATAAAAGGAGCAAACCCACCTACAACACTTTTGCCATAGATAATTGCATTGCTAATAAAAAAATCCACCCTTGAAAAATCTTCATCAATTTTTAAAAATAAATCTTTATAGGTTTCTGGTTCTAGCACATTTAGTGGGTAGGCTTTAGCTTTGATATTAAATTTTGCTTCTACATCTGTGATGATTTTTTGTGCTTCTTCTTCGTTTTTGTTGTATGTAAAAGCAATATTTGCCCCATTTTCAGCAAAGCGGTAGAGAATCGCTTTGCCTATACCTCGTGTTGCTCCGCTTATTACAAGTGTTTTTCCTTTGATAGTTTCTAACATTTTTTCACCTCATACTTTGTTAAGATATTTTCTAAATAACGCATACTCTCTGCACTAGGAGGCACAAGAGGTAAGCGATATTCTAGTGTTTGCAATAATCCGCATAAATACATAGCTGCTTTTATGGGAATAGGGTTGCTTTCAATAAAAAGTGCTTTATTGATTAAATAAAGTTCATTGCTGATTTCTTGAGATTTTTTGTAATTATTCTCTTTTAAAATCGCATGTGTAAGCTGTGCAATTTTATCAGGAAGTAGATTGGAAGTAACTGAAATCACCCCCATTCCTCCACAGCATAAAATAGGATAATTAATCGCATCATCACCACTTAAAATGGCTAAATTTTTTTCTTGCGTATTTAAATCAATGATTTTTTCAATATTTCCACTCGCTTCCTTAACTCCATAAATATTTTTAACTTCTCTAAAGAGTTTTAAGATTGTAGCAGTTTCTAAGCTGACGCCGGTGCGTGATGGGACATTATAAAGCATTAGGGGAATCTCAATGGATTCTGCAATGGTTTTATAGTGTTGAAATAATCCCTCTTGTGTAGGTTTGTTATAATAAGGAGTAACGCATAAAATCGCATCTGCTCCATACTTTTGTGCAAATTTAGCAAGCTCTATTGCTTCACTTGTGGAGTTGCTTCCAGCACCTGCTAAAACTTTAACATCCTTGCCTTTTTCTTTGTTTTTTTTGCATACGCTTAAAGCTACTTCAATACATTCTTTATGCTCATCATGGCTTAGAGTTGCAGATTCTCCAGTTGTCCCAACAGGCACGATAGCATCTATGCCATTATCAATTTGTCTTTGGATTAAAGATTCATAAGTTGCTAAATCTAATTTTCCATTTTTAAAGGGAGTAACAAGGGCTGTCATTGCCCCTATAACTTCGTTTGTTAATTGCATATTATCCTCACTTTTGCAAAGTTAGAAGGGAGGCTTGTTGTAAGTTAAAATATTTTTTTGCCACCCTAATAATATCTTCTAGACTTAAAGCTTCAAAGTTTTTTTCAAAATTTAATAAGACTTCTAAATCTCCTCTTGCAGCATAGCTACCAAAGAGATTGGCTACACTACTAGAGCTTTCAAGTTCGTTTAAGAAGCTTGCCTTCATATTTACTTTGACTTTGTCTAGTTGTTTTTGGGAGATTCCACCTTCTTTAATTTGTTCAATTTGTGCTAATAATTCTTTTTCAAGTTTTTGAAGATTTACTCCAGTGTTTGCCAAAGCCATAAAAATAAACATACCCTCATCCATTAAATCCATATTGTAAGCATACACTTCAGCAGCAAGACGTTTTTTATCCACAAGCTCACTTACAAGTTTTGCACTTCTTCCGCCACTTAGGATTTCACTTAAGGCACTAAGAGCAATTTGATCTTTATGATTAAAAGGAGGAATTTTAAAACCTAATGCTAAAATTTCTACTTCTGTGCTTTTGTGGATGGCACTACGTCTTAAACCATCTTGCAAGGGTTCTTTTGTATAAACTTGTGGAATCTCTTCTTGTGTATTTTTGATATTTTCAAAATTTTTCTTAATTGCTTTAAGTGTTTCTTTTTCATCTACATCGCCTGCAACGACAATGATTGCATTTTTGGGTTGATAGTAGGTTTTATGAAATTCTTTAATCTCTTCTATCTTCCAGTTTCTAATATCATCCATAAAACCAATAGGAGTCCAATGATAAGGGTGATATACATAAGCTGTATTAAAAAGCCTAAAATATAAATACCCCATAGGATTATTATCTGTTCTCCAAAGTCTTTCTTCTGCTACGACATTGCGTTCAGGCTGGAACTCTTCATCTTTTAAGCTTAAATTTTGCATAAGCTCTGAAAAAAGCTCTAAAGATTTTTCTAAATTTTGTGTGCTTGATTTAATATAATAATGCGTATAATCAAATCCTGTGGATGCGTTTGTAGCACCCCCAAAACCTTTGACGATTTTATCAAATTCCCCTGCTTTTAGATTCTTGCTAGATTTAAAATTTAAATGCTCTAGCATATGGGCTATCCCACTTTTTCCCATGCTTTCATTGCGACTTCCTACTTTATAAAAAATATCTGTAGTAATCACATTGCTTTTGTTTTTAAGAGGGATAATAATCACTTCTAAACCATTTTTTAAAACACTTTTATAATGTTTGGGTAAAGAAGATTGAAAAGTTGTAACTTGCGCCATTGAAACTCCTACAAACAATGTAAATAAACTCAAAAATTTTATAATCAAACTCATAATTTTGCACCTACTGCTAAGCTTATATTATTAAAACCATCTTGTTGCAACAAACTAAGTAAATCTTGTTGCATTTTTTTGACTACAAAAGGACCTTCATAGATAAAAGCTGTATAAATTTGCACCAAAGAAGCTCCGTATAAAATCCGCTCATACGCATCTTTTGCACTAGCAATACCCCCTACACTGATGAGAGTAGCTTTCTTTTTTAGTATTTTACCTAATTCTTTTGTAATTTCTAAACTTTTTGCCTTTAAAACAGCTCCGCTCAATCCCCCCATTTCTTTTGGGTTTGGCACAAGGGAGTAGTCTAGGGTTGTGTTGGTAGCAATAATACCTTTTGCACCCTTGCTTATTGCTTCATTAGATAATTCTAAAATATCTTGCATAGCTAAATCTGGAGCAAGCTTCAAATAAATAGGCTTTTTATAAACCTTGCAAAGTTCTAATAGCAACTCTTTTATAAAGCTTTTGTTTTGTAAAGCTCTTAAGTTTGGGGTGTTAGGCGAAGAAATATTAATGCTTAAATAATCACTCAAAGTTGCAAAATCTTTAGCAAGTTTTATATAGTCTTCTAAGGCTTTTTCATCAGGAGTTGTTTTATTTTTGCCAATGTTAATTCCTAAGGGAATGGAGAAAGGATAGAGCTTTTGTATTCTTTTAGAGATGGCTAAAGAGCCCTCATTATTAAAGCCCATAGCATTTTGTATGCTTTCTTCTTTGATATGCCGCCACACTCTTGGTTTTGGATTCCCATTTTGTGGTTGTGGCGTAACCGCACCCAGCTCTAAATGCGAGAAGCCTAAAGCGCAAAGGGGTCTTATCATCGTAGCATTTTTATCAAAGCCTGCTGCAAGTCCAATCGGATTATAAAAATGCATTCCGTCAATGTTTTGTGCTAAAGCATTATTTTCTACCTCTGTTTTTTGGGATAAATAAGACAAAATAGGAGGAAAAAAATCAGCAATTTGGCACATTGCATTTGCTAGTGCATGAGCTTTTTCACAATCTAGCTTAAAAATATAAGGGCGTATAGATTTGTAATAAGACATTTATACCTCTTTAGACACAATAATTGCTTAAATTGTAGCATTTTTTATTTAATATTGCATAAAGCTTTTTTATATTTTTTAAAATGTAAAAAAACTCTATGCTATTTTGGTGGCTTTTAGAGTTTTATTATTTTAAGTTTGTATGCTATATAAATGCAATTTTGCCACTTTGAATAAATAGAAAATTAATTTTCTAAAGGAGTATTAATGTTTTTGGCTATGCCATCTAAGACACCATTGATAAACTTTTTAGAGTTTTCAGTGCCAAAATTTTTAGCTATTTCAATAGCTTCATTAATCACAATGGCTCTATCTTGTTTAGCATAGACAATCTCATAAGCTCCAAGCCGTAAAATCGCCCTTTCCATATCGCCAATTTTTGTAAAATCCCAGCTTTTTAATTGTTGTGCTATTTTTGTATCTAGGGATTCTAGATTTTCAATAACTCCCATGAAAAGCCCTCTAGCAAATTCCTTTTGGGCATTTTTGATTTTTTGTTCTTCTAAAATCTCATCAAAAAATTTTCCTATTTCTTCATTTCCGCTTCCATAAGCGTATAAAAGCTGGACTACCGCTTCTCTAGCTTGAGTTCTTGTTGCCATTTATGCTCCAATTTTACGATAAAGATTCACAAGCTCAATAAGCCCACTCATTGCTTCAAAGCCTTTATTTCCTGCTTTTGTTCCTGCACGCTCAATGGCTTGTTCTATGCTATCTGTTGTTAAAACGCCAAAAGTAACCGCAGCTCCATAGCGGATAGTAACATTTGCAATTCCTTTGGTAGCTTCTGCACTTACATAATCAAAATGAGGGGTAGAGCCTCTAATAATAGCACCCAAACAACAAACACCATCATAATTGCCTTGTGCTAAGACTTTTTCTAGCACAAATGGAATCTCAAATGCTCCTGGCACTAAAATGTGAGAGAGATTTTCCTCTTCTCCACCATGACGCAAAAAGCAATCCCTTGCACCTTCTACTAAACGATCTGTGATTAAGTGGTTAAAACGACTTGAAATAATAGCGATTTTCTCATCGCCTAGTAATGATAAATGTCCTTCTATAATCTGCATAATTTATCCTTTAATAATATGATTGATTTCTAAAATTTGCGAAAGTAAGTTTTCTAGCTCTTTTGGAGTTAGCATATTAGGGCCATCGCTTAGTGCGTTTTTAGGATTTGTATGCACTTCGCTAAATAATCCATCAATCCCAACAGCACTCGCTGCTCTTGCTAAAAGGGGTGC
This sequence comes from Helicobacter burdigaliensis, assembly GCF_003670295.1. GTDB lineage: Bacteria > Campylobacterota > Campylobacteria > Campylobacterales > Helicobacteraceae > Helicobacter_D > Helicobacter_D burdigaliensis. The sequence goes on from NZ_QXJG01000004.1 coordinate 24,125, forward strand.
AAATCTAGCATCTCCTCCGCTTTTGCCTTTTGCACCTCCTGGCATTTGCACTGCATGTGTAGCATCAAAAATCACAGGAGCAAATTCTCGCATAATCGCTAAAGATCGCATATCTACAACTAAATTTCCATAGCCAAAAGTGCTTCCACGCTCACTTAGATAAATTCCATATTTTAGCGATTCTTTGAAAGTTGCTTTTTCTCCACCTCTTGTTTTGATGGCTTTTAGCACGGAATATTGCATATCAAGAGGATTCATAAATTGCCCCTTTTTGATATTTAGTTTGCAATCACTCTTTGCAGCTTCTACGATTAAATCTGTTTGGCGACAAAGAAAAGCGGGGATTTGCAACACATCTACAACCTTAGCTACTTCTTTAACTTGTGAGGTTTCATGAATGTCTGTTAAGAGTTTATAGCCAAATTTTTGTTTTATTTTTGCTAGGCTTTCTAAGCCTTTCTCTAAGCCTGGCCCACGATAGGATTCCAAGCTTGTGCGGTTTGCTTTATCAAAACTTGCTTTAAAATAAAAATCCACTTCTTTATTTTGGTTAATAGGCTTTAATGCCTCTGCAATTTCTTCTAAAATTTCATCATTTTCAATAACACAAGGTCCTGCTATTATAATCATAAATTATCCTTTAATTAAATTAAATTCATGCTTTTTAAAATCATAACTATATACTTCCCCGCTTTCAATAATATAGTGCCAACCATAAATATTAAGTGTGCGTGCTAGATATTTTTCTTTAACCTCTGGATAGGTAAATAAATTTGCAATTTGTCGTTCAATATTAAGCTGTTCTGTGAGGTAAGAACGCATTGTTTTAGTTTTTGGTTTGAGTGCTAAAACTTGTTCTTTGACTTTGTCTAAGAGTTTAAGCCAAGTCTTGACATTTGGCATCTTAGCAAAATGCTCTTCTTCATAAAGTGCTGCACAACCTCCACAATGAGAATGTCCGCAAATTATAATGTTTTCAACCTTTAGTTCTAAGAGTGCGTATTCAATGGCTGAAGTCGTCGCTAAAAACTCATCTGCCAAGCGGTAGGGAGGCACGATATTTGCTATATTTCTAACTACAAAAAGCTCCCCTGGAAGCGTGTTTGTGATGAGGTTTGGCACCACACGAGAATCCGCACAACCCACAAAAAGAGTATGTGGATTTTGCCCTTCTTTTAAATTTTCAAAAAGGGTTTTATAGTTTTCAAAATCTTCTTCTTTGAATTTAATCGCACCTTCAAATAATAAATCAATAGAATTTTGTGCCACTTATTTCCTTTAAGGTTTTAAATTTGTGATATTTCCTAATTTCTCTGAAACATCTTCGCCAATGCTATAAAGATAGAGCTCTACACGACGATTCTTTGCTTTTAAATTTGGGATAGCATTGCTTACAACGGGGGAAAACTGACCTTCTCCTCCTCCACTAATTCTTTCTTTTGCGATTCCTTCTTTTTGCAAAAATTCTGCAATGTTGGTTCCTCTTGCGATGGAGAGTTCTAGATTGTCTTTAAATTGTGCGCCTATTTTCATAGGCGTATCGTCTGTATGCCCTATTGCTTTTATGAGAACTTCTTTTGGAAGTTTGTTAAGCTCAATACTTAAGCGCTTTAAAAAGGATATTCCACTGCTTTGTGTAAGAATCGCACTACCGCTTTCAAACAATAAAGAATCAGGTATGCGGATAATCACTCCTTTTTCGGATTCTTCTAGCTCCACAGAGGGACCTTTTGCAAGGCGGTTGATTTCATTGTAATCAGTGATTAAACTTGCAAAAATATTTACAACATTATCCATTTCAATATCGGTTTCAATAGGTGTTGCTTTCACGATAGAGGGAGGATTTATCTGTGTCATAGAACCTTTTTCTAATACAGATAAAGAACCTTCTAACGATCCGATAGCTTGTGCGATTCTTTCTTTATCAAAGCTTGCCATAGAAAGCAAAAGGATAAAAAAGGTAAGAATCAAAGTTACCATATCTCCATAGGTTCCAAGCCAAAGAGGAACGCCATTTGGACAATCACAAGGCGGACATTTTTTCTCTGCCATTTTATCCCTTTTTGTTAAATTTTTAGAAAATTTATTTACTATTATAGCTTTTAATTAGTTATAATAAAATTTAAAATCTAATATTTTTAGAGGGAATTTTTGAGTAGCATTATTGATTTTATTGTAAATTTAGTGAGCGATTTAGGTTATTTTGGTATTTTTTTTATGATGTTTTTAGAGAGCAGTTTTATTCCTTTTCCTAGTGAAGTGGTGATGATACCTGCAGGATATTTAGCACATAAGGGTGAAATGAATCTGTTTTGGGCTATTTTTAGTGGAGTGCTTGGATCGCTTGTTGGTGCATTGCTTAATTATTTTTTGGCGTTGTTTTTAGGGAGAGCATTTTTAATCCGTTATGGAAGATATTTCTTTTTCACAGAAGAAACCATGCAAAAAATGGAAACTTTTTTTAAAAAACATGGGCATATCTCTACATTTAGTGGGCGTTTAGTGCCTGTTGTAAGACAATATATTTCTTTACCTGCTGGGATTGCTAAGATGAATCTCTCACTTTTTTGCTTTTATACAACTTTAGGGGCTGGAATTTGGGTGGTTATTTTAGCAATTCTAGGGTATTTTTTAGGGCAAAATGAAGAGTTGATTAAAGAATATTTGCATTTAATTACTTTGGGCTTATTAGTGTGTATTGCTATTTTGGTGGGATTTTATATCTTGTGGAAAAGACATACTAAGACACTCTAAGCAAAGCTTTTTTAATTTTAAGAAGGTTTGAAAGCTAAAAATATACAAAAGGGTAAAAAGGTTACATTTTAAAGATTTATTTAAAAGTATGTGTTGTGTGGCTTTGTGGTTAAATTAAGGGAAAATTCTAGGTGCTATATGGGGCTATTTTCTAGAAATTGTGTTATATTTTAATGAATCATATTTAAGGAAATAAAATGAGAGGAATTAAAATATTATTTTTATTGAGTAGTTTTTTGTTTGCTAGTTTTAATTTTAATACCGCTACAAAAGAAGAGTTAATGAGTATTAAAGGAATAGGGGAAGTTAAAGCAAATGCAATTTTAGAATATAGAGAACAAAGAGAGATTAAAAGAGTGGAAGATTTGCTTTTTATTAAAGGTTTTGGGAAAAAGAGTGTGGAAAATATCAAAGAATATCTAAAGACAATAGAAGAAAAGAATATGGAAGAATAATAAAAATTAAGCTTCATTGACTTATAATAAACGCTAAAATTTAATAAAGAGGGCAAAATATGGCATTGCAAGTGTATTATGACAAAGATTGTGATTTAGGATTGATCCAAAAGAAAAAAGTAGCGGTAATTGGTTTTGGTTCTCAAGGGCACGCACACGCAGAGAACTTAAGGGATTCTGGTGTGGAAGTTGTGATTGGTTTGTATAAAGGTGGCAGAAGCTGGGCAAAGGCTGAAGCGAAAAACTTCAAAGTGCTAGAAGTGAGTGAAGCTACAAAAATGGCTGATGTGATTATGATTTTAATCCCTGATGAGCTTCAAGCAGATGTGTTTGAAAGGGATATTAAGTCATATCTTAGCGAGGATAAAATCATTGCATTTGGGCATGGATTTAATATTCACTTTGGACAAATCAAAGCACCAAAAGGCGTGGGCGTGATTATGGTAGCACCAAAAGCCCCAGGACATACTGTAAGAAGTGAGTTTGTGCGTGGGGGTGGGATACCTGATCTAATCGCAGTAGAGCAGGATACAAGTAAAGGTGATGCAAAAGCTATCGCACTAAGCTATGCAAGTGCTATTGGTGGTGGTAGAAGTGGGATTATTGAAACTACTTTTAAAGATGAAACAGAAACGGATCTCTTTGGCGAACAAGCGGTGCTTTGTGGTGGTGTGAGTAGTCTTGTAAAAGCTGGATTTGAAACTTTAGTAGAGGCAGGTTATCCTGAAGAAATGGCTTATTTTGAGTGTTTGCATGAGTTAAAACTTATTGTAGATTTAATCTATGAGGGAGGCTTGGCAAATATGCGTTATTCTATCTCAAATACTGCAGAATATGGCGATATGGTAAGTGGTCCTAGAGTAATCAACGAAGAATCTAAAAAAGCAATGAAAGAGATTTTAAAAGACATTCAAGAGGGACGCTTTGCAAAAGATTTTATTTTAGAGCGTAAAGCAGGATATGCAAGAATGAATGCAGAACGCAAAAATCTAGCTAACCATAAAATTGAAAATGTAGGTGCAAGACTTAGAGCAATGATGCCTTGGATTGGGGCAAATAAGCTTGTAGATCAAGATAAAAACTAATTTTAAGCACAATTTTTGTGCTTAATTGATACAAATTCTACTAAACCTTTTAAAATAATCTAAAATCATTAGTGTTTTTATGGCTTATCTTAGAAAATAAAAACAAAATTAAAAAGAAATTTTTGGATTTGGATATGTGATAAAAAAGGGAAAAATTATATTAGAATGTGAAGTATTTTATAATGAGAGTTTTAAAGAGAGAGGGATTAACCTCTATCTTTTAAGCCTAATTTTTCAATCAAACTTGCATAGCGTTTAAAATCGCTTTTTCTTAAATAAGAAAGTAATCTTTTTCTATGAGAAACCATTTTTCTCAAACCTAAACGGCTTGAATGATCTTTTTGATTGATTTTTAAATGCTCGGTTAGAGTTTTAATTCTATCGCTTAAAAGTGCTACTTGCACTTCAACTGAACCTGTATCTTTTGGATTTCTAGCAAAAGCAGAAGTAATTTCTCTTTTTTTCGCCGAATCTTGAGCCATGATAAGACCTCCTGATTGGTAATTTAAAATTAAAGCTAAAATTCTAGCATAATTTTACAAAAAAACACTAAAATTTAGAAAAATATTTGCCCTTTTTAGCTAAAAAAGGCTAAAATTACAGATTAAATTTAAAAATATAAAAAGTTTTGGGAGTAAAATTGGCAAAGAGTAGTGGTGCTAAATCTTCATTTTTCAGTAAAATAACCCCATTTTTTGGGTTTTTAACCGGTTCAAAAGATTTAACAGTCGTCTTTTTTATCGTAGCGATTTTAGCAATTATTATTGTGCCTTTGCCTAGTGCATTGCTAGATTTTTTCTTAGCTGTTTCCATTGCACTTTCTGCTCTTATTATTTTAATCGCACTTTATGTGAGAAAGCCCACAGATTTTTCAGCATTTCCGACTTTGCTTTTGATTGTTACGCTTTTTAGGCTTTCTTTAAATATTGCCACCACAAGAATGATTTTGAGTAATGGACATATGGGGCCAGAGGCTGTGAGTGATATCATCACTGCATTTGGGCAGTTTGTAGTGGGTGGAAACTATGTGATAGGTGTGATTTTATTCATTATTTTAGTCATTATTAATTTTATGGTTGTTACTAATGGTTCTACGCGTGTATCAGAAGTAAAGGCAAGATTCACACTTGATGCGATGCCAGGAAAACAAATGGCTATTGATGCGGATTTAAATACAGGACTTATAGGACAAGAAGAAGCAAAAGCTAGACGCGATGAGCTAGCAGCCGAAGCGGACTTTTATGGATCTATGGATGGTGCGAATAAATTTGTAAAAGGCGATGCGATTGCAGGGATTATCATCACGCTTATTAATATTATCGGTGGATTTTTAATCGGTGTGTTTCAAAAGGATATGAGTGCTGCAGATTCTGCTTCTACTTTTACTATTCTTACTATTGGTGATGGGCTTGTTTCACAGCTTCCAGCACTCATTGTATCTACTGCTACGGGTATTATTGTTACGCGTTTTAGTAAAGAGGGCGAAAATTTTGCAGCAGGGATTATTGATCAGCTTGTAAATGAATCTAAAACACTTTTGATTGTGGGTTGTATTTTGCTAATGTTTGCCTTAGTTCCGGGACTTCCTACACTTTCTTTAGGGTTTGTGGGGCTTTTGTTTTTGACTTTAGCTTTGCTTTTAAGTAAGCAAAAAGATGGAGAAGCGTGGAAGTTTGTAGAAAATCTCCTTAAAAAAGCCAAAAAACCTAAAAAAGCAGAAGAGGGTAACAAAGAAGCAAATCTTCCACAAAGAGCACAAGCAGGTGGTGCTAAAGGAGCGCAAGCAGGACAAGAGGCTATCAAGCCCCCAGCCCCTAAAGAAAGTGAAGAAGAGAGAAGAAAAAGGGAAGAAGCAGAGATTGATAAAGCACTCAAGGTTAAGATTTTACGCGTGGAGCTTGGATACCAGCTTATTAAATTTGCAGATCCAGCTCAAGGTGGAGAGCTTGTAAATAAAATCCGCTCCATTAGAAAAGCTATGGCAACAGACTATGGGATTTTAGTGCCTATGGTGCATTTAAGAGATGATTTAAACTTAGCACCCGATGAATATAAAATCTTGCTAAAAGAGATTGAAATAGGGCGTGGAAAGATTATGGTGGATAAATACCTAGCGATTGCTTCTAGTGGATTTGCAGGGGAATTGCCCGATGGGATTCCTACAAAAGAGCCTGTTTTTGGGCTTGATGCGTATTGGATTAGCGAAGGGCAAAAAGAAGATGCCATTATTGAAGGCTATACCACAATTGATGGAGCAACAGTCATTAGCACACATATTCAAGAGCTTATTAAGCTTTATGCAGAGGAGCTTCTAACGCGTCAAGAAGTGCATAACTTGCTTGGGAAATTAGCACAAGATTATCCAGTCCTTGCAGAAGAGATTAAAGGCGTGGGTGTAGGGACAATCCAGCATATTTTAAAAGAGCTTTTGCATGAGCAAATACCTATTAAAGATATGCTAAGCATTTCAGAAGCGATTGCAGATGGATTCCCAGCTTATAAAGGGGATTTGCCAACTTTAACAGAATATGTAAGAGCTTGTTTAAAACGCCTTATTACGCATAATTTTCAAAATGAAGAGGGGATATTGCGTTATTTTGTGTTCTCGCCAAGCTTGGAGCAGTTTTTATTAGAAAAGCTACCAGATGCACAAAAAATTGGACAAAGATTGCGTCTAAGCCCTACAGAATCACAAAGTCTTTTAGATGCGATTAATGTGGCAAGGCAGAAAAGTAGTTCTCTAGGTGCAGTGCCGATGATAATAGGTGGGATTCCTATGGTTTTACGCAAACCTATTGCAATATTCTTAGAGCAGTATGGGTTTGGTAGAAATGTGATCGCACTAAGCAATGCAGAGATTGACTATCAAAGCAAATATGAAATTTTAGGGGCTATTGAATTCCCTATTTAAAGGAAATAAATGAATTTTTATCATCTTTCTCATATTGATTTAGATGGCTATGGATGTCAGCTAGTTTCAAGAGAGTTTTTTAAAGAACATAATTTGTTTTTTTATAATGCAAATTATGGCAAAGAAGTTATAGCAAGATTAGAGCAGATTTTTAAAGCTATTAGAGCGGACATTAGAAGTGAAAGTTATATTTTAATCAGCGATTTAAATCTAACTTTAAGTGAATGTGAGGAGCTTAAAAAAGCAGTTTTAGAGCTTAATTTGGAGGGTGGCAGGGTTAGCTATGAGCTTTTAGATCATCATAAAAGCGGACAAGAGTGTGCCTCTAAATATGAATGGTATTATTTGGATACTAAAAGATGTGCGACTAAGATTGTGTATGAGACATTTTTGGAGCGTTTTTCTATAGAAGATTCCACAAAAGAATGGCTAGAGCCTATGGTGGATATGATAAATAGCATTGATTTATGGCTAGAAAATGGAGTGAATTTTGAATTTGGCAAAGTGGCAATGCGACTAATCGTAGAGGCAAAAGAGCTAAATAGATTTATGTTTGATGATGAAGATAGAGCCTATAAAATAGAACTTCTTAAAAAAAGTGCAAAATTTTTAAAAGAGGAAAAAGGCTATATTAAGCTAGATAATGCGATTTTAGCACTTAAAAAAGAGTTTTTGGGAGGGGATTTAAATAGTGATAGCTTGGATAATTTAGTGTCTAATTATCAAGTAGCACTCTTAGAAGAGAAAAAAGAGCGTTGCAGTGTGTATTGTGGGAAGTTTAGAGGATTTTTGACTTATAGCATAGGCAATATTTCAGTGCTTGCAAATTTATTTTTGAAAAAAAATCCGGATTTTGATTTTTTTATGGATGTGAGTGCTAGGGGGAATGTGAGTTTGAGGGCGAATAATGCGTGTGATGTGAGCGCGATTTCGCAAAAATATTTTAATGGCGGGGGGCATTTAAATGCGAGTGGAGGTAAGATAGAGAGTTTTAGGGAAAGTTTTGTGTATGAAGACATTAAAGAAATAATTAAAGAGATTTTTATAGGAGAAGAAAATGGATAAGATAAAAGAGCTAAAAGAAGAGATAGAAGAACTCTCTATTCAGCTTAGTGATATGCTATGTGTAGCATTAAGGCTTAGTGGAGTGAGAGAAGATGCATTACAAGAGGCACTTGATAGCTATATTGAGCTAATAGATGAAGGATGCGAAGAATACGGACAAGAAGAGATTTTAGCTACTTTAGAGAAGCTAAAAGCGACAAAACCTAAGCTTTTTGGAGTGAAAGAATGATAAAACGCATTGCGATTTTATTTAGCGGTAATGGAAGTAATTTAGAAGCACTAATTAAGGCGTTACATAATCGTTGGTTTAAAAAAAGTGGGAATGCTTTTAAAAAAGAGCAAGAAGGTTTTATCATCGGTGGGATTAGAGATGACTTTATAGAGGCAAAAGAGGGGGAGAGCGGGGCTTTTAAGATAGAAGTAATCCTAGCACTTAGTAATAAAATAGAGGCTTATGGATTAGTGCGTGCTAAGAATTTAGGGGTAAAAACGCAAGTGATTGAGAGCAAAGGAAAAGCAAGAGAGGAGTTTGATAGAGAATTAGTGGGGGTTTTAAAGCCTTTAGGGCTTGATTTATGTGTTTTGGCAGGATTTATGCGAATCTTAACTCCTGTATTTACCACACAAATAAATGCGATTAATATCCATCCTTCACTTTTGCCGCTTTTTAAAGGGGCGCATGGCATAGAAGAGAGCTTCAAGTCTAGTATGAAAGTGGGTGGAGTGAGCGTGCATAGGGTGAGCGAGGAGCTAGATGGTGGGGAACTCATCGCACAAGCAGTGATGGCAAAAGAGGGAATGAGTCTAGAAAACTATGAAGAAAAAATCCATAAAATAGAGCATATTTTATATCCATTAGCGGTGCTAGAGGAGCTTAGCAATGAGCGATAAAATTACTTTAAGTATTGTAGTGCCTGTTTTTAATGAAGCGGAGAATTTGGAGCTTTTTTATAAAAAAGTTAAAGAGGAGATTTGTAAAATTAATTCTCAAATAATAGCTATTGATTATGGTTTTGTCTTTGTGAATGATGGAAGCAAAGACAATTCACTAGAAGTTCTAGAAAATCTTAAATATAAAGATGAAAAGATTAAAATTGTTGATTTTTCAAGAAATTTTGGCAAAGAAGCTGCTATTTTGGCGGGATTACAAGAAGCTTATAAACAAAGGGTTGATTGTGTAGTATTAATTGATGCGGATATGCAAGATCCCATAGAATTTATTTATACTATGTTTGAAAAATATTATAAAGAAGGCAAAGAGATTGTTTTTGCAAGAAGAATTGACAGGGAGGGCGAGGGAGTAATCAAGCGATTTTTAAGTGAGAGTTTTTATAGACTTAGTAATTGCATTAGTGAAGTGAAGATTCATAGTGGAGTTAGGGACTTTAGGCTGATGAGTAGAGAGGTGGTAGAGGCAATTTTAGAATTAAAAGAATACCATCGTTTTTCTAAGGCGATTTTTGAATGGGTTGGGTTTAATAAAGAGATTTTGGAATATAAATACATTCCTAGAAATTCTGGTGTGAGTGGTTGGAGTTTTTGGAAGCTTTTTAAATACGCAATAGAGGGACTTATTAGCTTTTCAACTCTGCCTTTGCGATTGGCATTTGTGGTTGGGTTTTTGGCTAGTTTTTTGGCATTTTTGTATGGAATTTGGATAATTTTTGATACTTTGTATTATGGAAGTGATGTGAAAGGCTATCCATCGCTTATGTGTGTGATTGTATTTTTTGGAGGGTTGCATTTAATAGTGCTTGGTGTGATAGGAGAATATATTGCAAGAATTTATGAGCAAGTTAAGGGGCGTCCGCATTTTATTGTGAGAAAAAGGAAAATAAAATGAGAGCTTTTATATTCTTTTTGGGTTTGTATATTTATTTGTTTGTTTTAAATTTGCTTGTGCTTCCACAATCTGATGATATTGGCTTTTGGCTGAATGCTGATAAGGCTCAGTTGCTAGGAACTTATTTGGGTTCTAATGCAAGAATTGGTGAGATTCTTTATAGTGGAATTTTTGCAAAATATAGCTTTGAGGTATGGTATGATGTGTTAAATGCACTTGTTGGGACAATCTTCTTTTATGTTTTGTTTGTGTTATATTTTGCTAGGAAACCAAAAGATAGGCTAGATTATTATATGTTGTTTTTAGTGATTGGACTTGTGGTGATGTTTAGTGCTTTTGGTTCTACATTTTTATGGGGGGCTGGAAGCTTTAACTATCTTTGGGGTATTTCTTTTATTATTTATTTTTTGCTTCCTTTTAGGGTTTTTTATCAAAGGATATACGAGGGAAATTTGCCTAGAGAGCAGAGTATTTTGATGAATCTGTTTTTTGGAATAGGATTATTTTTACTAGGGATTTTAGCGGGTATGGCAAGTGAGCATGTGGGCCTAATAGTGTGTATTGGGTTATTTATCTCATTGGTGTATTTGTTTTATGGAAAACTCAAAATTCCTTTATGGCAGTATTTTGGCACAATGGGTTTTTGGTGTGGTTGGTTGCTTTTATACTTTGCACCAGGACAACAAGCAAGAGCGTTAAATTCTGCTAATTATTTAAGTTTTGGGGAGTTTTTTGAGCTTGGATTTTTAGGTATGGTGTCTAGAATCTACACAACTTTTAATGGTTATTTTAATTATTCTTTTTTAGCATTTTTATTATTATTTTTATTGATTTTTATGGTGATTAAAGGGATAAAAATAAAGGCGTATCACTATATTGGATTATTATTTGGTATGGTAGTTATTGGAGTAATTATGAAGCATGTTGGAGCTTTTGTTATTTATCTTTTTGTGCTTTATTTAGTCTATAAACTTTATAAGATGGATAAGAAAAAGTATCTTTTAGTTTTGGGGCTTTATGGGATTTATTTATTTATGGGACTTGTGATTTTTCAAGTGGGAGAGTTGCCTAAAAGAGCACATCTTGGGACAAGTTTATTTTTGTATGCGATTATAGTTTATTTGGTTTTGGATTTGTATGCTAAAAGTATGCAAAAAGAAAAATACTTTAAAGCAATTAAGCTCATTTGTGGTGGATTCTGTCTGGTTTGTTTTATAAATTATTCTTATGGATTATATCAATGGAGTGTGGTTTATAAAGAAGCAAAAAACGCTAAAGAAAAGGGGGAGGAAGAGCTGAATATAGAAGCTAGGTGGTTTAAGCGTTATTTGCCTTTTGATGATTGGAATAGGCCAAATATCGAGCCAAATTGGGTGAATGATCTTTATGCAAGATATTTTGGGTTTAAGAAATTTAATCTAAAATGAAAGAGTTTTTAAAATATTGCTTAGTGGGGGTTATTAATACTTTCGTAGGTTTTGGAGTAGTTTTGCTTTTAACCTATTGTGGGCTATTTGCAGAGGGAGCGAACTTTTTGGGTTATTGTGTAGGGATTGTTTGCTCGTTTTTTCTTAATCAAAAATTTACTTTTAGGATAGAAGGGAAGGCTTGTAGGCAAATAATAAATGCTAAATTTGTAAGATTTTTGATTTTTATGGGGATATCTTATATAATTAACTTATTGGTTTTGTTTGTAAGCTATCGCTTAGTGGGGCTAAATGTGTATCTATCACAAGTTTTAGCCGCTATTAGTTATACATTAAGTGGGTTTGTTTTTAGTAAGATTTATGTGTTTAAAGGCTGACAATTTTTAAAAATAAGGTAAATAGATTTAAATTTATGGCAATTTTAAGAGGAAATAATGAAATTTTTTATAATTAATTTAGAAATTGCAAAAGATAGAAGAGAATATATTTCTAGTTTGTGTGAAAAATATGGGCTAGATTATGAAATAATTCAAGCGGTAAATGGTAGGGAGCTAGGGAGTGATTTTATCCAAAGTATTAGCGATGAAGAGATAAGCAAAAAAAGGCTTGGAAGAGTTTTGAGTGTAGGAGAGATAGGCTGTGCGTTAAGCCATAAAAAAGTCTTTCTTAGAATGTTTGAGCTGGATTTAAAAGAAGCGGTTATTTTGGAAGATGATGCATATTTTGATGAAGAGCTATTAAGGGTGCTTAGGTTCAAAGAGAGATTTCCAAAAGATTTAGAATTACTGCTTTTGGGGCATTATAGGCAAGTGTATTTAGATGATGGATTTAGGATTGAAACTCCTTTTTCTAGGAGATTTGATTATTATTTAGATGAAAAATATAGCTTAAAAAGGATTGTTGGGGGTGGGTTTGGCACACATGGGTATTATATTACCAAAAAAGGTGCTAAAAAAATGTATGAAGCCTTGCAAAAAATCATTGTGCCTTATGATCATTGCACAAGCAATGATAAGATTACAAATTTATATGCACTCTATCCTGTGGTGGTTAGGACTGATGAGATTTTTGGTAAGCAGACTTATATTCAAGATGGTAGTTTAAAAGTAAGATATAAAAAAAGAAATTTAATTTCTAAAATAATTAAGAGAATAAAAAAGGAAATATTATTTTTAATACCTAGTTTTAGGAGGTTAAGAGAGTATGAATAATGCCTCTAAAGTGCCTTTTTGGGCGAATAATTTTACACTAGCTATAAGCAAAATGATACCTTTTAAAAGTCTAAGAAGGCAGATTAAAGGTAAAATAACTTATAAAATGGAACATAGTAAAGTGGCAGATTACCTTAAATTGCATTATGTAGAGCCTTATTTTAAGGGAGAGTTGCAAAGATGGGATTTTGCTCCCAAGGTGGATTTTAAAGATGATAAGATTATATGGCAGTTGTGGTTTCAAGGGGAAAGTGAAGCTCCGGAAACCATTAGAGTATGCTTTGATTTTGTAAAGAAACATATGGGCGAAGAGTATAAAGTCATTATTTTAGATCAAAATAATATTAAAGATTATATTGATTTGCCTTCTTTTGTGTATGAAAGAGCGCTAGATAAGGACTTTAGCGCAAAGCCCATTACTATTTTTTCTGATCTTTTAAGGGTGGCTTTGCTATCTACTTATGGGGGTGTGTGGATGGACGCTTCTCTCTATCTTAGTGCACCTTTGGATAAGAAGATTTTAGAATCAAACTTTTTTGCATATTTGCGTTCACAAACTCCACCAAAAGATTATAAAAAGTGGATTGGCTTTGATTGTAATTATTTTAATTGGGAAGAAGATTTTAGGGTGAGGATATTAAATGGATTTTTAGTTGCCAAAAAGAATAATTTACTGATTAGAGCAATTAAGGATATTTTTATGAATTATTATATAAAAGAGAAAAAGCATATTCATTATTTCACTTTTCAAATTTTATTTGATTTGCTATATAGGAGCGGGAGATTTACAAAGTATATGCCAAAAGATACAAATGATACTGATGTGCATCTTTTACATTTTTATGCTAAGGAGAAATGGAGTAAAGAAAGGTGGGAGTGGATTTGCTCTAAAAGTCCCATTCATAAGCTTACAAATTTAAAATTATTACAGGGGGGGGGGCGAATAATTGATTATTTATTGGAGAAGTAATGGCACAAGATGAGATTACAATAGTAAGTGCATTTTATGATATTAAAAGAGAAAATTTAGATGATTTTAAAAGGGATAATACAAAGTATTTTGAATATTTTTCTTTCTGGGCGGGTGTTAAAAATCAGCTTATAGTCTATACCACAGAGGAGTATAAAGAGAGAATTTTAGAGATTAGAGCAAAGCATGGCTTAGAAGATAAGACTATCATAATCACAAAACCTTTAGAAGAGTTTGATAGAGAAGCATTGCAAAGGATACAAAAAACTTTTAGTGAGTTTAATCAAAGCAAAGGTAGAAAAAATCCACAAAATATAGAGTGTATTTCTCCACTTTATTGTTATTTGACATATTTGAAGCCTTTTTTTGTGTGTGATGCAATTAATAGAGGGATTGCTACCCAAAAGATTGTATGGTTTGATTTTGGGTTTAATCATGGAGGAAGTTATTTTCTAAATAAAGAGCAGTTTAATTTTAAATTGATAGAACAAAATGGTTTGCAAGAAGATAAAATAAATCTATTTTGTATCAAGCAAGAAATAAAAGAGCATATAGCTGAAATTTATTTTAATATGGATGTATTTTTGATTGCAGGATTAATGTATACTAATCAAGAGAATTGGTTAAAGTTTAAAGAATATTTTAAAGAGGCGTTAGAAGTATTTTTGTCTTTTGGCATAGTGGATGATGAGCAAGTTTTGATGGTATGGATATATAGAAAATATCAAACAAGTTTTAATATTATATGCTGTTATTTTTGGTTTGATAGCCTTTTGAATTTTATTCCACAAGAGATTGCTAAAAGATTAGAAGTTAGAAAACAAAAATATTATAAAATTATAAAACAACAAATGCAAGAAAAAATAATAAATAAGCAATATGTAGCAGCAATGAAATTGTATTGTAAATATGTATTTTACAAGTTTATAAAAGCAAATGTAATAAATTAATCTTTTAGTTGTTATAATATTAAAAATTTTAAATGTGTGGTAATTATGAAAGGTATTATTTTAGCAGGTGGTAGTGGTACAAGGCTTTACCCTAGCACTTTAACTTTATGTAAGCAACTTTTGCCAATTTATGATAAGCCTATGATTTATTATCCAATGTCTGCGTTAATGCTTGCTAAAATTCGTGAAGTTTTGATAATCTCAACTCCTAAAGATATAGATAAATTTAAAGAGCTTTTTGATGATGGATCTTGGCTTGGTATGAGAATGGAATATCTTATTCAACCTAAGCCTGAGGGTTTAGCACAAGGATTGATTTTAGCACAAGATTTTATAAAAGATGATGATATGGCTTTGATTTTAGGGGATAATATTTTTTATGGGCAAGGATTTAGCGAATTATTACAAAGCGCCAAAGAAGAAACCAAAAAGGGTTATGCTAGTATATTTTCTTATCATGTGAAAGATCCAGAGCGTTTTGGCGTTGCAAAGATTTCCAAAAATGGAGAAGTATTGAGTTTAGAAGAAAAGCCAGAAAATCCCAAGAGTAATTATGCAGTAACAGGACTTTATTTTTATGATAATTCTGCTATTGAAATAGCAAAAAATATCAAACCTAGTGCTAGAGGAGAGCTAGAAATCACTGATGTAAATATAGAATATTTAAAACAAAATAGATTAAAATCACAAATTTTAGGGCGTGGTTTTGCTTGGATTGATACAGGCACACATGATAGCCTAATAGAGGCTTCTGAATTTGTCCAAACCATAGAGCTTAGACAAGGCTATAAAATAGCATGTTTAGAAGAAATTGCCTTTAGAAACACTTGGATTGGTGAAGAAAAATTATTAGATCGCGCAAGATTGCTTGATAAAAGTGGCTATGGAGCATACCTTAGAAAATTATTAGAACAAGGTATTTAAATGAATAATATTTTAATCACTGGTGGAGCAGGATTTATCGGATCAAATTTCATTGAGTTTTATTTGCAAAAACACCCCAATGATAAAATTGTTAATCTTGATTTATTAACATATGCAGGGAATTTAGGGAACTTAAAAGATGCTAGTAGTAATAAAAATTATACTTTTTATCAAGGCGATATTTGTGATGCAAAATTAGTAGAAAAAATCATCAATACACATAAAATTAATATTATTATCCACTTTGCTGCAGAATCCCATGTGGATAATTCTATTGCCAACCCCGATGTATTTATTAAAACAAATGTAAATGGAACTTTTAATCTTTTGCATAATGCCTATAAAGCATGGTTTGATGAGCCTTTTAAGGCTAAAGCAGGATTTAAAAATACTTTGTTTTATCATATTAGCACTGATGAAGTTTTTGGAAGCTTAGGAATAAGTGGTTATTTTAGCGAAAGCACTCCTTATGCGCCAAATTCCCCTTATTCTGCCTCTAAAGCTTCTAGTGATATGCTAGTAAGATCTTTTCATCACACTTATGGTTTAAATGCTGTGATTTCAAATTGTTCCAATAATTATGGAGCTAAACAACACGATGAAAAACTAATCCCTACTATAATCCGTAAAGCATTAAATGGAGAAAATATCCCTATCTATGGTGATGGAAAAAATATTAGAGATTGGCTTTATGTGAGAGATCATTGCGAAGCGATTAATAAAATTTTAGAATTTGCCTTACAAAGCAAAGAAAACTTTTTTGATAGTTTTAATATAGGTGGTAATGAAGAGTGGCAAAATATAGATATTGCTAATTTAATCTGTGAAATTTTAGATGAAAAATTTCCAAAAGAAAAACCTTTTAAAGAACAAATTGCTTTTGTAAAAGATAGAGCAGGACACGATAGGCGTTATGCAATTGATTCTTCAAAATTACAAAAAAAACTTAGCTGGAAACCTAAAGAAAGCTTTAAAAGCGGAATTTTAAAAACTATTGAATGGTATGTGGAAAAATATAAAGGCAAATTGTGAATTATAAAATATTAAATTTTAATACAAAAAGCGATAATAGAGGAAGTTTAATAGCTTTAGAAAATTTAAAAGAAATTCCTTTTGGGATAAAGAGAATTTATTATATTTATGATACTAAGCCAGAATTTCCAAGAGGAGCTCACGCGCATAAGGAGTTGGAACAAGTTTTGATTATGATAGATGGATCATGTGAGATTGTTTTAAATGATGGAAAAAATACTCAAAGTGTGATTTTAAATCGTCCAGATATGGGACTTTTTATAGGTAAAAATATATGGCGTGAAATGAAAAACTTTTCTTATGGGGCAAAATTACTTGTAATTGCAAGTGATTTTTATGATGAAAATGAGTATATTAGAGATTATGATTTATTTTTGAGGGTGGTAAATGATACATAAATTAGCAGATGTTCAGAGTGAAAATATAGGGAGTGGCACAAAGATTTGGCAATTTTGTGTAGTTCTTCCTAAGGCAATTATAGGCGAAAACTGCAATATCTGCTCGCATTGCTTTATAGAAAATGATGTTAAAATTGGAAATAATGTTACCATTAAATGTGGAGTTCAAATTTGGGATGGGATAGAAATAGAAGATGATGTCTTTATAGGGCCGAATGTAACCTTTTGTAATGATAAATATCCAAGATCTAAGCAATATCCTAAGGAATTTTCTAAAACAATTATTAAAAAAGGTGCCAGTATAGGAGCAAATGCAACTATTTTACCAGGTATCACTATAGGGGAAAACGCTATGGTAGGAGCTGGAGCTATCGTCACTAAAAATATTCCAGCATTTACAAAAATTTTTAACAATGTGAAGCATGTCAAGCAAATTTTATTAGCGGGGGGGGGGGGATAATCTCCTAATTGTTCTATTTTGTAAGCTTAAGATGTAAAAGGCTATACAATGGTTAAATTTGTATAGCAGGGAAAAACGATATTGCGGTCAATGCATTAGAGTTTTTATTAAAGAATTTTTATAGTTGTGATGAGATAGCAATTATTCCTAATGTAATAGATGATGGTAGCGATACTTGGCAAAAATCTCTAGTGAGATGTGCCAAAAAGAATAATATAAAAATAATAAATTTAGAAGAGGCTTATAATATTGAAAATTTACTGTTTATATCTTTAGAATTTGATAGAATTATAAAGCCTAGTAATTTTTTAACTTCAAGATTATTTAATATTCATTTTTCGTTGTTACCTAAATATAAAGGAGTTTATACCTCTATAATGCCTATTTTATTTGGAGAGGCTAAAAGCGGAGTAAGTCTGCATCGTATTGATGAGGGTATTGATACGGGTGCAATCATTGCTCAAAAGAGCTTTAAAATAGATATAAATGATAGTGCTAGGGACTTGTATTTTAAATATTTAAAAAATGACTTTCTTTTATTTAAAGCAAATATTGATAAATTAATCGGAAATAACTTTATAGCAATTCCGCAAAATAATTTAGAGTCAACTTATTTTTCTAGAAAAGAAATTGATTTAAATTTTGAGATTAATTTTAATAAAACTAGTTTTCAAATTCATAATCAAATTAGAGCTTTTATATTTAGAGAATATCAGTTACCAAAAATTAAGGATAATAGAATCTGTCAATCAATTTTAACAAATGAATTTGTGGGTAAAAGAGTTTTTGAAGAATATGAAAATAGGTTTGAGATTTCTGGTATAGATGGATTTAGAGTGGTGTGTTATAAAAGCATGGATTAATATTAGAAATGTTAGAATTTTTTAAATTTAGGCAATTTTGAGGTATTTGAGTGTTTAAAATTTCAATCATTATGGCTTGTTATAACTCTGCTGCTTATCTACAGAGAAGCATAGGTTCTGTTTTAAAACAAACTTATCAAAATTGGGAATTAATATGTGTAGATGATGAATCTAATGATGGAACATATGATAAGTTGTTGGAATTTTCTAGAAAAGATAATAGAGTAAAAGTTTTTAGTAAAAAGAATAGTGGAATGGCTGCGCCTAATTTTAATTTTGCATTAGATTATGTTAGTGGAGATTTTATATTTGTATTGGGACATGACGATGAAATAAATAGTATTTGTTTGGAAAGTTTTATAAAAAGATATGATGAAATAGGAGATGAAGAGATAGATGCTATTGTGCCTAGAAGTGTAATGCACTTTCCAGAAGATACAAGGAAAAATTGGATGTTATGTGGCATAGATAGAAAGTTAGAGACAGAAAATAAAGTATTAAGTGGTTTGGAAGCTTTTGAGTTAAGTATTTTTTGGAAAATATCTGGTTTTGCCTTTTTTAGAGCAGATATTGTCAAAAAGCTTGGTTTCTATGAAGAAGGTATGAATGGTGATGAATATTCATGTAGAGAGTTTTTTTTAAACTCTAGAAAAGTGGCTTTTGTTAGAGAGGGAATTTATAAATATTATCAGCTAGAAACAAGTATTACCAAAAAGCTGAGCCCCAAAATTTTTGATACCTATAAGACATTTTATAGGTTGGAAGAATTGGCTAAAAAAAATAACCTTAAGTCATCTTTGATTAAAAAAATTAATAAAGAAAGATATGCGCAGGCTTATAATTTATGGGAAAAATATTTGAAAAATAAGTATCTTTTTTCACAAGAAGAGTTACAAAAGATAGAGAGGCATTTTGAGGAAAACTATCGACTTTTAATGCCATATAAAACTTTTAAAGATTTGTTTTTTAGAAAAAGTAGGGATAGGAGGGGCAAGTCTATCGTGATTCTTGATAGCCTAAAATTCTATTATAAAAAGTTAAAAAATGTCTAAAATTTCCATTTTAACTCCTTGTTATAATCATGAAAAATATATTAAGGATTATTTACAGAGTGTATTAAATCAAACTTTTGGTGATTTTGAATTAATTATCGTTGATGATTGTTCTAGTGATAGAAGCGTAGAGGAGATAGAGAAATTTCATGATAAGAGAATTAAGCTAATAAGGCACTCTTTTAATAAAGGTATCAATGCAGGTTTAAATACAGCATTTGCAAATTCTAGTGGAGAGTTTATTGTCTTTATGGCAAGCGATGATGTATTTATGCCTAATGCCTTAGAGGTTTTGTATAAGGCTTTAAGCCAAAGTGAAGCGATAGTGGCATATCCTAGAACTTTATGGATTGATGAAAACAATAAAATCATCAAAACAAATCATAAAGAAGCTTATCAAGATAGAATAGAGCTCTTACATCATTTTTTTATGAAAGGAAATGGGCTTACTTCGCCTGGAATGATGATTAAAAGGGAGTTTTGTGACTTTTTTCCTTTGCAAAATTCCATATGTAATCAGCAAGATACACAAATTCACATTGATTTGCTTTTAAGAGGAGAGCCTATTTTTATAGAAGAACCACTTATAAAATATAGAAGAGATTCTAAAGGTGGAAATATTAGTAGTATTAGTTTATCTACACAAATGCGGGAGAGCTTGGAAAAGTCTAGCGTTATGGATACTTTTTTGCAATGCAAAGATATTGAACTTTTAAAAAAGATATTTAAAGATGAAATTAAAATGCTTGATTTTGAGCCATCTAGTGATATTTTAGAATTTTTTATGGGCAGAATGGCACTTTTATCGCCTAAAAAAGAACAACAAGTTTGGGGTTATCATAAAATTATGCACTTTTATAGTGATATAAAAAATGTAGAAATTTTAAAAGAAAAATATAGCTTTACTTTTAAAGAATATTTGGGATTGGTAAAAGAAATAAAACAAGATGAAATAGTGCAAAAATATAAAAAATATAAGAAGCTTTTTAATGAAAGTGTGGCTTTGATTGTCGTTTTAACGATTGTTATAATATGGCTAGGAGTAAAAAATGCGTGATGATTTAGTGATTATTAGAGTGGATGGCGGTATTGCAAGTCAAATTGATTTTATAGCACTTGGACTAGAGTTTGAGGCAAGAGGACATAGGGTAAAGTATGATATTAGTTGGTTTGAAGAGTGTGGGGGGGGGGCATATAATATGAAAAATGGCTATGATAAGTCCTATGATATTACTTTTGATATTCCAAAAGCATTCCCTAAAATTAAATGTGATATAGCAACAAAAGAGGAAATAGAGCATTATAGGAAAAGATATTTTATTGATGATGAAGAGGTTGCAAGATATATTCCTCCTTTGTATGTTGGCGGTTATTTAGGGAGAAATTACAGTGTAAAATTTAAGAATTTTTTAATTGATAATTTTGTACCAAAGGAAGTAGAAGAGAGCAATACAGCCTTTTATTTGCTATTAACAGATATTATGAATACAGATTCATGCGGAATACATATTAGAAGGGGTGATTTGGCTAAACCTCATTTTTACTATGGTAATCCAATAAGCGTTGATTATTTTGCGAAAAATATAGAGCTTGTATTAAAATTACAACCAAAAACCACTTTTTATCTTTTTAGTGATGATTTGCAATGGATAGAGAAATATATTGTCCCCTTATTTGGTCATAGTAAATTTAGAATATGTAATGTTAATAGTGCAGATAAGGGTTACTTAGACCTTTATCTGTTAAGTAAGTGTAAATTGATGATAGGTTCACAAGGCAGTATGGCAAGATTTGCTAAAATTTTATCTCCTAGCGATCCATTGTTAATAGTTCCAAGGCAAATAAAAATGAAAAATACAATTGCAACATGCTGGAATGAGGATGATATACATGAGGGTTATAAAGCAGATCCAGTTAATCTAACGATATTAAATAAGATTCGTCTTAAGTTATTCAAATATTTAAGAAACAAACTGATGCAAAAAGGAATTTTATAATGATACCCTTTTTAGATCTACACAAAATTAATCAGCGTTTTGAAGAAAAAATAGAGCAGGTTTTTAAAGAAGTTTTGGATAGTGGCTGGTATCTTTTAGGAGAAAAAAATAGGATTTTTGAAGAGAATTTTGCAAAATATTGTGGGGTAAAAAGATGTATAGGTGTAGCAAATGGACTAGATGCGTTGCGTTTGGCAATAAAAGCCTATGAATTTCCACAAGATAGCGAGATAATCGTCCCTGCCAACACTTATATAGCTTCTATTTTGGCTATTAGTGATTGCGGGTTGAAACCTATTTTAGTGGAACCAAGTCTTGAAACATATAATATTGATGTGGATTTAATTGAAGAAAAAATTACCCCAAAAACTAGAGCGATTTTAGTGGTGCATTTATATGGGCAAGTGGTGGAAATGGCAAAAATTTGGGAGCTTGCAAAGAAATATAATTTAAAAATCATTGAAGATAGTGCTCAAGCTCATGGTGCAATGTATCAAGGTAAAAGAGCAGGGAGTTTAGGAGATGTATCAGGGTTTTCTTTCTATCCGGGTAAGAATCTTGGTGCATTGGGTGATGGAGGTTGTGTTACTACAAATAATGAAGATTTAGCTATTAAAATTAGGGTATTAGGAAATTATGGCTCGCTTGTAAAATATGAAAATATTTATAAGGGGTTAAATTCGCGACTTGATGAGATCCAAGCAGCTATTTTGGATATAAAATTAAAAAGTTTAGATGAAGATAATAAAAGGCGTCGCCATATCGCAAAAATCTATCGAGAAAATATAAAAAATGATGCTATTGTTCTCCCGCAAACTTATGATGAGAAAGCACATGTTTGGCATTTGTTTGTAATCCGCACGCAAACTAGGAAAAAGTTACAAGAATACTTAAAGGCTAGAGGCATTCAAACGCTTATTCATTATCCTATCCCACCCCATAAACAAAATGCTTATAAAGAGTGGAATAGCCTTAGCTATCCCATTACAGAAAAGATTCATAAAGAAGTCTTGTCTTTGCCTATTTCTCCTATATTAACAGATGATGAAGCGTATAAAGTGGCGGAAGCTGTAAATTACTTTAATTGATATTTTTACCCTGCTATCGCATAAGCGCGCATTTCGCGTATCACGCTAACTTTAATCTCTCCTGGATATTGCACTTTGCTTTCAATCTCTTTTGCGATTTCTCTAGCAAGCAGATAGGATTCATCATCACTAATCTCATCGGCTTTGACGATTACGCGTATTTCGCGTCCTGCATTGATTGCATAGGCATGGAGCACACCAAGCTTAGAAGTGGCAATGCTCTCTATCTCGCTAACGCGTTTTAGGTAGGTTTCTAGCACTTCACGCCTTGCACCTGGGCGTGCAGCTGAAAGTGCATCTGCTGCACAAACTGCGGCTGCTTCTATGCTTTTTATCTCTTCATCGCCATGGTGAGAGAGAATTGCATTTAATACGGTGGGGTGCTCGTTATATCTTCTGCAAATTTCAGCACCTAGTTCTACATGTGTTCCTTTAAATTCATGGGTGCGTGCCTTGCCTATATCGTGCAGTAATCCTGCACGCGTTGCAAGTAAGCAATCTCCCCCAAGCTCTGCTGCAATGATCCCTGCTAAATTTGCAACTTCTAGTGAGTGTGCAAGTGTATTTTGTCCATAGCTTGCACGGTAGCGGAGCTTTCCGATAAGCTTTTTGATTTCAGGGTGTATATTGTTTAGTCCTAGATCAAAAGTAATTCTATCGCCTTCATTATAGATTTCCTCCTCAAATTCATCATAGCATTTTTGATAGGTTTCTTCTATTTTAGAGGGTTGTATTCTTCCATCTTCTACTAATTTTTCTATGGTTTTTACAGCGATGGCTCTGCGATAGAGGTTGTGTGAACTTACAATAATAACACCCGGAGTATCATCAATGATAATATCCACACCACAAATCATTTCTAAAGATTTGATATTGCGTCCTTCTTTGCCTATGATTCTAGCCTTTAAATCATCACTTGGAAGCACGATTGTGTGGATGAGGCGTTCTGCTGCAAATTCTCCTGCAAAGCGTGTTGTGGCTTGTGCTAGGATAAAATTCGCTTTTTGTTTGATTTCTTTTTTGGCTTCTTCTTCGTAAGTTCTTGCGAGTTTTGCAAACTCATGTTTGTATTCTTCTTTTAGTTGTTCTAGCAAGATTTCTTTGGCTTCATTTTTAGAGAGATAGCAAACATCTTGGGCTTTATGGATAAGCTCTTCTAGGGTTTTTTTGTATTGTTGTTTTAGATGTTTGATGGCTTTTTTATCATCTTGTAAGATGCGTTTTTCTTTTTCTAATTCTAGTTTTTCTAATTCTAGTTTTTGTGTGGCTTTTAATTTTTCCTTTTCAAATTGCAAGTTTGCATTTTTATATTTTTCTTTTTCTTCTAGCTCCAATTCCTTTGCCTTGATTGTGGCTTCTTGTAGCTTCCTTTCTGCTTCGTGTTCAATTGCTTTTGCTTTAGCTTGTGAGTTAGCTAAGAGAACTTCAGAACTACTGCGTGAGAGCCTCTTTGATATGATGTAGCTTCCTCCTCCTGCTAGAAATGCGGAGAGAATGGAGCTTGTTACAATCCAAGTTACCATGGTTTTTCCCTTTAAGTTTCAAGGATAAAAAAGGTGTGATAAATGAAGAAGCTTGTATGTCGTGAGATTGTGTAATGGAAGAATGAGTATAGTTGAAAGCACGACAAATAAAGATATTATAAGGTTTATTTTTTAAAGAGTAAAAAGCTCTATCATACATACCTTTACCAAATCCTATGCGTTTAAAATTTTGATCCATTCCAATTACAGGTATTATAGCTATATCTATTTTTTTGCTGGGATTAGAAGAATTTGGAGGCTCATAAACTCCAAATGCTTTTTTCTGTAATGGAAGTCTAAATTTTACCATTTTAAAGCCAAAATTGTGCATAAAGGGAAGAAAAATTTTAACATTTTGTTGCTTTTTGTAATAGTAAAGTAGTTTTTTGCAATTAAATTCTAGCGCCAAAGGGTAATAAAAAAGGATATTTAATGGCTTATTACCCTTTTTTAGTTTATTATTTTTAATAATATTATGCAGTTCTTTTGTGAGTTGTTTTTGGATTTTATAATCCAGTGCAATTTTATTTTTAGAATGCTTTATTTTTGTGAGCTTATCTTTAAAAAGTTGTCTAAAAATCGCTTTTTGCACTTTTATTCCTTTTGTTTAGTGAGATTATAAGGGTTATAAAAACAAAGCATTGTATCAAAAGAAGTGCAAAATGCAGGTAATAAACTTGCAAAATCTTATCTTTAATCTCTAAAGATTCTAATATAAAATAAAAGCAAAATGCTAAGAAAAGTCCTGCTAAATAGCCGCTTTGTTTGAGTTTGTCAAAGTTGGCTAGAATCTCTTTTTGATGAAAGATTAATGTTTCGCTTCGCACAAGATAATCCCCAAAAATAAAGCTAAGCTGATAAAGACTATAAACTAAAATAGCCCCTTTAAATGTATTTGGAAATAATAAAAAGGCTAAAACATATAAAAAGGGGATAATTTCTATAAAAACCAAAATTTTTTTATAGGGTTTTTCTTTTATGAGTTGTGTATAAAATAGGGTTAAAATAAAAGCACAAAGTGCAAGCAAAATGCCCCCTATGGAATAAACTTTAGGGGGTAAGGGCGAATAGATAGTAAAAATAGTTCCCAAAGCAACCCCACTAAAAAGGGAATTACTAAACTTATATAAATAATAAAAGGGTAATAAAAAATTTTGCATTAGAATCTATATTTCACTCCCGCTCCAAATGTGGTTTCAAACTCATAAAGATAATATCCACCACTTGCAACTACTGCATTTTTATGCCCTGTTAGATTGTTTGCAAAAGTATAAAACTCCCAGTCTTTTTTTGTATAGCTAATCGTTGCATTTAGGCTTTGATAATTTGGCATTTTTTCGCTCGTGTTAGTAAAATCATCATAATCATAAGCTCTAGAACCATATTTATAAGAAAGTCCAAGATTGATAGAGGGTAATGGGAGATAGTTTGCACTTACCACAAAAGTGTGTTGTAAGATTCCGGGAATTTCTTTGTTGTAGTAGGCATTTTCTTTATTTTTGGCTTCTACATATGCGTAGCTAAGAGTAGAGTAGAAATTGCTTGCATAATGCGTGGTAAATTTACCTTCAAATCCTATTCTTTGGGTTTTGCTTAGACTTTTGTTTGTGAAAGTGTTTGGTTCATAAAAGGCTTCATTTTTTCCTTCTATAAAAAAGAGCGAAGTTTCTAGTCTATGTAATCCAAAAAAGCTTGTTTGCCCTATTTGATAGGTGTCAAATGTGGCGGTTTTAATGAGAGGATTAAGCTTCCCGCTAAAATCAAACATATAATCTACATTAGGGGCAATAAAACTTCTAGTATAGGAAGCAAAAAGGCTAATTTGTGGGTGAATTTTATAAGAGATTCCAAGTTCTGCACCCATTTTGTTGTCTATGCTTTTAGAATCGGCTAGTTTGGAATTGATGTGATTAAAAGAGAGCCCCCCGTTTAGCGTAATGTCATCAAAGTATTTTTCGCTATTTGCATAAAAAAGTGCTTCTTTTACATTTGCCAGATTGCTTTGGTTGTCTCTTTTGCTGTTTTTTAATGTATTACCGAATTCTACCAAGTAAGAGTTATTTTGATATTTTGTATTAAAAATAGTATAGAGTGAGTTTCCCTCCATTTTATTATTGAAATTTACAAAATCACTTTCACTTCTTGTAGTGCCAAAGTTAAAATCACTTACAAATCCATTACTAGAAAAATAGCTTAAAGCTGCATTGTATTGCAAAGTCCAGTATTTTTGCTGTGTGAAAGTATCGCCACCCCATAGTGGTGGTGTAGGAGGTTGTGTGGGGTCTTTTATAAATTGTTCTTTTGTTAGAGGGTTTGCATATTTTATGCCATATTTTGAATAGTTGAATGTTGTTTTTAAAAGCAAATCATCGCTAGGTGTGTAATAAAGCGAAAAACCTCCATTTTTGTTATAGCTTCCATCTTTTTCATCTTGTGTGATATTTCTAGAGCCTTGTGTGTTTTGGTATTGTCCATAAACACCTGCATTTAGATTGTTTGCTACATGACGCATAAAGATTTGTGAATTAGCACTTTTGTAGCTAGAGTAGCTAAAATGAAGTTGTTTAAAATCTTTGCTTGAAGTGGTAATTTTTAGAACCCCACTCGTTGCCCCATTGCCATATTTTAGGGTATCTCTGCCCTTTAAAATCTCTATTTTAGCAACAGCATCTAAAGGGATAGAGCTTAAAAGAATAGGAGTTGAATCTATATTGTTATAATAGATTCCATCTATTACAATAGCAAGATTTTTATGTCCATTGATACCAAAGCCCCTTAAATCAATGCTTTGATTATAGGGGTTACCATAGTTTGTGTGGATATTTAATAAAGAATGCTTAGAGAGGAAATCATAAAGCGTTTGGGAGTTGCTTTGTGCGATTTCTTCACTTGTAAATTCTTCTTTAAAACCTTCCTCTTTTTGTGTTGTGTCAAAATAGGACTTTAGATTATGTGCTTGTTGCGATTTTTCTTCTAGGCTTGCATTTTGTGCTTGCAGGCTAAGAGTGCTATGCAAAACTAAGATGGCAGCAAGAGAAAAGTATCTCTTAAAGCCTTTTGTCTTTAGTTGTCTGTATTTTTTCATCTTTATGATTTCCTTGTCTAGTAAAATAAAAGTGTAAATTATATAGTATTTTTTAAAAAAGTATTGACTTATGCTAAAAGTTTTGCTAAAATCACACTTCATTTTTAAAAATGCTGGTGTAGCTCAGTTGGTAGAGCAGCTGCCTTGTAAGCAGCAGGCCGGGGGTTCGAGTCCCTTTACCAGCTCCATTTTTTCAGTGTTTGACCAGTTTAAATAATTGGGGTGAGATACTCAAGTGGCCAACGAGGGCAGACTGTAAATCTGCTGGTTCTACCTTCCGTGGTTCGAATCCACGTCTCACCACCATTAATAGCCATTGCGGGAGTAGCTCAGTTGGCTAGAGCATCAGCCTTCCAAGCTGAGGGTCGCGGGTTCGAGCCCCGTTTCCCGCTCCATATATACTGGGAGCTGATTCTACATAAAGTTTATTTATTTCAATCAGCCTAACACTATTAAATTTATTGTTAAAAATGTGATTTTTGCCCATATAGCTCAGTGGCAGAGCACTTCCTTGGTAAGGAAGAGGCCGGCGGTTCAATCCCGCTTATGGGCTCCAGTTTTTCAAAAGTTGCGATGGAATTGTAGAAAATGTTACGATTCTTAATTTTAAAATTGGTAAAAATAGTGTAGTATAACGGCTATTTAACTTAAAATTTTAGGAGAAGCTTATGGCTAAGGAAAAATTTAACAGAGGAAATAAACCTCACGTAAATGTTGGTACAATTGGGCATGTTGACCATGGTAAGACAACTTTAAGTGCTGCAATTTCTGCTGTTCTATCACAAAAGGGTTTAGCAGAATTGAAAGATTATGATAATATCGATAATGCTCCTGAAGAGAAAGAGCGCGGTATTACAATTGCAACTTCACACATTGAGTATGAAACAGAGAAAAGACACTACGCACATGTAGATTGTCCTGGACACGCTGACTATGTTAAAAATATGATTACAGGTGCTGCTCAAATGGATGGAGCGATTCTAGTAGTTTCTGCAGCAGATGGTCCTATGCCTCAAACAAGAGAGCATATTCTATTATCACGCCAAGTAGGTGTTCCCTATATCGTTGTTTTTATGAATAAGCAAGATATGGTAGATGATGCAGAACTTTTAGAGTTAGTAGAAATGGAAATTAGAGAACTTCTATCCAGCTATGATTTCCCAGGTGATGATACTCCAATCGTTGCAGGTTCAGCTTTAAAAGCATTGGAAGAAGCTAAAGCAGGTAATCTAGGTGAGTGGAGTGATAAAATCATGAAGCTAATGGATGCGGTAGATGAGTATATCCCAACTCCAGTGCGTGAAACAGATAAAACTTTCTTGATGCCTATTGAAGATGTTTTCTCAATCGCAGGTCGTGGAACTGTTGTTACAGGAAGAATTGAAAGAGGTATCGTAAAAGTAGGTGATGAGATCGAGATCGTAGGTATCAAAGACACTCAAAAAACAACTGTAACAGGTGTTGAGATGTTTAGAAAAGAGCTTGATCAAGGTGAAGCAGGTGATAATGTTGGGGTTCTTTTAAGAGGAACAAAGAAAGAAGAAGTAGAAAGAGGTATGGTATTATGTAAGCCAGGCTCAATCACTCCACATAAAAAATTTGAAGGTGAAATCTATGTTCTATCAAAAGAGGAAGGTGGAAGACATACTCCATTCTTTAATGGTTATAGACCACAATTCTATGTAAGAACAACAGATATTACAGGTTCAATCCAATTACCAGAAGGTACAGAAATGGTTATGCCAGGTGATAATATTAAAATCACAGTTGAGTTAATCAACCCAATCGCGCTAGAAGAGGGAACACGCTTTGCTATCCGTGAAGGTGGTAGAACTGTTGGTGCGGGTGTTGTTACAAAGATTATTGAATAGGCTAAGTTATGGCAAAAGGTAATCGTGTAAAAATTGGACTCAAATGTTCTGAATGCGGTGACATTAATTACAGTACTGTAAAAAATGCTAAAACCCAAACAGAGAAACTGGAGCTAAAAAAGTTCTGCCCAAGGTTAAATAAACATACAATTCACAAAGAAGTGAAACTTAAGAGCTAAAAGAGTTTATCTCTTTTGGCTTTCATTATATAGGTCAGTAGCTCCAATGGTAGAGCGTCGGTCTCCAAAACCGAGTGTTGGGGGTTCGAGTCCCTCCTGGCCTGCCATTTTTGGAATAAAGAGAGACAAATAAAGTTATGAAAAAACTAATCACTTATTATAGATTATCCAAAGAAGAACTATCAAAAGTAATCTTCCCTACAAAAGAACAAGTAAGAAATGCTTTTATTTCAGTTGTTGTGGTTGTAACGGTTGTAGCTCTATTTTTAGCATTGGTTGGTTTTATTCTTGGAAGTTTTGTTTCAAACATTTTATAAAATAGGATTTGTCTATGGCTTTGTATTGGTATGCGATTCAAACATATTTTGGTAGTGAGCAAGCTGTAAAGCGAGGTATTGAAAATCTTGTAAAAGAACATCATTTGCAAGAAAGACTTACGGACATTGTTGTGCCTACTGAAGATATTATTGAAGTAAAGAACAACAAAAAAAAGATTAGTGAAAGAAGTCTATATCCTGGTTATGTTTTTATCAAAGTAGATCTTGATACGCAATTGTGGCATACCATTCAATCTTTACCAAAAGTTAGTCGCTTTATTGGTGAAGCAAAAAAACCAACGCCTTTAAGTGAAGCGGATATTAATCATATCATTGAAAAAGTTCAAAATCGTGCAGCTCCTAAACCAAAGATTATTTTTGAAGCAGGAGAAGTTGTAAGGATTATAGAAGGTCCTTTTGCAAACTTTACAGGAACGGTTGAAGAATATGATATGGAGCATAGAAAGCTAAAGCTAAATGTGTCTATTTTTGGTCGAAGCACACCTATTGAAATACTTTATTCACAAGTGGAAAAAATAGTTTAACAACTAATAAAAACAAGGATAAGTTATGGCAAAGAAAATAATTGGCGAACTTAAGCTCCAAATCCCTGCAGGAAAAGCAAATCCATCTCCACCCGTAGGTCCAGCATTAGGTCAGCGTGGTGTAAATATTATGGAATTTTGTAAAGCTTTTAATGAAAAAACAAAAGATATGGGGAATTTTAATATTCCTGTAATTATTACAGTTTATCAAGATAAGAGCTTTACATTTATTACTAAAAAGCCACCTGTTACAGATTTGATTAAAAAAGCAGCAGGTATTCAAAAAGGTTCTGATAATCCTCTAAAAAATAAAGTAGGTAAGCTTACAAAAGCTCAAATTTTGGAGATTGTTAAAACAAAGATGGATGATTTGAATGCAAATTCTGAAGAAGCAGCAATGAAAATTGTTGAAGGAAGTGCTCGCAGTATGGGCATTGAAGTTGTAGATTAAAAAGACGCGTTGGAGTATAAATATGGCAAAAAAATTAACAAAAAGAATGCAAAATCTATTAAATAAAGTAGATTGCAAAAAAATATACGATATTACAACCGCTTCTGCAACTGTAAAATCTCTAGCATCTGCTAAGTTTGATGAAACAGTTGAGGTGGCATTAAGTTTAGGAGTAGATCCAAGACATGCTGATCAGATGATTCGTGGAGCTGTTGTATTGCCTAATGGAACAGGTAAAAGCGTTCGTGTTGCGGTTTTTGCAAAAGGTGTGAAAGCAGATGAAGCAAAAGCAGCAGGTGCAGATGTTGTAGGAGATGATGATTTAGCAGATCAAATTAAAGCAGGTGATTTGAATTTTGATATGGTGATTGCAACTCCAGATATGATGGCGCTAGTGGGTAAAGTAGGTAGAATTTTAGGCCCTAAAGGTTTAATGCCAAACCCAAAAACAGGCACTGTTACTATGGATATTACAAAAGCCGTAAGCAATGCAAAAAGTGGTCAAGTAAATTATCGTGTAGATAAAAAGGGTATTATCCATGCTCCAGTTGGTAAAGCAAGCTTTGATGCTAAAAAGCTAGAGGAAAATATCATTGCCCTTGTTAAAAATATCAATAAGCAAAAACCAGCAAGTGCAAAAGGAAAATATATTAAAAATGCTACACTATCATTAACTATGAGTCCTTCATTAACTTTGGATACTCAAGAGTTAATTGATATGAAATAATTTATTCTTGTTTTTATCTTAGACTAATGACTATGGGGGCTTAAGCTTAAAATCTACCCTATATAAGTCTTTCGTCTGAAAGGAGGTTAAAATGACTAAACAACAAAAAACAGCTTTGATTGAAGCTTTAAGTGCAGAATTTAAGAATGCTAAAGCTATTGCAGTATGTGATTATAAAGGTTTAAGCGTTAAAGAGCTTGAAAGCCTAAGAGCAAATGCAAGAAATAGCGATTCTAAAGTGCAAGTTATTAAAAATACACTCGCATCAATTGCATTGAAAAATTCTGGAATTGAAGGCTTAGAGTTTAAAGAAAACAACATTTTTGTTTGGGGTGAAGATCAAATTTCTTTAGCAAAAACAATTTGTAAATTTTCTCAATCAGTTGGCGGAAAACTTGTGATTAAGACAGGTTATTTTGAAGGTGAAATTGTTGATGCTAAGCATATTGATGCGGTTTCTAAACTTCCTTCAAAAGAAGAGCTTATTGGAATGTTGTTGTCCGTTTGGACTGCCCCTGCTCGTTACTTTGTTACAGGGTTGGATAATTTGCGCAAACAAAAAGAAGAAGCGTAAGACAAATTAAATTATTTTAGGAGATTTGATATGGCAATCACAAAAGAAGAGGTTTTAGAATATATTGGCAATCTTTCAGTTATGGAACTTTCAGAGCTTGTAAAAGCTTTTGAAGAGAAATTTGGCGTTTCTGCTGCTCCAACAGTAGTTGCAGGAGCTGTTGCTGCAGGTGGTGGAGCAGCTGCTGAAGAAAAAACAGAATTTGATATTATTCTTACAGATAGCGGAGATAAGAAAATCAATGTTATTAAAGTAGTAAGAGAAGTAACAGGACTTGGATTAAAAGAAGCAAAAGATGCAGTTGAGCAAACTCCATTTACTGTTAAAGAGGGCGTTAAGAAAGAAGACGCAGATGCAATTAAAGCAAAATTTGAAGAAGCAGGTGCTAAAGTCGATATTAAATAATTTAAGAGGGCATTGCCCTCTTTTTCATTTTTCTTCCAAAATTCTACAATTATAGAGGTAAAAGATATGCCAGTAAGTTTAAAATCCGGAAATAGATTAAGAGTTGATTTTACTAAGATTCCTCAAAATATCGCAGTTCCAAATTTGTTGCAATTGCAAAGAAGCAGTTATGAAACTTTTTTAAGAGCAGATAATGAGGGTGATTCAGGAATTGAGAAAGTTTTTAAATCTATTTTTCCTATTCATGATGTTCAAAATAGAATTAGCCTAGAGTATGCAGGTTGTGAGTATGGCAAACCGCGATATACCGTTAGAGAGGCTATGGAGAGAGGTTTAACTTATTCAATCCCTTTAAAAATTAAAATCCGTTTAGTGCTTTGGGAGAGAGATGAAAAGACTGGAGAAAAGTTAGGCGTTAAGGATATTAAAGAGCAAAGCATTTTTGTGCGTGAGATTCCTTTGATGACAGATAGAACAAGTTTTATTATTAATGGAGTTGAAAGAGTTGTTGTAAATCAGCTTCATAGAAGTCCTGGGGTTATCTTTAAAGAAGAAGAATCTGCTACCACTTCAAACAAGCTTGTTTATACGGGACAAATTATCCCGGATCGTGGTTCTTGGCTTTATTTTGAATACGATGCTAAAGATACACTATTTGTAAGGGTAAATAAAAGAAGAAAAGTTCCTGTAACTATTCTTTTTAGAGCTTTAGGATATTCTAAGCAAGATATTTTAAAAATGTTCTACCCTCTTGTAAATATTAAATCTAAAGGCGGTAAATATTATATTCCTTTTGATCCAGAAGAGTTTATTGGGCGTGTAGAATTTGACTTAAAAGATGCCAAAGGGAATCTGCTTGTAGCAGCAGGTAAGCGTCTAACAGCTAAGAAAGCAAAGGCTCTCAAAGAAGAAAAAATTAACCTCATTGAATATCCTGAAGAAATTCTTACAAGTCGTTATTTAGCAGAACCAATTGTAGATGAAAAAAGTGGAGAAGTGCTTTTTGACACACTTACTCTTTTAGAAGATGGTAAGCTTAAAAAGTTAGCAGAACTTGGAATTTCTGAATTTACCATTGCAAACGATTTGGCAAGTGGTTTAGATGCTTCTATTATCAATGCTTTTATCGCAGATGCAGAATCTTTAAAACTTCTAAAACAAACAGAAAAAATTGATGATGAAAATGACTTAGCAACTATTCGTATCTATAAAGTAATGCGTCCAGGTGAGCCAGTTACTAAAGAGGCTGCTAAGCAGTTTGTGCAACAGCTTTTCTTTGATCCTGAAAGATATGATTTAACGCGTGTTGGGCGTATGAAGATGAATCATAAGCTTGATATTAATGTTCCACATTATGTAACGGTTTTAACCCATGAAGACATCATTAAAACTGTGCAATATTTAATCCATGTAAAAAATGGGCAAGGAACGATTGATGATAGAGATCATTTAGGAAATAGAAGAATTAGAGCCATTGGAGAACTTTTGGCAAATGAGCTTCATACGGGGCTTGTAAAAATGCAAAAAGCAATCCGTGATAAGCTTTCTACTATTAGCACCGGTTTAGAAGAGCTTATGCCTCATGATCTAGTAAATTCTAAAATGATTACAGGAACAATTTTAGAGTTTTTCACAGGCGGACAACTTTCACAATTTATGGATCAAACCAACCCACTTTCAGAAGTAACACATAAAAGAAGACTATCCGCACTGGGTGAGGGTGGTTTAGTAAAAGAAAGAGCAGGGTTTGAAGTGCGTGATGTGCATCCAACACATTATGGAAGAATCTGTCCTATTGAAACTCCAGAAGGGCAAAATATTGGTTTGATCAATACGCTTTCAACTTATGCGAAAGTAAATGAGCTAGGTTTTATTGAAGCTCCTTATAGAAAAGTAGTGAATAAAAAAGTAACCGATGAAATTGTGTATCTTACAGCCACTCAAGAAGAGGGTGCAGTAATAGCTCCTGCAAGCACGATTTTGACAAGTGATAACACAATCAAAGAAGAAGTGATTGAAGTTAGAAAAGATGGCGAAATTATCCTTATGGAATCTTCTAAAGTGGATTTGATTGACCTTAGTCCAAGAATGGTTGTAGGTGTTGCTGCTTCTCTTATTCCGTTTTTAGAGAGAGATGATGCAAACAGAGCCTTAATGGGTTCTAACATGCAACGTCAAGCAGTGCCGCTTTTATGTCCGGATGCACCCGTAGTAGGAACAGGTTTAGAAAAGATCGTTGCAAGGGATTCTTGGGAAGCTGTTAAAGCAGAAAGAGGTGGAATTGTAGAAAAAGTTGATGCAAAAAATATTTATATTTTAGGTGAAGATGAGAGTGGAGCATTTATTGATCACTACTCTTTACAAAAAAACTTACGCACTAACCAAAACACCTCTTTTTCACAAAAGCCTATTGTAAAAGCAGGAGATAAAGTAGAAACGGGCGAAGTGATTGCTGATGGTCCTAATATGGATCAAGGTGAATTAGCTTTAGGGAAAAACATTCGTGTAGCCTTTATGCCATGGAATGGATATAATTTTGAAGATGCGATTGTTGTCAGTGAGAAGCTTATTAGAAATGATGCCTTTACTTCTATTCATATCTATGAGAAAGAAATTGAAGCAAGAGAGCTAAAACATGGAGTAGAGGAAATTACAAGAGATATTCCAAATATCCGTGAAGAGGAATTAGCACATCTTGATGAGAGTGGTATTGTAAGAATTGGAACCTATGTAAGCGGTGGAATGATTTTGGTGGGTAAAGCTTCTCCAAAAGGTGAAGTGAAGCCAACCCCAGAAGAAAGACTTTTGAGAGCTATTTTTGGGGAGAAAGCAGGACATGTTGTAAATAAATCTCTTTATTGTCCGCCAAGCTTAGAGGGAACAGTTGTAGATGTAAAAATCTTTACAAAAAAAGGATACGATAAAGATAAAAGGGCAGTAGCTGCTTATGAAGAAGAAAAAGCAAGATTAGATTTAGAACACCATGATAAGCTTTTGATGTTAGATAGAGAAGAAAACCTAAGAATCGGTTCTATTTTAGCAAAAGAAAAATTAATTGCAGATGCAAAAATAGGAGATGTAGAATACAAAAAAGGAAGTGTAATTCCTAAAGAAGAATTAGAAAAAGTTAATCGTTTTGCACTTGGAACTTTAATGAAAAGCTATCCAAAAGAAGTGCAAAGTAAGTATGATGCACTAAAGGCTAATTTCTTAGAGCAAAAGAAAAGTCTAAGTCAAGAGCATGAAGAAAAGCTATCTATCATTGAAAAAGACGATATTTTGCCAAGTGGTGTTGTTAAGCTTGTAAAAATCTATGTAGCTACTAAGCGTAAGCTAAAAGTAGGGGATAAGATGGCAGGACGCCATGGAAATAAGGGTATTGTTTCTAATATTGTTCCTGAAGTGGATATGCCTTATACTAAAGATGGACGCCCAGTGGAAATTGTTTTAAATCCATTAGGTGTTCCTAGCCGTATGAATATCGGACAGATTTTGGAAGTGCATTTAGGTTTAGTTGGAAAGCAATTAGGCGAGCAGATTTCTGATGTTTTTGAAGCAGAAAAGGAAAAATGGTTGGGCGAGCTTAGAAGTAGAATGCTAGAAATTGCAGAAACTTCAGGTATGAAGAGCGCAAAAGCATTTTTAGAGAGCCTTAGCGATGAAGAACTGCTTGTGTATGCTAGAGATTGGAGTAAGGGTGTTAAATTTGCTACTCCTGTATTTGAGAGTGCAAATGAAGAGGAGTTTGCTAAACTCTTTAAACTTGCAAAAATTGATTCTGATGGTAAGACAGAGCTTTATGATGGACGCACAGGCGAGAAAATGATGGAGCGTGTAAATGTGGGCTATATGTATATGTTAAAGCTCCACCACCTTGTAGATGAAAAAGTGCATGCAAGAAGCACAGGACCTTACAGCTTAGTAACGCAACAGCCAGTAGGTGGTAAAGCACTCTTTGGTGGGCAAAGATTTGGTGAGATGGAAGTATGGGCACTAGAAGCTTATGGAGCTGCACATACACTAAAAGAGATGCTTACTATAAAGTCAGATGATGTTGAAGGGCGTGTGAAAGCTTATAAAGCAATTACAAGAGGAGAGCAAGTTAAAGAATCAGAAATCCCAGAAACTTTCTATGTTCTAACAAAAGAATTGCAAAGCTTGGCCTTAGATGTAAATGTGTTTGCTAAAAATGAAGAAGGTGTTGAAGAGCCAGTTGTTATCAAAGAAGATGAGCGTCCAAGTGACTTTAATGCATTCCAGCTTTTGCTTGCTAGTCCAGAAAAGATTAGAAGTTGGAGTAATGGAGAGGTTAAAAAGCCAGAAACAATTAATTATAGGACTTTAAAGCCAGAAAGAGACGGATTATTCTGCGCAAAAATCTTTGGACCTGTAAGAGATTATGAATGCCTTTGTGGTAAATACAAAAAAATGCGTTACAAAGGTGTAGTATGTGAAAAATGTGGTGTAGAGGTAACAAGTTCTAAGGTTAGAAGATCTAGAATGGGGCATATCGAGCTTGTAACGCCTGTAGCGCATATTTGGTATGTAAATTCTCTTCCTAGCAGAATTGGAACACTACTTGGTGTTAAAATGAAAGATTTAGAAAGAGTGCTTTATTATGAAGCATATATTGTAAAAGAAGCAGGAGAGGCTTTCTATGATAATGAGGGAACTAAACCTGTTGCAAAATTTGATGTTTTAAATGAAGAGCAATACCAAAGTCTTTCACAAAGATTTGAGCATACAGGTTTTGTAGCACAAATGGGTGGAGAAGCAATCAAAGATTTATTAGAAGAGTTAGATTTAGTGGAGTTAATTTCACAATTAAAAGAGATTATTAACTCTACAAATTCAGAAGCTAAGAAAAAGACTATTATTAAGCGTCTAAAAGTTGTAGAAAGCTTTGTGGTTTCAGGGGGACAAAACCGCCCAGAATGGATGATGCTAACTGTTTTACCAGTGCTTCCGCCTGATTTAAGACCACTTGTGGCCTTAGATGGTGGAAAGTTTGCAGTAAGTGATGTGAATGATCTTTATAGAAGAGTAATTAATAGAAACCAAAGATTAAAACGCCTTATTGAGCTTGATGCACCAGAGATTATTGTAAGAAATGAAAAAAGAATGCTACAAGAAGCTGTGGATGCACTCTTTGATAATGGAAGAAATGCAAATGCAGTTAAGGGAGCAAATAAACGCCCACTTAAATCTCTTTCAGAAATTATTAAAGGGAAGCAGGGAAGATTCCGTCAAAACCTACTTGGTAAGAGGGTGGATTTCTCAGGAAGAAGTGTTATTGTTGTAGGACCAAATTTGAGAATGGATGAGTGTGGATTGCCTAAAAATATGGCATTAGAACTCTTTAAGCCACATATTTTGGCAAAATTAGAAGAGAAGGGGTATGCCACAACTTTAAAACAAGCTAAAAAAATGATAGAGCAAAAGAGCAATGAAGTTTGGGAATGCTTGCAAGAAGTAGTTGCGGGTTATCCAGTAATGCTAAACCGCGCACCGACATTGCATAAGCAATCCATTCAAGCATTCCATCCAAAACTCATTGATGGAAAGGCTATCCAGTTGCATCCTCTTGTTTGTGCTGCATTTAATGCGGACTTTGATGGGGATCAAATGGCTGTGCATGTTCCTCTTTCACAAGAGGCTATTACAGAATGTAAGCTTTTAATGCTAAGTTCTATGAATATCTTGCTTCCAGCAAGTGGTAAGGCAGTAACAGTGCCTAGCCAAGATATGGTTTTAGGACTTTACTATCTTTCATTAGAAAAAGATGAGAGCAAGGGTGAGCATAAGCTTTTCTCTAATATTGATCAAATTTATATTGCACTTGAAGAGGGTGTTGTAGAAATTAGCACAAAAGTTAGAGCATTTGTAGAAGGAAGAATCATCAATACAACAGTGGGAAGAATGATTTTGAAATCTATCTTGCCAGATTTTGTTCCTATGAATTTATGGAATAAAGTCTTAAAGAAAAAAGATATTGCTACCTTAATTGATTATGTTTATAAAGAAGGAGGCGTTGGAATTACAGCAAGCTTCTTAGATAATCTTAAAAATTTAGGTTTTAAATATGCTACAAAAGCGGGTATTTCAATTTCGGTATCAGATATTATTGTGCCAGATAGCAAGAATAAGGTTATTGAAAGCGCTAAGAAAAAGGTAAAAGATATTCAATCACAATTTGGTGCAGGTTTATTAACCGAACAAGAAAGATACAATAAGATTATTGATGTTTGGACAGATACGAGCAATACTCTTGGTAATGAGATGATGAAGCTTATTGAGAATGATAAAGCAGGATTTAACTCTATTTATATGATGGCAGATTCAGGCGCTAGAGGTAGTGCAGGGCAGATTAGACAGCTTTCAGCTATGAGAGGTTTGATGGCAAAGCCAGATGGAACAATTATTGAAACACCTATTACTTCTAACTTTAAAGAAGGGCTTAATGTATTAGAGTATTTCATCTCTACGCATGGTGCTAGAAAGGGTCTAGCAGATACAGCGCTTAAAACTGCAAATGCGGGTTATCTAACAAGAAAGCTTATTGATGTAAGCCAAAATGTTAAGATTGTAGCCGATGATTGTGGAACAAATGAGGGGATTGAAATCACTGATATAACAGTGGGTAGTGAGCTTATTGAGCCATTAGAAGAGAGAATCTTTGGACGCGTTGTGGCTGAAAATGTAATTGATCCTATTACTAATGAAGTGTTGATAGCTGAAGGCACAATGGTAGATGAAGAAAAAGCTAGAAAAGTTAAAGAAGCAGGAGTTAAAGCTGTTATTATTAGAACTCCTGTAACTTGTAAAGCAGAAAAAGGTGTATGCGCTAAGTGCTATGGACTAAACTTAGGAGAGGCTAGAATCTCTAAAATTGGTGAGGCAGTAGGGGTTGTGGCAGCACAATCTATTGGTGAGCCAGGAACACAGCTAACACTTAGGACATTCCATATTGGTGGAACAGCAAGTAGAAGCCAAGAAGAAAGACAAGTTATTGCTGATAAAGAAGGATTTATCCGCTATTATAATGTAAAAACTTATAAAAATAGAGAGGGTAAAACTATCATTTCTAATAGAAGAAATGCGGCAATTTTACTTGTTGAGCCAAAGATTAAAGCTCCATTTGAAGGAGAATTAAAAGTAGATGTAGTGCATGATGAAGTGATTATCTCAGTAGTAGGTAAAAAAGAAACTGCTAAATTTACTTTAAGAAAGAGCGATGTAGCTAAGCCTAATGAATTAGCAGGTGTAACAGGTAAAATTGAGGGTAAATACTACATTCCTTATCCTAGCGGACATTATGTAAGAGATGAGGGAAGTATTGTAGATATTATTAAAGATAGCTGGAATATTCCTAATCGTATTTCTTATGCAAGTGAATTAAAAGTAGAGGATAATGCACCTATTACACAAAAAATCTATGCTAAGGGCGAGGGTATTGTAAAATACTACTATCTAAATGGAGATCACTTAGAGCGTTACCATGATGTGAAAAAAGGTGTTAAAGTTACTGAAAAAGGGCTATTTGCAGTCGTGGCTGATGAATATGATCAAGAAGCAGCAAGACATTATATTGCAAGAGATTCTATTATTGAAGTAGAAGATAATCAAAAAGTAGAGAAAAATACTCTTATTGCAAGACCGATGAGCGATGAGCATATTGTAATTGCTGATTGGGATCCTTATTCAAATCCAATCATTGCAGAAGAGCAAGGAACGATTAAGTTTGAAGATATTATCCCGGGTCTTACAGTATCTGAACAAACTGATGAGCTAACAGGACAAACAAGACTTGTGGTGAATGAATATGTTGCAAGCTCTTATAAACCTACTTTGGTGCTCTCAACAAATAAAGGCGGGTTAATCCGTTATGCGTTAGAGCCAAAAACTGCAATTTTTGTAGATGATGGTGCAAAAGTGGAGATGGCTGATATTTTAGCAAAAACTCCTAAAGCCCTTGCAAAATCAAAAGATATTACAGGGGGTCTTCCAAGAGTTTCTGAGCTATTTGAAGCTAGAAAACCAAAAGATCCTGCAGTATTAGCAGAGCTAGATGGAATCGTAAGCTTTGGAAAAGCCATTAGAGGTAAAGAACGCATTATGATTACTGCAAATGATGGTAGGGTAGCAGAATATTCCATTGATAAATCTAAGCAGATTTTAGTGCATGAGGGAGAATTCGTGCATGCGGGTGAGGCAATTACAGATGGAGTGATTGCAAGTCAAGATATTCTAAGAATCGGTGGTGAAAAAGAGCTTTATAAATACATTGTAAGCGAAGTGCAACAAGTGTATAGAAGACAAGGTGTTAGCATTGCTGATAAGCATATTGAGATTATCGTTTCGCAAATGTTAAGACAAGTTAAAATCTATGATAGTGGTAATACTAAATTTATTGAAGGAGATTTAGTAAGCAAACGCCACTTTAAAGAAGAGAATGCAAGAATTATTAGAATGGGTGGAGTGCCAGCGATTGCAGAGCCAGTATTACTCGGTATTACGCGTGCTGCAATTGGAAGTGATTCTGTGATTTCTGCAGCTTCTTTCCAAGAAACAACAAAAGTTCTAACAGAAGCAAGTATTGCAGCCAAAACAGATCATTTAGAAGACTTAAAAGAAAATATTGTTTTAGGTCGTATGATACCGGTTGGAACGGGAATCTACAAAGGCAAAAAGGTTAAAATCAAGGAGAATTAAGGTTAGTTAAACCTTAATTTAAGCAGAATCAAAGTGGATTTTCCATATAATCCGCTTCATTTTCTCTATTAAAATTATTTAGGAAGGAACAAAAAGTGCCAACAATTAATCAGTTGATTAGAAAAGAACGAAAGAAAGTTATTAAAAAATCAAAATCCCCTGCTTTGGTGGTTTGTCCGCAAAGAAGAGGAGTTTGTACGCGTGTTTATACCACAACACCTAAAAAACCTAACTCAGCGTTAAGAAAGGTTGCTAAGGTTAGATTGACAAGTGGTTTTGAAGTAATTAGTTATATCCCAGGTGAAGGGCATAACTTACAAGAACACTCCATTGTATTGATTCGTGGTGGTAGGGTAAAAGACTTACCGGGTGTTAAATATCATATTATCCGTGGTGCGCTAGATACTGCAGGTGTAGCAAAAAGAACTGTTTCACGCAGTAAGTATGGTGCGAAAAAAGCCAAGGGCGATTCTAAAAAGTAAGTGAGGTAACAGATGAGAAGAAGAAAAGCTCCCCAAAGAGAAGTATTAGGAGATCCAATTTATAACAATATCGTTGTAACAAAGTTTATCAATAAAATGATGTATGATGGTAAAAAGAGTGTAGCTGAGAAAATCATTTATGCTACATTTGATAAAATTGAAGAAAAAACAAAAGAAAAAGGCATTGAAACTTTTGAAAAAGCACTGGAAAAAGTTAAGCCTTTAGTGGAAGTTAGAAGCAGACGCGTAGGTGGTGCTACTTATCAAGTTCCTGTGGAAGTGCGTCCTGCAAGACAACAGTCTTTATCGATTAGATGGCTTTTAGATTCTGCTAGAAAAAGAAATGAGCGCACAATGGTTGAAAGGCTAGCAAATGAGCTTATTGATGCAGCAAATGAGAGAGGTGCGGCATATAAGAAAAAAGAAGATGTGCATAAAATGGCAGAAGCTAATAAAGCATTTGCACACTATCGTTGGTAATTTTATAATGTATCAAAGGGATTCTATTTATTTCCCTTTTACATTTTCTACAATTTCTTTTAAATCTCAAATTATATTTATCCCAAAGGATTAAAAATGGCAAGAAAAACCCCATTAAATAAAATTAGAAATATTGGTATTGCAGCCCACATTGATGCTGGTAAGACAACAACATCTGAAAGAATTTTGTTTTATACAGGTGTGAGCCACAAGATTGGTGAGGTGCATGATGGTGCAGCGACAATGGACTGGATGGAGCAAGAAAAAGAGAGAGGTATCACAATTACTTCAGCTGCGACAACTTGTTTTTGGAAAGATTATCAAATCAATCTAATTGACACCCCCGGACACGTGGATTTTACTATTGAAGTTGAAAGATCTATGCGTGTTTTAGATGGTGCAGTTGCTGTGTTTTGTTCTGTAGGTGGTGTGCAACCTCAAAGTGAAACCGTTTGGAGACAAGCAAATAAATATGGTGTTCCAAGAATCGTTTTTGTAAATAAAATGGATAGAATTGGTGCAAATTTCTATAATGTAGAATCTCAAATTGCAAATAGACTTAAAGCTAAGCCAGTGCCTTTGGTGATTCCTATTGGTGCAGAAGATAGCTTCAAGGGCGTGGTAGATCTTATCACTATGAAAGCAATCGTATGGAATGATGAATCAATGGGTGCAAAATATGACATTGAAGAGATTCCAGCTGATTTGGTAGAAAAGGCTAATGAATATAGAGAGAAGCTTGTAGAGGCAGTTGCAGAACTTGATGAAGCAACTATGGAAAAATATCTTGGTGGAGAAGATCTAAGCGTAGAAGAGATTAAAGCAGGAATTAAAAAGGGTTGTTTATCCATGGAAATGATTCCTATGCTTTGTGGTTCAAGCTTTAAAAATAAAGGTGTGCAAACATTGCTTGATGCGGTTGTAGAATATTTACCAGCTCCAACAGAGGTTGCTGATATTCGCGGTGTAGATCCAAAAGATGAGGAAAAAGAAATTAGCGTTAAATCTACGGATGATGGTGAGTTTGCAGGTTTAGCATTTAAGATTATGACAGACCCATTTGTAGGGCAGCTAACTTTCGTGCGTGCTTATCGTGGTATGTTAGAATCTGGAAGCTATGTGCTTAACTCTACTAAAGGCAAAAAAGAAAGAGTGGGAAGACTTCTTAAAATGCACTCTAACAAAAGAGAAGATATTAAAGAAGTGTATGCAGGGGAGATTTGTGCATTTGTTGGATTAAAAGATACGCTAACAGGGGATACTCTATGTTCTGAAAAAGATCCAGTGATTTTAGAGAGAATGGAGTTCCCAGATCCAGTTATTTCTATCGCAGTGGAGCCAAAAACAAAAGCAGATCAAGAAAAAATGGCACTTGCTTTAGCAAAACTAGCTGAAGAAGATCCAAGCTTTAGAGTGCATACGGATGAAGAATCAGGACAAACAATTATTTCAGGTATGGGTGAGCTTCATTTGGAGATTATTGTAGATAGATTAAAAAGAGAATTTAAAGTAGAAGCAGAAGTAGGACAACCACAAGTTGCATTCCGTGAGACTATCCGCCAAAGTGTAGAGCAAGAGTGCAAATATGCTAAGCAATCAGGTGGTAGAGGACAATATGGACATGTATTTATTAAGATTGAACCTCAAGAGCCGGGCAAAGGATATGAGTTTGTTAATAATATCTCTGGGGGTGTTATTCCTAAAGAGTATATTCCAGCAGTTGATAAGGGTATCCAAGA
The DNA here is from genome assembly GCF_003670295.1 of Helicobacter burdigaliensis. Lineage (GTDB taxonomy): Bacteria > Campylobacterota > Campylobacteria > Campylobacterales > Helicobacteraceae > Helicobacter_D > Helicobacter_D burdigaliensis. The sequence continues at coordinate 67,700 of NZ_QXJG01000004.1, forward strand.
GGCAATGCAAAATGGTGTATTAGCAGGTTATCCAGTTGTGGATTTCAAAGTTACACTTTTTGATGGTAGCTACCATGATGTGGATTCAAGTGAGATGGCGTTTAAAATTGCAGGTTCTATGGCATTTAAAGATGCTTGTAGAAAAGCAGGAGCTGTATTGCTAGAGCCTATGATGAAAGTTGAAGTTGAAGTTCCTGAAGAGTATATGGGTGATGTAATCGGGGATCTAAATAGAAGAAGAGGACAAATCAATTCAATGGATGATAGAATGGGATTAAAAATCGTAAATGCTTTTGTTCCACTTGCAGAAATGTTTGGTTATTCTACAGATCTTCGCTCTGCTACACAAGGTAGGGGAACTTATACTATGGAATTTGATCACTATGGTGAAGTTCCGGGCAATATCTCAAAAGAGATTATGGAGAAAAGAAACGGCTAAATAAGCTTATAAAGAGGAGATTCTCCTCTTTATAGAAAAACTTCTATTTTTAACTGCATTTATAAATAATCTTAAGCTTTGTATATTTTGTCCGATTTATTATGGAAACTATAAGGATAATCCATGATAAGAGCTATTCATCTAAATTCCACAAATATTTTGGATACCCCAAATAAAGCAAGTAGTGGGGCAAATATCCTTTCAAATCAAGAAGAAATAGAAAGTAATAATGTCATAAATGCTAATGAAGTTTTTAGGATATTTTCAAAGTTATTTGAAAAGTTAGTGGGGGATATTCCTATGCTTGAAGGTTCTATTAGAGATCAAATTTTAAAAGGAAAGAAAGGGGAGAGTGAGCTAAAATCTCTTCAAAAATGGATGGATGAAAATAGAGCAGATATGGTTTGGTTAGAAATGAATGGGGAGAATAATATAAGAGCGATAGAGGAGATTTATCGCACCAGTAAAAGTATAGGAGAGTTTAAAAGCGCCTATTTAGAACTTCAAGAAAAACACGATAATTATTCTAAAGAATTAGCAAGTAAAAATAAAGAAATGCTAGAAGAGGAAATGCAAGAGGCAAAAGAACAATATGAAGTGCAAAAAGAGAGGAAAAAGCCATTTAAGCCCATACAGGGTAAAAGTGAGAGTGAAACTTATAAAGAAGAAATAAATTTAAGTTTTTGGGAGCAATTTATAAAAACACAAAGAGAAAAAGGGGTGGATATTTTAGGGCTTTTAGAAAGATTGCAAAATAGAGGGCTAGATATTAAAGCTTGATAGTTTGAAAATATTGAGATATTTTAATAAGACATTTTTTGTAAGTTTTTAATGTGATTAAATATTTGATATATGAAATTTGACTTTTAATAAAAGTGGCTTTTTAAGCTAACAAGGCTATTAAACAATAATAAATTTAGATATTGCTTGAATTTTGATGATTATTTAGAATTATTAGGCGGTTTTAGGGAATTGTAATCCCACGGAGTCCCGCAAACTCCTTATTTTAGTCCCTTATTAAATTACTTTAAAAGATATTAGCATATTTTTTGGTATTTTTTACTTAAATACCCTCATAAACCCTCTTAAATACTTGCTTTTTAAAGAGACTATTGTAGCATAAAGTAATTTAACAAGGGACTAAAACATAATTTCTCTTTTTCTAAAACCTCACCGCTATTGTAGCATAAAGTAATTTAACAAGGGACTAAAACTGGTTGATAGTCGTAATCGAAGTAAATACCATTGTAGCATAAAGTAATTTAACAAGGGACTAAAACTCAAGGAATTTAACTACTTTATAAACTGAAATTGTAGCATAAAGTAATTTAACAAGGGACTAAAACTTATTTGTGTGATAATAAATATTTAGCTCTATTGTAGCATAAAGTAATTTAACAAGGGACTAAAACTTTATTCTTGTAATTATGATTGTTTCTGCAATTGTAGCATAAAGTAATTTAACAAGGGACTAAAACTTTTTACATTCTCTTATCCCTGCTTCTTCAATTGTAGCATAAAGTAATTTAGATTAATTTGTGTAAAAAAGTAAAATTATAAGGTAAAATGGCATTTTAGAATGAAAATTACCCCTTGTTTTATATAATCAATAAAAGTTATGTATAATTATTAAACTAAATATAAAAAGGATTGAGGAAATGAAGATTTTGGGTTTTGATATAGGGGTTAGTTCTATTGGGTGGGCTTTTGTAGAGGATAATAAATTACAAGATTGTGGGGTTAGAATCTTTACTCAAGCAGAAAATCCTAAAAATAAAGAATCGTTAGCATTACCAAGGCGCAATGCAAGAAGCACTAGACGCAGATTAAGCAGAAGAAGTGCAAGAATGAGAGCTATGAAGCACATTCTGTCTAGTGAATTTGGGTTAAAATATGAAGATTATATTGCAGAAGATGGGGTATTACCCAAAGCCTTTAAAGGAAAATTAATAAGTCCCTACGAATTGCGTTATAAGGCAATAAACGAAGCTTTAAGCAAAGAGGAATTAGCAAGAGTAATTTTACACATTGCAAAGCATAGAGGTTATATTGCTAAAAACTCTAAAAATACAAATATAAACGAAAAAGGTAAAATTTTAAAAGCCTTAAAGGATAATGGAGAAAAATTAAAAAACTATAGAAGTGTGGGAGAGTATTTTTATAAAGAATTTTTTGAAAAAATGAGAGAAAATAGCAATAATTTTCAAAATATTCGCAATAAAAATAACTCTTATGCAAATTGTGTTCTAGCAAGTGATTTGGAAGAAGAGTTGAAGCTTATTTTTAAAAAACAAAATGAGTTTGGTATGAAACTCTCTAAGAAATTTATAGACAATGTTATTAATATAGCCTTTTTTCAGCGTCCTTTAAAAGATTTTTCGCAAAGTGTTGGAGTTTGCACATTTTTTGAAAATGAAAAAAGGGCACCTAAAAATTCTTATAGTGCTTGGGAGTTTGTTGCTTTAAGTAAGATTGTTAATGAATTTTATTCTATTAAAAATAATTATGGAATAATTTTTAATAAAGAAGTGCTTTTAGAAGTATTAAATCATATTTTAAAAAAAGGAAATATTACTTACACCAAATTAAGGCAGATTATTAAATTAGAGGATGGCGCATCTTTTAAATCTTTAAAATACAATAAAGAAAATGCAGAAAGTAAGAAATTTGTAGAATTTAAAAAGCTAAGTGAATTTAATAAAGCTTTGGGGGAACATTCTTTAACAAGGGAAAATTTAGATGAAATTTCTAAAGATATTACTTTAATTAAAGATGAAAGTAAATTGAAAGAAAAATTGCAAAATTATCCTTTAACTCAAGCTCAACTTGAAGCTTTAGTGCAACTTGATTTTAAAGAACATATTAATCTTAGCTTTAAGGCCTTAAACTTAATTATTCCTCTAATGAAAGAATTAAAAAGATATGATGAAGCATGTCTTGAGCTTGGATTAAAGAAAAAAGAAAATACAATGCAACATAAATTATTGCCCCCATTTTGTGAAACTCTTTATGCGGAAGAAATTAATAATCCTGTAGTTTTGCGAGTTATTAAGGAATATAGAAAAGTATTAAATGCTTTAATAAAAAAATATGGTTTGGTGCATAAGATTCATATAGAGTTTGCTAGGGAAGTTGGGGTTAGCAAGGAGATAAGAAATAAAATAGAAAAAGAACAACAAGAAAATGCTGAACTTAATAAATGGGCTGAAGAACAATGCGTAAAATTAGAAATAAAATCAAGTTCTAAAAATAAATTAAAATTAAAACTATGGAAAGAGCAAAAAGAATTTTGTGCTTATAGTGGCAAAAAAATTACTCTTAAAGATTTGCAAGATGAAAAGGCTTTAGAAATAGATCATATTTATCCTTATTCAAGGAGCTTTGATGATTCTTATAATAATAAAGTTTTAGTTTTTGTTAAAGAGAATCAAGAAAAGGGCAATAAAACCCCTTTTGAAGCTTTTGGGAGTAATAAAGCAAAATGGGAAGATATCAAAAGCGCTTCTTCTATACTTCCTTTTAAAAAACGCCAAAAAATTTTAGATGAAAAATTTATAGATAAAGTGCAAAAGGATTTTATTGCTAGAAATTTAAATGATACTAGATATGCAACCACTCTTATAAGTAAATATACCAAAGAATATTTGGAGTTTTTACCTCTGCAAGAAGGGGAAAACAAGCAAAGTGGAGATAAAGGCAGTAAAATACATGTGCAAGCAACCAATGGAACACTTACGGCGACCTTAAGACATTTTTTGGGATTTGGTTCAAAGAATAGAAAGGGGCATTTACATCATGGGCTTGATGCTGTGATTATTGCTTATAGCACAAGCTCAATGATTCAAGCATTTTCACAATTTAAAAAAGAACAAGAACTTTTAAAATTAAAGATATTGGCAAACAAAATAGATAAAGAGCAATATAAAATAAAGCAAAAGTTTTTTGATCCTTTTGAAAAAGGGTTTAGAGATGAAATATTGTCTAAAGTTAATGCAATTTTTGTTTCTAAGCCACCAAGAAAGAAAACAAGAGGTGCTTTGCATGAAGAAACTTTTTGTGCTAAAGAAAAATTTCTTAAGCTTTATGGGGGAGAAGAGGGGCTTAAAAAGGCATTAGAATATGGCAAAGTTAGAAAAATTGGAGAAAATAAATATGTAAGCAATGGGGATATGATTAGGGTAGATATTTTTAAGCATAAAAAGAGCAATAAATTTTATGGAGTGCCTATTTATACAATGGATTTTGCTTTAGGGGTTCTTCCAAATAGGGCAGTTGTGAGTGGTAAAAAAGATGGAATTATTAAAGATTGGTTAGAAATGGACGAAAATTTTGAGTTTTGTTTTTCTTTGTATAAAGATGATTTATTGCTTTTAAAAAAGAAAGGAATGCAAGAGGCTGAATTTGTCTATTATGTGAGTTTTAATGTCAGTTCAGTATCAATAAGGATAGCAAAACATGATAATCAAAGTGAAAACTTGAGTGATAATCAAAAACAATTATTTACAAAACTTGAAAAAGATAAGGTAGAGACAGAAGGGATTGGCATACAAAATTTAGAGGTTTTTGAAAAATATATTGTTAGTCCTTTAGGAGAAAAATTTAAAGCACAATTTGCACCGCGTGAAATGATGAAAAAGAAATAAAATGGGATTTGATGAAGCTTTTAAAAGTGTTTTGATTGCAAATGAAGCAAAGCTTAATCTATATTCTAATCATCTTGTAGTCAGACAAGAAGAATTTGAAGCAAAAATTTATTTAAAAGATATCAATTTTATTATTTTAGAATCTATGCAAATAAATCTCACATCAAATTTGCTGAGTGCCTTAGCAAAAAATAAAATCATTCTCTTAACCTGTGATGAAACACATTGTATAAATGGTGTATTTTCTCCTTATCTTGGGCATTTTCAAAGTGCCAAAATTGCTAAAATGCAAATTGCTGTGAGGGAGCAGACTAAGGCTATTTTATGGCAAAAAATCATTAAAAACAAAATCAATAATCAAGCTTATGTTTTAGAAAATGCTAATAAGATTAGAGAAGCTAAGCAATTAAGAAAGCTTGCTAAAGAAGTTTTATTGAATGATAAAAGTAATATAGAGGCAACTGCAGCGGCTTTATATTTTAAAACCTTATTTGGTATAGGTTTTTCTAGGGATAGTTTGTGTTTGGAGAATTCTGCTCTTAATTATGGATATGCAATTGTTAGAGCTTGCATTATAAGAGCGGTTTGTATAAGTGGTTTGCTTCCTTGGAGTGGTATAAAACATGATAATGTTTATAATGCCTTTAGTTTATGTGATGATTTAATAGAGCCTTTTAGACCCATCGTTGATTTGAGTGTTTTAAGAAGAATGGAGTTTGAAAAAACAAAAGAGATTTGTGTGATATTAAATAAAGATTTCAAAAGAAACCTTATTAATAATTTGCAAAGGGAAGTTAGGATTAATGGTAAGGATTATCCACTTAATCGTGCAATTAATCAATATGTGCAGAATTTCAAGAATGCTTTATTTAATAAAGAGGAATTACGAGTGGTAGAATTTAATGATTGAAGACAAGTTTATGCGCGTTCTTTTAATGTTTGATATGCCAACTGTAACAAAACAAGAACAAAAATATGCTAACAAATTTAGGAAGAATCTGATTAAGCTTGGGTATTTTATGCTTCAATTTAGTGTGTATATGCGGATTACAAAAGGTATTGAATCTGCTAAAAATTCTATTGAGGCGGTAAAAAGAGAATTGCCTCCTTTTGGAAATATTAGAGCATTAATTGTTACAGAAAAGCAATTTGATAATATGCAATTACTTTTGGGTAATACAAGTTTTAATGAGGATATAAATCAGGATAAAAATTTGGCTTTATTTTGTATTGATAATAAAGGGGATTATCAATACAAACAAGATAAATATGGTAAAGATAAACCAAAAGAAACACAAAACAGAAAAGATAAATTTAAGCAACCAAAATTATTTGAATTTTAATGAAAGTCTTCTAAGGATTTATATTGCGGTTTTAGGGAATTGTAATCCTGCGGAGTCCCGCAAACTCCTTATTTTAGTCCCTTGTTGAATTGCTTTAAAAGATATTAGCATATTTTTTGGTATTTTTTACTTAAATACGCTCACAAACCCTCTTAAATACTTGTTTTTTTAAGAATCTATTGTAGCATAAAGTAATTTAACAAGGGACTAAAACCTTAGAAGCTTCTGCACCTAGCTTCATTACATTGTAGCATAAAGTAATTTAACAAGGGACTAAAACTTATTAGGGTGTGTCCTTAAAATAGGCAAAATTGTAGCATAAAGTAATTTAACAAGGGACTAAAACCCATACGCAAGAGATTACATTTAAAGCAAATATTGTAGCATAAAGTAATTTAACAAGGGACTAAAACTATAATTTGTATAGACTCTACTGCTGGCGAGATTGTAGCATAAAGTAATTTAATAAGAAAATAAAAACTTTTTGTGGTTGTGTTTTTATAATTCTTATTTCTTTGATTGTTTGCTAATCCTAAAACAACACCAATCCCAAGACTTCCTGCATTTTCCATTTTTAACCTTTTTTAAGTGTTTGTGTTTTAAAATTTTTGCATGAGTGAAAAATTCCCCTTAACAAAAAGAGACTATCTCTATTCATACGGCTTTATGGTTGCCTGTTATATTGGCATTTTTTATGTGGGCTATAATAATGAAATCTCTTTTTTGCCAATATTCTCGCAGTATTTTTAGCAACTTCAATCCTTATTCTCATAGGTTATTTAATTGGTTTATTACAGCTTATTCAAGGTTTATTTATGATAAGTTGCGAAATTTTATTTTTTATTTCAAGGCTTATTCGCAAGCTTTTTAAAAAACTTTTTAAACCCAAACAACAAGAGCCAAAAAACCTAGATGAAATTTTAAGTAACAAAACTAAAAGCTCTTAGACTTTAAGAGCTTCTTTGCATCTTTGTATTTTAGAAATTTATACTTTTACCCTAAGCAAAAACAATCTTTGCCACGCCCCCCTAAAAGAAAGGATAAATACAAACAAAGTTTAAGGGTTGAAGAGATTAGAGAGATTGTAAAAGTTTTAGAGGAAGAAAGAAGTCTATTAGGAGCTGAAGTGAATGTTGAAAGCATACTTGGAAATTGATGCCCCATCATTTGTTTGTTTTTTAAAAACAAAGTTTCAAATGATTATTGCCATATAACGAAAGTGCATAAACTAATTGCTTTTGTGTTGCATTTTTATATTTAGAATAATCAACTCTATTAACTCCTTTTGTCTTTTTAAAATTATAGCTAAAATTCCTTAGCCAATTCCCACAACTCGCAAATCATTCAAGCGTGGCTTAGCTTACATTCTTGTTGTGGGCTTGAAATTTTGTGCTAAAATTTACAAGCTAGAAAATTTTAACCAAGAACAAATTTTTGGTATAATCATCCGAAAAATAAGTAGGGGATAAAATGTTCCCTAGAAGGAAATTAATCAATGTATGCTGTTACTTGTGTTACAACCATACAAGCACTAGTAAAAACCTTGCCTTACTTCTCTATTTATGTTAAAGGTGTAAGAATGCTTAAGATTAAAGAAAACAATGATTTGATGTCTGCTGTTAAGGCTGTTTTGTGAAGTCAAAATTTTAAAAATAAAGGAAGTGAAATGAAAAAAGCAAAACAAAATATTACAAAAAAGAACAGTGAAGAGTATTTGTCAGAGAAAGAAGCCATTAAAAAAACCAGAGAAAAGATGAAAAAAGAGCTAAAAAAACCAGAGATAAGAGCAGTTTTTGAAAGACTAAGGGACAAATGAACTACATAGATTTAGAAACTGCCATTGAAATTCATAATGATATTATTGAAGAAATAGGCGGATTGGGTGGGTATAATGAAACACAAATAGGTTATTTAGCAAGTGTTTTAGAGCAAATAAAGAATGATGAATATTATCCCGCAATTACTGATAAAATTGCTCATTTAATGTTTTCTTGTATAAAGTTTCATCCATTTTTAGATGGCAATAAACGCACTTCCATATTTTTGGGAATGCATTTTTTAGACTTAGATAATAAATATAATGAGAAGTTTGCTGAAACTATGGAGGATGTTGTTGTGGGTGTTGCTGATGGTTCTGTTTCAAAAGAAGAATTAAATAAGATTTTGAAAAAATTTGTTAAAATAAATAGAAATCAAAATATGCTATAACATCAACGCTTTAGGCTTGCTTTTATTGTCTTTTGAAGATGTAAAAGGAGCTAATATAGAATTAATCATTGTTTTTATAATGTCGTTGATACTTCTTGTTCTAGTTTCAAAGAAAAACTAGAACATCACCTTTAAACAAACAATAAGTTTCTAGTTAATACCTGCTTAACTTAGACTTAAAGCAGTATTCTACCAAGAATACACAAAATTTATCTTTAAAAGGCAAAGCAGGTTAGGATCTTTTCTTTTGCCTTAAAAATCTTCTATCTAATAATCTTTGCACTCATTGTTACTCTTTTAAATATTCCTTTTAAAAATATTTATAAAATTTATTTTCATAAATAAAACTATACAGATACTAAAAGAAATTAAAGTATTACCTCTGCAACTCCTTTTCTAGGAATTTTCCTGTATAGCTACCCGTCTTTTTATGGCGTTTTACAATATGCTCTGGAGTTCCGCTATCTACGATACTGCCTCCCTTGCTTCCTCCCTCTGGTCCTACATCTATGATATAGTCTGCATTTTTTATCATATCAAGGTTGTGTTCTATCACAATCACGCTATTGCCTAAATCGGTTAAATGGTGTAAGACTTTTGTGAGCCTATCCACATCCGCAAAGTGTAAGCCTGTTGTGGGTTCATCTAGCACATAGAGGGTTTTTCCAGTATCTTTGCGACTAAGTTCTTTTGCAAGTTTTATCCTTTGGGCTTCCCCGCCACTTAGGGTGATAGCATTTTGCCCTAGTGTGATATAGCCTAAGCCCACATCTTTTAATGTGTGTAATTTTTGATAAATTTTAGGGATTTTAGAGAAAAATTCACAAGCCTCATCCACACTCATTTCTAAAACTTGTGCAATATTTTTGCCTTTATATTCTATTTCTAGCGTTTGAGGGTTATAACGCATTCCATGGCATGAATCGCATTTTACTAAAATATCGGGCAAGAAGTGCATTTCTATTTTAATCTCTCCATCGCCTTGACATTTTTCACATCTTCCGCCTTTGACATTGAAGCTAAAACGGCTTACAGAGTAGTTTCTAATCTGTGCTTCTTTTGTTTGAGAGAAAACTTGCCTTATCTCATCCATCGCACCTGTATAAGTTGCTGGGTTTGAGCGTGGGGTTCTACCTATGGGGCTTTGATCAAGATAAATCACTTTATCTAATTTTTCTAAACCTAAAATCTCCACACCATCAACCTTTTTAACTTTTTTGCGATTGTTTAAAAGCTCTTGAGCCACTGGCAAAAGAGTTTGTAAAATAAGAGAGCTTTTGCCGCTTCCACTAACCCCTGTAACACACACAAAGTTTTGCAAAGGAATCTCTACGCTTAGGTTGTGGATATTATTGATATTGATATTTTTTAGTGTAATCCATTCTTGCTGGTTTCTTCTAATAAAATATTCAATTTTCTTCGCGCCACTTAGATATTGTGCAGTTTGGGTGTTGGAAGCTAGAAGTTGTGTGAGATTCCCGCTAAAGACAACTTCGCCTCCATATTTGCCCGCACCCGGTCCTATATCTACGATAAAATCTGCATGTTCTATGGTTTCTTTATCATGCTCTACGACAATCACGCTATTACCCTTTTGTTGCAAACTTCTTAGGGTTTTAATAAGTTTTAGTGTATCGCGTTCATGCAATCCTATGCTTGGTTCATCTAGCACATACATAACGCCTGTTAAGCCACTGCCTATTTGACTAGCGATTCTTATGCGTTGAGATTCCCCACCGCTAATGCTTCTTGCATCGCGTCCAAGGCTCAGATAGCCTAATCCCACATCATAAAGAAAATAAAGTCTTTCACAAATTTCTTTTAAAATAGGGGCGGCAATGAGTGCTTGTTGTGCGTTAAAATAGGCAAAATTTTGTTCATTTGCAAAAAAGCCATAACAATCTGCAATAGAAAAATCTAAAATATCACCCAAAGTTTTAGAAGCTACTCTAACGGCTAGACTTTGGGGCAATAGCCTATGCCCTTTGCATTCTTCACATACTTTTTCGCTCATATAATCTGCTAAATCTTTGTTATCTTTAAACATATCATAAGCTATTGAAATAATCCCACTCCAAGTGCGTTTTAGAGGGCTATTTTTCCAAGTGAATTCCACTTCTTCTTGATTTCCATATAAAAGAAGCTTTTGCTCATGCTCTTCTAACTCATCAAAAGTGCTTTTTGGATTGATTTTAAAGGTTTTGCAAACTCCTTTAAAAAGCTCATTATAATAGCTTTTATTAAATCCATAAAAGATTTTAATCCCACCCTCCACTAAAGGAAGAGAAGAATTAATCACCTTTTTAGTATCAATGCTATATCTTATGCCTAGTCCATCACACTTAGAACAAGCTCCTTTAGGAGAGTTAAAAGAGAAGCTAAGAGGTTCTAGTGGGCTAAAAGAAACCTTACAATCAAAACAAGCAAGATGTTCGCTAAAATGGATAAGTTCGTTTTTCCCTTCTTCATTTAAAAGCTCAACTTCCACTTCACCATAAGATTCTTTTAGGGCTTTTTCTATGGCTTCTGCGATTCTTGAGCTATTTTGTGGATTAACCACAAGTCTATCAATCACAACCTTAATGGTGTGTTTTTTGGTTTTGGCTAGATTGATTTCTTCATCAAGTCGCACCAAAACCCCATTAATCTGTGCTCTTATATAACCCTTTTGGCGCAAAGATTCTAGCTTATCACTAAAAGTCCCCTTTTTTTCTTTTACAAGTGGAGCTAAAATAAGAATCTTTTTGCCTTCTTCTAATTTTTGGACTTGCTCTATAATATCGCTTGCATTCATTTTAGAAATAGGCTTACCGCATAGATGGCAATGTTGTGTGCCAACTCTAGCGAATAAAAGGCGTAAATAATCATAAATTTCTGTGATTGTTCCAACCGTGGAGCGAGGGTTTTTGCTTGTAGTTTTTTGATCAATTGCAATAGCAGGGGTTAGCCCCTCTATTTTATCTACATCAGGCTTTCCTATTTTGTCTAAAAACTGCCTTGCATAGCTTGAGAGGCTTTCTATATAGCGTCTTTGTCCTTCTGCATAGAGTGTATCAAATGCTAAGGTGCTTTTACCGCTTCCGCTAAGCCCTGTTAGCACGACTAGCTTATTTTTAGGTATGCTTAAATTTATGTTTTTTAAATTGTTTTCTTTTGCGTTTGTGATGATGATATGATCAAGTGGAGATGGATTCACAATCTTACCTTTTTGTAAAAAATTTTATAATTATAACAAATGAATGCTTATTAGCTTAAAAGCTCTTTAGTGAAACTACAAAGCTCTTCTTTGAAATTTGAATGCAAGCTTTGTATGTGCCTAGTAAATGCACTTCCTACTACCGCTATTTGCACCAAGCCTTTTAGAGAGTTAATTTGATCTCTATTTTGTATCCCAAAACCTAGTGCGATGGGCTTGTTTGTATGCTTTTTCACAAGATCAATGTATGCAAACAAATCTTCATCAATTTTTGTTTTAGCACCTGTAATGCCATTTCTTGCAACCACATAGATAATCTCTCCACTTCGTTTGCAGAGCTTTTCTATACGTTTTGTGGGTGTGGTTTTAGCAATAAGTGCTATTGGCTCTATGCCTATGTTTTTAGCTAAAGAAAAAAGGTTTTCATCATTTTCTAGTGATAAATCTGGTGCGATAATGCCCCAAACCTCACAACTTTTAGCCTCTTTTAAAAACTCTTTTATCCCATAGGTGTAAAGGATATTTGCATAAGTCATTATGAGAATTTTTGTAGTGCAATTATGCTCTTTAAAAAGAGAATTTAACTCTTTTATAAAGCTAAATCCCTTTTTTGTGTTAAATCCATTGCTTAGAGAAACTTCACAAGCATTCGCTATTGCTTCTCCATCTGCGTTAGGATCTGAAAAGGGAAATTGCACTTCTAAATATTTTGCACCACCAAGAGCGATTCCTAATGCACTTTGCAAACTTGCTTCATAATTTGGGAAACCTGCTACAATATGCCCCATTAAATCTATTACATTTCTTTGCATGTTTTTGCCTCTTCTTCTAAAAATGCTATCCAATTTTCTTTTTGTAAATATTTTGCTGTGATAAAAATGTCCTTATCACCTCTCCCAGAAACATTTACAATAATTGTTTTATTTTTTGTTGTTTTAGAGAGTTTAATAGCTCCTGCTAAAGCATGGCTTGATTCTAAAGCAGGGATAATACCTTCATTCTTAGCAAAAAACTTCAAAGCCTCTAGTGCTTCTTCATCGCTTGCAGAGCTAAATTCCACTCTACCTATTTCTTGTAAATGTGCAAGTTGAGGTCCAATCCCTGCATAATCTAATCCAGCAGAAATAGAATGCGTATGGGAGAGATTGCCATATTCATCGCTTAAAAAGTAGCTTTTATAGCCCTGTGCTATGCCTACTTTTGCATTATTATTTTGCATTCTTATAGCATTTTCTCCTATGTTTTTGCCTTTGCCCCCCGCTTCAATAGCTAGTAATTTTACCTTAGAATCTAATAGAAAGTGCCTAAAAAATCCTATGGAGTTACTGCCGCCCCCCACACAAGCTATCAAAATATCAGGCGAAATTTTTAGCTTTTTGCATTGAGTTTTTAGCTCTTTGCTGATAATGCTTTGAAAATCCCTCACAATATCAGGAAAAGGATAGGGGCCTAAAGCACTTCCTAATACATAAAAAGTATTATGGCTTTCTTTGCTCCATTCTCGCAAGGCTTCATTTACTGCATCTTTTAAAGTTTTTGAGCCACTTTGGACGCTCACGACTTTTGCGCCAAAGAGTTGCATATTAAATACATTTGGAAATTGTCTTTTGACATCTACTTCGCCCATAAAAATCACACATTCCATTCCAAGCTTTGCACAAGCTGCACTGACTGCTAGTCCATGTTGCCCAGCACCCGTTTCTGCGATGATTCTAGTTTTGCCCATTTTTTTAGCAAGTAAAACTTGTCCTATGGCGTTGTTGATTTTGTGTGCGCCAGTGTTTGCCAAGCCTTCAAATTTTAAATAAATTTCATTTTTTAAGATTTTAGAGGCATTTTTGGCATAAATTAGAGGCGTTGGACGCCCCACAAACTTGCTTAAAAGCTCTCTATATTCTTTAGCAAAACTTTTCTTTTGCATAATTGTTTTATAAGCAATTTCTAGCTCTTTTAGTGCAGGGTAGAGGATTTCAGGCACATATCTTCCACCAAATGCGTGAGAAGTTTTTGAATCTTCTCCAAAAAATCCTTTTTTAGAATGGATAAAAATTTTATGTTTCATAGCTTTTAGCTCCTTAAAAAAATCTATCTTAGCACATCTTTACTTTTTAATAAATAATATGAGTGTTCCAAAAATGATTAAAAAAGCACCGCTCCATTGCCATAAATTTAAGCTTTCTTTTAAAATGATGAGTGAAAGCAAAACAGCTACAAGAGGCTCTATCATACCTAAAATTGCGGTTTTGGTAACTCCTAGCTTTGATATGCCTAAAAAATATGCCATCATAGAAAAAAGAGTGGAAATAAAGGTTAATCCAAGCAAAGAAAGAATTCCTAAAGAGTTGATAGAAGCAGGTTCTATGCCACCTTTGAAAGTAAAGATTATAAACATCACAAAAGAAGCAAAAAGGCAGATATAAAAGCTACAAACCACAGATGAGATTCCAAAAGTAATGTTTTTGCTAAAAATTACATAAAGTGCATAAAAGAGTGCACCGATTAAAGAAAGTGCTATACCAAAATAGCTTAGGGTTAGATTTTGCGGGATTTGCAAGATTAAAACTAAGCCTAAAAAGCAGAGGACTAAGCAAAGAAGGGTTGAGAATTTTAGCCTATCTTTTAGAAAAAAGATAGCGATGAGTGCGACGATAATGGGATAAATGTGGTAGATTAAAACGCTTAAAGTCGCAGGGATAAAGCGCAAAGATTCTAAATATGCCCCCGCTTGTGCTGTATATAAAAAGCCTCCTAGAAAGAAAAAATGCCAAAGCTTTATTTTGGGGAGTTTTAGGGGGATTTTTTTGAATCTTATCCAAGCTAAAAGCAATAAAGCACTAAAGAAAAATCTAAAAAAGAGGATAAAATCACTCCCAAAGCCATTTTTTTGTGCAAGAACCGTCCATATAGGCATAATACCATATGCAATACTTGCACTAGAAATCCATAAAACTCCTATTTGTTCTGTATTTAGTCGCATTTTGTTCCTAAATTTTGATTATAGTTTTGGTATTTTAGAGATTTGTTGGTTAAAGTTTAGTAATTCTTATATGTTGTTTTTATTAAGTTGCATGAATGAAAGTGTGTTTGCATTAAAAACAAAGTGGATTTTTATTGAATATGCCTTTTTATAATAAAATATAAATAATAAATAATATTTTTTTAAGGTATGGCTTGATTTTTTTTTTTTGTAAGATAAGTATTATTTTTAAAAGCAAGGAGTAAAAATGAAATTTAAAAAATCATTGCTAGGCTTTGGAGCGTTTTCTATTGTGATGTTGTTTTCTGGTTGCACAGGGTTATATCAACCTCAAGTAGATGAAAAGATAAGCGTAGCAAAAGCACAAAAAGATATTAAAGTAGGAATGAGTTCAGCAGAAGTTGTAGAGGTTATGGGTTCTCCAAATATTATCTCTACAGATGCACAAAGAAGAGAAGTGTGGGTATATGATAAAATCTCCACACAACAAGCTTATAAAAATGGTTCAGGTGGTATTAGCATTATTTTAGCAGGGATTGAGGGAAATTCAGGAAGTTCTATAAAATCCCAAAGAACATTGACGATTATTATTAAGTTTGATGAGTCGCAAAAAGTGAGAGATGTGGCTTACCATACTTCTAGTTTTTAGGATAATCCTATGAGAAGAAATATTTTTTTAATGTGTATGGTTGCCTTTTTCTTTGTAGCGTGTGGGCCAAGCTCTAAGCAAATGCTTGAGATGACAACATCTACTGCAGAAGAGAGACAATTGCAAATAAGATCTTATGATACAGATAAGTTTGATGAGATACTTTCTGCTAGTGTGGCAACTATGCAGGATTTGGGTTTTAATGTTGATGAGATTAATAGAGAATTTGGAGTTATTACGAGTTCTAAATCTCGTGATGCTAGAGAAACAGGACAGCAAATAGGAGCTGTTATAGCAGCCTTATTTGGGAGTAATCTTTATAGTATAGTGGATTATACTCAAGATATTAGGGCAACTATTGTTGTTAATCAAAGTGAAACAAATAAAAAAGTATATGTAAGATTGACTTTGCAAAGAGTGGTATGGAATATGCAAGGTTATACTACTAAAGTTGAAACAATAAAAGATCCTGAAATTTATCAGGAATTTTATAACAAATTATCAAAAGCAGTATTTTTGGAGGCAAATAAAATATGAAAAAAGCATTAAAGATCGGATTTGTTTTGGGTGGTGCATTGTTGTTTTTGAGTGCTTGTTCGCCAAGCTCAAAACAAATGATTATAGAGGATACACAGCAAGTAAAGTTAAGGTCTTTTCAGACAAAAACCTATGAATACTCTAAGCAAAAAGTTGCAAAATCTTCTGTTGCTGCATTGCAAGATTTAGGCTTTATTGTAGATAAAGCAGATATGGCTACAGGCACAGTTACTGCAACAAAGCTATTAAAAGGTGCTAAAATGAAAATGACGCTTGTAATTAGAGAGGAGGGTAAAAATAGAGCAACAATTAGGGCTAATGCCCAATATTCTTCAGCATCTTCAATGCCAAGTGCTGTGGAAGATCCAGAAGTATATCAAGCATTTTTTAATGTTTTAGATAAGGCAGTATTTTTTGAAAATGAGCAGGTTTATTGAGGTTATATAAGATGAGACTTGTTTGAATCTTTTAAGAATTTCAGGGGATTTGCGATTTTAAAGTAAAGTTGTAAATCCTTAAGATAAGCAAAACTGCTAAATCACTTTAAATCAATATTTTTATATTGAACTACCATCTGCTTATTTTAATCTTATTAGTCATCTCTAAAATTCCACAATTTCTTTCTTCTTTTCCCCTTATCCCCCCCCATTTCTCTCTATAACTTCTCTCCCTCTCTATAATCTTTTTCCCTTTCTCTTTCCCTCCAATCTCCCCCTATCTTTTCATTTTTTCTTCAATCTTTTCTTTCTATGTTTTATCTTATGGTTTTTTCTATGCTCCTAATAGTTTTTCTCTTATTTCTTTCTATATCTCCTATATCCCTCCAACCTCTAAATCTTTCCCCTATAAATTTCTCTCCCATTCTCTTTCTTATCTTTTTATTCCTCCCTATAAATCTCTTTCATATTCCTCCTCTTTTTCACCAACCCTTAAAAACCTCTCTCTTTTAAATCTCCCCCATCTCTCCCTTTTCTATGCTTTATCTTAAACTAATGATATGTTCCTAATAGTTTCTCTCTTATTTATCCCATATATTTTTTATTATTCCTCCCCTCACTCTCTATAATCTCTAACTCTCCAATCCCCCCTTTCTCCCTAAACCTCTCCCCATTAAATTTCCCATCAATTTCTTCCAATTTTCTCCAACCCCTTATTTTTTAATCTCTCTTTAAGCTTTTAAAGCTATAATTCCATTTCCTTTTTTGCGCTACACT
>NZ_QXJG01000049.1 GCF_003670295.1 Helicobacter burdigaliensis
AGTTATAAAAAGATCAATTTTTCTTTGATTTAACCAACTAGAGACATCATTATGGGTTACACCATGTTGCAAAAATATAAAATCCTTGGCTTTCAGAGTTTCTTTTCCAAGTGCTGTAAACATATATTTATCAATATGTGAGCTAATTATTTTACTAGCCCTAAAAACTAAATATTTAAATTTTAAACTTCTTGGATCAACCAATTTAAAACCATCGTTTTTTAGTCTCCCCCAATCTTCACTATCCTTTCTCAATGCAAAAACTATTTTTTGCTTAGGATGATTTTGCATAACATATCTATATAAGTGTTCTGCATTATCATCAGCTCTTGAACTCATATCTGCAAACATCCATAAATTAGCTTGTCTCATCCTTATTTTTTGGAGTTTTTTAAACTCATTATAGATTACCCCTAAATCCTTTATAATTTTGTTTTGATACTCTATTTCACACTCTGCTTCATTTAATAAAACTTTTAGTTCTTTAGAGCTTTTATCTAGCCTTACCCATATTTTTTTTTCATATATGAAAACTTTATCTAAAAAATCATACTGTCTTATTTTAGGATATTTCACTACAATTTGCTCACCATCTAAATAAATCTCTTCTTTAATATCTAAATTATTGAAATAATACTTAATTAAAATTTCATTATTTTTATCATCAATATCCTCAATAAAAACTCTCTTTTGCCTAAAAGCTTCTTTTTTAAAAAAACCAAGAATTCCTTGAATAATATAAAATTCAAATGGAAAGCTTTTAAAGTTTTCAATAGTTTTTACATCTATTAATTGAAAATTTTTTATTAGTATTTCTAGATACTTTTCTTGTTCCCTTCTACTCAACATAGAAACTTTTTCAGGAGAATTAATCAATTCTTTTATTTGCCAATATAAATCATATAAAACTAAATTTTGAATAAATAAAGGAATATTGCCTTTATAATTATTATTTTGAAGAATGTTTAAATAGCCATTTTTAGTAACATTTAGATAATAATCTTTTTGCTTTAATTTTAAATCCAATGTTGAACTTCCGTCTTCTCTTTTTCTGTAATAATATTTTGCTTTTTTTAAAAATGCACTTTTATAACTAA
>NZ_QXJG01000050.1 GCF_003670295.1 Helicobacter burdigaliensis
AGTTATAAAAAGATCAATTTTTCTTTGATTTAACCAACTAGAGACATCATTATGGGTTACACCATGTTGCAAAAATACAAATTCTTTAGAGTTTAAAGTATGACTATTTAATTGCATATCCACATAATTATCACAATGAGAACTAATTATTTTACTGGCCTTATTGAATATTTTCTTAAAATCCTGACCTCCAAACTCTACTAATTTAAAACCTTCTTTTTCTAATCTATCCCAATCTTCGCTATCTTTTCTCAATGCAAAAATAATTTTTTGCTCAGGATGATTTTGCATGATATATCTATACAAATGCTCTGCATTATCATCAGCTTTACAGTCTCTATCCATAAGCATCCAAATATTTTCATTGGCACATATAGTATGCTTGAAAATATTATTTATATTCACATAACCATTAAATATTTTTCCTTTTACAGAGATAGCTGCTATAACTCCTTTTTTATCTACACTAAAATATTTTGCCTCCTCAGAAATATAAAATTTCATCCTTTTTTCATAAATAAAAACTCTATCTAAAAAATTAAAGCTCAAAATTTTTATATTATATGGAAACAGTTCTTGTTTATCTATTTGCATACTAGTAAAATCATTCAATGCTGTTTCAAACACCTTCAATGTTATTGTTCTTTTATGATCATTAATTTCCTCTAAATATACATAAAACTCCTTAGGCATACTCTTTTTAAAACAATTCAACATTCCTATTTTATAAAAAAACCAACATCCTGCCATATTAAATTTCATAACAGTTTGTTCTTCTATATAAGAGAAATTCTCATCCAATAATCTCAAATATTCTTCTTTCTCTTCCTTACTCAACATAGAAAGTTTTTCAGGAGAATTAACAATGAATTTAATCTGCCAAAAAATATGATAAAGACATACAAATTGTACATTAATAATATTATTTTTTTTAAGCAATTCCAAAGTTCCAAGCTTTATTGTTCCTAAAAAATACTCTTTATTAATAGAGTTATCCAATGTTGAACTTCCGTCTTCTCTTTTTCTGTAATAATATTTTGCTTTTTTTAAAAATGCACTTTTATAACTAA
>NZ_QXJG01000051.1 GCF_003670295.1 Helicobacter burdigaliensis
CCTATCCACAAATCTTAAACTTTTTACATAAAAGAAATATTAGTATTAATTACTTCTTTTATGGAAGTTCTATAAAAACATTATTAAATTGTGAAGAAAAGTATAAAATCCTAAAGCTTTATAAGACTAATGCTTCTTTGGGAGGAGGTGGAATTAATGAGTTTGTAGAATTTCAAGAAATTATTATAGATAATACATTACTAGATTTTTTTAAAAGTAAAGATTGTGAGTTTATTACTTGTGTGGGTGATAGTATGGAAGAAGTTATCAAAGATGATTCTATTTGTGTAGTTGATAGAAACAAGCCTTTTAAAGATAAAAGCATTTGTGTGATTAATACTAAAGAGGGTTTGTTTATAAAACAAGTCTTTAAAAAAGATAAGGGGGTAATTTTGCATTCTTTTAATCCTAGTTATAAAGATATGTTTTATAACAATGGGGAATTTTTGCTAATAGGTGCAGTAATTGGGGAGATAAGGAGGCTTTAACACCCCCTATTAAAGATTAAAAGTTCATCACTAAAAGTTCCTTTTGTTCTTTTCTGTCCTTTGCACTAAGAGAGTAACTAACTCTTAATTCTTTAATATTAAAGTCTTTATAAAGCTCTCTTACTAACTTACAATCATTATAAGAAAGCATAAATTTACCTTTGATATTTTTTAACAATTCATTTAAGAGCTTATGCTCTTTTAGCCCAAAACCTCCTGTATTTTGATAATAATCTTCCGTTCCTACATAAGGTGGGTCTAAATAAAACAAAGCCCCATCATTATCATAGTTTTTTAAAATGTAAGTAAAGTCTTTATTTTCAATGCTAACCCCCTTTAGCCTTTTAGAATACACACTAAAATCTCTATAAAGTTTTTTAGCTCTTGTTTTACTCATTGCAAAGCTTTCTTTCTTTGCCCCAAAAGAATTTTGAATAAGATAAAAATAAAATGCTGCTCTTTCTAATTGATTTCTTGGTTGTAAC
>NZ_QXJG01000052.1 GCF_003670295.1 Helicobacter burdigaliensis
TACCCAAAGTGTGAATAAAATCGCTAATGATATTTTAGAAGATGTTAGGAAGAAGAAGTTTTAGGATTCTTCCTAATAATCTTTTTATTTAATCTTTCTTACTTTTTTCTTCTTTGTTATTATTCTTGCTTTTATACTTATTCTTTTACTTTTTTCTTCTTTGTTCTTAATCTTACTTTTATTCTTTGTATTTCTTAATATTTTTGATATTCTTAGACTTTTATATTTTCTACATTTCTTATATTTATGTTTATTGTTGTTCTTATTGATTTTTATAAAGGGGATGGATTTGTTGATTTGGTTGTGGTTGGGTTAGATTTAAAATTTAAAAGTATCTTTAAGTAGGATTAATACTAAGAATGCATTATATGGCTAATCTATTTAGTATTTAAATAAAAGCTCCTAAGAAAACAAAATTTAAATATTAAAAGAGTTAAAATTATCAATCAATGCAAATTAAATTATCTATACAATCAATAAAGCTAATAAAGCTTATTTGCAATAAGCTTTGAATGTTAGATACTATTGTGTTTATAAAAGCAGGTAAATCCACCTTAGCCCTCAAAATGAGGGTCAAAGCTAATAGGCCTTGACTGTAAATATACAAAGTAGTATAATTACAACTAAGATGAATTGCGTAGTTTTCATCTAAGCTCCTTGTGGGCTTAAATTTCCACTAAGCAGGTCTTGCTCACCTGCTTAAAGTGAAGACCCACTAAAATTATACCACACTTTCTTGAAAAACTTAAATATTTTTAATGTTAATGCTTTTTAAAATATAAATTTACACTCTACAATTAAAAATTTAAAAAATTCTTTATAAAAAACAATCTAATTTTTTAATCTCTTTACAAAAATTTCTAAATTTTTTTAAAATTTTTTCTCTTTTTTAAAATATTTAATCTAGCCATAATACTTACTTATATTAAGTATATTATATTGT
>NZ_QXJG01000053.1 GCF_003670295.1 Helicobacter burdigaliensis
TACATTATCTTGTGTTACACCCTCTAATTGTGCTACTGCTTCATTGATTTGAGCAACACCTTGTGTTTGCTCTTTTATAGATTCATTCATATCATTAATGCCTTGGACTAATACATTTACATTAGCTTCTATTTCATTTAAAGATTTACCTGTTCTTTCAGCTAGTTTTCTAACTTCATCGGCTACTACTGCAAATCCTCTACCATGTTCTCCTGCTCTTGCTGCTTCTATTGCTGCATTAAGTGCTAGTAAGTTAGTTTGTTCTGCTATATCTTTTATAACACCTACTATGTTTTTAATATCTTCTGCTTGTCTAGTTACTTCAGATGTTTTATCACTTACATTTTGCATAGAAGAACTTATCTCTTCTATTGCAGCTGCTGATTGTTGAAGAGAACTTGCTTGAGTTTGTGAACCACTTGTTAGTTTTTCCATAGAGAGTTTTAACTCTTCACTTTGTTTTGCTAAATCTGTTGCAAAAGAAGCTGAAGCTTTTAGCATTGCTTTTATTTCTTCGCCTAGAGTGTTAGTAGTAAGTTCTACTTCTCCTTTTGCATTTTGAATATCAATAGTGAAGTCTAAGTTTTTATAAGAGTTAAAGACTTTAGTGATTTCATTCATATTAGAACCTACTTTAGCTTCTAAAGTTCTAAGCATTTCATTTAAAACATTTTTTAATTCTATTAATTGAGGATTAGCAGGATTTTCTATAATTCTTGCTGTTAAGTCTCCTTCTTCTATTGCTTTTGCTGTTTGAACAGATTGCGTTACAGCTTTTAAGTCTTGTTCTAATCCTAACTTAGTCTTTTCAATATTAGCATTGATAGCTTGAGCCATAATACC
>NZ_QXJG01000054.1 GCF_003670295.1 Helicobacter burdigaliensis
AATACGAATTTTAAATCCTCTCAGCCATACAAGGATTATTTGTTTTAAAGTTTTCAGATACAACACAAGTGCTATAATTTAGTCTTCCTTTCTCTTCATCTAAAGCTTGCTTTTCTTCTTCTGCAGGTTTAACTAAGACTACCTTTTCTTTGTTTAGCATAGAAGAGTTAATGTCTTTTAGAGGAGTAGTGATGGTTTGATCATCGCCTCCATCTTTTTTAGGTGGAGTGCTTAAGTTTTTATAATCACTTCCATTAATGAATGCTAAAGAACCATTACCTAAAGTAAAGTTATGTTCTCCTTTATCTGTTAACATAGGATTGTCTAAGAAGTTTTGATAGTCTTTTAGAGTTGCTTCATTGTTTTTAAACCAAGTCTCTAAGTTTCTCATTTGTTCTTCTGTGGCAAGTCCTGAAGTATAAAGCTCATAATTACTTTTCCATTCTTCAAAAAGTTTGATTTTAGTTTGCAGGTTGTTGTTTAGGAAGTTTAAAAAATCATTTTTAGAGATTGTTATTTTATTATTTGCCTCTAAAAAGCTTTTCCAATCATTTGCATTTTCTAATCCTGCTAGATAGTTTCCTAAGCCTTCATTATCTTTATTATTTTCATCTTTATAATAGAAAGCTTTTAAGAAATCTATGGCTTGTTGATAATCTTCTCCTCCTAATGTTTTTAAATAATCTGTATTTAGAGTGATTATTCCTGTTTCTTTATCATAGGTAAAGAGTTTAGTAATATCTACTTTTATTTCTCCATTTAAGATTTCATCTAAGATACCACTAATAATAGAAGAATCAAAGTCATCTCTACTTAAGATTACATCGCTTAAGCC
>NZ_QXJG01000055.1 GCF_003670295.1 Helicobacter burdigaliensis
TTTCATAAACCCTCTCACAACATTTTCCATCTCTAAAAAGAAAAGTATTTGCCATGTTAGTTTTATAGGGCTCCCCTACTTTACAGCCATCTTCAAGTATTTTTTTTGCCTCTTTTAATAATCCTTCTTGTGTCTTTACTACAGGACCAAAACCATCTTCTTCATAGTTAAAATATCCTTGTTGCAAAGTATGATTAGCAAAAAAAACTTCTTTATCAAACTGATAGTAGATTACTGGTTTATTTAAATAAGCCATCTCAAAAGCAACACTTGAATAATCTGTAATCATTAAGCTTGAATTGCAAAAAAGCTCCTGCATTCTATTTTCACTGCCTATAATTATATAGTCTGGAACCTTAAAATCCTCAATGTATATTTTGACTTGCGGATGTGGATTAAATACTATTTTATATCCATAATTATCCGCAATATCTCTTAATTCTTGACTTTGAAGTAATTCTTTCCATTTTAAAAAATATTCCGAATTCATAAAATTTTTATTTTTGCTTCTTGTATTATACTTATTCATTTCACCACTTAAATATTGCCTCCAAGTTGGCATTATCAATATCTGCTTAGTATTACTTTTATTGTTTTTAATCAAAGCATCATGTCTTGGCATTCCTGTCAAAACCAATTCCTTATAACCAAACTTATAATGATTAAAATTATCAACAATAGAATGATACTCATTTTTTGTAGAAGTTATAAAAAGATCAATTTTTCTTTGATTTAACCAACTAGAGACATCATTATGGGTTACACCATGTTGCAAAAATA
>NZ_QXJG01000005.1:0-73955 GCF_003670295.1 Helicobacter burdigaliensis
GTTTTAAGTATTTTTAACTTAAAAAAATAATGTGAATTCTACATATTAAAAATTTAAATTTGAATAAAATATAAAATGAGTAGTTAATGTATTTTATAGATTGCCATGCTAGACAAATCTGCCTTGCAATAAATTAAAGAAAAGTAAGTTTTGCAATAAAAAGAGTATTTTGAGCTTTTATGACAGCTTAGACTACTATACTAAAATAAATATTTAATAAAATATCAAACTACAACCATTCAAAACTAAAAACTTTTGGATTATAAAAATTAAGAAAGACTTATAAAGTGGCTCCGGATGTAGGATTCGAACCTACGACCAAGTGGTTAACAGCCACCTACTCTACCGCTGAGCTAATCCGGAATATCCTGTGAATGAAAAACGAGATTATAATTAAAAATATTGAACTTGTCAAGCCTCCTTAAAAAATATTTTTAAAAATTAGCAGATTTTGTTTAAAAAATTGTATTTTGCTATAATGTGTTAATTTATTTTAAAGGCTTTGGGTTATGGTGCAAAATTTTCGTCGTTATATGCTTATGGTGTTAGGAGTTTTATTAATCTATTTTTTGGTTGTTTTTCCTGCACTTGGGAAAATTTTAGCAGGAGTTGCAATTTTACTCATTGGTATGATGTATCTTGGGGGAGGATTCAAATCTTTTAGTGGGGGTTTACTAGAAAAAGTCTTGACAAAATCCACAAACACAAAGCTAAAAAGCATTACTTTTGGGGTGATAACCACTATCCTTATGCAATCTTCCACTTTAGTTTCTGTGATCTCTATCTCCTTTCTTTCAGCAGGTTTAATCACTCTAGCACAAGGCATTGGGATAATCTTTGGAGCAAATTTAGGCAATAGTGCAGGTTCTTGGCTTATCGTTGGGCTTTCATCTATTAACATTTCTTCTTTAGCAATCCCCCTTATTGTTTGTGGAACTTTGCTAAATTTTCAAAAAGATAATCTCTTAAAAGGCTTGGGCTCTATCCTTATGGGAATTGGCTTTTTCTTTTTAGGGGTAGATTATATTAAAAATGGATTTGAAAGCTATAAAAGCGTTATGGATCTTTCTAGATTCAATGTAGAGGGCTTTAAAGGAGTGCTTATCTTTGTGGGGCTTGGTGCGCTAACCACTGGTATCGTGCAATCAAGCCACGCAACCCTTGCCATCATCATCGCAGCACTCCTTAGCGGACAAATCGGCTATGAAAATGCACTCGCTGCCACACTTGGGACAAGCGTAGGGGGCGTGGTAACCGCTGTCGTCGCTTCGCTAAATACTAATATTGAAGGTAAAAAGCTTGCTATTGCAAATTGTATTTTTAACTTTAGCATTGCATTCATTGTAGTTGCACTTTTCCCAACCTTTGTTAATTTAGTGGATTTTGGTGCAAAAATACTAGGCATAGCACAAGACAATCTAGCACTTAAAACTGCATTATTCCACACCACTTTTAACCTTGTTGCTGTTATCTTAATGTCCTCCTTTATCAAGCAAATTGTGCTATTTTTAAACAAAACCATTAAAGCCCCACGCGATAAAGATATGGATCATGCTTTGTATTTAGATAAAAACATTGTAAATTATCCTGATACTGCTATTGAAGCCTTGCAAAAAGAAAGTATTCACCTCTATAATAATGCCTTTGCGATGATCGCACATACCATAGGCTTTAATAGAAGCGATATTAAAGGCAAAGAAAGTTTTGAATCTATCATACAAACCAAAAAATGGTTTAGCGGGGATGTAGATTTAGACTATCTTTATAGAAGAAAAATTAAAGTTTTATTTGACGCGATTATGGAATTTTCCACAAAGGCACAAAGCTATGTAGAAGATGAAGAGAAAAACCATAGAATCTTTTCTTTTAAAATTGCTTCAAGAAATATAGCAGAAGCCACAAAAAACCTAAAACTAATCCAAACAAATATGAAAACCTATTGTGCTTCTGCTAATAAAGATTTAAAAGATCAATACAATAAAATGCGAAAGGATTTAGGAGAGCTTTTACGCAGTGTGGAAGAACTAAAACTTATGGATGAAAAAAGTGCATTTTTAATCATCTCTCAACTAAAAAGTGCCAAAGAACTCCTAAAAGAAAAAGATTATGAAGTCCTAGCGCAAGTAGAAGAACTCATCACTAATAAGAAAATTAGCGTAACTAATGGAACTTCTATTTTAAATGATAACTCTTTTATCGCACAAATCGCTTTGCAACTTATTGAAGCAGTGGAAATTACCTTTTTAAAGGAAGGCTGGGAAGATGGACTAGAAAAACCTTTAAAAAAGAGGGTTGAAAACTAAAGTTTTACTCGCCTCCTCCTAAAATACTCCCTTGAATACTTTTTTGTATTTCTTGTGCTTTTTTAATAAGCTCCTCTTGCTCTTTTTTAGAATCATTTGCTGGAATTTCTACTTTAGGGGGAGTTTTATCCACTACACCCATTTTCACAAAACTATCTTCATAGTTTTTACCGCCCTTTTTTACGCGGATATATACACTTCCACTTGCTTGATCATACAAATAAGTATCATCAAGATCATTAAACATCACCCAAGGTTGTGAAAACGAAAAAGAAGTCAAAAAAGCACAACAACACAATAATTTTAATCGCATATCAAACCTTTAAAATTACAAATTTTAAGCAATTCTATAAAAATTTGGCTAAAATTGCAAAACTATTAGTGTTTTGCTAAATTTTAAATTAGGATAAAAATGAATTTCATAGAAATTA
The DNA here is from genome assembly GCF_003670295.1 of Helicobacter burdigaliensis. Classification (GTDB taxonomy): domain Bacteria; phylum Campylobacterota; class Campylobacteria; order Campylobacterales; family Helicobacteraceae; genus Helicobacter_D; species Helicobacter_D burdigaliensis. Next base: position 2,735 of record NZ_QXJG01000005.1, read on the forward strand.
AAAATTTAAGTAAATTTTATGGCGATTTGCAAGTTTTAAAAAATATCAATCTCTCTATTAACAAAGGAGGGATTTTTGGGCTTGTGGGGCATAGTGGTGCTGGTAAAAGCACACTTTTACGCACTATTAATGGACTAGAAACCTTTAAAGAGGGACAATTGCTCATAGAGGGAGTGGAGGTTTCAAAGCTAAAAGGAAAGGAACTAAGGATTTTTAGAAAAAATATCGGTATGATTTTCCAACACTTCTCACTTCTAAGCCGTAAAAATGTCTATGAAAATGTGATTTTACCACTAGAGTGCTGGGGAGAAAAGATAGATAAAAGCAAAATTGATAACCTTTTAGAGCTTGTAGGCTTAAAAGATAAAAAACATTTCTATCCCGCACAGCTTAGTGGAGGACAAAAGCAAAGAGTAGCTATTGCTAGATCTTTAGTGCTAAATCCTAAAATTCTACTAAGCGATGAGGCTACAAGTGCGTTAGATCCCTCCATCACAGGAGCGATTTTAGAGCTTTTATCTACGATTAACAAAGAACTTGGAGTAAGCATTATTCTAGTAACACATGAAATGGAAGTGGTTAAAAAAATCTGCAAAGAAGCTGCATTTTTAGAAAATGGAGAAATTTTAAGAAGCGGTGCGATAGAAGAACTCTTTTTAAGCCCAGATAAAAAAATGCGAGAATTTTTAGGAGAAAATGAAATTTTACCCAAAAGTGGGGTAAATATCAGAATCTATTTTCCAAAAGAAGTGGCACAAAACGCCATCATCACACAAATGGCAAGAAAACTAGAAATAGATTGCAATATCGTATGGGGCACGTTAGAAGCATTTAATGATACGGCTCTAGGCTTTTTAGTGATTAATATAGACAAGCACTATCAAGAAAAAGTTTGCAAGTTTTTAAGCCAAAGTGGCACTCGCTGGGAAATTGTAAAGGATTAAAAATGGATTTAAAAATTATAAATTTATTACTAGAAGCCACACTAGAAACACTCTATATGAGTGTGGTTGCTACTTTAATCGCCACACTTTTAGCGATCATTCCTGCTATCTTACTCGTGCTTTGTGAGCCTAGAGGATTAGCTCCTAATAAAATTATTTTTAGGGTGCTTGATACAATTTTAAATACTTTGCGTTCTTTTCCATTTATTATTTTAATGGTAGTCTTGCTTCCCTTTACTAAATGGCTTTTGGGCATTAGCTATGGGGCAAGTGCGGCTATCGTGCCACTTAGCATTGGTGCTATGCCCTTTATTGCAAGAATCATAGAAAATGCACTTAAAGAAGTAGATAAGGGTGTGATAGAAGCTGCACTTAGCTTTGGTGCAAGTAATTCTCAAATTATTTTTAGAATTATGCTCATTGAAGCATTGCCTAGCATTATCTCTGGAATTACCTTAGCTTTTATTTTAGTAATTGGATTTAGTGCAATGGCAGGGAGCTTAGGTGGGGGTGGATTAGGAGATGTGGCTATTAAATATGGCTATTATCGTTTTCAAAGCGATATTATGTTGTATAATGTCATTATCCTAATATGTTTGGTGCAAATTATTCAATCTTTAGGAGATTTTCTATATAGAAAACTTAAAAAATAAGGAGAAAGTATGTTTAAAAAAAGTTTATTGGCTTTAGGTGTATGTGCTACACTTTTTGTAAGCGGTTGTTCTAAAAGCGATTCACAAAATGCAAATGCAAACACTAAAGAAAATATCAAATTAGTAGTCGGAGCTACTCCAGAACCCCATGCTAAAATGCTACAACAAGTTGTACCGCTCTTGCAAAAAGAGGGGATCACTTTAGAAATTAAAGAGTTTAATGACTATGTAACTCCTAATCTTTCTTTGAATGATGGCTCTTTGGATGCAAATTTTTTCCAACACAAGCCTTATTTAGATTCTTTTAACAAAGAGAAAAATACTAAGCTTGTAAGCATTGGCAATGTGCATTTAGAGCCTATGGGTGTTTATTCTAAAAAAATCAAAAGCTTAGAAGAATTACAAAATGGCGATGAAGTAACCCTACCTAATGATCCTTCAAATGGAGCTAGAGCACTAAGAGTGCTAGAAGCTAATGGAATTATCAAGTTAAAAGAGGGAGTAGAGCTAGCTTCTATTCAAGATATTGTAGAAAATCCTAAAAATTTAAAGTTTAAAGAAATGGATGCCCCACTTTTGCCTAGAACACTAGAAGATGCAACCCTTAGTGTCATTAATACAAATTTTGCACTTTTAGCAGGGCTTAATCCGCTCAATGACGCACTTGTGCTAGAAGATAAGGAATCTCCTTATGCAAATATTCTAGTCGTTAAAGAAGAAAGGGCAAAGGATGAAAATCTAAAAAAACTTCTTAATGCTCTACAATCACAAACAATGAAAGACTTTATTTTAAATGAATATAAGGGTGAGATTTTACCCGCTTTTTAGCCTATCTTCAAAAATGCAAATGCACTTTAAGCATTTGCTAGGGCTTTAAAATCTTTAATTTACCACTAAAATATTTGCAATTCCTAGTTTTATTATTTAGAGATTTTTAATATTTTAGCTACAAATTTAAGGCTCATTCCTTGCAACAATACAGAAATAATCACTGCAAAAAATACAATATTAAAAAACATTGAAGAAACTTCCAAATGATAAGCATAAGGATAAGTAGCCAAAATAATAGGCACAGCACCCCTTAAACCCACCCAAGAAATAAAAACTTTCTCTTTAATATCATAAGGACTTTTATAAAGAGATACAAATACACTAAGTGGGCGTGCTATCAAAATCAAAACCGCAGATAAAACCACCGCTTGAAATGTAACAGAACTAAGCTCTGAAGGAAATACAAGCAATCCCAAAACCAAAAAGACAACAATTTGCATAATCCAAGCACTGCTATCATGAAAAGCAATAATATTTTCTTTATGGGGAAAAGCATATTTGTTTGTTAAAATCCCTGCAATATAAATGCTTAAATACCCATTCCCATAAAGCAAAGAAGAAACCCCAAAAACTATCAAAAGCCAAGCAAGACTTAAAAGCGGATAAAGTCCTGCTTGAGTAATTTTAACCTTGCTACAAATCTTAGGAAAAAGATACCCACAAACTACACCCAAAATTCCCCCTACGATAAATTGCGCAAAAAACTGAATAATCCATTCTAATATAGAAGCTTCATTAGGGATTACTATCATCTGCAAAATAGTAATGGTTAGGAAAATCGCCATAGGATCATTGCTTCCTGATTCAAGTTCCAAAAGATAGTCAATATTGTTTTTTAGCTTAATCTTAGAAGAACGCAACACCATAAAAACAGCCGCAGCATCGGTAGAGCTTACAATCGCTCCTAAAAGCAAAGATTCTAAAAAGCTAAAATCTAGCATATAATAAATACATAATGCCATAATAAATGTTGTTAAAAGAACACCTAAAGTTGCTAGCAAAATACCACTTCTAAGCACGGGTTTAATCTCTTTCCAATGCGTATTTAACCCACCGCTATACAAAATAAACACCAAAGCAATCGTGCCTACAATCTGTGCTAAAAGCGCATTTGAAAATTCAATCCCCCCAATGCCCTCACTCCCTAAAAGCATACCAATCCCCAAAAACACAAGCAATAAAGGAACACCAATTTTTTCTGAAATCCTAGAAGCATAAGCACTTAAAAACAACACTCCGCCTAACAAAGCCAAATAAAGATTAAGATTAGAAGCTAAATCGCCCAAATTCACCCTTTAAGAAATTAAAACTTTTTGCTTAAATAGTTCTTGAATACTAGTTTCAAGCATAGTATAAATTTTAGCAAAACCTTCTAAATTTGGATAATGGTAAGGATCTGGAATCTCTTGCCCTTTTAAGCCAAAATCCCCCATTAAAACTACCTTTTCTTTGCTAAAGCCCAAACGCAAAATATCACTTAGATTTTGCCTATCCATAGCCACCACTAAATCAAATTTTAAATCCGTGTAGCTATTTAATTTACGCCCTCTTAAATGTGAAATATCAATACCCCTTTGCTTTGCAATTAAAATAGAATTTGCACAAGGTGGCTCATCAATATGCCATCCGCTAGTTCCTGCTGAATCTATTTTTAAATTTAACCCTTTTTTAGAGGCTAAATCTTTTGCAATCCCCTCTGCTAGAGGAGAACGACAAATATTTCCTAAACATACAAATAAAATTGAAGCAACACCCAAAACTAATTTCCTTGCATTCTAATCCATTTTTGTGCGATTCTCACTGCATTTGTAGCAGCTCCCACACGCACTTGATCAGCTACGCACCATAAATGCACGATATTTTTATCATAATTATCCACTCTAATGCGCCCTACATAAGTTTCATCCGTATCTGTTGCAATCAGCGGCATAGGATAGGAATTTTCTTTTGGATTATCCATAAGCACGACAGATTCTGCACTCTTTAGCACTTCTTTTACTTCCTTAGCACTCACTTCTTTGTTAAATGCGATAGTAATCGCCTCACTATGACTACGTAAAACTGGCACTCTTACGCAAGTTGCACTCACAGCAAAGCTACTATGCATAATCTTATTAGTTTCATTTACCATTTTCATTTCTTCTTTTGTGTAATCATTATCTAAAAATACATCAATATGTGGGATTACATTTAAGGCTATTCTGTGTGGAAATGCCTTAGGCTCAACACTATCAAGACTAAAATCAAAAAATTTCTGCATTTGTAAAATTAACTCTTCCATACCCTTTTTACCTGCACCCGATACTGCTTGATAAGTGCTAACATCTACTCTTTTAATTCCAAAAACATTATGTAAAGGTGCTAAAACTTGCACCATTTGGATAGTAGAGCAATTAGGGTTTGCAATAATGCCCTTTTTTTCCCATAATGCAATATCTTCTTCATTCACTTCTGGCACGACTAATGGCACATCTTTATCCATTCTAAAATGACTTGTATTATCAATCACTAGCGCACCTGCTTTTGCCGCACTAGGAGCAAACTCTGCACTAATGCTACCCCCCGCTGAAAAAAATGCAATTTCAATATTTTCTTTTTCAAACACATCATGGGTTAGTTCCACCACTTTATGATTTTCGCCACAAAACTCAATCTCTTTTCCCACACTTCTAGCGCTTGCAAGTGGTAAAATCTTAGCCACTGGAAAATTTCTTTCTTCTAAGATTCTAAAAATCTCCTCTCCTACTGCCCCTGTTGCTCCCACAACTGCTACATTATACTTTCTCATTTTTACTCCTTATAATTTGATTTGGTAGTGTTCCATTTTCTTGCTTAGAATCTCTTTTTTCATCCCTAAAATTTCACAAGCTTTGTCAATGTCTGAATCGCTTGCTTTTAATGCTTCAATAATAAGCTCTTCTTCTAATGAAGCAATTTTCTTCTCCCCTGCACTCTCTCGTGAGGTTAAAAACAAATCTTCAGGCAAGATTTCATCTCCCTCACATAAAATCGCTGCTCTCTCAACAACTGATAAAAGCTCTCTAATATTCCCCGGCCACCTATAAGATAAAAGTTGCTCTTTTGCACCCTTTCCCCAAGTTTTCTTTCCGACACCATATTGCATATCCACTTGCTCTAGCTTCCACTCACTAAGCGGGATAATCTCCTCTTTTCTCTCACGCAAAGGTGGAATATGAACAGGAATAGTTTGCAACCTAAAATACAAATCTTCTCTAAATTCTCCCCTTTTAATCTTTTTTTCAATATCTGCATTTGTAGCAGCAATAAGGCGTATGTCTATTTTAATAGGTTTATTAGAACCAAGTCTTACCACTTCTTTTTCTTGCAAAACACGCAAAAGCTTTGCTTGGAGCCCCATAGGCATTTCACCTATCTCATCTAAAAATACACTTCCTCCATTTGCACTTTCAAACTTCCCAGCCCTTCCTTCAGTAGCGTCCGTAAAAGCACCCTTTTCATAGCCAAAGAGTTCTGATTCTAGCAAATTTTCTGGAATTGCTGCCATATTAATCGCAACAAAAGGCTTATCTAGCCTTGTAGAATTTTGATGGATATAGTTTGCAAAAAGCTCCTTACCCACTCCACTCTCTCCCAAAAACAATACAGAAGCGTCCGTTTTAGCAGCCTTAGAAGCTAATTTTAATGCACTCTCTAATGCAGGAGAGGTAGCGATAAAAGAGTTTTTTTCTTTAGTTTTTTTGGTAGCTTTCTTCTCAACCTTACTAATCACTTCTTTTGCTTTTTTGGCTCTATGGATTGCTTCTACTAAGGTTTCAATCTCAAAAGGCTTAGTTAAAAAGTCCTTTACCCCTAATCTTATAGAATCGATAGCCTTATTTAAAGTCGCATTTCCTGTAATAATCAAAGCCTCATACTTGCCATTTAACTCACGCAAAAATTCCAATCCGTCCATTTGTGGCATATTAATATCTGTAATGATTAAATCCACAGAATCATCAAGCTTTTTAAGTGCATCTTTAGCACTTTTAAAGCTAATTACCTCAAATTCTTCATATTCACCCAGTGCTATTTCAAGCGATTTTCTCATATTGATATCATCTTCAACAATGGCAAGCTTCATTTTTTCTCCTTTTTAGGATGTAAATAATAAATTTTTGCGATCCCTCGTTCAAACTCTATATAAATGCGTGTGGGAGGAATGCTTAAAACACTCACAAAATTACCCACTAAATTTGTAGCCTTGCTTCTATCTTCTAACTTTATCCCCCACTTAAAAAAGCATTCTAAAATCTCTTCTTTATAGTTTTTTAAAAACTCTTTTTCGCTCTTTGCTTCGTGTAAAATCTCACAATTTTTATAGGGACTAAGCCTACTTTTTCTCTCTTGCATAACAGGAGAGAAATAATAATCTTCATTCAAAACCACTCCATCTTTGATAGCTAGACGATAAGAAAATACAAACTCTCTTGCATTTAAAATCCCGCTCACTAGCCACAAAAGACAAAGAAGCTTAAACATTACAAAATTACTCTCCTAAAAGCCCTAAATCTTGGCTTTGCTCTTCTCCCTCTTCCTCATCTTTTTCCTCTTTAGGACATCTAGCAATGGAGACTACCTTTTCTTCAGCTACATTTACGATGATTACTCCGCTTGTAGCACGCCCTGCTTTTCTTATAGAGTGCATATCTACTCTTATCATCTTGCCGCTTGAAGTTAGCACCATTAAATCCATATTTTCATCTACATTCACCACGCCCACAAGCTTACCAGTTTTAGGGGTCAGCTTCATAGCTATCACGCCCTTACCACCGCGTTTTGTGATTCTGTATTCGTTTGCTTCTGTGCGTTTTCCGATACCCTTTTCACTCACACTTAAAATCTCTTCATTCTCACTAGAAATCACGGTTGCACCGATTACAAAATCTTTAGGCATTTTAAACTTGATAGCCGTTACACCCCTTGCAACACGCCCTATTTCTCTAGCATCACTTACTTCAAACCTCACACACATTCCCTCATAAGTAACCACTAAAATCTCTTTTATGCTAGGAGTTACTATTTTTGCAGTTACTAGCTCATCATCTTCATCTAAATTTATAGCCTTAACGCCCACACTTCTAATGTTTTTAAACTCACTTAAATTAGTGCGTTTAATAATTCCATTACGCGTAAAGAATGCAAGAGATTTATCTTCATTAAAATCTTTTGTAGTAATGGTCGCCATAATCTTTTCATCAGGGGCAAGGTTGATTAAATTTACCACCGCTTTGCCTATTGCGGTTCTACTTGCTTCTGGGATTCTATATACTTTTAGCCAATAGAGTTGCCCTTTATTTGTAACAAACATAATCGTATCATGCGTATCTGCAACAAAGAAAGATTCAATAAAATCATCATCATGCGTATTTGCAGAAATCTTACCCTTACCACCACGATTTTGCTTTTCATAGGTTCTAACTGGCACTCTTTTTACATAGCCCCTATGGCTCATAGTTACCACTACTGGCTCATTTGGAATTAAATCTTCCATATCTATGCTTTCATAATCTTCTTCAATAGCGGTTAGTCTTTTAGAACTAAATTTCTCTTTAGATTCTTGAAGTTCTTCTTTGATAATTCCATTAAGCATAGATTCACTTTTTAAAATGGAGCTTAGATATTCAATCTCTTTTAATAATTCTTGATACTCATTTTCAATTTTATCTCGCTCTAAGCCTGTTAATCTTTGCAATCTCATGTCCAAAATTGCTTGGGCTTGAATCTCGCTTAAGCTAAACTTCTCCATTAAGCCACTTTTAGCAACTTTTGGATCACTGCTTGAACGGATTAAAGAAACAATTTCATCGATATTTTCTAATGCAATCCTCAAACCCTCTAAAATATGTGCTCTAGCTTTAGCCTTATCTAAATCAAAAATCGTTCTTCTAATCACAACGCTTTTTCTATGGGATAAGAACAAATGCAATAATTCCAAAAGCGTGAAGACTTTTGGCTCTTTATTATAAATTGCTAAAAGGATAATCCCAAAAGTGCTTTCCATAGGGGTAGATTTAAAAAGATGATTAAGCACAATCTCACTCATCGCCTCTCTCTTTAGCTCTATTACAACTCTAATCCCTTCTCTATCTGATTCATCTCTAACCTCTGAAATCCCTTCAATCACCTTATCTCTTGCGAGTTCGGCTATCTGCTCTACAAGCCTTGCTTTGTTCACTTGATAGGGAATCTCATCAATTACAATAATGTCTTTTGTCTTGGTTTTTTCAATATGGGTTTTTGCTCTTATTTTAATGCGTCCCCTACCACTTTCATAGGCTTCTCTTATCCCGCTTTTTCCATAGATAATCCCACCTGTTGGAAAGTCTGGCCCTTCAATAAATTGCATCACTTCATCTAAAGTTGCATTTTTATTATCCACTAGATAAATCAGTGCTTCTAAAATCTCATCGCTTCTATGTGGAGGGATATTTGTAGCCATACCCACTGCAATTCCATTAGAACCATTAATGAGCAAGTTTGGCAAACGACTAGGGAGAATATCAGGCTCTTCTGTGGTATCATCATAATTTGGGATAAAATCCACGGTATCTTTTTCAATATCTCTTAAAACTTCTTCAGCTGCTTGTGTCATTCTTGCTTCTGTATAACGCATAGCAGCAGCACTATCTCCATCAATGCTTCCAAAGTTTCCTTGTCCATCTACTAACCCTAAACGCATGGAGAAATCTTGTGCCATTCTAACAAGTGCATCATACACCGCTGTATCTCCGTGTGGGTGGTATTTACCGATTACATCACCGACAATTCTAGCAGATTTTAAATGCTTTGCTTTAGCAGTTGCACCAAGCTTTGACATCGCATAGAGGATTCTCCTATGCACTGGCTTTAACCCATCTCTAGCATCGGGTAAAGCACGCCCTACAATAACACTCATAGAATAATCAAGATAACTTTCTTTAATTGAATCTTCAATATTGACATTTTGTATATCTTGGTTTAGTAAATCAGACATTTCTTCCCTTTTATAAAGCTTTATCTATATATTGTAGCTTTATTTTACTTTAATCTTGCTAATAATTTACCTCACAATAATTTTGAATTTTTGGATAGTCTTCAAAAATAGAGGTTTTTTGTAATCCGCAAATAAAATCTAAAATCTCTTTATGCGTTAGAATGCTCGTTTTATTCTCCTTTTGGCTAACAATCCCATAAAATTCATCATTTATAAACATAGGCATTCCTAAAAGCTTACTTTCTTGCTTTTCTTGCATGGCTTTAAATTCCAAAAAAGTCATCTGCTCTTTTGCAAACTCCAGCCACTCTTGTTCTAAAAAATAATCCAAAACATCTTTGTCTATTAATTCCCTATCTAATGGCTTTTTTAAAATATCCAAAAAACGCGTTTGATAGTGCAAGGAGCGAAAATTTTGCTCTGGAAGAGTATTGCAATAAATATCTGTAAATTTTATCGGCTCTAAAAGCACCAAACCTGCATAATCATCTAATGCTAAAATTTCTGCATGTGCTAAACAAGCTATGGGTTCATCTTTAGCTTCACTCACATACAAAATAATATCCTTAGGATAAGTTATTTTTTCACCCTCTAAATGTAGATTTTGTGAAGCACTCAAAATCAGTCCCTCATTAATAATAACCCCATAACCACTCTCAAAACGGCTCTCACCAAAATTTGCAATTACTTTAACGCCTTTTTTGATCCAAGAAGGATAATCTTGTGCGTATCCTTGCAAAAATAAACAAATTAAAAACACAATTCTTATCATTTCTTAAAGCCTTAAAATTATTTTTAATACTTTTATACTACAATAAATTTGCTATAAAAATTTTAAATTTTAAGGACTTTTTAGAAATGGAATTAAAAGAATTCAATCCCACAAAAGAAGAGTTAGAATCTTATGCTTATGCTATCATTAAAACACAAAAGGGTGATATGAAATTTGAACTTTTTACAAAAGATGCACCCAATACTGTGGCAAATTTCGCCCACCTAGCCAAAAATGGCTTTTATAATAATCTAAACTTTCATAGAGTAATTAAAGGATTTGTAGCACAAGGTGGATGTCCTAATGGAGATGGTAGAGGAGGCCCTGGATATAGAATTAAATGTGAGCTAGAAAACAATCCAAACAAACATCTAAAAGGCACACTTTCTATGGCACATGCAGGAAGAGATACAGGGGGCAGTCAATTTTTCATTTGCTTTGCACCACAACCCCATTTAGATGGAGAACACACAACCTTTGGAGCTATCAACAAAGAAGACAAAGAAAGCTTAAAAGTTTTAGATTCTCTTACTCAAGAGGATAAGATTTTAGAGATTATCATTAGCGATAAGTAATATAACTTAGGTTTTCATTAAACTAAGATGAAAACCTAAATCTAAGAAAATATTTTGCATTAGCTAAACAAATTTCATAGTTATTTATTCAATCATTTCTATAAATCCCTTTTTGATTATTTTTGATACATTTTATTACTAAATATTAAATAAAATCTTCTCGAATGAAACTCCCTCCCATTGCTTTAGCTTCTCATAAAAATTATTTTAAATTTTCCAAAGCTTTTTGTATTTCCTCCACATCATCAAAATGTAAAATCTCATCTTTAATGATTTGATAATGCTCATCGCCCTTGCCAAGCACGAGCAAAACCTCATCTTCTTTTACATCTAAAATCGCTTTTTTAATTGCTTCTCTTCTATCTACTTCTACAAAAATTTGTCTTTTTTCTCTTAAAGCTTGTGGGATTCCTGCTAAGATCTCTTCAATAATGCTTTGTGGCTCTTCACTGCGTGGATTATCGCTTGTAATATAAATTTTATTTGCATATTTTGCAGCGACAAACCCCATTTTAGGGCGTTTGCTCCTATCTCTATCGCCACCTGCCCCAAAAACTACTGCTATTTTTTGATGAGCAAAAGATTGAAAAATCTGCTCCATTCCATCGTGCGTGTGTGCAAAATCCACAATGATAAGTGGCTTTTTAGAAACAATTTGCATTCTTCCTAAAACTCCACCAAAGTTTTCCAAATGCTTTGTGATTTCACCCAAAGGTGCATTTTCTAAAATTTTCACCGCTGCAAGGGCTGCTAGAGCATTATAAAGATTATGTTTGCCAAAAAGATTTAAATCCAAAAGCGCTTCTTCTTTGCCATAGAAGATTTGTGCGGTAATGCCATCTTTTAAACTATAAGCTTTCACACTTAAAGTTGCAGGATTTTCAATCCCATAAGTAATGCAATTTTGCAAGGCATAACGAGCATTTATTTCATCTTTATTGATAAGTTTTAAGTCATTAGGATTGCTAAAAAAAGAGTTTTTCACATCTCTATAATTTTGCAAAGTTTTATGATAATCTAAATGATCGCTTGTAATATTTGTAAGTATTCTCAAAGCAAAATCTAGCCCTTCTATCCGCTCTTGCACGATAGAATGGGAGCTAACCTCCATCACAAAATATTCACAGCCCTCTTTTTTTGCTTCATGGATTGCTGTATAGATTTCCAAAAGCGATGGAGTTGTAAGCCCTTTTTCTCTTTTTTGCACTTCATTTATAAAAAACCCTCTTGTTCCAAGCAAACCTACTTTATACCCCATATCCAAAAGTATAGAATAAATCATAGCAGCAGTTGTAGTCTTGCCATTTGTGCCTGTGATTCCTATGATTTTTAGATTCAAATCTAAGTATTTTTTTAAGTCTTGTGGAGTTAAAAACTGCGTAAATCCTCTATCTTTTGCCTCTTGTAAATATTTTTTTGAAGATTGCGTGATTAAAAATGCACAATCTTTGCGATCGTCTTTAGAATTGTCACTTACAAAGCTAAATTCTTTTGTATTTTTAATTTGTATTTTCATTTTTACTCTCTTGCAAAATCATTTTATAAAGATTCACAAAATCTCTATCATAAAAAATAGAATTTCCAGCACTCTCAAAATAGTTTAACGCCACTTCGCTAAAACCATTTTTGAGTAAATCTTTCATAAATTTTAAAAATTCCCTTTTGCTTGTAATGATGATTTTAGAACTAAACATCAAATTTGTAAAAGCTTCTCTAAAGCCAAGCTCATCTACTAACCTCCTAAAATCCTCATACATTACACCCTCATTTTGCTCAATTTGGCTATTTTGAAAATTCTCAAGCACAAAATTTAATTCATAAATGCTTGCATCAAAATTTTCAACCATAGAAGTAATCTGCCTAATAGAACTCGCTTTTTTATCTTTTTTCAAACTTTGATAATAATCAAAAAGCGCTCTTGCCTCATCTTCATGCACCAAAGCCATATCTGCCAATTTACTATACATTAAGATTTTTTCTAATTCATTTTCCTTAAAATCTAAAAAATTCTTAGCCCTAAAGGGTAAAATTTTGGCATTATTTTTGGGGGTTTTTGTATTAAAGTGTGTAATTTTCGGAACTTCTATAAGATTTTTTAAGGATAAATTTGTTGCAAAACACTTTGCAACAAACTCTGAATGTGCAAAAGAGAAATATTGTAAAGATTTATAATAATCACGCCTCATAAATGCCTCTTTTGCTTGTTGTTTAAACTCTAAGTAAAGCTCTAAATTATGGGACATTCACAACCTCAATATCAGGATGAATCTGCGTTTTTAACTCTCTTTCAATGCCTTGCTTTAAGGTAATAGAACTACTAGGACAGCCCTTACACGCTCCCTCTAATCTCACATAAACCTTTGCATTTTCTATCTTAATCAAAGTAACATTTCCACCATCTAAAATAAGAGTAGGACGCACCTTATCCAATACTACTTTCACAGGCTTTTCTAACTCTGCATCGCTAAAGGGAAACATTTTCTTTCTTCCTTTCTTAGTAATATTTTAAAACACACACTCTTTAAGTAAGAGATAATTAGCATAGGATTATACTTCATAATATCTTTATAAAAATAAATATCCTTGAATTTTCTTAGATTTAATTTTTATTGAAAGATATTTAAAATAATTTTATCAATTTTATCTTATAATTTCTCAATGGAAATTAAATGGATTGGCGTTGTGCATTATTGCATTGCAAGTTTTATTCTACTTTAGGAGGGTTTTATGCAAAATGATGAAGTAGTGATTCAAAGTTATTTAAAAGTAACTTCTGAAAGAAAAAAAAGAAGAAATCCCGCAAGATGGGATAAATGGCAAAGTATCACGGGTGTGGTTTTGGCTATTTTTATTTTATTCCATATGTGTTTTACATCTTCTATCTTACTTGGAGAAGATGCTTTTAATGCAGTCGTAGCATTTTCTGAGGGTGCATTTATTTTTGGCGGGCATGGGCTTCCTTGGCTTACAACAATTGTTGTAGCAGTAATTGGTATTTTCTTTGTAGCACATGCGTTTTTAGCGATGAGAAAATTCCCAGCAAACTTCCAGCAATTAATGATTTTCAAAACTCATAAATCATTAATGAAGCATTGCGATACTACACTTTGGTGGCTTCAGTTCCTTACAGGTTTTATCCTTTTCTTTATGGGAAGTGCGCATCTTTTTACTATTCTTTTTGCTTCTACAAGCATTGATGCGATTACTTCAGCTACTCGTTTTGTGCAAGGAAATTTAGCAGAGTTTTATTTAGTTTTACTTATTGTGATGGTTTTACACGCTAGTATTGGTTTATATCGCGTTATTATTAAATGGATTCCACTTGAAGCTCCAACAACCGCACAAAGTAACATCAAAAGACGCAATGTAAAAATCGCTGTTTTTACAATCTTCATCGTATTAGGTGTAATTGCATTTATTGCTGATTTTACTTGGATTGCTCTTGGCAAAAGTTTATAAGGAGTGTAAGGTATGAAAATAGTATATTGTGATTCATTGGTTATTGGCGGAGGTTTAGCAGGACTTAGAGCAGCAGTAGCCTGTCAAGAAAAGGGACTTAACACAATCGTTTTAAGCTTAATTCCGGTTAAAAGAAGCCACTCTGCAGCAGCTCAAGGAGGTATGCAAGCCTCACTAGGAAACTCAAAAATGAGTGATGGAGATAATGAAGATTTGCACTTTGCAGATACCGTTAAAGGAAGTGATTGGGGTTGTGATCAAAAAGTTGCTAGAATGTTTGTAACCACTGCACCAAAAGCTATTAGACAGCTTGCAGCTTGGGGTGTGCCTTGGACTAGGATTAAAAAAGGTGATAGAACCGCGGTTATCAACGCACAAAAAACAACAATCACAGAAGAAGACTTTAGACATGGCTTAATCCATTCAAGAGATTTTGGTGGAACAAAAAAATGGAGAACTTGCTACACAGCGGATGCTACCGGACATACAATGCTTTTTGCAGTGGCAAATGAAGCTCTAAAACATGGAGTTGATATTCATGATAGAAAAGAAGCAATCGCAATTATCCATAAAGATGGTAAATGCTATGGCTCCATCGTAAGAGATCTCATCACAGGAGAACTCATAGCTTATGTAGCCAAAGGAACTTTGATTGCAACAGGTGGATATGGAAGAATCTACAAAGACACTACAAATGCAGTAATTTGTGAGGGCATTGGAACTGCAATCGCATTAGAAACTGGTATTGCAAAGCTAGGAAATATGGAAGCTGTGCAATTCCACCCAACTGCACTTTTCCCAAGTGGAATCTTACTTACTGAAGGTTGTAGGGGTGATGGGGGTATTTTAAGAGATGTAGATGGATATCGCTTTATGCCTGATAAAGAACCAGAGAAAAAAGAGCTAGCAAGTAGAGATGTTGTTTCTCGTAGAATGATTGAGCGAATTAGAGAAGGAAAAGGTGTAAAATCTGTATATGGTGAGCATTTATGGCTTGATATTTCAATTCTAGGTAGAAAGCATATTGAAACAAACCTAAGAGATGTGCAAGAAATTTGCGAATGTTTTGCAGGAATCGATCCAGCTGAAAAGTGGGCTCCAGTGAAGCCAATGCAACACTACTCTATGGGTGGAATTAGAACCGATTACAGAGGTGAAACTGCGCTAAAAGGATTATTCTCTGCAGGTGAAGCTGCTTGTTGGGATTTACATGGTTTTAACCGCCTAGGTGGAAACTCCGTATCAGAAGCGGTTGTTAGCGGTATGATTATTGGGGACTATTTTGCTGAAAGTTGCCAAAATGCTTATGCAGATATTGAAACAAAACTTGTTGAAGAGTTTTTACAAAAAGAGCAAAACTACCTCAATAGCATTTTAGAAAACAATGGCAATGAAAATGTTTTTGAAATCAAAAATAGAATGAAAGAAATTATGGGGGATAAGGTTGGAATCTTCCGCGATGGACCACATTTAAAAGAAGCAGTAGATGAGCTTGAATCTCTTTATAAAAGATCTAAAAATATTAGCATCAAAACCAAAAGACTTTCAGCAAATCCAGAGCTTGAAGAAGCTTACCGCGTGCCAAAAATGCTAAAAATTGCACTATGTGTTGCAAAAGGTGCGCTAGATAGAACAGAATCAAGAGGAGCACATAGTAGAGAAGACTATCCAAAAAGAGATGATGTAAATTGGCTTAAACGAACTTTAGCTTCTTGGGAAGATCCAAATCAAACACTTCCTACACTAACCTATGAGCCATTGGATATTTCTACTATGGAAATTGCACCTGCATTCCGTGGATATGGTGCTAAGGGTATGATTATTGAAAATCCTGAAAGTCTAAAAAGACAAGAAGAGATTGATAGAATAAGAAGTGAAATGGAAGCACAAGGTAAGGATAGATATGAAATTCAAGAGGCACTAATGCCATTTACTTTACAGCCTCAATACAAAGCTAAAAATGAGAGAATAGGAGATAAACAATGAGTGGAGCAGTAGAAAATAGCGGAAGAGAACTAACTATTAGAGTCTTAAAGTTTGATCCAAATAGTGCGGTTTCTAAACCTCACTTTAAAGAATACAAACTCAAAGAAGCACATTCTATGACAATCTTTATTGTTTTAAATATGATTAGAGAACAATATGATTCTGATCTTTCTTTTGACTTTGTATGCCGTGCTGGAATTTGTGGAAGTTGTGGTATGATGATAAATGGCCGCCCACGCCTTGCTTGTAGAACCCTAACAAAAGATTTCCCTGATGGAGTTATCACACTTATGCCACTTCCTGCATTTAAGCTAATTAAAGACTTATCTGTGGATACTGGAAACTGGTTTAATGGCATGAGCAAGAGAGTTGAAAGCTGGATTCACGCACAAGAAAAAAGCGAAGAGCATATGAGCCAAATTGAAGAAAGAGTGGAACCTGAAGTAGCACAAGAAGTTTTTGAACTTGATAGATGTATTGAGTGTGGTTGCTGTATCGCTTCATGTGGAACTAAGCTAATGCGTGAAGACTTTGTGGGTGCTGCTGGATTAAATAGAGTAGTAAGATTTATGCTAGACCCTCATGATGAAAGAAGCGATGAGGATTATTATGAACTAGTGGGAGATGATAATGGTGTGTTTGGTTGCATGAGCTTACTTGCTTGTCATGATGTATGCCCTAAAAATCTGCCATTGCAGAGCAAAATCGCTTATCTAAGACGCAAAATGGCGAGTGTAAAATAATTTAAATCCCTTTTTGGGATTTAAAAACTTCTTTTAATCTTTTAAATGCTAGAATTCTGCTTTTATTTTTCTTTCATAGAGAGGTGTCCGAGTGGTTGAAGGAGCACGCCTGGAACGCGTGTAAGGTGCAAGCCTTCGAGGGTTCGAATCCCTTCCTCTCTGCCACAATTACTTACTTTAACCTTTCAAAGATTGCAACAAATCATTTTTTAAAAATCATAAAATACTAAAAAATTATAAAGATATATTTTTATATATGATATAATGCCAACCCAAAATATTAAAAAGGAGCATTCTATGAAAAATGTAATCAAATTAGGTTTATTAGGTGCGGTTATTGCTGGAGTTTTCTCTGCTTGTTCTTCAGAGCCAAAGAGTGTGCAATACTATGAAGATCCAAAAAACGCTAAAGAATTGGAAGCTAAAATTGAAGAATGCAAAAAGAATGCTAATTCTGCCCAAACTGATACAGAATGTGCGAATGCTTACAAAGCACAATATTCCAAATCACTCAAAAAAGAGCCATTAGATCCTTCAGAATTTTTTAAGAAGAAATAATGAAACTATTTCAAACTTTGAGCGAAAGCATACAACAAATCATTGATGCAATAAGACAAGTAGGCACAAAAGAATCTATATAAAAAGCTAAAGAATAAAATAAATTTGACACTTACTAAATATTAAGGCTCTTAAGCTAAAACTAAGAAATGCCTTAATATTTTTAAAATTAACTTAAAGGCAATATTAAAGATTCTTCATTGCAAAAGGCTTAATTCTTTTTCTTTCAAAATCTCTTTATATTTTCTTATGCCTCTAAGAGTATCAAACAAACCTATTAATCCTATGACAAAGATTATAAACAACAAAGAATAATCTTGAAAGAAAACTAAAATATCCTCATAAACAAAAAATTTAAAAGAAAGAATTAAAAAGCTTATAAAACTTAAAGTTATCATAAACATTAAATCAAAATATAATTTTTCTAAAGTATTAAGCTTATTAGATCTTAAACACTTCAAAAGAATATTTTTAACTTTCACTCTCTTTCTCCATTTTTTACTTTCTGTGATATTATACTAAAACAATAAATTATTTTTATCATTTTTTATTAAAACTTCTCTTTTGGAGTTATTTAAAATCGCTATTGTTACGATTTTTTATAAAAGTTCAAAAATTTTTAATTTTTGATTTACCGAATCCCCATTCGTAAGAATGGTGTTCTAAATTTTAAATTATTTAATATAATTTAAAATATTTAGGAACTATTATATGTATGTCAAAACCTATTATATGTATGTCAAAAAGTATTCTATCTATGTCAATTTTTTCACTTAATTAGTGCCTTTAGGGGCAAATTTTGTTGACATACATATAATAAACTATTCTATCTATGTCAATTTTATTGTTTTAAAAAATATTTTTTACATAGATATAATAAATATTGACATACATATAATACTTTTACTATAATTCTTTATATAAAGTTGATGATTTTTTCAAAAACTATTATATTTATGTCAATTTTTGAATGAAAATCAGCCAAGTATTATATTTATGTCAATAAATTCTGTAAGGAACATCAAATGCTATTGAATGTTATTATTGAAAAAGATCAAGATGGGTATTTTGCACGCATTTTAGAGCTTGAAGGTTGTGTTTCACAAGGTAATACCAAGGTCACATAAAATCAGCATAACACCTACTTAAAATTCATTAAAAGTTTAGCGCAAATCGCCAAACTTTTAATTTTTAGCTTTTAAAACCAATTTTCTTTAAATATAAACATTTTTATTCATAATTGGCAAGGTCATATGCTTCCTTCAATCCATAAAACTAGAAAATTACAAATATTATTTTGTTCACCCTTGCCTTAAATTATATTCAATAGGGATTCTTATAATCACATCTTTTTTGGGTGCTGGAAAAGAATAGGAAGCTTTTTTTATTGTTTTAATGGAAGAGTTATCCAAAATTGCATGTGTTGAGCCTTTAATCACACGGATATCCTCTACTCCACCGCCTCCTAAAAGTTTAAATTCCACTAGCACAACCCCAACAGCCCTCATCATTCTAGCTTTTCTTGGATAGTCTAAATTCGCATCAATGGCTTGCTTAATCGCAATTAAAAATGGATCATTATTTTTGCCAAAAGTTAGCACCGAGCTACTTTTTTGGCTGACATTTGGCGTATGGTTTGCTTGTGCGGTTTGTTCTGTCGTTTGTGGCTGTGGCTTCTCATTTGTAGCCATTTTAGGCTCTGCTCTTTGCTTTACAATCGGCTTGTTTTGAGGCTTTGGCTTTGCTATGGGTTTTACGATAGGCTTTTGAATGGGCTTAATAATAGGCTTTTCTTCAATGGGCTTTGGCTTAGCCATTTCTTGAGCTTTGGGGGCTTGTGTTTGCTTAGACTCACTAAATTGCTTTAAAGAAATTGCAAGAGTAGTTGTCTGCAAACCTACATCTTTAGGGATAAAATGCCTTTGTGCCAAAAAAATTAGCATAAAAATCCCAAAATAAATCCCACAAGAAATCAAAAAAGAAACCTCTGTGCTATTGTTTTTTGGTTGCAATACTAAAGTTTTCATGCGAATTTCCTTTTAAAATATCAATAATTTGTATAAAGTTTTCAAATCTAGCATCTTTATCACTCCTTAACTCTACTAAAGTTTTTGGACTAATAGCGCTTAAGCCCTCTCTTAGCTCTTCTAGTGAAACTTCCCTATCATCTAAATAGATTCTATCCTCTTTGCTGATTAAAATTTGCACCTTTTTTTCATCTTTTTGTTCTTGTGCTGAACTTGCCTTTGGAAGCTCTATTTGTATTTTTCCTTGTGCTATAAAGGTAGATATACTTAAAACTATGGCAAGCAACACAAGCATAATATCAATAAAAGGGACAATATTTAGCGATTCATTTTTAGGGATTTTAATCATTTTTAACCTCTTGCTTATAGCGATTGCTTAAAAGCGTGATTTTCCTATAAAGTCCATTGTATGCGATAAGTGTAGGTATAGCGACAGCCAAACCAAGTGCAGTAGCTTTCAAAGCTAGAGATAATCCTGTCATAATTCCTTTAGTATCAATAGAGCCACTAAGCCCCATATCATAAAAAGTAATCATAATCCCAACAACCGTTCCCAAAAGCCCTACATAAGGAGCATTTGAGTAAATTATATAAAGCGTAGTGAGATTTTTTGTAATCGCATCTTCAAAAGCTTCCTGCGTCGGATAATCTTGTAAATTTACCTTAGAAAAAAACAACACACGCTCGATACTAAACCACAATGCTATAAAACCCATTAAACCTAAAATTCCAAAAATAGCATAATCCACACTCTCTTTTAAAAATTCCATATCCACTTATTCCTTAAATAAAAATTGTTATCACTATTATAACAAAAAAATATTGATAATGAGAAATATTTTTAGAATTTTTATTTTTAAATTTTAAAATATCAAATTTAAAATTCAAAAGAAGGTTGTAAAAGGGATTTAATCTTATAAGTTTTACGATGCACTTCACACATTCCATATTCTAAAATAGCTTCAATATGAGCCTTAGAGCCATACCCTTTATTTTTAGCAAACTGATATTGTGGATAGATTTCATCTAGTTTTTGCATTTGCATATCTTTTGCATTCTTTGCTAAAATACTAGCCGCACTAATGGCTTTAATCTTATCATCTCCTTTAATTAAAGCTTGTAGATTCTTCACACCAAAAGTAGAATTCCCATCAAAAACATAGACTTTTGCACTTATATTTTCTAAAATCTCTTCTAAAGCACTTTTAATGGAATAGCTTAGCCCTTTTGCATCAATTAAATCCGCACTTCTTTCTACGAGATGATAAATTGCATATTTTTTAATCAGTGGCGCTAAAGCATCTCTTTTATTTTGTGTAAGCTTCTTAGAATCTTTTAGCTCTCCCCTTAACTCTTGTGGAAAATCCTCTCCCAACACCACTCCACACATAAACATAGAACCCGCTAACGATCCTCTTCCTGCCTCATCTATACCGCAAACCAAAGAATCCTCTAAAATTTCCATTCTCCACTCTTTAACATTTTTAAAATTAATAATATTCAACCCTTGAATTATATAAATTCTCCCCTTATTTCTTCTCCATATTTTTCTAGCAATCTTTAAAATAATCTTGCAACTTTTAAGCAAAAATAATCTATAATCGTGAAATTTTAATTGTTTTAAGGGCTATGATGAAGCGATTATTTTTTATCTTTTTTTTGATTTGTTCTTACTTTTCTTTAGGTTTTGGCGCGCCTTTTGGCAATAGACTTGCTGTGCCTATTATTGAAATTGATTCACAAAATCCAAATCTTGCCTATGTTCCTGCATTTGATTTAAAAGTAGGAGAAAGTGGGGAGATTATCCGCTGGTTTGATAAAGAGCATTCTGGAATTGTTGCAAGAGCGGCTGTTATTGAAGTAAAAGATGGGAGAGCAAAAGTTGCTTTTGAAAGCCATCAAGGATTAAATCAAGATGCATTTCCTATGCCACTTTTAACTCCCCAAAAAAATGATGAAGTAATCTTTAGAACCTTTAATGATCGTGCTTTTTTAATCGCACCCAACCAAGAAATCTATGATAAAATCCAATCTGCTTACCCTGAAATCACTTGGCTTCACCCTGATCTTTTTGCAGCTTATCTAATGGATCTTGGGCATCTTGCACCCGTAAAAGGAGATTTTAGAAATATTTGCTCACAATATTCTGCTGGAGTTGTTTATATTGTAAATCTTAATGAAGGGCAAGCACTTGATTGCCAAACTTTTAGCCTTATTAAAAAGGATTATATCACAGGACGCGTAGCTCCAAAAGATCGTATGCGTCCCTTCTACTCACGCATAGGAAATGCTAATCAAGACTGGTTTACTTATCTAGTAAGCGGTATAAGCGTAAATGACTACTATCTTTATTATCAAGCCCTTTTAAAAGGAGAGATTGAAGATTCTGATGCGACTTTCTTTGGAAAAATCACAAGATATTTTAAAGAAACCCTTAAAAGTAATTTCTAAAATCTAAAGGCACAAGTAATGACAACGCAAAATTTTGAAGATTTAGTGCAAATTGTAGGCAAAGAAGACTGCTTTAATGACAAAGCACATTTAAGTGCTTATTGTTATGATGCAACAAAAGAGAGAAAATATCCTGAATGCGTGATTTTTCCGCATAATGAAGAAGAAGTAAGTAAAATCTTAAAATATTGCAATACGCATAAAATCCCTATAATTCCACGCGGTGCTGGAAGCGGATTTACTGGAGGAGCTTTAGCTGTTAATGGTGGTGTGGTTTTAGCCTTAGAAAAGCATATGAATAAAATCTTAGAAATTGATATGGAAAATATGGTAGCACGCGTAGAACCTGGGGTTGTTAATATGCAACTTCAAAAAGCCGTGGAAGCAGTAAGACTTTTCTACCCACCCGATCCTGCAAGCGAACACTACTCTACTCTAGGGGGCAATGTAAGCGAAAATGCTGGAGGTATGAGGGCTGCCAAATATGGCATTACAAAAGATTTTGTAATGGCTTTGCGTGCTGTCTTGCCTAATGGAGAGATTATCCGCGCTGGTAAAAAAACTATCAAAGATGTCGCTGGATACAACATAGCTGGAATCTTAATTGCAAGTGAAGGCACTCTAGCAGTAATCACTGAAATTACACTAAAACTCCTAAGCAAACCTAAGCTTTCACAAAGTGCAATGGGTATTTTTCCAAGCATTCAATCTGCTATGAATGCAGTTTATAAAACAATGGCAAGTGGAATTACTCCTGTTGCTATGGAGTTTTTAGACAATCTTAGCATTAGAGCAGTGGAAGAGAAATTTAAAAAAGGTTTGCCAACAGATGCAGGGGCGATTTTAATCACCGAAGTTGATGGAAATTTACAAGAAGAAATTGACTTTCAAATCCAAAAAATTGAAGAAAAATTTTATGAAAACGGGGCAAGTAAGTTTATAAAAGCAAATTCCAAAGAAGAAGCGCAAGATTTATGGTTTGCCAGAAAAAATGCAAGTCCTAGTATCACAATTTATGGCAGTAAAAAGCTTAATGAAGACATCACGGTGCCACGCTCAAAGCTTCCTGAACTACTAGAGCGAATCGGAGAAGTTTCTAAAAAATATGGAGTTGTGATTCCTTGTTTTGGACACACTGGTGATGGCAATGTGCATACAAATGTAATGGTAGATGGCTCAAAAGAAGAAGAATTAGAAAAAGGACACAAAGCTATAAAAGAAATTTTTGAAATCACCATAGAGCTTGGTGGGACACTAAGCGGAGAGCATGGAATAGGACTTTCCAAAGCTCCTTTTATGGAACTAGCCTTTAGCAAAGAGGAAATGGAGCTTTTTAGAAATATTAAAAAAGCTTTTGATCCTAATAATATCTTAAATCCCGGAAAAATGAATCTTTAAATATAAATTTATTCTATTGAGCCCTCATATCAATTAAAGGAATTTTTGCAGAAATTACAATGCAATAAGGGCAAAATAGCTTAAATTTTATATTATTTATGCTACAATAAAGTAGATTTTTATTTTTAGGATTCCTTAACAATGATATACGATGTTCAAAAAATTAAAGAGATTTTACCACACCGCTATCCTCTTTTATTGGTGGATAGAATCACTTCCTTAACCAAAAATCAAAGCATTGAAGGCTTTAAAAACATCACAATTAATGAAGATGTGTTTAATGGTCACTTCCCTAGCCAACCTGTTTATCCAGGTGTTTATATTATTGAAGGTATGGCACAAACAGGGGGCGTATTAGCTTTTGTGAGTATGTTTGGAGAAGATGCTTCTAATAATGGCGATAAAATTGTTTATTTTATGAGCATTGATGAAGCAAAATTTAGAAATCCCGTAACTCCTGGAGATAAACTTGTCTATAAACTAGAAGCCTTAAAACAAAAAGGAGGGATTTGGGTTTTACAAGGCTATGCTTATGTAGATGAAAAGCTAGTAGCTCAAGCGGTTTTAAAAGCTATGGTAGTAGATAAAAAGGATTCTAAGTGAGTATCGCACAATCTGCCCTCATAGCTCCAACTGCCATCATAGAAGAAGGTGCTATTATTGGCGAAAATACAAAAATCGGAGCTTACAGCGTTATTGGAAAAAATGTAAAAATTGGTGCTAATTGCACAATTTATAACCATGTAACAATTACTGGAAATACAACTTTAGGTGATTATAATGAAGTTTTTCCCAACGCAGTTTTAGGGACTATCCCTCAAGATTTAAAGTTTCACGGAGAAGAAAGCTATCTTATTTTTGGTAGCCACAATAAAATCCGAGAATTTACGATGATAAACCCCGGAACAGAAGGCGGAGGTAGCAAAACAATTATAGGCAATCACAATCTTTTAATGGCTTATGTGCATATTGCACACGATTGCATTATAGGAGATCACTGTATTTTAGCAAATGGTGCAACCCTCGGAGGACATATTATCTTAGGAAATCATATTAATATTGGTGGTTTAACCCCTATTCATCAGTTTGTAAAAGTGGGGGACTATGCGATGATTGCAGGTGCTAGTGCCCTAGCTCAAGATATTCCCCCTTATTGTATGGCAGAGGGAAATCGTGCTGTTATTAGAGGCTTAAATCTTCATCGCCTAAGAAAAAACTTTGAACACCACGAAGTAGATAAAATCCACAATGCCTATAAAAAACTTTTTTTAGGAAATAAACCTATTAAAGAAATTGCACAAGAAATTTTAGAACAAAATTGTGATGAAAATGTAGCCAAAATGTGCCATTTTATCATTCATTCTACAAGAGGTATCCCATTTATAAGGAAAAATCATGAGTGAGCGTATATGTAATTTTTGTAAATCCAAAGAATCGCGCAAAAATCCCTTAATTGCAGGAAATAATGTCTGCATTTGCAAAAACTGCGTCATTGCATCTTATAAACTACTTTTTGCGGAAAATGAAAATATCTCTAATGATGCCCTAGAAGCCTTACAAGAGCTAGAAGAATCAACAACCCTTCTACCTCCAAAAGAACTAAAAGCTGTCTTAGATGAATATGTTATTGAACAAGAAAAGGCCAAAAAAGTCTTTAGCGTAGCCGTGTATAACCACTATAAAAGAATCTTTTCTCAAAATAATGGCGATGATACAGAGATTGCAAAATCTAATATTTTACTCATTGGTCCAACTGGAAGCGGTAAAACACTTATGGCACAAACTCTTGCAAGATTTTTAAATATCCCCATTGCGATTTGTGATGCCACAAGCCTAACAGAAGCTGGATATGTGGGCGAAGATGTAGAAAATATCCTAACAAGACTTTTACAAGAAGCTAATGGAGATGTGCAAAAAGCACAAAGAGGGATTGTATTTATTGATGAGATTGATAAAATCTCTAGACTTTCAGAAAATCGCTCTATTACACGCGATGTTTCAGGCGAAGGAGTGCAACAAGCACTTTTAAAAATTATTGAAGGCAGTGTGGTAAATATCCCTCCAAAAGGTGGCAGAAAGCACCCAAATCAAGATTTTATCCAAATAGATACTAAGGATATTTTGTTTATTTGCGGAGGTGCGTTTGATGGTTTAAAAGATATTATCCAAAGACGCAAGGGTAATAATGTATTGGGCTTTAACCACAAAAAAGAAAATAAAACAGAACTTAAAAATAGCCTTTTAGAAGAAGTAGAGCCCGATGATCTTGTAAGCTATGGATTAATCCCTGAACTTATTGGAAGATTGCATATGATTGCCACATTAGATGAAATCACTAAAGAAGCTATGGTAAATATTCTCATCAAGCCCAAAAATGCCCTCATTAAGCAATACCAAAAGCTTTTTAGTCTTGATGAAGTGCAATTAACCTTTGAAGAAGAATCTTTACAAGCCATTGCAGAACTTGCAATTCAAAGAAAAACGGGAGCTAGAGGACTAAGATCTATTTTAGAAGAAGTTATGCTAGATATTATGTATGAATTACCCGAACTTAAAGGCTATGAGGTAATTATCACAAAAGATGTTGTAGAAAATAAAAGCAAACCTATTTTGCTAAAACGCAACAAAAAAAGTAAAAAAACTGCCTAAATCCATTACAAGAGAGGAAAAATGCTATTAGATAAAATTATTGGTTGGTTTTCACATGATATTGCAATTGACTTAGGAACTGCAAACACACTTGTATTAGTAAAAGGACAAGGGATCATCATCAATGAGCCCTCTGTTGTAGCAATACAAAATGATAGATTTATGAAAAATAAAGTTTTAGCAGTAGGACAAGAAGCTAAAGAAATGGTAGGTAAAACTCCTGGAAGCATTCAAGCAGTGCGTCCCATGAAAGATGGTGTGATTGCTGATTTTGATATGACAGAAAAAATGATTCGCCATTTTATTGAAAAAGCCCACAAAAGAAAAGCCCTTATGCGTCCTAGAATCATCGTTTGTGTGCCTTATGGTTTAACAGGAGTTGAAAGAAAAGCTGTTAGGGAATCTGCAATTAGTGCAGGTGCTAGAGAAGTATTTTTGATTGAAGAGCCTATGGCTGCTGCTATTGGTGCAGGACTTCCTGTAAAAGAGCCAAAAGGAAGCTTGGTTGTAGATATTGGAGGAGGAACTACTGAAATTGGAGTTATCTCTCTTGGAGGCTTAGTAATCTCAAAATCCCTAAGAACTGCTGGTGATAAGCTAGATAATGCAGTAGTAGATTATGTAAGACGCAAATATAGCCTACTGATTGGTGAGCGAACTGGAGAAGAGATTAAAATACAAATTGGTTCTGCAATTAGCCTTAATGAGCCTCTTTATATGCAAGTTAAAGGACGCGATCAAGTAAGCGGACTTCTTAACACCATTGAACTCACAAGCGAAGATGTAAGAGAGGCTATGAAAGAACCTTTAAAAGAAATTTCAAATGCACTCAAAGATGTGCTAGAGCAAATGCCACCTGATTTAGCAGGGGATATTGTAGAAAATGGTATCGTTCTAACAGGCGGTGGAGCACTTATTAGAGGATTAGACAAATATCTTTCTGATATTGTAAAACTCCCTGTTTATATTGGTAACGAGCCTCTTTTATGTGTGGCAAAAGGAACCGGTCAAGCCCTAGAAGAAATCGATGTATTACAACAATTAACTTATGAGTAAAGAATGAAAAAGATCTTTCTTTGGTTCATCTTTTTATCCATTGTGTTTTTTATCTCTACGCAAGTTTCCAAAGAATTTCATTCTAAGGTGCTTTATATCACACAAAGTATTAAAATTGGTTTTTTAAACCTCAATAACAATATTTCAAATGTGATTGAACGGCACTTTAATCAGGCAAAACAAATTAAAGAATTAAGCTCTGAAGTCGCAAAAAAAAGGGCTTTAGAGTATTCTTATTTGTCTTTAAAAGAGGAATATAAAAATTTACTTGCAAATCTTCAAGCCCCTATTGAAGCGAGTTTTGACACCGCTCATCTTGTACGGACGATTTCTTATGTAAAAATGAACGACTATAAAAGAATATGGCTAGAATTTAAAAACCATAAAGATTATAAAAAAAATATGATTTTTGGGCTTGTCAATGAAAATAAAGTCGCTGGAATTGCCACTTTAGACAATAATAGACTAGTTGGCTATCTAAATGGCGATGAAAAGTGTAGTTATAGTGTTATTATTGGCGAGAAAAAAATACCCGGAATTGCCAAATACGATCTCAATAAAGGCTTTATTATTGATTATATTCCTCTTTTTGCAAATATTGAAATAGGAGAAAAAATTTATACAAGTGGATATGATTCTATCTTTTATCCTAATATTTATGTAGGCGAAATTGCCTCTATTCAAGAAAGACAAGGACACCAAATCGCAACCCTAAAAGATGAAACCTCACAAACCTCACAATTTTATTGGCTCATAGATCTTTCCACCCCTGAATCCTCTAGCATTACCACAACAGAAAATGCTACAAAAACCCCTGCAAATCTTACAAATTCAAACTAAAAACACAAATTTTATTTAACTTTTTAATAAATAGTGCTAAAATAAATAGATTAGGAATATACTTTTAAAAGTCAATAAAGTATTTTCTTTAAAATCTTGAACTTCCAAAATAAAAGGAGTATTTATGGAGCTAGAACACACTAAACTTAAACTAGCCGAACAAAGACTAGAGGAAATATCTAAACTTCCCCCTTTAAAAAAGGGGCAAAGCATTAAAAAAATGCTACAAAAAAATGGTATCTCAAGAAGAGATTTTATGAAATGGGCAGGTGCGATGACTGCAATGCTATCTTTACCTGCTAGTTTCACTCCACTTACAGCAAAAGCCGCTGAAGTTGCAGATAGGCTTCCTGTGATTTGGCTACATATGGCAGAATGCACCGGCTGTAGCGAAAGCCTTCTTAGAAGCGATGGACCTGGAATTGCAAGCTTAATTTTTGATTATATTTCTTTAGAGTATCACGAAACCCTTATGGCAGCTTCAGGATTTCAAGCAGAACACAATTTAGAAACTGCGATTCAAAAATACAAAAATCAATACATTTTAATGGTAGAGGGTGGTATCCCAACGGGTGAAGGTGGAGGATTTCTAACTATCGGCGCGCATGGAAAAAGTGGCTTAGAAAGTGCTAAAGAAGCAAGCGAGTATGCAAAGGCTATTTTTGCTATTGGTAGCTGTTCTAGCTTTGGTGGGATTCAAGCAGCAAACCCAAACCCAACAGCCGCAAAACCGCTAAGTGAAGTCATTTCAAAACCTGTAATCAATGTCCCTGGTTGTCCTCCTAGTGAAAAAAATATCGTGGGTAATGTTATCCACTTCATTCTTTTTAACACACTTCCTAGCCTTGATGCTTTCAATCGTCCAAAATGGGCTTATGGACACAGAATCCATGATTTATGTGAAAGAAGGGGGCATTTTGATGCAGGAGAGTTTGTTCAAACTTTTGGGGATGAGGGTGCTAAAAATGGTTATTGTCTTTATAAAGTAGGCTGTAAAGGTCCTTATACTTTCAACAACTGCTCTAAACTTCGCTTTAACTCTCATACAAGCTGGCCTATTCAAGCAGGACATGGCTGTATTGGTTGTAGTGAGCCAAATTTTTGGGATTCCATGGGACCTTTTGAAGAACCACTTGCTAGCAAGCTCTATGACGCTCCTCTCTTTAGTGGTGCAGATAGAACTGCTGATAATATCGGTATTACTCTTCTTGGTGCAGCAGCTATTGGTATGGCAGCCCACGCCCTACTCTCTAATATCAAAAAAGACAATTAAGGAGGAATAAATGTCAAAAAGAATCATAGTAGATCCTATCACAAGAATTGAAGGGCATTTAAGAATTGAAGTAATTGTAGACGAAGAAAATGTAATTAAAGAAGCATATTCTAGCTCTACTCTTTGGAGAGGAATTGAAGTAATTGTAAAGAATAGAGATCCTAGAGATGTAGGATTTATGGTGCAAAGAATCTGTGGTGTTTGCACCTACTCACATTATAAAGCAGGAATTAGTGCAGTAGAAAATGCACTTGGAATTAAAGTTCCTTTTAATGCAGAAATGGTGCGTTCTTTAATGAATGTTTCTTTAGTTCTACACGATCATTTAGTGCATTTTTATCACTTGCATGGACTTGATTGGTGTGATATTACTTCAGCACTTAAAGCAGATCCTAAAAAAGCGAGTGAGCTTGCTTTTAAATATAGCAAAAACCCTATTGCAACAGGTGCTGATGAACTTAAAGCCGTGCAAGAAAAAGTAGCAAAATTTGCAAGTGCAAAACAAGGCTTAGGACCTTTTGCTAACGCATATTGGGGACACAAGACTTATCGCTTCTCTCCTGAGCAAAACTTAATTGTGCTTTCTCACTATCTAAAAGCTTTAGATGTGCAGAGAGTTGCAGCACAAATGATGGCAATTTTTGGTGCAAAGCAACCACATCCACAAAGCTTAACCGTAGGCGGTGTAACTTGTGTAGCTGATATTTTAGATCCTTCAAGACTAGCCGATTGGAAAACAAAATATGAAGAAGTAGCAGATTTCGTAAATCGTGCTTATTATGCAGATGTTGTAATGGCGGCTGAAGTTTATAAAAATGAACCAAGCGTCCTAAAAGGCTGTGGTGTTAAAAATTTCCTATGCCACTCTGAAATACCTATTAATAAAACTGAAACTCTTTATAGCACTGGTATTGTAAGAAATGGGGATATTTCTAAGCTCTTACCTTTAGAAGAAGAATTAATCACAGAAGAAGCTACACACTCATGGTATAAAAATGATAAAGCTCTCCACCCTTATGATGGTGAAACAAATGCAAATTACACTGGTTTAGTAGATACTAAAACCATAGGGCCTGATGGCACAGAGATTGACACAAAAGCTCTTGATATTCAAGGCAAATATAGCTGGATTAAATCTCCTCGCTATAATGGAGATGCTATGGAAGTAGGACCACTTGCAGCAATTGTAGTAGGACTTGCTGCAAAAAATCCTAGAATTACAGAAATTGCAACACAATTTTTAAAAGACACAGGGTTGCCTATTGAAGCACTTTTCTCCACTTTAGGTAGAACTGCTGCAAGGGTTTTAGAGTGCAAACTTTCTGCTACTTATGGTATTGAAGCTTTTAATTCTTTGGTAGAAAATCTAAAAAGCGATCAAAGCACTTGCGCTCCTTATAAGATTGATAATAATGCAGAATATAAAGGACGCTATATAGGAAATGTTCCAAGAGGAACTTTAAGCCATTGGATTAGAATCAAAAATGGCGTGGTTTCAAACTATCAATGCGTAGTGCCTAGCACATGGAATGCAGGGCCAAAAGACGCTAAAGGACAAATGGGACCTTATGAAGCTTCTTTAGTAGGTATGAAAATACAAAATTTAACACAACCTTTAGAAATTATTAGAACCATTCACTCTTTTGATCCTTGCATTGCTTGTGCTGTGCATGTAATGGATACAAAAGGTAATGAGCTCTCACAATATAAAATTAATCCAATTGCTCTTGGTTGTGGAATCTAAAGGGGGAAATTATGGCTTCTTATAAACCCATT
Organism: Helicobacter burdigaliensis; assembly: GCF_003670295.1. Classification (GTDB taxonomy): domain Bacteria; phylum Campylobacterota; class Campylobacteria; order Campylobacterales; family Helicobacteraceae; genus Helicobacter_D; species Helicobacter_D burdigaliensis. The sequence goes on from NZ_QXJG01000005.1 coordinate 33,720, forward strand.
TATGAGTTTTCAAAACTCACAAGAATCTTTCACTGGATAAGGGCAATAGCAATTTTTGCTCTTATTGCAACTGGCTTTTATATCGCCTATCCTTTCTTAGCTCCTGATAATTTTAGCGGTGAGCCAACAGGATTTTTATATGCATTAATGAGAAGTTGGCATTTAATTTTCGGGTTTTTGCTGATTGCAATTTCCATTTTTAGAATCTATCTTTTTATTTTTACAAAAGAATGCAGTTTTGAGCGAAAATCTTTTTTAGATTTTATCAATCCCCTTATATGGATTAAGATTTTAAAAACTTATATGCTCTTAGGCGGACACCCCCATATGAAAGGTGCTTATAATCCTTTACAACTTGCTACTTATATGTTTGTAATGCTTTTAATTATAGGTATTTCTCTAAGCGGACTTATCTTGTATGCTCATGTTTATCATGAAGGACTTGGGGGAGTTTTAATGCCTATTATGAAACCTCTTGAAGTACTTTGTGGTGGAATTGCTAATGTGAGATTATTGCATCATATTTTAACTTGGGCATTTATTATTTTTATCCCTATCCATATTTATATGGCTTCTTGGAATGCTACAAGATTCCCAGGATCTGGTATTGATACCATTGTAAGTGGCGTAAAATTTGAAAAAGAAGAGCAATAGTTGAAAATTCTCATACTAGGGATAGGAAATATCTTATTTGGCGATGAGGGGATTGGGGTGCATTTATCCAATCTCCTTAAAGTCAATTATACTTTTAATACAAACCATACTTTAGATATTATTGATGGAGGGACAATGGCACAACATTTAATCCCTATCATCACACAATATGATGAAGTTTTGATTTTAGATTGTGTAGATGCTAAGGATGCAGAAATTGGTGCTGTGTATTATTTTGATTTTAGAGAAATCCCACATAATATCACTTGGGCTGGGAGTGCCCATGAAGTAGAAATGCTACAAACCTTGCAAATGATTGAAATGCTAGGCGATTTGCCTAACACAAAAATTTTAGGCATTAAGCCTGTAATTATCGGTACTGATCCAACCTTTGAAATCTCGCCTAAAGTCTTAGAAGGTGCTAAGATTATGGAAGAACAAGCACTAAAATTCTTAGAATCTTTTAATATTTCTCACACAAAAAAAGATAATAAATCCTTACAAGAAATTGCAAATTTATCCTATAAAGGTTTTTAGATGATTCTCTCTTTAGTCTTTAGTAAAATTCACTCTCTTAGTCTCACATTTGAAGTGAGAGATTTCTTTTTGCAAGCCATCATTAACGAATGCCACAATATCACTCCTACTTTTTACAAAGATGATGATACTTTAACAATCCATTTAGAAGGAGAAGAAACAGAGCTTTTAGATTTTTGCCAAAAGCTAGAAAGCATTGTCCCACTTTCTTTGCAATGGGTTTTTAAAGAATTAACAAACACAGAAACAAAACTTCCCTTTTTAAAGCTACAAAAACAAGATTTGCCCTTTCTAACCCCAAAAGAACTAGAGAAAATCACAAAAAAAGATTCACCACACTTTTGCAATCTTTGGGAAGATTTTGCAAGCTATCATCAAAATAAACTTACCTTAATAGAAAATGGAGAGAAAATTCCCCTTACAAATGCAAAAGAATTACAAAATACTTTAAAACAGATCGCCCAAAAACTTATATCAAAGGAAGAAATTTTCATCAAAACATCTATGGGGAAAAAATCCCTTGTTCTTTTTGATGAAAATTCCCCTATTCCCCCTAAAGAAGATTTTATATTTATGCCTTTTTGTTTAAACAGCACTCAAACTCTCTTCATAACAACCAAAGAAGAGTTACAAGCCTTAGCAACTCTTGAAAAACCCATCATCCACTTACGCCATAAAGCAGTTTTTGCAAACTTTTTTCCACAAAGAGAAGCCCCTTGCATTTTACCTTTTGACCCATTGCTCTTACTTCTAACAAAATTTTTGGATAATTACAATGGACTTTATTTGCTACCACCAAAAGAAGAAAAAATCCAAAATGGCATTTGTGCCTTTTTTAATAAAGACATAATGCCCCCTAAAATCACAATAGGTTCTAATTCCATTATTGTTCCACACAACACTAAAAAGATCTCTAATATCCTACAAGAATTTCATCAAAAAATAGAAAAAGAAAATTTAGACAACATCAACATACTTTATTGCTACAAAGATACTAAAGTGCTTATGCACCTGCATAAAACAACCAAACAAGCACTTTCATTTTGTTTTGAAACCAATCCAAATCTTATTTTACAAACCCTAAAAGAACTAAATGAAACCACCCAAAAACTAGTTAAAAACTTTAGCGCTCCCAACAAAGCCATTATTAATTATTTCCAAAATTTTGCACAAGAAAGTAGAGTTTCAAATAATATTTTAGATTTAATGGGTGTTTGCGGATTGTTTTTGGGCTTTTCTAATAAAAATAAACTACAAGACGCGCTAGAAGAATCCTATCAAAATCTAATGTTGCATGCTAAAAATTTTATGGGCAATAAAGGACCAAGGATTGATTTTAAGCTAGAAAAAAACAAAGACAATATCTCCTTAAATCCTCTAAAAACAATTTGCTCTACAATGAGCTTTAATCTAGCAGGTGTTGATAAAGAACTCCTAAGTTTTGGAATTTTAGATTCTTTAGCAGAATTTTTTGCAAATTTCTTGCGTGATTTAGAAGAAAATTTTCAAACCAAAAATGTCCTTATTTATGGAGAACTTTTTACACATAAGCAGTTTTTAGATAAGTTTATTCATTATTACCCTAAATCTTCAGAAATTCTCCCGCTTGATTTTTGTGATATAGTATAAATAATTTTGCTCTTTTAAATAGAATTTATTACTCATTACTACGAGCTCTAAAAGCTCGTGATAACCCAAAGAAATTACATTTAGGTTACTCTCTTAGATTGCCTCGTCGTTTCACTCCTCATAATAATAGGAGAAGTTACATCTTTACAGTAGCTAAAAGCCTTAAGTCTTCATAATATCATCACGGGCAAGGCAACGCGCTTTGCGTGGTAATCTAAAGAAATTAATCTTTAAAAGCAAGCCATTTTAAACTACCACACTCCGCTATGCTTCGTTCATAGTAACAGAAATAACCTTACAAGAGTAGAAAATAGATTGCTTTGGCACAATGTGCCTTGTATGACAATGGACAAATTAATATGCCACCATGAAGCCTCCATAAGAGGCTGTGGCAGTCTAAAGAGATTATATTGAGGTTAGATTGCTTTTGGCACAATGGGTGGTTTAGGTTTATATACGATAGCTTCAGATTTCTTCATCGCTTTACTTCTTGCCATAACACAAAGAAGGGATTACTATGCCTCCTAAATATATTTAAATATTAATTATTTTAATTTTAATCATTAAATAAAATATTATAAAAATTTAAAAAAATATATTATATAATTAAAATTACTTTATTTTAGGAGGATTTTATGGAATTTACAATTCTAGTGTTACTGGCAGTTTCTATATTGCTCATCTTGCTTAAACCACAAAAAGAAAAATTAATCTTTAGCATTTTTCTAGTAGGAGCTTGTCTAAACTACTTTATGTATTTAGTTGCAAGCTTTGATTCTATTATCCCTAGTGGAAATTGGTAAGGGGCTCAAATGCTAGCTTTAAACAAAAACGATCAATACTTTTATCTTTTTATGACAACAGCAGTATTACTAATACTTGCTATTCCTGTTAGCTTTGCAAATGTGTATTTAGGGTATTTTCACAATGAATCTCCTTGCACCCTTTGCTGGTTTGAACGTATTGGAATGGTGATTATTGGTATTTTAGGAATGTTTATCTTGCGTTATGGACCGCAGATGAAATACATCGTATGTGTATTTTTATTTGCAGGATATGGCATTTATATGGGTATCCGCCATACTGCTAGCTGGTGGCAAAGAGATATTGGCATAGGGCTTGGCGATAAATTAGTAGGAGCACACACTTACACATGGGCTGTGGTGGTTTATTGGTGTGTTGTTGTAGTTATGGGATTAGCATTACTTTTTATAAACAAAAGAAGTTCTATGATGCGTGATTTAGCTAGTGAGAACATAGAAGTTAAACCACTAAATTCTTATTCTAAATTTGTAATTATTGCTTCTTTTTTGGTGGTTTGCTCTAACGCCTTTCAAGCTTTAATCATCAATGGAATCCCACCATTTACCGGCAAATCAAACCCAGATAGACTAAGCTTTGATATGTCTATGATGACTAAGACTTGGACAACTGAAGTTTGGAGTAGATTATTTAAATTTAATCTTTTGGGTAAAAACACTCCTGAGAATGTTTATATTAAAGATTTAATAGAACCAAGCGGATTACAAATCCAAAGAGATAGCTCACAAGGTGCATTTACGCTAACAAAAAATATAGAATCTTTAGATAAAAGCTATGAAATCTCAATCCCCGAACTTAGCAAATATAAATCTATAAACGCCATTGCTTATCATCAAAATAGTGATGAATTTGTGCTCATTAGCAATGAAATGGCACTTTCTTATACAAAAGATTTTAAAACTTCTAGTGGTTATGTGCTCTTTGATAAATCTAATGGCTATGATATGAAATACATTGTGGATGCGACTTTTATAGGAGATAAATTAGTTTTTGGTGCATTTAATAAAACCTTTAGTGGTGCGCAAAAAGTAGATGCAAATACCAAAATTGATCCCATGCTAGAATGGCAAGCTTTCAAAGAAACGAGCGGTTCTATTGCACCTGCATTTTATACAAACAAAAATGGTTGGTTTGAGCCCTCAAGAAAATACATTCTAACAATCCGTGCAAAGCAAAATTATGTGCATTCTTACGCAAGTGATGGAGAATTTTTGTATCTTATTAGCATTCCAAACAAATTCAGCCCTAAACTTATTTTATCCTATGCAAGCACCAAAGATTATATGCTAAGTGGCGAAAAGCCTCTAAGTGTAGATAAAAATCTAAAACTAAAAGAAGGCAGAAACATTAATGATTATTATATTGTTGCAAGTAATATTATAGGCGATAAAATGCTTGCTTTAAGTATGCGTTATAGCACAATGCTTGTAATTGACTATAAAAATGCTAAAATCATAGATGCCTATGAAATTAAAGGACTAGATAACCCAAAATCTATGGCTACTAAAGGCGATACAATCTATATTTTAGATAGAAGCAACAACAAAGACATTATTAAAACTTATAAAAATCCACTATAAAAGAGGGGCTTCCCTCTTTAATTTAAGTTTTGCAAACTCCCTAAAAGCCCTAAAAGCTTTTCTTCATAAAATTTCATTTTCTCTTTAGATTTTGCCTCAAAGCGTGTAACCAAAACTGGAGTTGTATTGCTTGCTCTAATTAACCCCCAACCCTCTTCAAAAATCACTCTAACTCCATCAATCTCTACAATCTCTACAATTTTTGGGAAATCTTTGGGTGGATTTTTTAGTGCATTTTTAAGTCTATCAATTTGTCTAAATTTGTCTGCATCACTACTTTTTATCTTTTTTTCATCCGTAGAATAAAGCTTAGGCAATCCTTCTAAAGCCTTATCAAACTCCATTCCATCTTTTTTCACAAGTTCTAAAAGTCTTAAAAGTGCATAGGTTGCATCATCATAGCCAAAATAGCGATGCTTAAAGAAAATATGCCCCGAAACTTCAAAAGCCATATCCGCATTTTGCTCTTTTAACATTACTTTTAAGTTGCTATGCCCTGTTTTATACATAAGCGTTTTGCCAATCTTAGAAATAGATTCATACATATTCAACGAACATTTTACCTCGCCTATTACATAAGGATTTTCAATGCTATTTGCAAAAATAATAGCAAGTTCATCGCCTTTATAAATTTTATCTTTTTTAAGCACGGCTAGTCTATCTCCATCTCCATCAAAGGCAAATCCTATCCCGCCACTCTTTTGTAATTCTTCTTTAAGAAAGCTCAAATTTTTCTCTTCGCTTGGATCTGGGTGATGATTTGGAAAATTCCCATCAGGCTCCATAAATAAACCCTTATAAACAATTTTTAACCTTTTCAAAATCTCTGCTATTCCTAAACTTGCCACTCCATTCCCACAATCTATACAAAGCGGAAGATTTAACCCCTCTAGCGCGCTAAATTCTTTAACCATAAAATCTATATATTTTTCTAATGCCGGCAAAAAAGGTGGATTAACTTCTTTGGTTTTTGGCAAAGGCAACTTGTAAAATTCCTCTTCTAACTTATAAATATCTTTACCATAAAAAGGCTCTTTTAAAAGCGTGATTTTAAAGCCATTATATTCTTTTGGGTTGTGAGAACCTGTAATCATCACACTTCCATCAAGCCTAATCCCATTAAGTTCTTGATAGAGTGCAAAATAAGCCACAGGAGTTGGAATCTCCCCCAAAGAATAAACTAAAACTCCCGCACTTTCTAAACCTTGTGTGAGATAGCTAAAAATCTCTTTTGAATGCAATCTTGCATCATAGCCAACTCCCATAGAGTTTCCACCACGCTTCTTTAACTCTAAACCAAGCAAATATCCTATTTTTACAACATTTTCAAAATTTAACTCTTTAGGATATACCCCCCTTATATCATATTCCCTAAAAATAGGTAATTTCTCCATCTTTTTCTCCTTAAAACTCAATTTTTTTGCCTGCAATATAAAGCGATTCTACTTCTTTTGCATAGAGAATTAATTGCAATGGAATCTGCTCTTTTGCTTCTAGTTTAAAAAGTGCAAAATCACTCACATAGCCCTTTTGTAAAATCCCCGCTTTTAACCCCATAGGATTATCCCTAAAGGCATAATTACTTATTCCTAAAATAAGCTCTTGTGCTAAAGTTTCTAAAGGCTCATTTGCATATGCATACAAGGCAATTCTAAGCTCATCTAGCAAACTTAAACTATCATTAGAGCTTAATCCATCGGTTGCAAAAATTGTTTTAAAGCCATTTTGTCTAAAATCTTTTAGCGCTAGTAATTTATTATTCAAAAGCCGATTAGACCTAGGGCAGCTAATCACCTTTGCTTCTAGCTTTTTTAACTCTTCTCTTATTGTTCTATCTGCTTCTAGTAAATGCACAAAATACGCACCCTTATTATCTTTAAAATACTCCAAAAACTCTAAAGGATTATAAAAGGGTTTGCACTCTTCTTTAAAAAACTTTCTAAAAAATTCTAAAAAATACCCACTTCCCTTTTGTAGCCATTCTAATTCTGCACTCGATTCTAAAAAATGCACACTAAGCGGGAGATTTTCTTCTCTAGCCAAAGTTAGCACATCGTTTAAAAGCTCACTATGCACAGAATAGGGAGAATGGATAGCAAGTGCAGGATAAAAACGCTCTGAGCTAAATTTTTGGCTTTCTTTTAGTCTTTCTTTTAGGTTAGAAAACAAAAAAGGTAAAGCCTCTTTTTTAGATCCTATCGCTTCATTAAAGTATAAAACACGCAAGGGAGAGTTTGCTAGAATCTCTAAATCATATCCATAACTAGAAATTGCTCCCACAAAACTCACGCCACTTTTTAAATTTTTCTTAATAGCTTGTTTTATGCTTTCTTCTAGCCCCTCATCCATTAAGTGCTCTCTATTTTCTATCACGCTATTTAGCCAAGATTCAAAGCTACCATATTGCAAAATTCCTGCATTTTGCGAAAATTCAAAATGTGTGTGCAAGTTTGCAAATGCAGGCGTTAAAACGCAATTTTCATAAAATTTAGAAGAGTTTGGATTTTTGCTTAAAAGCTTTTCATAGCTTCCAACCTCTAAAATCTCACTTGCATTATATAAAATCCCACCCTCTTTTAAAATACTAAAAGAATCATCACAAACTAATAAATGACTTGCACCTATAAGCTCCACTATTCCCCCTTTAAAACTGGTAAGATTTGCGAAGCTTGTGCGTTATTGATATTAATATCAAGCTTATTATAAGGGATTTCAATTCCTTCTTTATCAAAAGCAAGTTTGACTTTTTGGGGTAAATTAATCTTTGCACTAAAATAATCCTCACTTTTTACCCAAAATCTTACAAGCAAATCCACACTACTTGCCCCAAGATTATTTATACCCACGATAGTGGGTGGCTCTTGCAAAACGATTTTATCTTCTTTAAAAATCTCTTCTAAAATTTCTTTTGCTTTTTGTAAATCGCTTGTATAAGAAATTCCAAAAATAAGATCCATTCTACGCGTTTTATTTGCATAAATATTTGTAATAGGAGCAGCCACTATGGAAGAATTTGGCAAAATTACTACTTGATTATCAGGTGTAATAAGCTTAGTATGAAAAAGATTAATACTCTCTACAATCCCCATAATTCCTGCTACATTAATTAAATCCCCCTTTTTAAAATGACGTAAAACTACTAAAATAATTCCCCCTGCAAGATTAGATAAAGAATCTTTTAAAGAAAGTGCGATTGCAAGTCCTGCTGTCCCTAAAACTGCGATGATAGAAGTTGTCTTTACGCCAAGATTACTTAATGCTGTAATTATAACTAAGATTAACAACCCCACAAAAGCCACATTTTTAAAAAAACTCCCAAAAGTTTCATCTTTTGTGGCTTTAATAACAGCCTTTGAAAGATATTTTGATAGAATTTTTGCAAAATAAAAACCAATGACTAAAATTAAAATCGCACTGATTAAATTTGGGAGAAAATCCACTAACCAATCTAGCATCTTATCTAATATCAATAATATTTTTGCTTCCATTTGTATTCCTTAAAAACTAAGAATTTCCTTGCTTGTAAAAACTTTTTTTATTTTCCCGCTTAGAATCTTATCATAATAAGGAGAGCTTACTTCACCAATAACTTCATTTTCTTTAGGATCTAGCAAAACTAAATCTGCATCATATCCCACTTCAATAAGCCCTCTATTTTTCTCTACTCCTAAAACCAATGCAGGATTATAAGAGATAAGTTTGCTCATCTCTTGCAAACTTAAATGCATTTCTTTAATAAGTGCTGTATAACACAAAGGATAATAATACTCTATCATATCCACACCAAAAGCAGCTTCATCAAAGGCTAAATCTTTTTGTGATAGAGATTTTTCAGACTGCAAAGAAGTAATTAAATCAATCTCGCCCTTTTTTAGACGCTTTACAAACTTTTCCCTTGTAGCTTCTCCTTTTAATGGAGGCTTGATCTTAGCTGCACTATTATAGCCATTACAAAGATTTTCTGTTAGCATTAAATGATGGATAGAAGTTTGAATAAAAATATCTTTATTTCTCTTTTTAGCTTCTAATAAAATCTCCATAGATCTCTCTGTGCTAATACACAAAAATACAGATTTTACCCCCATAAAACAAACTACTTCAGCTATCTTTGCTACCTCTTTTGTTTCACTTAAAGTAGGAATCGCAGGAAGCCCTAATCTCCATGAAAGCTCTCCATCATTCATTACCCCATTTGCACTAAGACTTTCATCCTCACACTCAAAAAACATAGGCATTTTCAGCATAGAAGAAAATTCACATGCACGCTTTAGAATATTTCCCTCTTCGCTAGATTTTGTATAAATTGCACAAGCACCCTTTTTGTGCAGAGTAGAAAGCTCATTGATACCATAATTTCCACTAGATAATCTCTCTGTGCAACTTGCTACTGCTGGAATTATTTTTGCCCTAAAGTCTTCTTTTAAAGCATTTAAAAGCTCTACTCCCATTTCCGTGCTAAGAGATGGCTTGCAATCTGGCATCAAAACCCCAAGAGTTACTCCACCCTTTAAAGCCTTTTTAGAAAGTTCAATAAGATTATTTTTAGTAAGTTTTAAATCTTTTACTCTAACATTCAAATCAATAGCACTTGGTAAAAGCACCATACCTTCTGCATCAATAATCTCTTCATTCTCATTTGGCAAAATACTTCTTGCTACTTTTATGATTTTGCCCTCTTCAATCCTTACATCGCCTCTTTGCTCCTGCTTAGCATCACAAATCATTGCACCCTTAATAATCATTTTATTCCCTTAAATCAATCTTTTAAATAATACTCTATCGTAGAAACTACACGCACACTTTTTACATAAGGTGTATTATTATCACGATTTGTAATACTAAATTGTCCTTGTGTGGCATTTTTGATTTTTCCTAGTGTGCTTTTAGAATCTTGTGCAAATTTACTAGCCACTTCTCTTGCGTTGATTGTAGCCTCTTCAATCATTTCTGGCTTAATCTCATTTAGTTTTGTATAAAGATACTCCACTTCATAATCATTGATTTTAAAAATCATTCCCTCTTTTCCAAGTTCTGAAAGCTTAGATAAAATCTCCCTACCTAAATCCACCTGCTTAGTATAAAGCAAAACTTTTCCAACACCCAAATAACGATAAGTAGCTTCTTTATTCTCTCCATACATACTGCCAAGTCTATCAGTTACTATAGGGGTTTTTAGAGTAATATCATTTTGTTCAATACCATTTTTTATAAGAAAATCTATAAGCTTTTTGGAATCTTTTTCTAAATCCTTATAAAGTGCATTCAAATCATTATTTGTTTTACTAAACTGAATGGGTAAAATCATCACATCTGCATTCACTTCTCTTTGGCTCAAACCCTTTACAGTTACACTTCTTTCTTTTTCTTTAAAACTAAGTGCGATATTGCCTATCCCATACACAAACACCATACTACTTAATAGCAAACAAATCCCAAGAATTCCTGCGCTTAACTTTCCCATTGCATTTCCTTAAGAAGTTAGTAAAATTTCTAGATTATTTTACAAAAAAAATACTAAAGTTTTGCTATAAAAGATGGTGTCCACGATGCGATTCGAACGCATGGCCTCACGATTAGGAATCGTGTGCTCTATCCAGCTGAGCTACGAGGACATAAAAAATTAATTTAAAGAGATTTAAAAAGAAAACCCCTTCCAAAAGAAGGGATAAAGAAGTTATTTTTTAGCAGCTGCAACAGCGTCTTTAAGACCTTTACCTGCTTTGAATTTTGGAACATATTTATCTTTTGTTTTGTATTTTTTGTTTGTTCCTGGAACTGTTCCCTCTTTACCTTTTTGGAGAACTGTTTCAAATTTACCAAAACCTACAAGCTCAATGCTTTCTTTTTTGGCTAGAGCTTTTTCAACTGCTGCTACAAAAGAGCTAATTGCTTTTTCAGCATCTTTTTTAGTTTCAAACTCACCTACTTCTTTTACTAGATCGACAAACTCTGACTTGTTCATCTTTAGAACCTCCGTTTTTTAAAATAAAACATCGTTATTGTAGCATAAAATTAGCACTTTGCAACAAATCTTAAACAAAAATTTTAAAATAACAACAAAATTTTGCCTTATTTTAATGAAATTTAGACTAGAATCTGCCTAAAAATTTATATTTAATATCTAAAAAAGGAAGCTTCATGGCATTAAAAGTTGCAGTAAATGGAACAGGAAGAATTGGGCTTTGCGTGTGCAAAATTTTAGCAATGAGGGAGGATTTAGAACTTGTAGCTATCAACTCTACTATGCCCATAGATACCCTCATTCATCTTTTAAAATACGATTCAGTGCATAAAGGCAGTGAAGTTACTAAAATAGATGAAAATACGCTAAGCATTGGCAAACAAAAAAATATCGCTCTTATTAGCACAAGAGAAATCAAAGAGCTTAATTTTGGAAAATATGGTGCTAAAGTGGTGCTAGAATGCACCGGTGCTTTTAATGATTTACAAAAAGCAAATGCACATCTTTATGGCGGTATAGAACGTGTCGTAATTTCTGCACCTGCTAAAGATACCCCTACATTTGTCTATGGAGTAAATCACACAAAATACAACAACGAACCTGTAATCTCTAATGCAAGCTGCACAACAAATGCCCTTGCTCCGCTTGTAAAAATACTGCATTCTAATTTTAATATAGAAAGTGGCTTGATGACAACAATCCACAGCTATACAAACGATCAAAATCTAGTAGATTCTAAACACAAAGACTTAAGAAGAGCAAGAGCAGCCGCACTTAATATGATACCCACCTCAACGGGAGCTGCTAAGGCTATTGGGCTTGTAATGCCAGAACTTGCAGGAAAGCTAAATGGTCTTGCTATTCGCGTGCCAACTCCTGATGTAAGCTTGGTAGATTTAACTTGTGTTGTTAGCAAAGAAGTTAGTAAAGAGCTTATTAATGAAACTTTTTTACAAGCTTCTCAAAATGAATTTAAGAATCTTCTTTTAATAGATGAAGACAAAAGAGTATCAAGCGACTTTATAGAGGATAGCCATAGTAGTATTTTTATCCCTGATTGCACCTTTGTAGCTACAAAAAATCATCTAAAGGTAAGTGCTTGGTATGATAATGAATGGGGATATTCTTGTCGCCTTGTAGATATGGCAAAATTTGTAGGAGAAAGTATTTGCTAAAATTTTGGGATAATTTTGAAAACTTTCTTGGAGATAGACCTAATCTTTTTGCACCCAAAAATTTAGAATTCTTTTTTAAAAAGGTGGTGAGTGAGAAAAATAATAATATTAGCGGTTATTATGAATTACCTTTTGCAAATTTAGACTATATTGAAAGCTATCTAAACCAAGAGCAAAACTTCTTAGAAAAAATTAAATGCCTTGTGATTGTGGGTATAGGGGGTAGCTCTCTAGGCACAAAAGCTATCGATGCGCTCCTTTCTCATCAAAGCAATCGCAAAAAAATTAAACTCCGCTTTTTAGAGCATACTGATCCTATTATGATTCAAAAAGAGCTTACAAGGATTAACGCACAAGAAACGCTTTTTATAGTGATTTCAAAATCGGGTTTAACCATAGAAACCACTTCTCTTTTTAAGTTTATCCTAGCAAAATACAAGCTTTTACAACAAGAAAATAAAAAAAATCTTTTAATCATTACAGACAAAGAATCCCCTCTTTCTTTTTGGGCAAAAGATGAAGGAGTGCGATATTTTTGTATTGATAAAAATATCGGTGGTAGATTTTCTGTTTTAAGTGCAGTTGGATTAATCCCTCTTGCAATTTTAGGTTATGATGTTAAAAAACTTTTAAAAGGTGCTAGCGAGATTAGCCATTTATTTTTCACCGACCCTAAAAATTCTATTCTTAAAAAAGCACTTTTTTTAGCTAAAAGCGAAAATACTTATCCTATTAATGTGCTTTTTTCTTATAGCAGTGTTTTTAGGCATTTTAACTCTTGGTATGTGCAGCTATGGGGAGAATCCTTAGGTAAATTAGACGCTTATGAGCAAAGAAGAGGGCTAACTCCTATTGCCCTAATTGGAAGCATTGACCAGCACTCTTTTTTGCAACTCATCATGCAAGGTCCTAAAAATAAAAGTGTTACTTTTTTAAACATTGAGAAATCTTCACAAAAATCCCTTTATATTCCTGATATTAGCCTTAAAGGATTAGAAGATACGGATTTTGTTAATCAAGCTTCTTTTAACACACTTTTAAAACTCCAATGCCAATCCACAAAAGAAAGCATTATTTCTCAAGATGTTCCAGTGGATTCCATTTCTGTTAGCTTTTTAAACGAAGAAAGCGTTGGCAGTCTTATTTTTTATTATGAGCTACTTACTTCTTGCGTGGGAATTATGTTACATATTGATACATACAATCAACCCGGTGTTGAATTTGGTAAAAAAATATTAAGGGAAAAATTTACACACTTATAATTTTTTTGCCTTATTTTTTACTATTTTATACTCCCTTCACTCTAAAAATTCTACAATAGATTTAACAAATCAAATAAAAGGAATACAAATGGGTTTTATAGAAGAAGTCAAAAACAAAGCAAAAGCAAATTTACAAACCATTGTTTTACCTGAAACAAATGATATAAGAACCTTGCAAGCAGCACATATTATTTTAAAAGAAAAAATAGCCAACCTCATCCCAATAGGCGATGAAGCACAAATCAAAAAAGATGCTAAAGATTTAAATTTAGAAGGTGCAACTTTTATCAATCCTCAAAGCTGTGATGAGCTTGAAAACTATGTAGAGCTTTTTGTAGCCTTGAGGGGACATAAGGGCTTAAGCGAAAAGTCCGCGCGTGCAATGCTTTTAGAAAATCCTCTTTATTTTGGAGTAGCACTCGTAAAAAGTGGCAAGGCCGATGGTATGGTAGCAGGAGCGATAAACTCCACTGCTGATGTGCTTAGAGCTTCTTTGCAAATCTTAGGCACCAAAAAAAGCTCTAAACTTGTTTCTGCATTTTTTATTATGGTTGTGCCAAACTGCGATTATGGCGAAAATGGGGTTTTTATCTTCTCTGATAGTGGCTTAGTGCAAAACCCTAATGCTGAAGAATTAGCTTCAATTGCCATTGATTCTGCACATAGCTTTAAAGCACTCGTGGGTGCAGAACCTGTTGTAGCTATGCTTTCACACTCTACTAAAGGGAGTGCAAAACACCCTGATGTAGATAAAGTTATTGAAGCTACTGCCCTAGCAAAAGCATTAAATCCCAATATTGCACTCGATGGAGAATTCCAACTTGATGCGGCGATTGTCCCAAGTGTAGGTGCTTCTAAAGCCCCAAATAGCACTTGTGCTGGAAAGGCAAATGTGTTAGTCTTCCCAGATTTAGATTCTGGAAATATCGGCTATAAGCTTGTCCAAAGACTTGCAAAAGCAGAAGCTTATGGTCCTATCACACAAGGAATTAGCGCGCCAGTAAATGACCTCTCACGCGGTTGTAGCGCTGAAGATATTGTAGGTGTGGTAGCTATTACTGCACTTCAAGCACAACAACAAAAATAAGGAGATAATATGGATATTTTAGTAGTAAATTGTGGGAGTTCTTCTTTAAAATACCAGCTCATTAATGCAAAAACAGAAGAGGTTTTAGCAAGTGGTATCTGCGATAGAATAGGCATTAGCGGTGGAGCTTTTAGCTATAAGGCAAAAAACAAAGATAAAATCACTAAAGAAGTGGATTTAAAAGATCATGAAGTAGCCATCGGGATTGTTTTAAATACGCTAATAGATAAAGAAATAGGCATTATACCCTCTTTAGACGCAATCAAAGCAATCGGACATAGAATCGTGCATGGTGGAGAGCATTTTACAAAATCTGCTTTTATTAATGATGAAGTCATTAGACATATAGAAGAATGTGCGGATTTAGCACCTTTGCATAATCCCGCACATCTTTTAGGCATTAGAGCCTGCAAGCATTTAATGCCACACACTCCTATGGTAGCAGTTTTTGATACAGCATTCCACCAAACTATGCCACCGCGTGCATTTATTTATGGACTTCCTTATGAATATTATGAAAAATATAAAATCCGCCGTTATGGATTCCATGGCACAAGCCATAGCTATGTTTCAAAACGTACAGCGGAATTTTTAGGCATTCCACTAGAAAAATCAAAAATCATTACTTGCCATTTAGGCAATGGTTCTAGCATTTGTGCGATTGAAAATGGAAAAAGTGTGGATACAAGCATGGGACTAACTCCGCTTGAAGGCTTAGTAATGGGAACTAGAAGTGGGGATTTAGATCCTGCTATTATTGATTATATCGCCCAAAAAGAAAACAAAAGCACACAAGAAGTGCTAAATATCCTCAATAAAAAATCCGGAGTTTTAGGTATCTCTGGACTTTCAAGCGACTTTAGAGATTTACTAGCAGCTGATGAAAAAGGGGATTTAAAAGCACGATTTGCAAGAGAAGTTTTTGCCTATCGCGTAGCAAAATATATTGGCTCTTACACAGCAGCACTAAGCGGTGTAGATGCGATTGCTTTTTGTGCTGGGGTTGGTGAAAATGCAAAATTCATAAGGGGTAAAATCGTCTCACATTTAGAGTTTTTAGGCATCACTTTAGATGAAGAAGCAAACTTGCAAACCATTGGCAAAGAGGGCATTATCTCTACAAAAAATTCCAAAGTGAAAGTTTGTGTTATCCCTACAAATGAAGAATTAATGATTGCACGCGATACCTTAGAGATTGTAAGCAAACTATAAGGATAAAATGCAAGGTTATATTCTCCATACACAAAAGGTTAGAGAGGAAGATTTATTAATAAAGGTGCTAACTTCTAACCACCTTTATACTCTCTATCGCTTCTATGGTGCAAGGCACAGCATTATCCACCTAGGCAACAAAATTGATTTTTACATAGAAAAAGATTTAAGAGAAATTGGAAAATTACGCGATCCTATTCATCTTGGTTTTGCATGGGAAAAAGAAATGCAAAAACGCTATTTTTGGCAACAATTTCTAAAGCTTCTCCATACTCACTTAAAAGATATTGGCTCGCTAGAAAGTTTTTATTTTGAACTTTTAGAAGAAGGATCTATGCGTCTTTTAAAAGAGAATCCAAAACGAACAATCCTAGCACTTTATATCAAGCTCTTAAGCTTTGAAGGGCGCAACAACTCCTTACAAAACTGCCTTATATGCGAAAAACCTTTGAGTGAAGAAGTTTGCATTACAAGAGGATTTGTATGCGGGCACACACATTGTATAAAAGGAGAGATTTTATCATTTTCTCATCTTGAAAGCCTTTTTAGCCTTCAAATAGAACTCTTAGAAGATGATGAAGTTGATAAGCTCTTTAATGTCCTCATGCTTGGACTTTAGGCAAATTTTTTAAAAGCTTCTTTTAAGTCGATTCTCCCCTCATAAAAAGCCTTGCCGACAATCACGCCATCAATATTTGCCTCTTGCAATTTTTCTAAATCAAGTAAGCTTGAAACCCCTCCACTTGCGATAGTAAAATGCAAACTTGCTTCTTTAATACCTTTTGTAAATTCCAAATTCACTCCATTTAACATACCATCACAACCAATATCCGTGCAAATAATCCCCAAAATCTCACTTTCTTTAAACTCTTTTGCAAAATCTAGTGCCAAAACCCCTTCACTCTCTACCCAGCCTTGTGTAGCTACATAACCATTTTTTGCATCAATTCCGATGACAATAGGATAATCTTTAGCCAAAGTTTTAGCTAGAGTAGGATTTTTTAATGCCATTGAACCTAAAATCACCCTATTTACACCTATATTTAGATATTCTTTAATCGTATCTTCATCTCTTATCCCACCCCCTACTTCTACTTTTAGCTTTGTATTTTGTGTGATACTTAAAATCGCCTCTTTATTCTTAGGCGTACCACAAAATGCACCCTCTAAATCCACAACATGTAAAATCTCCGCTCCCATTCCCTCTAACAACTTTGCAAACTCCAAAGGACTTTTATCATAAATCTTTGCACTTCCCATATCCCCTTGACTTAGCCTTACGACATTACCCTCTTTTAAATCAATAGCAGGTATGATTTGCATATATTCTCCTTAAATTTTTATAAAATTTTCTAAAATTTTTAAGCCTACATCCTGCGATTTTTCAGGATGAGGCTGGATACCAAAAATATTATCTTTTTGCACAATAGAAGTAAATTGCACTCCATATTCACTTAATCCTATTGTATTTTCATTATTTTTTGCATAAAAACTATGCACAAAATAAAGATAAAATCTCTCTTCTATGCCTTCTAAAAGGGGGGATTCTTTTATCCTCCTTACTTCATTCCACCCCACATGAGGTATCTTAAAATCCTTGCTTAAACTCTCACTAAAGGGCAAAATATCCCCTTTTAAAAAGCAAAGTCCCTTACTCTCTCCAAACTCAAAACTACGCTCAAACAACAATTGCATTCCAAGACAAATCCCCAAAAGTGGTTTGCCACTCTTTATAAATTCATTCAAGGCTTCTTTAAAACACTTCTGCTCTAAATGTAACATCGCCTCTTTAAAAGCACCCACACCTGGCAATACCAAATGCGAACAAGCTAGAATCTCACTAGGCTCTTTTAAAATTTTAACCTTAGCCCCAAGCTTTAAAAAAGCATTTTGCACGCTTGCAAGATTCCCCATTTTATAATCCACAATTCCAAGCATTCCTAGCCCTTTAATCTTTATTTCTTTTAATCTCTTCTTGCAAAGGCAGTAAATTTCACATAAATAGACAAACCTATAAGCAAAAGCGTCACCCCAACAATCAAATACACCGCATAAATAATCTTTTCTGGTTCAATAATAGTGAATTTAAAAACAAGCATTAAAGCTTCAATGGCTAATGCAATTACAATAGAGCCCAAAAATCTTATCATCGTTTTATGTACCATTTTAGAATCTTGAGATTTTTGCCTTCCTAAAACCTCTTCTTCAAAAATCGCCCGCACCAAATCAAAAATTGCCAAAGAAAGCGTGATTAAAATCGTTGCTTCAAAGACATCTTTAATATCTAACCCATCAAATTTCTGCAAAGAGCCAAATAAACTAATCCCGCCTTTAACCAATAAAAGCGCACACACCATAAAAAGTGCAAGGCTCATTCCTGCATACATTATTTTTCTAAAATTAGAAAAAAAGCCAAAAAGAGGCATAGGGCGTACAAGCAAACTTGTTTTTTCTAAAGGGATATCTAAGCATACTACATACATAAGCTTTCCTTTTTCATTATACAAAGGATAAGCCGCACTTACGACAAGATTCCCACTGGCTAATGAAGGATAAGGATCAGTTAAAATACATTTTTTCTCTCTTACAGCACGATAAAAGTAAGCTCTATCATTATGATTTTCGCCCTTTTTACATACCAAACTTGCATCATTACTAATTGCATCAATAGCTAAATTCCCACTAGCATCAAGCACATATAAAAGCTCAAAAAGTCCCACTTCTTTTTGTATTTTTTGCATTCCATCAATGATTTTATTAAGCTCAATATGTGGAAGATGATTTTTAATATTGCGTTGAAATAAAAAACACAAATATGCCCTTATTTCATAACGCATTTCACTAAACTGCAAAATATCTTTCGAGAGCATTTTTTTCCTTTTTAATTGTCAATTTGTGCCTGTATTGTATCAAAAAAGTAGCTATGGTATGCTTTATCTTTGGGCAATTTCTCTTGCCACTCTATTAAGATATTTTTATAATCTTCATTTGTTAAATTCCCTTGTAAAAGCTCATAATTTAAATACACTCCATAGGTGTTTAGCACATCACTTTGGCAGTATGTATCAATTTTTTCATATTCGTTTTTATAATACAAATCCAAAACCATATCCCCATGCACATCATATTTACCCGGAAACCCTACTAAATTTGCTACCACATCTAGCTTTAAACCCCTAATATTAAACCCACCAAGCACATCTAACAAATCCGTATGAAAACGCTCACAATAGCGTTGGCGATAGTTTTCCCACTTGTTTTTATTGTATTGTGGATTTTCTACTTCAAAATAGGCATTTGCACTGATTTTATATTTCATCGCTCTAAGCAAAAGCATAGGCATATCAAAGCCACGCCCGTTAAAACTAACTAATTTGGGTTGATTTTTATTTAAATATTCAAAAAAAGCTAGAAGCAAAGACTTTTCCCTCTCCTCTTTACTCCCCCCTACACTAGGAAAACTCCCTACCTTTTTAAATTTCCCATATTCATCACAAAATACAGCTGCAATGCTAACAACTTGATGAAAAGGTAAGGGCAAAAACTCACTCCCACTAAGCTCACTTTGAATCTCTTGTGCTTTTTTAGAAATTTCTAAACTATCTTCACTCACAAAAGCTCTTTTTTGAAACTCCTCTTTAAAAACCTGTTTAATCAACTCCACATCGGGTATCGTCTCACAATCAAAAACCATCACCATTTTAAAAAACCTTTTTGCTAAAATTAATCACTTATTTTAAAGAATTTTTGGTTAGAATATCTTTTTTATCCACTACAAAAGGGACAAAAATGTTACTTGGAGTAAATATTGACCACATTGCAACACTAAGAGAAGCAAGAGCGATTAACGATCCAGATCCACTTGAGGCAATTTTCATAGCAAAAAGAGCAGGTGCAGATCAAATCACGCTGCATTTAAGAGAAGACAGACGACATATGCATGATAGCGATGTAGCACGGATTATTCCCTCTTCATTTTTACCCATTAATGTAGAATCTTCTATCCATCCACAAATCATTGAATTTCTTTTAAAACTCCGCCCACATCGCATTACGCTTGTCCCAGAAAATAGACAAGAGATTACCACTGAAGGTGGTTTAGATGTGCTTAAAAACTTTGAACACATTAAGGAAATCACAAAAGAATGCCACAAAGCTGGTATAGAAGTTTCTCTCTTTATTGATACAAACTTAGAAACCCTTTGCAGTGCCAAAGAAATAGGTGCAGATATGATAGAGCTTCACACAGGGGCTTATGCAAATCTTCATCTTATGCTTTTTTCTAATCTTTCTTACACACAACATTCTATAAAAGAGCTAGAACTCCCAAAAAATGAACTAAAAGAACTTTATTTAAATTCTATAAAAGACTTAGCAAATGCCTCCAAAGAAGCTAAATGGCTAGGATTAGAAGTTGCAGCAGGACATGGGCTAAATTATCATAATCTAGCACCCATTTTACAAATAAAAGAAATTATAGAATTAAATATAGGACAAAGCATTATCGCTAGGGCTGTGTTTAGCGGTTTAGAAAATGCCATAAAAGAAATGAAAGAGCTAATAAAATAACTCCTAAACTTTTAGGCTTTTTATTTCTCTGCTAGAATTTGCATTTTATTATTTTTAAGCTCCACATATAATTCTTTCTCGCCACTAAAACTATAAGTAGGAGCTTTGTAATCTTCAAAAAAGCTAATTCTAAAAAGATTGCGATTTTCATCATTAGGATAAGGAGCAATATTTATTTTGCTAAAAATAATGCTTTTTTGCTCCTCTTTTGCAAAGATTCTATGTTTTGTCTTAGAAAACTCATCAAATCTAGCTCCATCAAATCTAATAAACTCTGCCTTACTATAAAATCCAAGATACTTTTCTACATCATTTTGCTTCCAAGCTTCTTTCCATTCATATAAATTAGCAAGCAGTTGTGCCAAATCTTCCAAAGTCACCTCTTTTACTTTATTTTCAAAAGTGATGAGCAAGGATTTTTTATGATCGATTGTTTTATCCACCATGGTTAAAAGATTGTTTTCAATGGCAATACAACCTTGAGTATTTTTCTCTTCACGATTCCCATTTAGTGGCATACCATGAATCCATATCCCATAACCTGTGCGTTTATGCAATTTATCAAAAAGATTTGGATAAGAAGTGCTAAAAGCTAAAGGCCCATAATATTGATCTAAATTACTAAGCCTTGCATTAAGATTATACACACCAATGGGAGTTGCTAAATCCCCTTCTTTTTGCTTATGCCCTAGCCTAGAGCCCACAAGCGCATTTGTATTTAGCTTTTCTTCCCACTTGTTATTTTCTAGTTCATAAAGCTTTAAAGTAGGCAGATTTTTAGTCGCAACAAAAAGATATTGCAAATTCTCATAATATCCAAAACGCACATCTTTTTCTTTTAATGATTCTTGCCAAAAGGCTTTTGTTTGTAATACTTTATCAATTTTTGCTTCTATTGCCTGTGTGCCACCCTCTCTATAAAGTTTTACCCATTCAAAATCTGTCGCATTTGCACACATTGCCAACAATAAAACCAAAATTATTCTCATATACTCTCCTTAAATTTAATCTTCAAAATTATAACCGATTTTTTTAAGACTTTCTTTCTCTTTGCTCCAACCTGCAACAACCTTAACAAAAAGCTCTAAAAAAACCTTTCTACCCACTAGCTTTTCTATCTTTTCTCTTGCATCTTTGCCGATGCGTTTTAGCGTCGCACCGCCCTTGCCGATTACAACAGATTTTTGGCTTTCTTTATGCACGATAATGGTTGCCTTGATATAATCTAGCTTTGGTTTTTCTTGATAGAGATTTAAAATCACATCGCTTTCATAAGGAATCTCATCGCTTAGATTTTCAAAGCAAGATTCTCTTATAAACTCTTTTGCAATTTCTTTGGTGCTATTAGGCGTTAAAAGCTCCAAATCATAATAATAAGGGTGTTTTGGCATCTCTTTGGCAATTATTTTTAGGGCATGCTCTAGGCTACTCTTATCTTTACAAGATGTAGGCAAAAGTGCTAAATATTTATCTTGGTATTTTTCATATTCTTTGATTTTTTCTAGCAATTTTTGCTTAGGAACACTATCTGTCTTTGTAAGAATCAAAAAATGCTTTCTTTCTTTATAGCTTTCTAAAAATTCTTCATAAAAATCTATTTTATCGCTAATAGGAGCTAAAAAGAGCGCTAAATCGCAATCTTGCATTGCTTGCATTGCTTCTTTTAGCATATATTGATTAAGCAATTTCTCTTGTCTATGAATGCCTGGGGTATCCACAAAAATCACTTGAATATCCTCCCACATTACAATCATATTCATACGCTTTCTCGTAGCATTTGCTTTATGCGAAACTAAAGCTAATTTCTCTCCCATTAAAGCATTTAAAAAAGTGCTTTTCCCTGCATTTGGACGCCCTAAAACTGCTACAAATCCCGCTTGTGTTTTCAAAAGCTTCCCTTATAAGATATAGCGCGCTACATCACTATCTGAAACAATCGCCTCCAATCGCTCTTGCACAAGCTCTTTAGTAATGGTAACTTTTTGATTTTTATAGTTTTCTGCTTCAAAACTAATCTCTTCAATCACCTGCTCTACCACCGTATGCAAGCGTCTTGCACCAATATCTTCTGTTTTTTCATTTGCCATTTGCGAATAATGCGCTAAGGCTCTAATAGCCTCATCACTAAATTCTAGCGTTACTTCTTCTACTTTTAAAAGGGCTTCATATTGTCTTAAAATAGAATTTTTAGTCATGGTTAAAATCTTATAAAGCACCTCTTCATCAAGGCTATCTAGCTCCACTCTTAGCGGGAATCTTCCTTGCAATTCTGCAATTAAATCACTAGGCTTACTAAGTGAAAATGCCCCTGCTGCGATAAATAAAATATGATCGGTTTTAATGCTTCCATATTTAGTATTCACCACACTTCCCTCAACAATAGGCAACAAATCTCTTTGCACGCCCTCTTTGCTAGGATCTTGACGCCCACTAGAATTAGAACTCACTGCCACTTTATCAATCTCATCAATAAAAATAATCCCACTACTCTCAGCCCTTTTTAATCCCTCTTGTTTAATAGCTTCCAAGTCTAGCAAAGCTTCACTTGCTTCAATTTTTAAAAGCTCTTTTGCTTCTTTAATCGTAACTTCTTTTTTAGCATTATCTTTTGGAGTGGCAATAAATACTCTAGCGATAGTTTCTTGAACTTTGGCAAATTCTGCTGGCATATTCCCATCATCAATCTCTAAGGTTCTTTTTGGCACTTCAATCTCTATTTTTAGATGATCCATTTGCCCTTCTTCTACTTTTTGACGCATTTTAGAGGCTGCTATTTCATATTCTTCTTGTTTTTGCTCACTTGCACCTTGGGGGAGAGGTGGGATTAACTTTTGGACAATTTTATCTAGCACATATTTTTCAATATTTTGTGCATTTTTTATTCTATGTTCTTCTTTAACCAAATTTATAGAAGCAATCACTAAATCTCTTACCATAGATTCTACATCACGCCCTACAAATCCAACTTCTGTGTATTTGCTTGCCTCTACTTTCACAAAAGGAAGCCCCATCATTTTTGCCATTCTTCTTGCAATTTCTGTTTTACCAACTCCAGTTGAACCTATCATTAAAATATTTTTTGGCATCACTTCCTCTTGAATCTCTTTTGGAAGCTGTAATCTTCTATAACGATTTCTAAGTGCTATTGCCACGACTTTTTTAGCCTCTTTTTGTCCGATAATGTATTCATCTAAATACGCCACAATCTCTTTTGGACTCATTGCTGTAAAATTTTCCACGATTATTTTCCTAATTCTAAAATCTTAATATTTTGGTTTGTATAAATGCAAAGCTCTCCTGCAATTTTGAGCGATTCTTCTACAATCTCTCTTGGGCTTAGATTGTTAGAAAATCTATCCAATGCTCTTGCAGCTGAAAGTGCGTAATTTCCACCACTTCCAATGGCTGCGATCTTGCCATCCTCTGGCTCTACTACATCACCTGTCCCGCTTAAAATAAACAAATGCTCTCTTGTTAGCACTATCATCATAGCTTCTAGTCTTCTTAAATACTTGTCTTTTCTCCACTCTTTAGAAAATTCAATCACTGATTTTAACAAATCCCCTTTTTTGTTTTCTAAAATTCCTTCAAACATATCAAAAAGGCTAAAAGCATCTGCTGTGCTTCCTGCAAAACCACTTAAGATTTTTCCATTATAAAGTGTGCGAATTTTAGTCGCATTTCCCTTTAACACACAATTTCCAAAAGTAACCTGCCCATCACCGCCAATTACTGCTCCATCTTTGCCCTTATAGGCAAGTATTGTTGTTGCTTCAAACATTAAAGTGCCTCAATATCAATTCTTAGTTTTGCATTAATCCCATGTCCTAATTTTACTTCCACTTCATAAATTCCTGTGGATTTAATGGGATTTTTTAATTCAATCGTTTTTTTATCAATCTCCAAGCGGTATTCATTTGCTAAATGCTGTGCTATTTCTTCTTTAGTAATTGCACCATATAAAGAACCATTTGCACCCACTTTTTGCTGTATTTTTAATGTAATTTCACTAATTTTTTTAGCAGTAAGTTCCATTAAAGATTTCTCTTCAGCGGCCATTTCTTCTGCTTTCTTTTTAGCAGCTTTGTATTTGTTAATCACTTCATTTGTAGCAAAATCAGCCATTCCTTTTGCGATTAAAAAGTTCTTGCCATAGCCATCTTTTACTTCGCAAACTTCGCCTTTTTTGCCTAAACCTTTTACATCTTGTAATAATAATACTTTCATTCTTGCTCCTTAAACTTGCTATTTTATCCAATTCACTCTTAAAAGCACAATTTTTGCCTTATTATATCCTTTTATCTTAAACAGAAAGTCAATTTATAATCTGCAACCAAAGTGCTAAATCTTCCCCTATGCTTTGTGTATGCAGTATCTTGCAATCTGCATTTATTTGCATTATTTTTTGAAATTCTGCACTAAATTTTGGAGTAATTAAAACAAGCAACAAATCACAATAAGGCTTTAGAGTTTTAAAAAACTCACTCCCCCCCTCACAAAACACAAACCCCTTAAATTCAGGCACTTTAGAGATTATATTTACTTCTCGTGCAGGCACACTAAAAAGTGGAGCTGTTTTTGGAAAATCTTGCATTCTTGTTAGTATATTAATATCAGGATTCTTTTTGTTCTCTAAGGTGGCAAATCTGACATCTAAAATCGGATTATCCTCTCTTATAGTTTTTCCTGAAATTAAAAGACTATCAACCTTGCTTCTTAGGTTATGCATAAATTCTCGCATTTTAGGGGAGCTAATCTGCCCTCCATCAATGCTTCCATTAAGCCTACTTGCATATTTAAAAAGAACAAAAGCACCCTTTTTTTGCAAACGCGCAAAAGGGATTAAAAGCTCTTTTGCCTTTTTGTGTATCCCCTCTAGCTCTTTTATCTCCCAAGCTTTGATTACGCGCATTCCTAAATTTTCTAAAAACTCTGCCCCACCCCTTGCTTTTTTATTCACGTCTTGTGTGGCAATACAAATCTCTTTGATTGAAAGCTCTGCTAAAAGTTTCGCACATGAAGGAGTTTTGCCTTCATTCAAGCAAGGTTCTAAAGTTACATATAAAGTGCAATCTTTAAAAATATTTTTTGCATTTTCTTTTAAAAACTTATGAATCTCTTTAGATTCCTCTAAACTTAAAATAGATTTATCGCCACTAAGCTTATAATAAGCCTCTTGCAATGCTAGAATTTCTGCATGGGGTTTTCCTGCTTGTTTATGTGCTTTTAGGCTTAAAATTTTTCCAAATTTATCTAGGATTAAAGCCCCAACCGCAGGATTTGGAAGCGTAAGGGCTTGATATTTCCAAGCTTCTTTTAAAATTAAATCAAAACAAAATTCCATCACCATACAAAATAGGTTTGTGCTTTTTTAATCTCGGCTTTAGGGATTATAATCCCACCTTCTAAAACTAAAGAATCTTTTGTTACTTCTTGCAATTTGCCTTTTTCTTCTTTTTTAGAAAGCAATTTAATCTTTACTAATTCTCCTATGGCACTTTTATAATGCTTATCATTTTTTAAAACTCGCTCAATCCCCGGAGAACTCACTTCTAAAAAATATTCTTCAAATTCTGGCATTTCCACATCTAAAAGTGGCGAAAGCACAAGACTCACTTCTTTGCAATCTTCTAGGCTTAAATTTGGCTTTTTAGTGATAGATATACGCAAGATTTGATTTTCATTTTCTTTTAAAAAAGCAATATCATAAAGCTCACAACCAAAACTTTGCACTAAATTTTCAATTTTTTGCTCTAGCTCTTGTGAAATTGCCATTTTTACTCCTTAGATTTTTCTTCTCTTTGTTTTTTAATCGTTTCAAAGATTGCTTCTAGCTTATTTTCTTGTTCCAAACTTTCATCAATAATAAATTCAAAATCTGGACATCTAAACCAACCACTCTCTTCCAAGCAATACTCTTTAATAAGATTCTTTGCTTTTTTTAGCTGTGTTAGAATCTCTTTTTTTTCTTTTTCTGTTGCAAAGGGTGCATCTAAATAAACTTGTGCAAAATACTTTCCTTTAGAACACTTTACGCTAACAACTGCCAAAGAATTAAGGCGTGTATCATTAAGATTTGCCAACGCACTAGGGATTAGCTCTCTTAAAAGAGATTGTGTGCGCTCTAGCTTAATATCTTTCATTAAAGCGTCCTTTGTTTTGCCACTTCCTTAAAGGTTTCAAACACATCGCCTATTTGTATATCATTATAATCTTCTAGCATAATCCCACATTCAAAGCCTTTTGCTACTTCCTTAGCATCATCTTTGAAGCGTTTTAATGATGCAATATTGCCTGTATGAATTACTACACCATTTCTAATAAGACGCACTTTAATGCCCCTTTGAATCACACCATCACTTACAAAACAACCCGCAATCGTTCCCACTTTTGCAATATTAAAGGTTTCTCTAACCTCTGCTTGTCCTGTGTTTTCTTCTTCCATTACTGGAGAGAGCAACCCACCTAACAGAGCTTTAATATCATCCAGCAAGGAATAGATAATAGAATAAGTTTTAATTTGGATTCCAAGCTCTTTTGCTTTATTTTTCACACTTCCTGTTGGACGCACATTAAAGCCCAAAATTACGCAGTTTGTAGAAGCTGCAGCTAGCGTTACATCGCTTTCGCTAATCCCTCCCACACCTTTGTGGATAATATTTACTTTTACTTCCTCATTTTGTAATTTCTCTAAGCTCCCTCTAATAGCCTCTAAGCTTCCTTGCGTATCGGTTTTAATAATCACTGGTAATGTCTTTAACTGCCCTAAAGAAACCATTGTGCTAAGCTCATCTAAAGAAACTTTTGTAGAATGAGAAAGCTCTTTTTGTCTTAAATGTGCTGCTCTTTTTGTCGCATAATCTCTTGCGATTGTATCATTCTCAACCGCTAAAAGCACAGAGCCTGCTGGTGGAACTTCATTTAATCCTGTGATTACGCCCACGCCTGAAGGAGGAATTGTGCTAATGCTTTTGCCTAAATCATCGCTAATTGCTCTAACTCTTCCATAAGCAGTATCGGCAATAATACTATCACCCACTTTTAGCGTTCCATTTTGCACAATCACAGTAGCCACTGGTCCTTTACCTTTTTCTAGGCTACTTTCAATCACGACTGCTCTTGCTGGGCGATTTGGATTTGCTTTTAAATCTAGTATTTCTGCTTGTAAAAGGATTGTTTCTAATAAATCATCAATCCCTTCACCCGTTTTTGCTGAAATATGCACAAACTCATACTCACCACCCCACTCTAGCGGAGTAAATCCAAGCTCTGCTGCTTCTGCTTTTAGCTTATCAGGATTTGCATCGGGTTTGTCAATTTTATTGACTGCAATGATAATAGGAGCATTTGCAGCTTTTGCATGGTTTAGTGCTTCAATAGTTTGAGGCTTCACACCATCATCAGCAGCAATTACAATAATCGCCACATCTGTAACTTGTGCCCCTCTAGCTCTCATCTCTGAAAATGCTTCATGCCCTGGAGTATCAATAAAGGTAATATCTTTACCCCCTTTTGTGATTGTATAAGCACCAATATGCTGTGTAATCCCTCCTGCTTCACCTGAAGCAATTTTTGTGTTTCTAATATAATCTAAAAGAGAAGTTTTACCATGATCTACATGCCCCATAATCGTAACTACTGGAGCTCTAAGGCTTAGGCTCTCTTCTTTATCATCATTTTCATGAAGCTGTGTATAATCAAGCTCATCGGCTGTATTTAAAAGCTCAATTTCCACTCCAAATTCTTCTGCTAAAATCTCAATAGCGTCTTTTTCTAAAAAGTCGTTTTTAGTAATCATCATACCAAGACTAAAAAGAACTTTAATCACTTCTCCTGTGCTTCTGCCTACTTTTTCTGCAAACTCATAAGCTCTAATTTCTTCTGGTATTTTTACAACCCCGCTTACTGCTTCTTGCACCTTTTGGACTTTTGGAGCTTTTTTGCGCCCTCCCCTTCTTGTGCTACCTTGCTCCATAAAAGGATTGTGCCTTTGAATCTTTATTCTTTCTGTGGTAGTTTTTTTCTCTTCTTCATCTTCAATATTATGCTCATCTTGAACACTTAAATCAAATAAAATCACTCCCTCTTCATCTTCATCATCTTCGCTTGAAGTCTGAAACTCTCTATTGTCTAAAATATCAATTTTTTGCTGATTATGTTTTTTAACCGCTAGAGGTGCTTTATCTTTTTTCTTTTTCTTTTCTTTTTTAGAAAAATCTTCATCAAGGTTGCCTAATAAATCTTGCAAAGTCTTTGCACTAGGTTGTGTAGGGGCAACTTTTGGTTCTTCTTTAGCTTCTTTAGTCTCTTCACGCTTTTTAATAATCCTTAAACCTGTGCGTTTAATTGTTGCTTTATTTGTTTCAAGTGTAGTTTCTTTTATCTCTTCTTCTTTTTTAAAGATCTCTTTAGAAGTTTCTTCTACCTCTTGAACAACTTTAGATTCTTTTGCTTCTTTTTTGCTTTCAGTTTTAGTTTCTGCTAGAGGAGTTGCTGTTTGCTTTTTAATTTCTTTTGCTTTGCTTTCCTTGTTCTCTTTATCATTTTTATTGGCTTTATCTTCTGAAACTTCTTTTTTAATAGGGGTTTTTTTGCTTTTTGTTTCCTGTTTTTCTGGCTTTTTGGCAGTCGCTTTAGGATTCACTCCTGAAATAATATAATTATAAAGTTCCTCTGCCTCTGTTGCACTTACTGTGCTAGATGCCGCCTTTACCTCAAAGCCCAATTCTTGTGCTTTTTGCAAAATTTCCTTACTTGTTTTACCAATCTCTTTGGCAATCTGACTAATACGGACTTTATCCATATATTAAAATCTCCTTTAAAGCTTCTTTAAAATTTTCTTTTTGTTTCTTATCGCTTTTGCAAACTCTAAGTAAACAATCTATCGTGCGAGCTTCTAACCTGCAATCATTACAGAGATAAAAACTCCTTCCACTCCCACTAAAACGCTGCAATGTAGAATCTTTATATTGCAGACGCAAAAGCTCCTTTTGGCTAAACCTTCCTCTACAAACTACACACATTCTTATTGGATTTAAAGCTTTCATTATAGCAAACTAGAACTTAAATTCATCCTCAAAAAGCACACCAAAATTATCAAAATCAAGTTTTAATACTTTTAATTTTTGGAATTTATTTTGGAGTGCTTCTTGAATCTTAGCGCTATCATCACTATAGCAAAGACTAAAAAATGTAGAGCCTGAACCTGAAAGTGTGCTCATAAGCGCACCATTTCTTAAAGCTGTTTTTTGCACCTCGAACAAAAGTGGGATTTGCTTCATTCTAAAAAACTGATGGAATCTATCCAAACTAGCTTCCCTTAACAAATCCCAACGCTCTTCAAAAAATGCAGCCGATAAAAATGAAGAATGCGATACATTAAATACCGCATCTTTTTGACTATATTTTTTAGGTAAAGTTTTGCGTGATAAATGCGTAGAAATAGATTGATTAGGGATTACCACCACAGCTTTTAAATGCTTAGGAATACTTTTATTTAAAAACATTACTTTATTATCGTGCAACATACACACATTAAAGCCCCCATTACAAGCAGGCGTGATATTATCTGGGTGGCTTTCATACTCTAAAGCCAAATTTAAGATTCTTTGTTTATCTATTGGAGTATTGCTAACTTTAAAAGCTGCACTAATTGCCCCAACAATCACAGCAGAACTACTCCCTAGTCCCCTAGAAATAGGAATAGAGTTTTCAAAAGTAAATTTAAAACAACGCCTCTCTCCTGTAAGCTTAAAAAGCTGATCGCTAAAAATCCTTACAAACACATTATCCACGCGTAATTTTGGATTTTTTGCACCCTCTCCTATGACATGTATGGAATTAATTTTAGAAGGCTTTATCAAAAAATAATTATACAAACCCAAAGCCAAACCCAAAGTATCAAAACCCGGTCCTAAGTTTGCACTAGTAGCAGGAACACGAAACCGCATAATCTCCCTTTAATTTAAATTTGCAAATTTTAGAGTAAATTCCACTTCACCCTTACCTATTCTTAATTCTTTAGCGATTGAATCTACACTCCACCCATCTTTAAACATAGAGATTATCCTACTTTCATCTACATTTGTGGGATTGCTAGGCGTATATACAAACTCCTTTAATCTCTCCTCCATTCCTAAAACCTTATTTTCTAGCCCCTCACTTGTCTTTTGGATTTGTCCTTGCAAAGCTTCCATTTTATTTTTAATGGGAGTAATTTGTGCAAAGAGGTTAGAATCAATAGTGTTTTTTATTTCTAAATGCATATCTTTATAGATTTGCCCTTTAAAATCCTGCTTAAAAACTTCCCATTCGCTTTGAGTTTCTTTAAAACGCTTCTGAAGGCGATAAACTTCTTTGTTTAACTCCTCTATGGACTTTTCAAAACGCTTTAATTTTTTTGCATTTTCACTATCTCTTAAATAGACATAGCCCACTAACAATAAACAAAATGCAATAACCCCAATCCCTGCATACAACAACAATGACTGCCCTTCCAAACTAATCCTCCTTATTTTCTTCTTTTTGGCTTTGTCTAATAGAGCGGATTAATGCCCTCTCCTTAGAAGCTACATAACTATCCCACTCCACTTCATCACGACTATGAATCTTACTAACCCATGCTAAATTAGAATGATAAGTAAAATATAAAGGGATAATCCGCTTTGGAAATGTTGGCAACTCTATTCTACCATAATATAATGTATTTTCCTCTAGTGTTTGCTTATCTAATGCAAAACAACTATGCCCTAAAGTCCGCACTAAAGCCTTATTTTGTAAGACAACATACTCTTTTTGCACAGATCTTATAGTTTGCTCTAAAGTTTCAATTTTGCGATAAATCTCTACTAATAATTCTAAAATGACTACATTATCACTTTCTAAATTTCCTTTTTTAGCCTTTGTTAGCCTTAGCCACTCCCCTATTGGATCTTCATCACTTTGTGTTAGAGAGTTAAACTCCCTTGCAAATTCTTCTGAATTTTTACTAACTTCTTCATATTCTATATTGAGCGAAGTTTCTACCAAACGACTTTTAACAAAATTTTCCATATCTTCTCTTTTAAAATATCACATCTAAAATACAAAATCCAAAAAACACGATTCCTAAATACCCATTCACACTAAAAAATGCTCTAGGGATATTTACGAAATTTTTAGATACCAAATATTGCTCATAAAATAAGGCTAGAGCAGATACCACAAGCCCTATCCACATAAATACTCCTAAATTTGCCTCTTTTATAAAAAGTCCCCAAAATAAAATCGTTAAAACATGAAAAAACCTAGAAATCCATAAGGTTTTTTGCACTCCAAAAACACTAGGGATAGAATACAAACCTTCTTTTTTATCATGCTCTATATCTTGGAGCGAATAAAGCAAATCAAATCCAGCCACCCAAAAAAGCACCCCTATACACAAATAACACGCCCATAAGGGAACTTCTCCTAAAACTGCCGCCACTCCTGCAATAGGTGCTAACCCTAAAGACAATCCAAGCACCAAATGTGCTAGATATGAAAACCGCTTCATCAAAGAATAAAGCGCCAAAATACACAAAATAGGGAAAGAAAGATAAAAACATAAAGGATTAATCAAATAACCCATAAATATAAAAATAAGTGCATTCACTACTACAAACACCAAAATCGCAAAAGGCGAAATGCGTCCATCTACACTAGGACGATTCTTTGTCCTTGCATTCGTGCTATCAATCTTCCTATCTGCATAGCGGTTAAATGCCATGGCAAAATTCCTAGCACTCATCGTAGCAATGACCCCAAAAAATAAAAGCTTCCAGCCAAACCAGCCATTTGCTGCACTTACCATAGCGATAAAAATAAAAGGCATAGAAAAAATACTATGAGAAAAAACAACAAGCTCACTAAAGTCTTTGATTTTTTTTAGCATTATTTCACTCCAAGTGAGATAATTTTCTTAAACCCATCGGACACAGAAAGATCTGAAAAAACAACATTTTCTTTTTTCATTCTTATAATAAATCCTGAAGTTGGATTTGGAGTTGTGGGGACAAATACAGAATAATGCTCCTCTTCTTCTTTTGTAATAAATCCTATCAGCTCCATTTCTCCAACCTTTACATAAGCTACACCCAAATAGCCTTCTTTATTTTTACCTGAAAAAATGTTTAAAACCTCTTTAATTCCTGAATAAATGCTCTTTACCACTGGAATTTTTGCAATGACTAGCTCTGTAAAACGGATAAGCAAAAATTCTTTGTTTTTATCCACTAAATGCCCTATATAATAAAGCAACAAAAGCGACAATCCCAAAATTAAAAGCGTTACAAATAAATTAGAATTTGTAATGCCAAAAATGGAATAAAAAATTGTCTCAAAAAAATTATAGACAAAAGAAAAAATCCAAAACAACAGCAAAAAGGGTAAAATAGCAAAAATACCTTTGCTAATTTTAGAAACAAAATTATTCACAGCTTTTCCTCTATTTTTATGCTTTAAAAATGGCATTTTAACGCATTTTAGTTAAAAAACAAAATAACGATAAATTCCATAGCAATAATAAACAAAATTTAGCCAAAATAGTCCATAAAAACAACTTCTAAAAAAGATAGCCAACACACTTAAAAGATTACACAAAACAAATAAAAATAGACTAGGCTCTAAAATAATTACTCGTGTAGGGATAGATAACCAATATAATAAAATATTATCAAATACATCTCCTAAACCCACAAAATGCAAAAATAAGAGTAATAAAGATTCCATACAAAGAAAGGGGAGAAAAATAAGGAAAAAAGTAATATACAATAATACCCATTAGAAAAAATACATACAAATTAAGCAAAATACCATATTTTATTTTGGATTTAAAAGTTTTTGGCACTTTAAAAAAACGCATAAAAATAAAAATATAAAGCACACCCAAACTTGAAAAATAAAATCCAATAGAAAAAATAAGCTGCGGAAAACAAGCCAAAAGCACCAAAACACTCCAAAAAAGCATTTCTATTCTTAATAAATCCACACCCCTAAAAAACAAAAAGAAAGCTATCAAGGCCATTGTGAGCGCTCTAAGATAAGAAGGAGATTCCCCAAGCACAAAATAATAGCTAAAAAGAACTAAAACCACTAAAAACCCTATATCATAATGGCGATTTCTAAAGGGAAAAAATCTCTTTTGCAAAGGTGTATAAAAAAATCCAAACACAAAAAACAAAACCCCACTTAAAATCCCTATATGGAAACCAGAAATTGCAAAAAGATGAGAAATGCCATAGCTTTGTGCTAAATCTCGCCAAGCTTTTGGCAAAGAATCTGCTAAAAAAAATGTGGCATAAAATTCTCCCATTATTTTTTCTTGATGGGCTTTTAAAACAAAATCTCGCAAGTAATTTTTGGAAGTTGGCAAAAGAATTAAATTAAAACTAGGCGCATAAAAGCCTTTTAAATATTCATAAAAATTCACTTTTTTAAAAACCACATTGAGTTTCACTTTTGCATTTTGAATGTTTTTTAAATCCTCTTTTGAAGTGGTATAAAACACTCCAAAATCGCTTTTTAACTTTAAAACGCTATATGTTTGTCCTTTTGGATTTGTTTTGTGATAGTGCAATAAAACTTGTGCTTGAATTTGTGGAATATTTTGCTTTTTCAAAAGATAAAAAGAATAATATTTAAAGCCTAAAGTGCCACTTCCTATGAGGAGAAGTAGCATTAAAAAATAAAATCTTTGCTTAAGATTAGAAAATAAAAGAAGAGGAGGCAAGATTAAGAATCAAATCTCCACACCAAAACATCAAGCGATGAATTTTCTACAATATCTAGTGCAAAAAAGCTTACTTTTCCGCTTGTTGGCAATGCGATTAAAGAAGCATTTTGATTGTTTGCCACACTAAGAGTGCGTGTATAAGAGAGTATGCCACTATCTAAAACCATTTCAGCTTTAGAAGTTTTATTACTAAAAGCATTTAAAAACTTTTTAGACTGCTCTTTGGCTTTTTGCTCTAAAGTGCGATTATATTTAGAAATCTCCTCATCATTTGCACCATAATGCCCAAGCCTAATCTCAAAAGGACGCGCTATCAAATGATAGAAAATAAATTTAGCACCTACAAAGATTTTTCTACTCATTTTTGCAAGCGTTAAAGAATCTTCACTAAAATCTGTTGGAGAAAAAATATTTGCATAATCGGATAAAGATTCATTTTTGACAACAAGCACAGGAATGTCTGATTTTCTAATAATCTTTCTAGCTACACTTCCCAAAAGAATATCGCTTAAATTCTGATTTTCCCCTCTTGCACCGATGCAAAGGAGCTTTGCCTCACTTTCTTGTATATGCTTGGCTAGCTCTTTTTGTATAGTGCCTACATAACAAAATGGATTGATTTCTATCTCTGGATTAGGATAATTTTTAGACAAGAATCTTAAAAGTGCCTCTTTGCCCGCTTTCTTATCCTTTTTACTATCTCTAAAGAGCGAATACTCCACAACATGCACAATATCAAGTGTATATTTTAGCTTTTTACTAAGATAAATTGCCTTACCCAAAGCCACCATACTTGCTTCTGAAAAATCCGTAGCTACCACAATTTTATCTTTCATAAATTTCCTCCTTTTAATCACTACTATTCATTATACAAGGAAGAAAATAAGAAAACTTAAAATCGCTCAATAATTGACTTTTTTAAGTTTTGTTTTATTGAAAATTACTCACTAATTTTTCTTACAAACTTGCAAGCTCTTATTATATTTATTTAAAATCTTTAAAAATACAAACAAAATCCATTAGGCATATGCAGTATTTCAAAAGTTGTTTGATTTATTTTTGATATAATGGCATATAGCTTCTTTATTTTATGAAAAGGTAAAAAATGATTGATTATTCAAAATACGACAATCTCCCAAAAGATGTTTTAGTCAATAGATTTCTATCGCTAGAAAACAAACAAAAAAAACTGCTAGGACAATTAAAAGAAAATGAAGAAATCCTAAAATACTTAAGCGAAAAAATCATAAATGCTTTTACAATCAAAAAAGAGAAATACTATACCCTAAAAACTTCCCAAGCTCTAAAAAAAGTTGAAGAATGGGCTAAAAATAATCCCAAAGAAGCACAAAAAGCTAAAAAGGAAGTTCTAAAAGAAATGGGATTGATAGTTGAAAATAATCTATAATAAAAAGTTGAGAAATACTTAGAAAAGCAAATAAAAAGCGATATTAGAGGTATCACTAAAGTAAAATATTTTTTAGAAGCACTAGAAATGTTAGAAAATCCCACAACATTAAAAAATGCCAAGAAAATGCAAGGGGAATGGAAAAATTATGGAAATTTTTGGAGATGAAAAGTAGGCGATTATAGAATTTTGGGTGATGTAAAATCTGATATTTTAGAAATTTATATTATTAAAATAGGACAACGCGAAAATTTTTACGATTAAAAGTCATCATAAGCATAAAAGATTCACAGCAACATTTTAAGTTTTGTTTTATTGAAAATTACTCACTAAATATTTACTTACGCTTAAATATAAGTTTCTTATCTACTCTATTTTTCTATAATTTTAAATTAAGGTTTGTATTTCTGCCTCTAAAATCTATGTTATAATCCTAAAAAACTTAAAAAAGATTAAAAATGGATTTAAAAAAACAGATGCAATTCTTTTACAAAGATTTAGAAAATCTTTATTCTAAAGAAAGATTAACAAGCTATATAGATTTAAAAGAGCATAATGAAAATTTGCAATTTATCTCTAAAATTTCTTATAAAATTGCTAGTATTGAAATATCGCTTAGAAATATGCTTGATTTTTGTTTGGGACAAATTATAAACAAGGAATGGATAGAAAAAAGTCAAAATGAGTATCTACAAACTAAAGTCTTAGAAATAAAGAAAAAAGAAAAGAATTTATCCTTAAAACACCATCAAATTTTATCAAGATTGACTTTAGGAACTATCATAAGGCTTATTCAAGATTATCAATTACAAAATTTTATGCTTGATTTAAGAAAACTTGATTTAAAAAAATACCACCCACATAATAAAAATTCTTTTTTCACAAAGGGCAAAAAACATAAATTTAGCAATGCAAGTAAAACAAATATTATTTTAAATATATTTGTCTTACTTAGAAATCGCTCATTCCATTGGGAAAATTTAAATAAAACCATTAAAATTAAAGATATTAACTATTCAAGACTTTATGCAACAGAAAATGGAACTTATATTAATTTAGAATTTGAAAAAATTGAGATATTCTTAGAAGATATTATAAGGAAAATTAACAAAGATTTATTAAAGGCCTAAAAAGGCGCGAGGTCTGTCCCTCCTACAGTGCAAACGCATTATACACACTAAATACTTAAATTTTATTAAAATTTAAGAACTCTTGCAAAATCTATGAAATTAATAACCTCAAACTTACAATTAAATTTTGATTTTATTTATCTATAAATATAAGCAGGTAAATCCATCTTAGCCCTCAAAATGAGGGTCGAGACTAATAAGCCTTGACTGTAAATATACAAAGTAGTATAATTACAACTAAGATGAATTGCAGAGTTTTCATCTAAGCTCCTTTATGGGCTTAAATTTCCACTAAGCAGGTCTTGCTCACCTGCTTAAAGTGAAGACCCGCTAAAATTATACCACATTTCTTTCAAAAGCTTAAATATATTTAATATTAATACTTTTATTCTTAACCAATAAATGTATTTTAATGTTTAAGATTATTACTAGAGTAAGAGTGTGGCAGTGTATGAAAATTTCTTTTAAGGGTTGCATTATCACTGCAAGAACTAAAAACTCGTGGCAGTCCCTCTGTTACTTGCGAGCAAATGCATTAGCATTTACATGGTAGTCTAAAAATAACCTTATAGGGTAGTTCTTTAGATTGCCACACTCCACTATGCTTCATTCGCAATGGCAAGAGAGGGCATTGCTTCCTTGCAATGACAAGGGGATACGCCTTTGCTCCCTTTAGATTTGCGCCTTGCTTTATGGATTGCTTCATCGCTACGCTTCTTGCAGGGACAAAGGATATTTTGGTGGCTTTTTATGCCCTATTTATTCCTAATAATTTTTGTAATGTTCTAAAAACTACCATCGCAAAAGCACAATGGTAGCTTCAACAATATTCAAAAAGGATTGCAATAAATTACAACTCCAAACAAATTTTATTTTTAGCCTTAATAGGCTAAAAGAGGGTTCTACTAAATGGGGAGAAAGAACCCTCTTATAGCTTATTTAGATTTACACTTTGCTTTATGGATTGCTTTAGCCCTAAAGGGCTTCG
This sequence comes from Helicobacter burdigaliensis, assembly GCF_003670295.1. Lineage (GTDB taxonomy): Bacteria > Campylobacterota > Campylobacteria > Campylobacterales > Helicobacteraceae > Helicobacter_D > Helicobacter_D burdigaliensis. The sequence continues at coordinate 71,485 of NZ_QXJG01000005.1, forward strand.
CAATGACAAAGGGGGTGGATTGCTTTGGCACAATGTGCCTCGCACTGCCACACACCCACATAATGCACCCGCGCATTAAACTAAAATTCTAGTAGATGCGGTGGGGCTATATGAGTTTTAAGGGATTTTTCAAAGGGTTAGCATACTTATTAGTATGTGCCCTTTGTAAAAATTCCTTAATCTCTTATATGCTTACCCATATACGAATTTCTGCTAAAAATATATCCCCGCACTTACATAGGCTCTTGCTCTATTTTCGCCATCGTATTTATATTTTGTGAATGCTCTTGCAAAATCCGCTTTTACATAAAAGTTTTTATGCATATACATTAACTCCAATCCCCAAGCATCTAAAAAATATTCATCATAATATTCCCTATCTTCCATCCATGAATATCCAGCTTCATAAAAAGGTGTAATATAAAGATTAGGAATAGGAGAAGCATATCGCAAACCTATCATTCCATAGACAACATTATCCCCATCTCCTTCGCCACTAACATACGCCCTAACCCCATAAGGTCCCCCTAAAGTTCCTTGTTCACTAGAATCTAACTCATAGTTAAAAAGCACCTTTTGCATATTTGCATTCACAATCAAAGAAAGTTTGTCATTAAAAACATAAGTATTATTTAAATAAGCATTCATTTTAGTGAATTTTCCCAAGCTATAAAAACCTTTACTCATTTCATTATTAGGATATACACTTCCATGATAAACTTTTATGCTATAACTTAGCGTATTATTTTCTATTCCTCTATAAACTCCTTCCCAACCCGCATTAAAAACATTGCTATGCTTTAAATTAAGTACCAAATCATCAAAATAGCTATCCTCTAGCTTTTTTCTTGAATACCCTGCTACCGCATAAAGAGAATTTTGTGCATTGATAAAGAAAGGATATTTCACATCCACCCCATATTCTAAAGAACTTCCATAGGCATTAAGCTCTTTAAAATCTCCCCCTAAAGAATAGTTAGAACGATTAATTTTAGGTGTAATCCTTAAATTCCCCCAAAAAGTATCATAGCTCACTCCATAGTTTGTTTGATCTTTATCACTTCTTTGCACCATCGTATTTAGTGTATCACCCATTCCTAACACATTATTAAAAGTCGCACTCGCACCTATTCTTATTTGCCCTGTGCTTTTGATACCATAGTTATCTGCATAAAGCATTGCAGTCGCTTTAGTATCATCTTCTACATTAATAACTACATCAGTTTCTCCAAAATTTTTCCCCGGTTGCAACGCACCCCCTGTAATAATCCCTGAATTTTCATTCACCTTATAGATAACATCTTCAATATCTTTAGTAGTAGGGATTTTGCCCTTTAATGTATCATTTAGCTTATGTGTAATAGCAAAATCTTTTAAATGATTAGATTTATTATTTACCACATAATCGCCTAATTTCCCAAATAAAATATTAATAGTAATCGTATCATTAATTTCTTGTTGCGGAATATAAGCGGTTGCAGTAGGATATCCTAGATACTGCAAATAAAAAGCAACAACATCTGTTAGCTCTTGGAGAGATTTTACACTTAATTCTGATTGCTTAAGATCAATAATTGCTTCATTGAGCATTTTTTCATCAATCTTTAAATCTTTTAGAGTAAGGTTACTCCCATCTGTCTTTTTATTCTCAATGACAAATTTATACTTAAATCTAGCTCCATTTTCTTCCTCTTTTTTTGAGGATTGATTTTTGTTTTGTGTGCTATTTTGCTGTGTGCCTTCTTTATTTATAATCTCTTTATTTTCCTGTGTATCTAGCGGTGAATTCCTCGTTTTTAGCTGATTCTGAATATTTTTATTTTGGGGATTATCACGATAGGGAGAAGTGTTTATCATTTCTCCTAATGCTCTATCCTTTTTATAATCATTAATATCTGCTACCAAGTTATCCGCCACTACAAAATTACTTAAAAGTATCGGCAATAATAAAGTTCTTAGCTTCATAAAGTTCCTTAAATTTCATTTACTTCTTTAAAAGAAGTTCAAGGAGGCTCTAAATGGGAGAAAAAGCCCTCTTGAAATTCTTTTAATTTTAACTTCGCAGAGGAGCAAAGCCCCTCTTTGCGATGAAGGACACAAGTGTCCTTTCAAATCCTCATACAAGCGAAGCGTTATCCACAAACGCAGTGCAGTGCAAAAAGGCTCCGCGCCACTTCGCTATCGCTCGTGAATATTTGCCAAAAGCCTTTAAGTTTGCCTTTTGCAATTCTATCACTGCGAGATCTGAAAGCTCGTGACAGTCTAAGAGAACAACCCTCAAAGGTAGCCTTTTAGATTGCTTCAGCCCCAAAGGGCTTCGCAATGACACACACCCAACTAAAAATTCTAGTAGATGCGGTGGGGCTATATGAGTTTTAAGGGATTTTTCAAAGGGTTAGCATACTTATTAGTATGTGCCCTTTGTAAAAATTCCTTAATCTCTTATATGCTTACCCATATACGAATTTCTT
>NZ_QXJG01000005.1:74053-82261 GCF_003670295.1 Helicobacter burdigaliensis
GGGTTAGCATACTTATTAGTATGTGCCCTTTGTAAAAATTCCTTAATCTCTTATATGCTTACCCATATACGAATTTCTTAAATTAGATTCTTCCTGCTGAACATACATTATGCGTCACAAACCCTTCATTTACGATACATAATGAGCTACCCTCTTGCCCTTCTGCTTCTTTTACATCTTTTTCCACTTCTAGTTCTGGATCTTTTTCATATTTTGTAAGAAGTTGCAATTTTACTGTTGGCAATTCGGGTTGTTCAGGTTTTGGCTTAGGATCTGGATCGGGTTCTATAGGATCTGTTCCGCCCCCTCCATTACCATCATCGCATCCACCATTAGCACATTCTGGAGCCTTTATCTTCCCTATGCTTCCTGCATATTCAAGATTACCACCCTTTTTAAAATCTGCAATAAACTCAAAGCTTCCATTAGTTCCAAATATATATTTGTCTCCTGTCCCCTCAATACCATTTGTATATTTTAAGCCATTATAACCACCCAAAATCTCATTAATTCCATCTGAATTACCGCCTAGCTCTTTATATTTGCTACCTACATTTGCAAAGATTCCGCCTAGTTTATTTAGCTCATCTAAGTTTGCATTAATGTATTTTAAAGAGTCCATATTCCCATTTACAAAGTTATTTAGGTTATTTTTTGCCATGATAAATTGCCAGCTTTTCTCTCCAAAATTCTTATAAGCTTCATCATAAGCCTTAGCCAAAGCTACATATTGATTATAAATACCTACATATTTATTATAGTTTGCAAAATCACTGCTAAACTTGCTCCAATCTCCGCCAAAATTGTCATCCACGATAGTTTTTAGGAATTCATAAAGTCCCTTATTCTCTGCTAAAAGATTTCCAAGGTTGCTATTTTTAATTCCGCTTAGGAAGTTTTGTAGCTTTGATTTGTTGCTAGCGATTGCATTTTTATCACTATTTGCTTTTTTCAAAAGATCATTATTTAATGAAGCATAAAAATCTAAAGATTGTCTAAAAGATTCAAAAAGTGCTAGTTGTGCCTCATCAAATCCTAATTCATCTAATTCTTCTTGAGTATATGCTCCCTCTTTGAAACTATCTAAACTAATAGTAATACTTACCCCATTTTGTGAAATTGTGATAAATCCAGGCTTACTTAAATCCACCACATAGCCTAGATTTTTAAGCTCTTCAAAGATTTTATTAATCTCATCTTTAGCAAAATAACTTTCATTATCTGCAGGAGTTTCATCAATATTGGGAACTTCGGGATCTTGCTTATTGTTTGGGTTATAAAATTCCGTTTGTCCGTTTTTAAAGCCCAATCTACTTGCTATCATACCCTTAACCATATCCGATGAATCCATACCTTTTGAGTAATCATAATACCAATAATTTGTTCGATCAGAATATCTTGGAAAATCATCTCCAGCACATGCATAAAACAAGAAATTATCCCAAAAATCTCTATATTTCTTATTGGATCCTCGTAGTGAGTAATAAATATCAACTCCTTTCATTACTCCACCCAAATCAGCACTTTTCCAGTCTTCATACCAACCCAAAAAAACGCCTTCATATGCATCACCAACACCATTAATTTTAGTGTTAGAACCAAATTTCAAAACTATATTTTTAAATTCAAAATTTGTAGCCAAACTTGTTCCATCAATATGTCCAACAAATCCACCTGCACCAGCATATCTTGCATCACCCAGCTTCTCTGTTTCTATTTTAATATTATCAAAATCAAGATAGATATTAGAAAAATATCCATAAGTATCTCCGCCTACATCAACCGTATATACTGCTTCTAAAAATCCTGCAAAACCTCCAGCACCTACTTTATACTTACCCTTATTTTGAGTTTCCCCTGAAGCTGCGACAATACTATCAATATTTCTTAAAACAATTCTTTCAAATCCAAGCTTATCAGAATCTGCAAATGTTCCACCAACAAATCCTCCTGCCCCTACATTATGGTGTGAAGTTTGATTTTTATTATTGTTTCCATATCCTGCATAAATATTGCCAATATTTTCCAAAGTAATATTTTTAAATCCAACCCCATTTCCTCCATAGATAGAACCAGTAGCATACCCCACAAAACCTCCCGCATAAATATCACCATTATTTTTAAAAGCGGTTGCCTTAATATTATTTATTCCACTTAGCTTAATGTTATTGAATGTAATAGCCTTTCCTTGTTCTCCTTTTGCTTGTTCTACAAAGCCAACAAATCCCCCTACATAAAAATCTACATTATTATTTTTATAATCATAATTTGAATCTAAAATAATATCTCCAAAATTATTTAGAGTAATATTGGCAAACTCTGAACCGTTTTGTGCCCAACCTACAAAGCCTCCCGCATAATTAAAATATTCATATCCATTGCCATTTTTATGTTCTAGTGGATTCCCACTATCTACAAATTGCAAACTAAAATTTTTAAGATTAATATTGCTAAATTTAGCATTTTCACTTTGTGCGACAAATCCACCCCCTGAATTTGCTTTACCATTAAATCTTAATCCATCTACATTAAGATTATAAATATAGGCCTTATGATTAATATCATTTCCACCTACTTTACCAAAAAGCCCATTATACCAATCCCCTACATTAATTACGATATTGCTTAAGGTATGTCCGCCTCCATCAAACTTACCATTAAATGCAATCTCTTTACCCACAGGATCTACTGCTATGCCATTAAAATTAATATCACTAATTAAACGAACGGTAGTAAGTCCATCTTTAAAAATTTCTCCACTAAAATCTTTTCTGTTCCAACCATTTGCAAACAATATCCATTCATTAATGCCAATTTGATTGTTAAATTCATCTCCTATGGTTATTGCTTTTTCAAAGTTTCCATTTTTATTATAATCTCCATTATAACCCTCATATTTTAGATGAGCTATATTGCCAAAATCACCAAACTGCCAATTATTTTTACTAAAATCTGTCATGCTTGATTGCAAATATCCCTCTTTAACTGCCATCCCAAAAAAGCCTTTATTAGTGCCACTTACATCTTTAACTGCAATAGTGGATTGACTATTATTAAGATTCCCCACATTCACATAAACATAGTTTCCTACTAGGTGAATCTTATCTGCTTGATTTAGCTTAGTATCGGTGCTATTCCACCCAGCTAATACACCGCCTTTAGCATTTTCCACTTTATTTCCTATAAGCACAATATCATTTGCCCTAATATGCCCCTGATTTACGATATTTCCTTTAGTTCCATTGTTAAAAGCAGGAGAGAAGCTACCGCCTTTAGCCATAAAGTCCTTAATCATATTATTATCTAGCTTTGTATTTGCAGCGACAAATTTATTGGCATTTACCCTGCCGCCTTTACCCACTAGCACACCACTTGGATTGATTAAAAAGATATTATTATCATGCCCCTCTAGTGTGCCATTGATACTAGAAGCTTTTTTCTGATAGTCTATATTTAAGTAGTTTTGTTTGCCATTTTGATCTACAAATTCTACTTTTTGTCCATTATCGATATTAAATCCACCGCCCCAACCGATTACAAAGTTATTATTTTTACCGCCATTGGTGTTACCCTTTATAGACATATTTGTGCCATCACTTGTGATACTTCCACTCCCTTGAGTAAATTTCCCACCACTTGGAAGTGCATATAAAGATTGTTGTGCTAAAAATATACTTGCTACTATGCTAATGCTTATTTGCTTTTTTATCTTATACCCTGACATATTTGCTCCTTGATTTTTATTTTTTCACTTTTTATGTTATAGTGAAAAGCAAACTTTTAAACCTTTAAAACTTCTTTCCCCATTTAAGAAGCTTTAGGAGGGATTCTAAAATGGGGAGATGAATCCCTCCTAAAGCTTCCTATTTATTTTGACTTCGCAAGGGAAGTGAATTCCCTTTTGCGATGAAGGACACAAGTGTCCTTTCAAATCCCCATACAAGTGAAGCGTTATCCACAAACGCAGTGCAGTGCAAAAAGGCTCCGCGCCACTTCGCTACCGCTCGTGAATATTTGCAAAAAGCCTTTAAGAGAGTGAATCTTTCTTTGCCCTTTTCACAAAAATGCTTCTCCCCCCTCCTTGCTCCCTTTATGGGGGGGGGAACATCGCCTTTTCTGCCTCTAGCTTCCATACAAGTATCGCACTTCTGCAACTCTTTTTCTACACTTTAGCACCACAAAGCATAGTGAGAGAAGATTTATTAATCTTCTAGCCAAATAGGCTAAAAGAGGGTTCTATTAAATGGGGAGAAAGAACCCTCTTGTAGCCTATTTAGATTCACGCTTCGCAATGACAAAGGGGGTGGATTGCTTCGTCGCTACGCTCCTCGCAATGCCACACACTAATTTAAAAATTCTAGTAAATGCGGTGGGGCTTTGGGAGTTTTTTAGAAATTTTTAGGAGGAGACTAGACAAAAAGTCTGCGACTCCTATAAAATTTCTAAAATCTATCAAATCGCTCACCCATATACAAATTTTGTTAAATCTCTGTATAAATCTCCTTTCCATCTTGGCTTAATTTTAAAGTTGCTTTTATATGTTTTGTTCCTTTTAAGCCTTGAATATCTTTTAGGTTAGTGAGTGCTTTATTGTTATTAATCTTTGCTAGAAGCTGTGTAACTTCTCCACTATTTAAAGCATTTCCATTAAAATCTGCAAAGCCATTTTGACTTTTTAAAAGAGTGATTTTTCCTTTGAAATCTCCTTTTTTATAAAGATTAAAAATCGCATTTTCTGAAAGGTTAATAGGTGCTTCAAGACTTTCTAGCACTGCTACGCCCTTTTTCAAGTTTTTGTTTAAAACAAAGCTATAATATTCAAAGTTATTAATCACTTTTGCTTTTAAGTTTGCTCCTACTATTAGGTGATTTTTCTCTCCTAGTTGCGCTAGTGAAGGCGCTGGAAGCGTAATAATATCTTTATGTGTCGTATAAGCGGGTATCCTTATGATACTTCCTGAAATCGCATTTAAAGTAGTATCTTTATCTATATTTACCTCTCCACCGATATAGAGTGTATTACCATAAGATAATGCTAGATTAGAATCTGCATTTGGAATGGCTGAAGCTGCTATAAACAAATAATCTTCTTGTGCGTATTTACCTATGCTTAGGTCTTCAATGCTTACAAGATTTTCCCATGCACTCTGCCCTACTCCACCTATGATAACTAGCCCTGCCCCTTCTCTATCTGTGCTAAAAGAAACATTTTTAAGCAAAATTTTATTATTTCTTGCTTCTACTTCCCCTCTTATTCCATACATATTTAAAGCACTTGTAGCATAATAGTTGCTTGCACTAAAAGTATTATCCTTAGCTAAGTTTGTAGCACGGATATACATGGAGCTTTCTTTTTCTTTGCCATCGCCTGAGCTTTGTGCTTCTACATTGTGATAAGAGATTGTATTGCCTACTAGATTCATCGCTTCAATCCCACTTCTTATATCTTTTCTACCAAAGACATTGCTAAGTGTGATTTTGTTGTTTTTAGCATTTTCTGCATAGTGGATAGAATCCTCAAAATTTTCTTTGTCTGTTGTATAAATGTATAAAGGCAAGGCAACTTGGGAATCTTTTATAGAAATTTCATTATTGTTTGCTTCTCCGCTTAGTGTTCTAGCTGCTATTAGCTCTACTTTATCCCTTGAATTTGTTGTGCCAGTGATTTGTGTGAGATTATTTACAATGCTTACTTTATTGTTGCTTGCTCCTAGCGTTCCATATCCTGCTATAAAGCGTAAAATATTTGCTCTTAGATAATTTTCTGAAATCCCAAAGGGCTTTGTTAAATCAATACTAATGCTATTATTGTTTGCCACTCCATCATTTGTGCTACCTGCAATAAAATCTAGCACTCCTTGCACTTTGATTTTTCCTTCTGAATGCGTTGCTTCAAATTGTTTAATTTTAATTGTATTGCTTAGTGCATCTCCTTTAATGGTTTTGCCCCCAAAGAATTCTGCAAAAAGTAAGGCGTCATAAAAGTTAGGAGTATTTGTGGTATCTAGCCTTAAATCTAAACCTAAATTATTAACTTCTATTGTGTTATTTACTGCATTATAAGCCTTACCATCTGTGCTATCTACAAATGCACCCGCTACATGTGCTGAAGCGGAAGAAGAATAACCCCCACCCTTACCATGCACTATAAGACTTCCACCCTCTAAATTTACAAGATTATCTCTAACCTCTCCATTATAAGCATAACCACCGATTATATGCGAGATACGCGAATCATAAACGCGTTTATTATTTTTATCCAACTTATAAGGAGCCGCGTGAAAATCTAGCTTCGCTCCTTTTTTAAAGCTTACTTTATTATTGATTGCACTTCCCTTTAAGCTAACTCCACCACTTAAATAAGGTGCTCCATTTAGAGTGAGTGTATAGGTATCTTCTACCCCCATATTTACATAAGACTTACTTCCCACTTCTAAATAATTGCCCTTTGCTGTGCCCTCTTGTGTAAGCGCTGGAGTGATAAGATAGCGATAAGCATCTTCTCCCTTTTCTTTAAAGTTTGGATTAGGAAGCTTGGTAGTATCTTGATTTTCCAAATGTGAAGGTTTTAAATAATACACTGAACTCACTTCTCCAGAATGAAAAAGAAGTTTATTAGAGCTCACATCGCCTTTAGTTGTATAAGCACTTACTAAAAAAGGAATATGATTGACAACGCTTTGCTTCATACCTATCATAATATTTGGCGAACACTTTGTTTCAATAACCTCTTGTGTATCAGGGGTTAAAATATCAAGCTTAGCCTCCATAGAGCTATAATCAAAAATTTCCTTTTTATTATTTAGGACAAGGGTTTTGTTGCTAATGTTTCCTTTGGATTTAATCGCACAATAATTTTGTCCTTCAAGCTTTTTGTATTTTTTAGAAGTGTTATCCCATACTTCATTGTTAGAATAAAGTGTGTGAGGAACTAAAAAAGTGTCTGAATCTAATTTTTTAAGCGGGTTTGAAACCATTAAACTAGGAGCTAAAAACACCCCCAAAACGCAAGAAATCTTAAACTTTATCATCTTTATCCTTATTTAAAAGACTTAAATAGGGTGCTTTTCAAGGCTTTTTGGAAAAACCAAAAAGCCTTGAGGTTAGAATGTAAAATACATACTTTTTATTACAACCCTATCCAAACTGATAAAGTAAAAAACCTCTCCCCATGGATCTTTTACAATTCATCTTTAGTGTGAAATTTATAAAAATATTGTTGTATTTTTATTTGTAATAATCATAAAATTTTCTTAATTAAATAAAACTTATAATAGATAGATAGATAGATAGATAGATAGATAGATAAGCGTAATTTACGATATTTTAGAAATACCTTAGGCGGTAAAAATTTTCAAAATAAATTTTATAGATTTGTTACTAATATACTCATATTAAAATAAAATGATAAAATAAATAATTTTTAAGTATTTTTTAAATTATATTTAAAATTTTAACATTAAAAATGATGTTTTATTATAAAATTTTCTAATAATTATACTCATTTTAGGATTTTAGAAAAGAATAAAAATATTTAAGAATTTAAAATATTATTTACACTTTTTAGAGTTTTTATAGAAGCAAAACTTAAATTTTAAAATGAAATCTTTATCAAAATAAAATCAATCATGGGGTATTTTTAGATTTGAAAGGTATTAAACTTATAAATTTTTAGAGGTTGAGAATAGTGATTTATTTTAGGAGTTTTGGGGTATTTTATAAAAACTATTCAATAGTAATGGCAAAATAAATCCCAACACCCGCGATGATACAAAGTCCAAAAACCGCAAGAATAGAGGCAAAAACAATACTCATTTTAACTCCTTTAAAAACTTGAATAATTTTTTTAATTTAATTGCGCAAAAAAGTACGGCACTGCTTAACACAAAAAGCCCACAAGCGATTAATAAAAGTTGCCAACTGCTAAGCTTGATTAAATTAATCACTAAATACGCAACACTCCCAAATACAGCGGCTAAAAACACCATTAAAAGAGTTTTAAAAAATCAATTTGTATTTTTTTCATAAGTTAGAATATAGCAAATATTTCTAATTTTAGCTCTTAAAATGCTAAACAAAAACAAAATAATCATAGAATGTTTTTAAAGGCATCAACTTTATAACCCTTAAATTAAGGGTTTAAAAAGTCTTAAAACTAGCTTTGTGTAAAAAGATAAGATAATGTTTAAAAGCTAAAAGAAATTTTAG
>NZ_QXJG01000056.1 GCF_003670295.1 Helicobacter burdigaliensis
ACCCCCAAAAAATACAAAGGTTTTCATAAGTATGCAATAGTATCTGCTGTATATAATGTAGAAAAATATTTAGAGGATTATTTTAAATCTATTATAAAACAAAGACTTGATTTTAAAAATAATATCTTTTTAATTTTAGTAGATGATGGCTCCACAGATAATTCAGCAAATATTATAAAAAAATATCAAAAGAAATATCCAAAAAATATAGTCTATCTTTATAAAGAAAATGGTGGACAAGCCAGTGCTAGAAATTTAGGCTTAAAATATATGAAAGAAAACAATTACCAAACTCCTTGGGTAACTTTTATTGATCCAGATGATTTTTTAGATAGGGATTATTTTTATGTAGTGGATGGGTTTTTAAAGACCAACAAAGAAGAAGATATTTGCATGGTAGCTTGCAATTTTATCTTTTACTATGAAAAAAATAAGATTTATAAAGATAATCATCCATTGAATTTTAAATTTAAGAATGAAATAACAATTAAAGAAAATGAGAAACTGGATAATTTTATTCAGTTGGCCTGTAATTCAGCTTTAGTTAAGCTTGACAGAATACATACTTTATTTGATGAAAAATTAAAACCTAATTTTGAAGATGCAAAATTTATCAATGAATATTTGTTGGATAATATTAGTTATAAAAGTGCATTTTTAAAAAAAGCAAAATATTATTACAGAAAAAGAGAAGACGGAAGTTCAACATTGGAT
>NZ_QXJG01000057.1 GCF_003670295.1 Helicobacter burdigaliensis
CATTAATAAATACATTATTCCCTACGAGATGTAGTTCTTCATTTACATTTCCACTAGGTTTCTTTAGTTCTTCATTATTTACATTTGAGTTATGGCTTCCATTAATATTTCCTCCATCTATTCTTACATTATTTCCTATCAGTAAGACTTTATTAGCATTAATGTTTCCTTTGTTAATAATATCTCCTTGCTTATTAGGTTTAAATACAGGAGAGAAAGAAGCAGAATCTGAAGCTCTAAATTTATTAATATCTGCATCACTCATAGCAGATGTAGAAGCTACAAATCTATTTGCATTAATACTTCCACTCTCTGTTACTAATACTCCACTAGGATTTACTAAGAATATATTGTTATTTCCTCCATTTAAAATACCTGCTAGAATAGAAGAGTTTTTTGAATAATCTAAATTTAAATATCCTTTGCCACTTCCTTTAAATCTTACCTCTGCATCTTTACCTATATTAAATCCTCCACCCCAAGCAATCACATTATTATTCTTTCCTCCTTCAATACTCATACAAGCTTTTCCACAACTTCCTATACTTCCACTTCCTCCTACAAACTTACCTCCATTGGATAAAGTATTATTATCTATATTTCTAGCTAAGACTAATTGATTAGATAAGAGTATAGAAGCTACTATGCTAATGCT
>NZ_QXJG01000058.1 GCF_003670295.1 Helicobacter burdigaliensis
GGAACGATAAAAGGAAGTGAAAATGGTATACTTTTATGGCAAGGTAAGATAGAGAACCTTAATAATGGTGGAAATATTATAAGTGATACAGGCACTGGGATTTTGCTTAATGGTAATGCGAGTATAGGTAGCATTAATAATAAAGGAACTATTAGTGGTAAAAATAGTGGTATTAGTCTTAATGGCGGTTCTAGTATTGCTGATTTTAAAAATAGTGGAACAATAAAAGCAAATGCTTTAACATATGCTGATGGGGCTATTGCTATTAAAAATGGTTCTAAAATTGAAAAATTTGATAACACGGGCGATATTGAAGGTCAAAGTTATGGAATATTTCTAAATAAGAATAGCAAAATTGAAGAACTAAAAAATTCAGGGACTATTAAAAGTATTGAAGACTCAGGAATTAAGGTTGATGGTGGTGCTAGAATTGATAAAATTGAAAATACCGGAATTATAAGAGGAGAAAAAGAAGGAATTCTCGTCACATATGGTAGTTTTGGTGAGATTACCTTAAAAGATGGAGGAAAAATTATCGGTAATCAAGGAAGTGGAATTTGGATAGGACAATGGCAACAAATGGGTGCATTAAGTATCGACGGAAAAGATTCTGCTGTTATTGGAGGAGAAAATGGCATTTA
>NZ_QXJG01000059.1 GCF_003670295.1 Helicobacter burdigaliensis
ACCGCTAATAAATCCTGCAAAGCCACCTGCACAAAAAGAGCCATTAATGTTTTTTATATTATTCAAAGTGATGTTTGAGAAAGTTCCATCATTAATATCCCCAGCAAAGCCACCAACAGAATCACCACCACTAATATCCTCTATATCACTTAATGTGATATTAAAAATATCTCCTGCAAAAATCACTCCCGCAAAGCCACCTGCACCACTACCGTTGCCTGCATCAATGTTGCCCCATTCATAATCTACATTAATATTTTTGATAATTGGTTGCTTACTGCTTCTAAAATTTCCAATCTGCCCAAATATCCCTACATAATTGGGCTTATAATCCCCAGTGGCATCCTTACTAATTTCAATATTAATATTTTTAAGCGTATATCCTTGCCCATCAAAGTTGGCTGTAAAGAAATTATCATCCCACTTATCCCCCACAATCATTGAAGTGCAGCCAAGTCCATCTATACAATAATTTGCATAGTTTTGCCAATCTTTTCCTACTTTCCCCTCTCCTTTATTTCCACTAAAATCAATATCCCCCACTAATCTAAATTCATCTATGCTTCTAGTATCTCCTTTATTATTATTCCACCCATT
>NZ_QXJG01000006.1 GCF_003670295.1 Helicobacter burdigaliensis
CCCCCCCCCCCCCCCCCCCCCCCCCCCCCCCCCCCCCCCCCCCCCCCCCCCCCCCCCCCCCCCCCCCCCCCCCCCCATTTTAGTGCCATTTGGAACCCTAGAAATATTTTAAAAGATTCTGTGTTTTATGAGATTGAAGAAGAGATTAAGCATATTGTTCCAGAGCTTACTCGTGTGAGTAGTGGGAGCCAAAATGCAAAGGCTTGGGAGCAGATTTTAATCTCCACAGCGGATTTTAAAGACTGCTTTTTTATGGAATGCGATTATGAAGAGATAATGAGTAAAGAGCGCTATCTTGGGGCTTGGCATTCTGTAAATGACATTCAAGCACAAGCTGGGGAAGAGCGTTGGGGAAAGATTTTAGCGATGATTGAAAATAAAATTTCTCATTTAGAGCTAATTAAAATCCCTTATAAAATTAGGGCTTGGAGTGCTAAGGTAGTCTAAAACAAACTCCCTTGTATTCTAGGCTTAGGATACAAGGAAGAAAAATGGAAAAAATCGTTGAACAAGTATGGGATTACACAAAACATGCAAAATATTATAGTTATAGACCCAATTATGCACCCAAAACTATTGATATGTTAGTAGAGCTTACAAAATCTTGTGGCAAAAAGGTAGCAGATATTGGTGCAGGCACTGGGAATTTAAGTATTATGCTTTTAGAGCGAGGTTGTGAGGTGGTTTCAGTAGAGCCAAATGATGCGATGCGAGAGATAGGGATTGAACGCACTAAAGGGCAAAAAATAGAGTGGGTTAGAGCCACCGGGATAGATTCTACACTTTTAGGTGGTGCATTTAATTGGGTTACCTTTGGAAGTAGCTTTAATGTGATGGATAGAGCAGAAGCGCTAAAAGAATCTTATAGGCTTTTGCAAAAAGATTGCTATTTTTCTTGTATGTGGAATCATAGGGATTTAAAAGATCCTATTCAAGAAGAGGCAGAAGGGATTATTTTAGAATTTGTGCCAAATTACACAAGAGGCGTAAGACGCGAGGAGCAAAGAAGTATTATTGAAGCACATAAGGAAATGTTTGATAATATTATTTATATTGAAGAAGATTTTTATTTTCATCAAAGCATAGAAAACTACATCAATGCTTGGAGGAGTGTAAAAAATCCTTATTGGGATTTAGAAACTAAAGAGGGGCAAGAGTTGTTTTTGAAAATTGCAAATAAAATGCAAGAGAAATTGCCAAAAGAATTTGATATTAAATATACTACAAGGTGCTGGAGTGCTAAAAAAGTCTAAAACTATCTATCTTTACCCAAGTGGTGAAGATAGTCAAGCTATTTTTGTGATTTTAAGCGAGTTAAAAAAATACAAGATCTTTGAAATAAATTTAGAATTTATTGACGATGCTTTAAAGGAAACCTCGCTTATAAACACTCAGGATAAAATTAAAGAAAATGGAGAACTTTGGATTATCCATCAAGATAAAAGCATTTATGATAAGCTCTGCCTTAATGCAAAAAAATTAAATATTAACTTTTTTAATGGAATACAAAAGTGTGAAAATCTAATGCAAGAATGTTTTAGGGGGTTAAAGAGAGAAGAAATTTATAGCAACAAACAAAATGAAAGCTTTTATATTCTAAGCTATGTGGCATATTTTGTTTTGCATTTTTTTATTTCTTTAGATAAAGGAAGTGTGTTTTTAAAAGAATTTTTAGAGTTTGCAAAAAACATTAGTGATTTTTTTAAAAATTCACTTAAAATCCCACAAAATGCAATAGGGATTCAAAGAACAAGTTTTGGGGCAAATAAGCACTTAGGCGATATTGGGGAAAATTTAGAAAAAATGGGAGCAAAAGTAGTCTATGTCTATGGGGAAGAGGCGTTGTATTTAAAAGAGCGTGAGATTTATAAAGTTAGATGTGTTTTCTTTCCTATACAAAGCAGCTATTTTGGGTGCTTTTTGAATATTTTTAAGTTTTATGTAACCTGTTTTATGCCACACACTACGCCAAATAGTGAAACAAAATATATCTATGTTCCTCATGCTTTTATTGATCCTATCGCCTCTTTAGCCCAAAGAAGTCGCCCCCTAGATAGCTTTTATTTTAAGCGAAAAATGGGGATTAATGGATATAGGATAATCTCAAGCCTTTCAAATTATAAAATCTATAAAGAAGGCTTTAAGGGAAGTGGATATGAAGAAGAGCTTGTATGTGGGGGCTATCCAAGCCTAGAATTAAGCATTAAAGAATATCAAAATTATCTAATTTCACAAAAAGTTAGCGGGGGGGGGGTGATATTTTGATGGCTATTAACAAAATAGAAAATTTAGTCATTATTGAAAGATTTTTAGAAGAATTTAAAAAGAAGTTTGCCCCTAAGCATAAAGTATATTTTCGCCCCTATCCGGGAAATATCGCTAAAAATGAAAGTTTAAAAATTGTAGATAATTATAAAGAACAGTCATGGTTTATCTATGATAATTCGCCAAAGTTAAGTGCGGAGATTATGCATAAAAGTTGCGTGCTAATAGGCGATCATTCAAGCTTAGTTTATACTTTTCCGCTAACTTGTTTAAAACCTGTGATTTTGTTGTTTTCTAACAAGGAAATTTTAAAAAATGAGTTTGTTGGGGTTAGGTTTTATAATCCTATTTTACATAAAATTGCTACAAATGCTAAAGAATGCTTGGAAGCTTTTTGTGAGGTTTTAAAAGAAGATAATAAAAAGCGTCAAGAAGAAATTAAAAAATACAGAGTTAAAGAAGTTTTTAATCTAGGAAATTCTAGTGAATTTATTGCCAAATTTATCATAAAAAAGCACAAGGATTTAAAATGCAGGAATTAAAATTCATCTCTAAAGCCCAAAATCTAAAAGCATTGCAAAAAGTGCTAAAAAGTGCCAAAATTTTGCCCTTAGTAATTACAAATAAAGAGGAATTTAGCACAAATCCTAATGGAGTTATTAAAAAGATTTTAGAGCTGAAAGCCAAAAAGTTTGTAGTGCGTAGCTCTTCTTTTAGTGAGGATTCTAAGACTTGTTCTAATGCAGGAGCTTTTTTAAGCCTTTTAAATGTGGAAGCAAAGGAAGAAAGCATAAAAGAGGCGATTTTAAAAGTAGCCCATTCTATGCCAAATCCTAAAGATGAGATTTTAATCCAGCCTATGTTAGAAAATATTGCAATGTGTGGGGTTGCTTTTAGTGTGGATAAGGATAATTTTGCCCCTTATTATTGTATTGAATTTGATAGAAGTGGCACAAGCCATGCTATTACAGATGGGAGCGCAAAGGAGAAATTTAGCTTTTTTTCTCATAGGGAAGTAGAGCTAGAAGAGGGGGATTTGGCAGAGATTATAAGGCTAGTTAAAGAGCTAGAGGGGCTTTTTAAATATTGCTTTATTGATGTGGAATTTGCAAAAAATAAAAAGGGGGAGCTTTATTGTCTGCAAGTGCGTCCGCTTATTAAGTCTAGTTTAGATCTTTTTAACGCACTTCCTAAAGAAGCACTAAAAAGATTGCAAAAAAGATTTGTAAGTTTGCAAAGAAGGCTTAAAGATTTGCATGGAGAAAAGGCTATTTTTGGGGTTATGCCAGATTGGAATCCAGCAGAAATTATAGGGCTAAAACCAAAAAGATTGGCTCTAAGCCTTTATAAAGAGATTGTTACAGATAGCATTTGGGCGTATCAAAGGGATAATTATGGCTATTTAAACTTGCGTTCCCATCCGCTTATGCACTCATTTTTAGGAATCCCTTATATTGATGTGCGACTTTCTTTTAATTCTTTTATTCCAAAAAATCTAGAGAGTAAAATTGCTTCAAAGCTTGTAGATTATTATCTTAAATGCCTAAATAAAGATTCTAGTTTGCATGATAAAATAGAATTTAGCATTGTTTTTTCAAGTTATGATTTTAATATGCAAAATAAGCTAAAAAGACTAAAAGAAGAGGGCTTTAATGAAAATGAATTAAAACGTTTGGAATTTTCGCTTTTAGAGCTTACAAATGGGATTATCCACCCCAAAAAAGGGCTTTATTTAAAGGATTTAAAGAAGATTAAAAAGCTTCCAAAAATTTATAAAAAAATTATAAAAAGTGATTTATCTTTGCTAGATAAAATCTATTGGCTTATAGAAGACTGCAAACGCTATGGGACGCTTCCTTTTGCTGGGATTGCAAGGGCGGGATTTATCGCTATGCAAATGCTAAATTCTCTTGTAGAGATTGGATTTTTTACCCAAAAAGAAAGGGAGGATTTTTTAAATTCATTGCATACAATTAGCAAACGCCTAAGCCTTGCAAGTGCAAAGTTAAGCTTAGAAACTAAAGAGCAATTTTTAAAAGAGTTTGGGCATTTGCGGGCGGGGACTTATGATATTTTATCTCCGCGTTATGATGAGGCATTTAGTAAGTATTTTGATTTAAAAGAAAGGGTGGAGTTTAAAGAGATTGCTCCTTATGTGTTAGATAAAACAAAGCAAAAAGAACTTGATTACCTCTTAAAAGAGCATGGAATCAAAGTAAATGCACTAGAGTTTATAGAATTTTTAAGGGTTGCTATTGAAGGAAGGGAAGAGGCCAAGTTTGAATTTAGCAGACTTTTATCTAAGGCAATTTCCCTAATTGCAGAGCTTGGGGAGTATTATGGGATAGACAAAGAGCAAATGGCGCATTTAGACATTAAAAGCATTCTTTCTTTGTATTCTTCACTTTATTCTAAAAGTCCAAAAGAGAGATTTTTAAGTGAGATTGCACAAAATATAGAGGAATACAAACTAACTCAAGCTTTAAAATTGCCCGCACTTTTAAGAAGTGAAAAAGAGATTTTTAGCTTTTTTGGGATTAAAAATTCGCCAAATTTCATCACAAGACTTGATGTAGTCGCAAAAACTGCTAGAGAAAATGAAGCGGATTTGAAAGATAAAATTGTCTTAATCTATGCAGCAGATCCTGGGTATGATTATTTATTTACTAAAGGGATTTTGGGGTTTATTACTTGCTATGGTGGGGCAAATTCTCATATGGCAATTAGAGCTTCAGAGCTTGGAATGCCTGCTTGTATTGGAGTGGGTGAAGAGCAGTTTGCAGAGCTTTTAGGAGTTGAGCGTTTGAGATTAGATTGTGGGAGCGGACAGATAATATGTCTTTAAAATTTATAGGGATTACGCAAAGATTATTGCAAAATGAGAGCTATTATGAATTAAGAGAAGCTTTAGCACTTGAATGGGGGGAGTTTTTTTCTAAAAATTTAAAGGGATTTTTAATGCTTCCTTTAAGCTATGAAATAGATTTTGAAGATTATAAAGATTTTTTAAGCGGAGTGATTTTAAGCGGGGGAAATGATTTAAATTCTCTTAATCCAAACCCGCTTTCACAAAAACGCGACTTGTATGAAGCAAAAATTATAGAAGCTTGCAAAAAGATTAATATGCCTTTGCTTGGGATTTGTCGTGGAGCGCAAATACTTGGAGGGCATTTTGGTGCTAAGCTAGAAAAAGGGGAGGGGCATGTGGGAGAGCATTTTGTAAAAACCACACAAAATAAAATTTATAAAGTAAATTCTTTTCATAATTATTGTATTATGGCACTAAAAGAAGAGCTTGTAGCACACAGCTATGCAGAGGATAAGAGTGTGGAATCTTTTTATCATAAAGCTTTACCCTTTTTTGGGATTATGTGGCATATAGAAAGGGAGGGTGGAATGGAAAATCAAGAGATTTTTACAAAATGGCTACAAGCGGTTAAAAATTTCAAAGGAGAATAGATGAATGCACTTATTTTAGCTGCTGGTTTTGGTTCGCGTTTAATGCCACTTACTAAAGATAATCCAAAATGTATGGTGGAGTTTAGAGGTAAGAGAATTATTGATTATGAAATAGAAGCATTAAAACAAGCAGGGATTGCAAATATAGCTGTTGTTGGAGGGTATTTATTTGATGTTTTAAAAGAATATGTAAAAAATAAATATAATATTAATAAAATTTATGAAAATAAAGAATATGATAAAACTAATATGGTTAGCACCCTTTTTAGTGCAAGGGAATTTATGCAAGAGTGCATAAAAAATAAGCAAGATTTACTTATAAGCTATGCAGATATTGTCTATTTTAAAGAAAGTGTTTTAAAGTTACAAGAAGCTAATTCTCCTTTGGCGATTATTGTGGATAAAGAGTGGAAAAATTTGTGGCAGAAAAGATTCCAAAACCCCTTAGAAGATGCAGAAACACTTAAGATTAAAAATGGAAAAATCATAGAGCTTGGTAAAAAACCTAAAAATTATGAGGAGTGTGAAGCACAATATATAGGGCTTTTTAAGATCTCTTATGTATTTTTGGAGGAGGTTATAGAATTTTATGACAAGCTAGATAAAAATGCTTTATATGATGGGAAAGATTTTGCAAATATGTATATGACAAGCTTTTTACAAAGTTTAATAGATACTTATAAAAATGCAGAGGCAGTTTGTATCTATGGAAAATGGTGCGAGATTGATTTTAAGAGTGATTTAGAAATTTCATACGATTTTTAGTATAATAGCCTAAATTAAAACAATTAGGATTAAAGTTTGAAAGATTTGATTATTGTAGAATCTCCTACAAAAGCTAGGACGATTAAGAGTTTTTTGGGCGATAAATATGAAGTGATTGCTTCAAAAGGGCATATTAGAGATTTACCAAAGCACACTTTTGGGATTAAAGTGGAAAATGAAAGCTTTATCCCTGAATATAAAATAGACGATTCACATAAAGATGTCGTAAATGAGCTAAAAAAACTAGCAAAAAATGCTAAAGTTGTCTATATTGCAACCGATGAGGATCGAGAGGGGGAGGCGATTGGCTATCATATTGCACTAGCTATTGGGAAAGAGCCTTTATCTTTGCCACGCATAGTTTTTCATGAAATTACTAAAAAAGCCATTACAGATTCTTTAAAAAATCCACGCTCTTTAGATATGGATAAGGTAAATGCACAACAAGCAAGAAGGCTTTTAGATAGGATTGTAGGTTATCGTTTAAGTCCTTTGATTTCTTCTAAGATTCAAAGGGGATTAAGTGCTGGGCGTGTGCAAAGTAGTGCTTTAAAGATTGTTGTGGATAGAGAAAAGGAGATACTAGCATTTAAGAGTGTAACTTATTTTAGTATCCCAAGTATTTTCAAAAAGGGCTTAGAGGCAGAACTTATAGAATTTCAAGGTAAAAAAATAGAAAAACTTAGCTTTTTGCAAAAAGAAGAGGCACAAAATGCGCTAGATGTGCTAAAAAAAGAAAACTTTAGCATTAAAGAGATTGAAAATAAAAAGCGTAAAACTTCCACTCCACCTCCTTTTATGACTTCTACCTTGCAACAGAGTGCAAACTCTATTTTAGGTTTCTCGCCCTCACGCACGATGCAAGCAGCCCAAAAGCTTTATGAGGGTGTGATGACACATAAGGGTTCTATGGGTGTGATTACTTATATGAGAACAGATAGCCTAAATATCGCAAAAGAAGCTCAAAGTGCTGCAAGAGAGCAGATAAAGAAAGTTTATGGAGAGAAATATTTGCCTACAAAACCTAAAACATACACCACAAAAAGTAAAGGCGCACAAGAAGCACATGAGGCTATCCGCCCCACGCTTATGGACTATACTCCACAAATTGCAGCGGAGTTTTTAAAAGGAGATGAATTAAAGCTTTATAGTTTGATTTATAATCGTTTTTTGGCTTCGCAGATGAATGATGCGGAGTTTGAATTGCAAAATATTTTTGTAAGCTCTCCTAATTCTCTTTTTAAAATTGCAGGTAGAAAGCTAGTTTTTGATGGCTTTTATAGAGTCTTGGGCAATGAAGATAAGGATAAATTACTTCCTCCTATGAAGGTGGGAGAGGCTATGCAGTTAGAAAAGATTAGCCTTGAAGAACATCAAACAGAGCCACCCTCACGCTATTCAGAAGCAAGTATGATTAAAACATTAGAAGCTTTAGGCATAGGGCGTCCTAGCACTTATGCACCTACTATTTCACTCCTTAATGCAAGAGAATATATTGAAATTGAAAAAAAACAAATTAAGCCAAAAGAAATTGCTTTTAAAGTAGTGGAGCTTTTAGAAAAATATTTTAATGAAATTGTAGATTCAAAATTTACTGCAAATTTGGAAGAAAAGCTTGATGAGGTGGCGCTCTCAAAGCAAGATTGGCAGAAACTTTTATGGGATTTTTATGAGCCATTTTCACAAAAGATTAAAGAGGGAAAAAACAGTATTGAAAGCCAAAAACTAGCAGTACCCACAGGGGAAAATTGCCCATTGTGTGGTAAAGAGCTTATAAAGCGCAGTGGAAGATTTGGCGAATTTGTGGGTTGTAGCGGTTATCCAAAATGCAAATACATTCAAAAAGAAGAAAAGATTGAAGAAATACAAGAAGATAATGGAGTATGCGAGAAATGTGGCAAACCTATGGTAAAAAAGCGTAGTAGAAATGGAGAATTTCTAGCATGTAGTGGCTATCCAGAATGCAAAAATACTAAATCTTTAAATCCAGCACAAAAGAGTAGCAAAGAGCCTCTAAAAGATGTTAAATGTCCAAAATGTGGGGGGGATATTATGGAGCGAATGAGTAGAAGAGGGAAGTTTTATGGTTGTGCAAACTATCCAAAATGTGATTTTATTGCAGCCCATGAACCTACAAATATCCGTTGTGCTAAATGCAATGGTTTAATGGCAAGAAGGGTTTATCGCAAAAAAGATGTGCTAGAATGTATCTCTTGTAAAGATAGAATCGAAGATACAACAAAATAAAATTTAAGGAAAAATTATGACAGAAGAAATTTTAGATATTTTAGATAATAATCCTAGTTTTTTAGCTACAAAAGGAACTTGTGGGAATCCTAGAGTGCGTCCTATACAATCTGCACTTTTTAAAGAGGGAAAGCTTTATTATTGCACTTCAAAAAAGAAAAACCTCTACAAACATATGCAAAATTTTAGTGGTATTGAAATAAGTGCATTTAATGGTAAAGATACTTGGGTTAGAATTAGAGGTGAGGCAAAATTTAGCGAGGATTTAGAGATTAAAAAGGCTATGTTTTTAAAATATCCCATTGTGAAAGAAATCTATAAAGATGTAGAAAATGAAGAGTTTGGGATTTTTTATGTGGAAAATCCAAGTATTAAGATTCAAGATTTTAGCGGACGCGATGAAGTGTTGAGGGCATAGAATGAAAGATATTTTTTTATGCAGTATTTGTAATGTTTCAAGTGGAGCGTGCTTAGAAGATTGTGCTTATTGCACACAAAGTGCTAAATACAACGCAAAAATACAAAGATATAGATTAAAGCCCTTAGAGCAAGTTTTAGAAGAGGCAAAAAGGGCTAGAGAGAATGGAGCTTTAGGGTTTTGCTTAGTTACTAGTGGTAGGGAGCTTGATGATAAACGCGTAGAGTTTATTTCACAGGCTGCAAGAGAGATACTAAAAGAGGGTTTGCATTTGCATTTAATTGGTTGTAGTGGAATTGCCACTAAAGAAGCACTAAAAGAGCTAAAAGATTCAGGGATTGCAAGCTATAACCATAATTTAGAAACCTCTAAAAACTTTTTTCCACAAATTTGTAGCACACATAGCTTTGAAGAACGCTATAAAACTTGTGAAAATGCACTAGAAGTGGGGCTTGGTTTGTGTAGCGGTGGGATTTTTGGTATGGGGGAATCTTGGCAAGATAGACTAGATTTATTAAGTGCTTTGCAGACTTTAGCACCTCATAGTGTGCCTATTAACTTTTTTATTCCTAATGTTGCCCTGCCACTTACAAAAGAGGTTTTAAGCAAAGAAGAGGCTTTAGAATGCGTAAAATTAGCTAGAGAATATTTGCCTAATGCACGATTGATGATAGCAGGAGGACGCGAGAGGGTTTTTGGCAACGAGCAAGAAGAGCTTTTTGCTTGTGGAATTAATGCAGTGGTTTTAGGGGATTATCTAACGACTAAAGGAAATACGCCTAAAGAAGAAGTGGAACGCATTAAAAGTTATGGTTATGGTATAGCTACAAGCTGTGAATAAAAAAGATGAAAGAAATCTTTATTCAGACAATTATAAAGGCAAGATTGCTAGGTAGGTATTTATATGTATTTTTAAAAGGAGATTTGCTTTATTTTGCGGCAAGTCTTAGCTTTTATACTATTTTTGCGCTTTTGCCTATGCTTTTGATTATTTTTTCTTTAATGGCTGTAATGCCAGAGTTTAAAGAATATATACAAAGTTTTAAAAGTTTAGTGGTGGAGAATTTTTTACCCACGCATTCGGATGTTTTTTTGTCTTATTTAGATGGATTTGTAGCAAATTCTAATAAGCTTGGTGGAATGGGGCTTTTATATGCTTTTATAACTTCCATTCTTTTTTTTAGAAATTATCAATACATTGCAGGAAAAATTTTTCATGCAAAAGCTAGAGGATTTTGGGATTCATTAGCGGTTTATTGGACTTGTATGACGCTTTTTCCTGTGGGAATTTTGTTTTCAATTTATTTAAGTGCAAAGGCTTATGCGTATTTGCAAACTCTAGGTTATAGCACTTATTTTGTGTGGCTTTTACGCCTTAGCCCTTATTTTATTGCTTGGATTGTGTTTTTTATGCTTTTTAAAATCTCTGCGAACACAAAAATCAGCACAAAAAATACACTTTTTAGCTCGCTTTTTACGGCACTGCTTTGGTCGTTTTGTAAGTGGGGCTTTGTGTATTATGTTTTTTATAACAAAGCTTATTTAACGCTTTATGGCTCTTTTAGCATTTTAATCTTTTTGTTTATTTGGATTTATCTTTCATGGGCGATTTTGCTTTTTGGAATGAGCTTAAGCAGAGGAATTGATGAGCTTTTTATTAAGGAGTTAGAAGAGGAATAAATGGGATTTGTGCATAAAATAAAAATAGTATTTTTTTATGTCTTTGTATTTTGTATAGGGGCATTTGCTAAAGAAGTTGTTATCTATCATACAAATGATATGCATGGGCATTTAATAGGCAAAGGTGGATCTATAGGTGTAGATAAAATAGCTACTTTAAAGAAAAATACACAAAATTCTATTTTGGTGGATATAGGAGATGCCACACAAGGAATGCCTCTAGCTTCTTTGACAAAAGGTAGAGATGTTATAGAGCTTATGAACTTGGCAAATTATGATGCAATGGTTTTGGGAAATCACGAATTTGATTTTGGGATAGAAAGTTTATTGTTTAATATCTCTAGAGCAAAATTTGCAGTTTTAGCAGCAAATGTATGGTATCAAGGAGGTTTATTAACACAAAATGCTTTAAGCGGAGGTGAAAATATCATTATCCATCGTGGAGGGTTAAAAATAGGTTTTTTTGGGCTTACTACAACGCAAACTCTTATTAGCACGCACCCTAAAGCCATCAAAGAAGTAAAAATTGAAAAGGAAATAAAAACTGCAAAAGAGCAGATTAAGAAGCTTAAAGAAAAGGGTGCAGATGTGATTGTGGCAATGACGCATATGGGAAATGCAGATGCTCCTTGCACAAGTGAAGCATTAGCTAAGGCATTAGGGAAAGAGAATCTTGATATTATCCTTGATGGGCATAGTCATGCAATAGAGAATAAAAGGGTAGAAGGGGTCTTAATAGCGCAGAGCGGTTCTAATTTGCAAGCTTTAGGGCAGGTTACTTTAAAGATTGTAGATTCAAAGTTGCAAGCAGAAGCTAAAATCCTCACTTCCAAAGACTTAGAAAAAATAAAGTCCGATGCAGTTGTCTTGAAAAAAATTAATCAAATCCAACAAGAATCTCAAAAGCTTTTGGAGAAAAAATTAGGAGTAATCCCTGTAACTTTGTGGGGAGGTATGGTAAATGGGTGGGCAATTGCTAGGGTTGTAGAAACTAATTTTGGGGATTTTTGTGCAGATGCTTTTATGGATTTAGCAAGAGCATTTTTGCAAGAAAATAAAGGTGCGGAAAATATTCCTCTTATTGCAGTGCAAAATGGTGGAGGCATACGTGAAACAATTAACTATGGAGAAGTTAGTAAAGGCGATTTGGTTGCAGCTTTCCCTTTTTCTAATACACTGATTTTAAAAGAGATTAATCCTAAAATTTTGTATGCAATGATGGAGCATTCGGGGAGTTTGTTAGCTTTAGATGAGAAGGGTGTTTTTAAAAAAGAAGCTCCATTTGGTGGATTTTTGCAAATTGGTGGTTTTAGAGTGATTTATGATATGCAAGGAGCTAAGGGAAAGAAAGTATTGGCTATCTATTTAAAGGATAAGCTTTTAAATCCTAAAGATACAAAAAGCAAGATTATGCTTGTAGGTAATAGCTATATTATGGAGGGTGGGAATGGCTATAAGATGTTAGAAAAATTACCAAAATATGGAGAGATAGGGGGAGAGCTTGAAGCAATTGAGAATTATTTGCAAAAAATTTTAAAAAAGGATGCTTTTTATTTTTATGAAAAACCTCAAAATCGTATCACATTGAAATCAAAATATGATAAAGAGCAAGATTATCTTATAAAGATTGCAATTATCACAAAAAAAGGCAAAAGGCTTGCAAACCAAGAAGTATCCTATGTTTTAGAGGGCAATCAAAGTATTGCAAGAACAAATCAAAAGGGTATTTTGGAATTAAGAGTGAGTAAAGGCACTCATTCTTTAAGAATAGGACAACAAGAGATTTATATTAATCCTTATATGGGGGATAAATATTCCCTTATACAAATGTAAGTTGAGTTTTATTAGGGAGAATAAATGAATTTTTATGAGTTTTTAAAGAAAAATTTTGCACTTGTTTTATTAGTGTATTTATGCAATATGATACTTGTTTGTGCATGGTATTATTTGGGCTATTTTGGCGATGATGTGATGGGAGGGAGATTTTATTCTAAGCTTTTTAGGGCATTTTTTATTGCATTGCTTTTAGAATTACTTTGCTTTCATTTGCTTTATTTTTTATTTAAAGAGAGGGCAAAATATTTTTTGGTTTTCTTAGCCATTTTTGCTATTTTAGATTTAGTGGTGGAGGGATTTTTACTCTATTCTTATAAAACCCTTTTTAATCCACTCATAGCAGATGCACTTTTGCAGACAAATCTAATAGAAACTTATGAATTTTTAGTAACCTTTATTAGTTTAGATGTGATAGTTTTGGTTTGTGCTTTAGTGCTTTTAGTTCTTTTTGTTTTTAGAGTTTTTAAAGCTATACGCTTTGCCCCCCCCCCCACAATATTTTAAGAAAATCTTCTATATACTTTATTTTTTAATCACTTTAGTTTTTGTTTTAGATATTTTAAATAAACATTATAGAAAAGGCGAGATAGAGGCATTTGCAAAATTTAGGGATTTTTCCATCACAAGAATCTTGCATAGTTTTATACAGCTTCACACAAAAAATAATCTTTTTACTGACACTAAAGAATATGAGAAAAATTATGAAAAAATCTATTTAGAATACAAAGGGAGTGTGAAGAGTGCAAAAAAGATTCCCCATATTGTGCTAGTGATTGGTGAGAGTGCACAAAGGGCACATTTAAGCCTTTATGGAAATGCACTTGATACCACACCTTTAGCTAGAAAGCTAGAAAAAGAGGGAAATTTGATTAAATTTAGTGATACTATTGCTCCTTATGCGCAAACAAGATTTGTGCTTGATTTTCTATTAAATTTTGCAAGTGCAGGGGATAAAGATTTTACCAAGCGTTTAAATATGATAGATTTGTTTAAGCTGGGTGGCTATAAAAGTGCTTATTTTTCTAATCAAGAATTAGCTTCTATTAACACACGCCTTATCACTGCTATTGCAAATAGAGCAGATGTTACAAGGTTTTTTAGATCCTTTTGCAAACCATGATTTATTGCTTAATAAATCTTATGATGGAGGGTTGCTAGAATTTATACAGGAGCAATCCAAAATAGATTATAGCTTTAGTATCGTGCATTTAATGGGAAGTCATTTTAGCTATAAAAATCGCTATCCAAAGGAGTTTGAACGCTTTGGGGTAGAAGATATAAAAATGCCCTTTAGCACCACACAAAAAGAAAGGGAGATTATTAAAGATTATGAAAATTCTATTTTTTATACTGATGATTTACTTTATAAGATTTTTGAAATTTATAAAGATAAAGAGGCGATTATTATTTATTTAAGCGATCATGGGGAGAGTTTGTATGAGCATAAGGGGTTTTTAGGGCATTTTGCTACTTCACGCTTTGTTGCAGAAATACCCTTTTATATGATGGTTACAGATAAGTTTAAGCAAAACAATAAAGAGCTTATAAAAAAGATTATAAAAGCTAAAGATAAGCCTTTTATGAGTGATGATTTAATCCATACTTTAAGTAATATTGCCAATATTAAAATTAAAGATTATCAAGAAAGTAAGGATATTTTGAGTGAAAATTTTGACAAAAAGCGTAAAAGATTGTTTAAACAAGAAAAAGACTATGAAGAGTTAAAAGAAGAATTGCCTAGTAAATGAGCTTTCCAGTTTTGCAAAGAGTTTTTTGTGTTTTGATATATTTTTAAGTTTTGAAAACTTTAAGAAGTTTAATGGCAAAGGCAACATTTATTATAAAAATATGCTAAAATAATAGTATTTTTTATTTTTACAAAGGAGTATCTTTTGGAGATAGAGTCGTTACTTTTATCTATTTTTGCCTTATTTCTTGTGTTGTTAAATGGGTTTTTTGTTCTTTCAGAATTTGCTATTGTTAAGATTCGTCGCTCAAGATTAGAAGAGCTTGTAAAGCGTGAAGTTTCAGGAGCAAAGTTAGCCTTAAAAATTACAGGAAAATTAGATTCTTATTTATCTGCTACACAGCTTGGAATTACTCTATCATCTTTGGGGCTTGGTTGGATTGGTGAGCCTGCTATTGCTAAGCTTTTAGAAGCACCCTTTAAGTATTTTATTGGGGATAATCCCATTCTTTTGCATTCTGTAAGTTTTGTAATTGCTTTTAGTTTTATTACACTTTTGCATGTGGTTATGGGAGAGATTGTGCCAAAGTCCATTGCGATTGCAAAGGCAGAAAAAAGCGTGCTTTTAATAGCGCGTCCTTTGCATCTTTTTTGGGTTGTCTTTTTTCCCCTCATTAAAATTTTTGATTTTTTAGCAATTTTTATTTTGCATAGAATGAATATTAAGCCTGCAAGCGAAGGAGAAGAGAGTGCGCATTCAGAAGAAGAGCTAAAAATCATCGTAGGGGAGAGTTTAAAAGGGGGATAT
Source organism: Helicobacter burdigaliensis (assembly GCF_003670295.1). Classification (GTDB taxonomy): domain Bacteria; phylum Campylobacterota; class Campylobacteria; order Campylobacterales; family Helicobacteraceae; genus Helicobacter_D; species Helicobacter_D burdigaliensis. The sequence goes on from NZ_QXJG01000006.1 coordinate 15,166, forward strand.
TTAGATACGATTGAAAATGAGATTATCCAAAATGCAGTAAGCTTTTCAGATACGATGGCAAAAGAGATTATGACGCCTAGGAAGGATATGATTTGTCTTTATGATGATAATACTTATGAAGAAAATATGAAAATAGTTACTAGCACAAAACATACGCGCTATCCTTATTGCAAAGATGGCAAGGATAATGTCGTAGGAATGGTGCATTTAAGGGATTTGTTAGAAACAATGCTTTCAGAGAATCCTTCGCGTGAGCTTGAAAAATTAGCAAGAGAGATGATTATTGTGCCAGAGAGTGCTTCTATTTCTAATATTCTTTCACAGATGAATAGGCGTCAAATCCATACAGCACTTGTTTTAGATGAATATGGAGGGACAGCAGGGCTTCTTACTATGGAAGATATTTTAGAAGAAGTTATGGGGGATATTAGAGATGAACATGATAAAAAAAGTGAGGAATACCACAAAATAGATGAAGATGTATATTCTTTTGATGGTATGCTAGATTTAGAACGCGTAGCAGATGTGCTTGGAATCACTTTTGAAGATACAGAGCAAGTAACTATTGGTGGATATGTCTTTAATCTCTTAGAGCGGCTTCCAGTAGTGGGCGATGTAATCAGTGATGAATATTGTGAATATGAGGTTTTAGCGACACAAGGAGCTAGGATTGTCCGTATTAAGGCGAGCAAAAAGCCTTTTAAACTCAATGAAGATGAAGATAAAGATTAATTTTAAGGAGAAAACTTGGATTTTGTAGCAATTTTAATGGGAAGTAAGAGTGATTATGAGGTGATGAGTGAATGCATTAATGTTTTAAAAAAGTTTGATGTGCCTTATGAAGTGATTATTAGTTCAGCACATAGAAGTCCGCAAAGAACTAAGGATTATGTGAAAAATGCTGAAGAAAAAGGTGCAAAAGTATTTATCGCAGCTGCAGGAATGGCAGCGCATTTAGCAGGTGCAGTAGCTTCTATGACGACAAAGCCGGTAATTGGTGTGCCTCTAAAAGGGGGTGCATTAGATGGAATAGATGCGTTACTTTCAACTGTGCAAATGCCTTCAGGTATGCCAGTGGCTACTGTGGCTTTAGGAAAGACAGGAGCGATTAATAGTGCGTATTTGGCTATGCAAATTTTGGCATTAAGCGATGCAGAGCTTGGTGGAAAACTTAAAGAAGATCGCGTAATGAAAGCTAAAAATGTAGAACTTGATTCAAGTGATATTGAAGTGATTTTGGGTTAGGGTATGGAAACTTGGGTAAGTTTAGAAGAATTTGCAAAACTTGCTAATTTGGATAAAGAAAAGGTTTTGGCAATGGTTGCAAGTGGAGAGCTAAAAAGCAAACAAGAAGAAGGTGTGTTTTTTATCGATGCGGGAAGTGGTACACAAGCTTTGGTTCAGAGTGGCACAAATGCAGTGATGGTGCAAAACACAAGTGGAGGTGTAGATAGTGAGTTTGTGGAAAAAACAATCGGGACAATTTTAAGTTTGCATGAAAAAGTAGTTTCTTCCAAAGAGGAAACGATTTTAAGTGTTAAAAATGAAAATCAATTTTTAAAAGATGCGCTCTTTAATACACAAGAAGTTTATGAAGATGATAAAAAAACCATAGCAATTTTACGCGAACAACTGCGTACTGCACAAGAAGAGATTGACTTTTTAAAAAGAAAATATCGTCTAATGTGGGGTAAGGTTGTAGATGTGAATTCTAAGCAAGGATTACAAGATTAATCTTACATACGAATGCTTAGAATGTCTTAAAAAGCAAGCTTTATCTACCTTTAAAATTACTAAAAATATAGAAATTTCTATATCTAAAATAGAAGAAGAAATTTTTGGTTTTTTACAAGAAATAAAAAGGGAAGAGAAATTATCTAAAGAATTTCAAGAAAATCTAATCCTTACGCAAGAAGATAAGCAAAGTTTGCAGAAGCTTTTGGAAGAATTTTATAAGGCTAAAAAAATAAAGGGAGATTTTGAGATTCCTCCTACTCTTTTAGCACCTTTAGTGTATCAAAATATAGCTAAGATTATGGGGGATAGTAGCCCTTATAAACAAATCAAGCTTCAAAGCATACAAAAAGCAAGAGAGATTAAAAATCAAATGCTTTTAAAAATGCCAAAAAGCTTTGAAAAAGAATTTTTAACTTTAGAAGAAGAGTTAGATTTGCTTGGGTTTGGATTATCTCTAGCAGTGCTTGGAAATGTGATAGATCATGGAGCGCAAACGCATTTTGATTTAGAAAGTGAAGCAAAAGGCATTTTAGAGCTAAAGTTTAAAAAAAGTCAAGAATTACTAGAACGCTTAAAAGTTTCTAAAACTCTTATGTATTTAGCAGATAATGCAGGAGAAAATGAGTTTGATGAGATTTTAATCCAAATTTTTAAAAAAATAAATCCTCATTTAGAGATTTTTTATCTAGTGAGGGGGAGTGAGATTATTAATGATGTTACTTTAGAGGATTTAAAAGTAAGTAATTCTAACTTATTTCATCTAGTAAATGTTCTTAATAGCGGAGTAGAAAGTCCAGGATTTATTTATTCTTTGGCAAATGAAGAATCTAAAAAGCTTTTTAGGGAATGTGATTTGATTTTGTCAAAAGGAATGGGGAATTTTGAATCTTTAGAAGCTTTTGGGCAAAAAGATTCTAAGATTTTCTTTCTTTTTAAGGTAAAATGCAATGTTGTAGCAAGACATATTAATAAGAATTTAGGTGAATTTGCTTTGATAAATTATAAAAGGAGTTAAATGTTATTAACTAATCCGGTTTTGGTATCTATTATTGTTATGGTGGTGCTATGTCTAGCCCGATTAAATATTTTGCTAGCGATTTTAATTTCTGCTATGGTTGCAGGGGTTATGCATGGTTTTGGTTTTACACAGAGTATTGAGATACTTATCCAAGGAATGGCAGGGAATTTAAGCATTGCAATTAGTTATATTCTTTTAGGTGCGATAGCAGCGGCAATTTCAAGGAGTAATTTAACGAGTTTTTTTGTTTATTATGTAGCAGAGTTTATTAAAGATAAAAGATTTATGCTCTGTTTAACAATTGCATTTTTTGCTTGTTTTTCACAAAATCTTATTCCAGTGCATATTGCATTTATTCCTATTTTAATTCCGCCTCTTTTGCCTTTAATGAATAAGTTAAAAATTGATAGAAGAGCAGTTGCTTGTGCGCTTACTTTTGGTGTAAAGGCTCCTTATGTTACCTTTAGTGTGGGATTTGGACTTATTTTTCATAATATCATTGTAGAAGAGTTGAATAAAAATAAGATTCCTGTAACTTTAGAAGATGTATCAAGTGTGATGTGGATAGGTGGGGCTAGTATGCTTTTGGGTTTGCTTTTAGCGATTTTTGTTTTTTATAGAAAGCCACGCGAATATCAAAATACTTTTTATGAAGAAAATGTAGCTCCTATTTTTGAAAAGCCTAAAATGCAAATGAGAGATTATGCGATTTTGCTAGGTGCGGTTGTGTGCTTTAGCGTGCAAATACCTACCCAAAATATTCCCCTTAGTGGTTTAGCGGGTTTAGTGGTTATGATAGCACTGGGTGGGATTAAATGGAGTGATGTAGATGAAGTGATGGAGGGCGGATTAAAGCTTATGGCTTTCATTGCCTTTATTATGCTTGCAGCAAAAGGTTATGCAGGGATTTTGGATCAAACAGGTGCAGTAAAAGAGCTTGTGAGTGCGGTGGCTTCTTTATCAGGTGGTAAGATTGGAGGGGCAATTATTATGCTTGTTGTGGGATTGCTTATCACTATGGGGATTGGAAGTTCATTTGGGACAATTCCAGTTATTGCAGTGATTTATTGCCCACTAGCTTTAGAGCTTGGATTTAGCAAAGAGGCTATTATTTTACTTGTTGGGATTGCAGGAGCATTAGGGGATGCAGGAAGTCCCGCATCAGATAGCACACTAGGACCTACTTCAGGCTTAAATACAGATTCACAACATAATCATATTTGGGATACTTGTGTGCCGACATTTTTGATGTATAATATACCCCTTATGGTTTTTGGTGTGATAGGAGCACTTGTTTTATAAAGGAGAGTTTAAATGGATTATGCAAAAATAGCCAAAGAGGTTTTTGATATTGAATCAAAAGCGGTTTTGGAATTAACAGATTTATTAGATGAGAATTTTAATAAAGTGATTGATTGTGTATTAAATTTAAAGGGGCGTTTTGTAATTACAGGTATGGGAAAGTCAGGACATATTGGTGCTAAAATCGCTGCTACACTTGCAAGCACAGGGACTCCTAGTTTCTTTATGCATCCAGGTGAAGCACTACATGGGGATTTAGGAATGCTAAGAAGTGAAGATGCGCTTTTGGCAATTTCAAATTCAGGCGAAAGTGAAGAGATTTTACGCCTCATTCCTGCCATTAAACGCCGTAAAATTACTTTAATTTCTATGAGTGGAAATCCAAATTCCACTTTGGCAAAAAAAGGGGATTATTTTTTAAATGTTGCAGTCAAACAAGAAGCTTGTCCTTTGCAACTTGCACCCACTTCTTCTACAACAGCTACTTTAGCTATGGGAGATGCTATTGCAGTGGCTTTAATGAAAGCAAGGAGATTTAAACCAGAAGATTTTGCACTTTTTCACCCTGGAGGCAGTTTAGGACGCAAACTTCTTACAAAGGTAGAAGATATTATGGTGAGTGAAAATCTACCTTTGGTTAGTTTAGATACTCCTTTTAAACAAGTAATTAGCGAGATGACAAGCAAAAAGCTTGGAGTGTGTTTGGTGGTGGAAAATGAAAAACTTTTAGGGATTATTACAGATGGGGATTTAAGACGTGCACTTATGGGGGAGGATTATAAAATAAGCGCTAAAGATATGATGAGTAAAAATCCAAAGACTATACAAAAAGATGTGATGGCAACAGATGCAGAGCAATATATGATGGAAAATAAAATCAAAGAATTGGTGGTTATGCAAGGGGAAAAAATAGCAGGTATCTTGCAGATTTATGAGATTGGCAAGATCTAAAAGATAGGGGCTTTTATGCGTGTAATTTTAAGAGTTTTTGGTATTTTTTGTTTGCTTTGTAGTGTTGTGTTTGGGGATACTTATAGTGCAAGTGCATTTGCAATCAATGGAGAAGTAAAATATAAGGATTTAAAGGCATTTGATTATGTAAATGTGAATGCTAAAAAGGGCGGACATATCAAAAAAGCAGCCATTGGAACTTATGATAGTTTTTATAATTTTTTGCTTAAAGGTACTCCAGCAGAGGGTTTAGAACTCCTTTATGATACTTTAATGGTGCGATCTTTAGATGAGCCTAGTAGTCAATATGGACTGATAGCCAAACAGATTCAAAGAGCGAGTGATAATAGCTTTGTGATTTTTCATCTTGATCCAAAGGCACGCTTTAATGATGGTAAAGAAGTGAGTGCTTTTGATGTGGAATTTAGCTTTAATCTCATTGCTAGAGGAGATAATCCTATCACAAGTAGATATTATAAAGATATTAAAGAAGTGATTGTGGTGGATAAATATACTATTAGATTTAATTTTTCTAATAGCCAAAATAGGGAATTAGCTTTAATTTTAGGGGATTTGCCTATATTGCCAAAACATTATTATGAAAACAAAGATTTAAATAAAAACTCTTTGCTTATGCCACTTGGTAGTGGTCCTTACACCCTAGAAAGCTATGAAGCAGGACGCACACTTACTTACAAAAGAGTAGAAAATTATTGGGCTAAAGATCATCCAACAAGAATCGGATATTTTAATTTTGATAGGATTAGTATTGATTATTATAAAGATGATGCGGTGGCATTAGAGGCTTTTAAAGCAGGAAGATATGATTATCGCTTAGAAATGAGTGCAAAAAATTGGGCAAAGGGTTATGAGGGGAATGCACTAAAAAGTGGTGCGATTAAAAAGCAAGAAAGCGTGCATATGTTGCCTAGTGGTATGCAGGGTTTTGTGTTTAATTTAAGAAAACCTATTTTTGCAGATATTAGAGTAAGAGAAGCTTTGAGCTTAGCATTTGATTTTGAATGGAGCAATAAGAATCTTTTTTTTAATCAATACACAAGGACTAAAAGCTATTTTGATAATTCCGAGTTTGCAAGTGTTGGGATACCCTTAGGAGAGGAATTAAAAGTTTTGCAAGATTATAAAGATAAATTACCACAAGAGCTTTTTGGTGAATCTTTTACTTTGCCTAGCGCCAAAGGAGATGGAAATAATAGAGAAAATCTTAAAAAAGCTCAAGAGCTTTTAAAGCAAAGTGGTTTTGTTTTTAAAAATGGCAAACTTTATAAGGATAACAAACCTTTTGTATTTGAATTGCTTTTAGTGAGTCCTGCAATGGAGAGGGTGGCTGTGCCTTATGCTAAAAACTTGCAAAGGCTTGGAGTGGAGATGAAAATAAGAGTGGTGGATTTAAGCCAGTATTTAACGCGTTTAAATAATTTTGAATACGATATGATAGTCGCGGTATTTCCACAAAGTCTTTCACCCGGAAATGAGCAAAGTTTCTTTTGGGGTTCAAAGAGTGCAGATGAAAAAGGAAGTAGAAATTACGCAGGGATTAAAAATGAAGTAGTTGATTCTCTTATAGAAAAGATTATCAAAGCAAAAAGTTATCAAGAGCTTGTTACTTATACAAGGGCACTTGATAGGGTTCTTTTATGGGGGTATTATGTGATTCCACATTTTCACAACAAAGCTTTTAGAATGGCATATTGGGACTTTTTAGAGCATCCTGCTATTATGCCTATTTATGATATTGGATTTGATACTTGGTGGTTTAATGAAAGTAAGTATCAAGAACTTATTAAAAAATATCCCTCTCTTAGAAAAAATTAATGGGAAGCTATTTATTAAAACGCCTAATCCTCATTATCCCCACATTGCTTGGGATTATGACGCTTAATTTTTTCATTATTCAGTTAGCACCCGGTGGTCCTATAGAGCAAATGATGGCAAAAATAGAGCATAGCAATTTATCTAGTGAAGTGGCACAAGGAGGTTTTAGGTTTAAAAATGAGGGTATTAATGAGGAGTTAATAGAGAAAATTAAGCAAATGTATGGCTTTGATAAGCCACTTTTAGAGCGATATGTTTTAATGCTTAAAAATTATTTACTTTTTGATTTTGGGGAGAGTTTTTATAAAAATCAATCCGTAATTAGCCTAATAGTAGAAAAATTGCCCGTATCCATAACTTTGGGGCTTTGGAGCACACTTTTAATTTATTTTATTTCTATTCCTTTAGGGATTAAAAAAGCAATCAATAATGGAAGTCCTTTTGATGTAGCAACAAGCACGATGATAGTAATTGGCAATGCAATTCCTACATTTTTATTTGCTTTGGTGCTTATTATTTTGTTTGCAGGGGGGAGTTATTTTAATTTTTTTCCTTTGCGAGGTATTGTGAGTGATAATTTTGAAAGCTTAGGGCTTTTGGAGAAGATTAAGGATTATTTATGGCATATTACATTGCCAGTTATTTCTCTTAGCATTGGAGGATTTGCAACTTTAACCTTGCTTGTTAAAAATTCTTTTTTAGAAGAGGGTTCTAAACAATATGTAAAACTAGCACTCTCTAAAGGCTTAAGTCAAAGACAAGTTTTGTATCGCCATATTTTTAGAAATGCAATGCTTTTAATTTTAGCTTCTATCCCCTCAGCACTTTTGGGGGTTTTGCTCACAGGATCGCTTTTAGTAGAAATCATCTTTTCTTTAGATGGACTTGGGCTTTTAGGATATGAGGCGATTATTAGCAGAGATTATCCAGTGATTTTTGGAAGCTTGTATATTTTTACACTTTTGGGGCTTGTTGTAAATGTGATTAGTGATTTAGTCTATCATTTAGTAGATCCTAGAATCAGGTTTAGTGGGGTGGAGCAATGAAAATAGCAAGTAGAAAATTTAAAGTTTTTAAGGCAAATAAAAGGGCTTATATTTCATTAATAATTTTTATTTTTCTTCTATTGGTTTGTATTTTTGCACCCTTTATTGCAAACAATAAGCCTTTGTATGTGTTTTATAAGGGTGAGAGTTATTTTCCTATTTTTAAAGTTTATCCAGAAGTAACTTTTGGAGGAGATTTTTTAAGCGAGACAAACTACAAAGATTCCTATATTGTAGAGAAAATTAAAGAAAATGGCTTTATGCTTATGCCACTTATTCCTTATAGTTATGAGAGTGTAAATTATTCTCTTTCTTCCCCTCCGCCTAGTCCTCCAAGTTTGGATAATTTTCTAGGCACAGATGATTTAGGAAGAGATGTTTTGGCAAGATTGATTTATGGCTTGCAAACCTCTATTGTTTTTGCATTGATTTTGGGGGTAATTAGCTCAATTTTGGGTTTTATTATAGGTGCGATTTGCGGATATTATGGAGGTAGGGTGGATTTAGGCTTGCAAAGATTGATAGAGATTTGGAGTGGAATGCCTATTTTATTTGTTTTGATTATACTTTCTAGCCTTTTAGAGCCTACTTTTTGGACGATTTTATTTGTAGTTTTGCTTTTTTCTTGGATTGCTTTAGTCCCTTTTGTGCGGGCAGAGTTTTTAAAGATTAGAAATTTAGATTATGTGAAGGCTGCTAGAATTATGGGTGCAAGTAATTTTAGGATTATTTTTGTGCATATTTTGCCTAATGCACTGATTTCTACCCTCACATTTTTTCCTTTTATTTTATGTGGGAGTATCACTACTTTAGCATCTTTAGATTTTTTGGGCTTAGGATTACCGCCCCCTAGTGCGAGTTTAGGGGAGTTGCTCTCACAAGGCAGAAACAATCTTAATGCGCCTTGGCTTACACTAAGCGGATTTTTTGCATTAAGTATTCTTTTAAGCCTTTTGGTGTTTATTGGAGAGGGGTTAAGAGATGCTTTTAAGGGGGGAAAATGAGTGAGATTCTAAGCTTTTGTAATTTTTCTTTGAATTTAGGCGATTTTGCTTTGAAAAATATTAATTTTGCTTTAAAAAAAGGAGAAATTTTAGGGATAGTAGGGCAATCAGGAAGTGGAAAATCGCTTCTTTCTTATGCGCTTTTGGGTTTTATAAAAGATTATAAAGAAAAAAAAGGAGAGATATTTTTAAAAGGAGAAAAGCTGGAGATTGATAATGAAAAGAAAATGCAGTTTTTACGCGGAAGAAAAATAGCCTATATCTTTCAAGAGCCTTTAAGTGCGTTAAATCCACTTCAAAAGATTAGAAAACAAATACAAGAGAGCATTAATATAGATAAAAAACTTTTTCTTAATGCATTCAATGAACGCACTTTGGAGCTAATAAAATTGGTAAAGCTAGAAGAAAAGGAGCTAGATAAATATCCTTATGAATTAAGTGGAGGGCAAAGGCAAAGGGTATGTATTGCCATAGCCTTAGCTAAAAATCCTGAAATTTTAATCGCAGATGAGCCAACCACGGCTCTAGATGCAACCACACAAGAAGAGATTATTAAGCTTTTAAAACAAATGCAACAAAAACTTAATCTAAGCATTATTTTTATCAGCCATAATCTTGGTGTTATCTCTCAAATTTCTCAAAATATTCTAGTTTTAAAAGATGGAGAAATCATAGAAAAAGGAGATTGCAAAGAAGTTTTTAAAAATCCTAAACACCCCTTTTCACAAGAGCTTTTGGCAACTTTAAATATTGAATTTAAAGAAAAGAGTGATTATCAAGAAGAGATATTAAAAGCCAAGGAATTTTGTGTTAGCTATGTGCTTAAAAGGAATTTTTTAGGCAGGATTCAAAAAGAATTTGTAGCTTTAAAGCCTCTTAGCTTTACTTTAAAAAAAGGAGAATCTTTAGGGATTATTGGAGAATCAGGAAGTGGGAAAAGTTCTTTGGCTAATGCACTTGTTAGGCTTATAGAAGCAAAAGGGGAGTTAGAGATTTTAGGAGAAAATTTTTTAAAGCTTAAAGGCAAGACATTGCAAAAAATGCGTCTAAATCTTCAGATGATTTTACAAGATCCAAATTCCTCGCTAAACCCTAAAAAAACAATTTATGAGATTATTATAGAGGGTTTAAAAATACATAATATTAAAGAAAATTATCTTAAAGTTGCTAAAAAAGCACTTTTAGAAGTGGGATTAGATGAGGGGTATTTATACCGCTATCCTAGCGAATTAAGTGGGGGACAAAGGCAAAGGATAAGTATTGCAAGAGTGCTTGTTTTAAAGCCAAAAATTTTAATCTTAGATGAGCCAACAAGCGCGCTTGATAAATTTACTCAAGCACAAATTTTAAAATTATTGCTAAAATTAGCAAAAATACATAAATTAAGCTATATTTGTATTAGCCATGATTTGAATGTTATCGCTCAAATGTGTGAAAAAGTGATTGTGTTAAAAAGAGGGGAAGTTGTAGCAAAGGGGGAAACCAAAGAAATATTTACAAAGCAAAAGGATGCCTATATTCAAAATTTGCTGGAAGCTTTTAGGTTTGATAGGGGGCTTTAAAATGAAAAAGATATTTTTAGTCTTTTTGATTGTATCTTGCATAGGAGTTTTTTCTTATGTGGCACCTTTAAATTTTCAAGTCCTTTTAAAACATATCTACGCACCCACTTTATTTAGTGTATATTCTAAAGATGCAGGAATGCTTTATTGTCAGCTTTATGGTGTGGCTGAAGTGAGTAAAGAGTTTAAAGGAGATGGGTGTGAGGTTTCCAAAAAAAGCGTTAAAGAAATGCGACATTTTGCGCTCACCTATACGCAAAATAAGATTTTTTTAGAACAGCAATATAGGGTAGGTTATGTAAAGGGATGGTGTTTTTTACAAAATGGAGGGAATCTTTTTAATTATGAGATTGTGCGTGATGGCTATGCGGTGGTGCAACATTTTGATACCACAGCAGATACGCAAGGTGTAATGGCGGATTTAGAAGAGTTAGAAGCCATAGCAAGAGAGGAGAAAAGGGGTTTATGGAAAGAATGGGAAAAAGAGATGAATTGCCTAAAAGTTACACTAGGAGCAATCGCTAAGGAGCAAATTCCTAAGGAGTAAGAGTAAAATTAGGAGAAAAATTGCTAGAATGGTAAATGGTTGTGCCATAGTTTTTAGCAAAATACTGCATTAAAAGCTTTTGAAGTGTGGGTTCTATGCTAGGATAAAACCATGCATTGTTGCTAATGGCGATTAAAAAAGGTGGGGAGTTTTTATAGTATTCTTCGCGTGTGGCTTCATAACAAATTGCAATATTAAAGGGTATATTGTCAATTTTTGTGCTATTAAAAGTAGTGTTTTTAGATGTGCTAAAATCTTCTCCCCCCTTAAAAAAAGTTTGATTAATCCATTTGGCAAGAGGAGAAGGGAGGGGTATTTTCTCTCCAAAGGGGACTAAGATAGTTTTATCAAAAACTTGCATTTGTCCTTTATTGAAGAGATAGGCACTATTAAAGGTTTGCTCCTCTTTGCTTTTTAATGCACCCGTTAAAATAATAATATTTTGACTAAGAACTTTCAAATCTTTAAGCAAATTAGGATAAAGATTAAGGGTTAAAGGAAAAGTAGTTTCTGGCAAGATTACCACATCATAGCCTTCATTTATGGCAAGTTTTATGTGGTTAAAGTTTGTCTCTATGTGTGAGGCTAGATTGTCCTTATCCCATTTTTTATCTTGAGGGATAGAGGTTTGAAGAGTTTTAATTTTTAAATGTGAAAATGTGGGGGATTTTGTAAGGTTTAGGCTTGAATTTCCTAAAAGAATCAAAGAAGCTATCAAAAAGATTCCGCTTAATTTATAATTTCTTTCTTGAAACATTTTTTGTGTGATAATAATGATTAAACAAATGCAAAAAAGTATGCTTTTAGAGGGCTCAAAATAGCTTGTAGTGAGTATGAGCTCTGGGATAAACCAGTTAAATGAAAAAGGGTGCAAAAAGCTTACAAAAATGAGCGTTAAAGTGCGGTAAAATGGATTTTTAAACAGGCACATAAGGTAAAAAATAATCCCATAAACTAAAGCAATAAATAGGATAATCAAAGGAATAAGAAAACTAAGATCATAATATCTAAAGCTAAGTCCTATCCAATAAAACCAAAAAACTCCTATCAAAGCACCACAAATAAATGCTCCAAACCTTTTGAGATTAAAATAAAAAGCAATCGCAACAAGGGTAAATAGGGTAGAAAAAATAGGGGAATTATAGCCTTTTAAAAAATGCTCCCAATAAATAAAAGCACTAAAAAAAATGGCACAAAGAAGAGGGGGGAGCAAAGCTTGAATGCTTAAATTTCTAAAAGTTTTCATTTATGCAAAATTGCCAAAACTTAGCGGATTGTCTAAATCTAGCTTTCTAAGATGTGCGATGACTTTTTGGAGCTCGTCAATATCTTTGGATTTTACTCGAATCTCATTGCCTAAGATTTGCGTTTGGACTTTGAATTTTTGATTTTTAATTTCATTGTTGATAGTTTTTAAACTTTTATCTTCAAGCACATCATTGAGTTTGTAGGTGATTTTTGTATTGCCCCCACTGGCATTTTCGCTTTTAATTTCTTTTAAAGATTTTAGAGATAAATTACGCTTTATAAGCTTTGAATCTAGAATATCTTTAAGTGTATTTGCTTTATTTTGGCTTGTTGCAAGAATGCTAAGAGTTTTATCTTTTTCATTAAAGTTAAATTCTTTTGCTTTATCATCTTTAAAATCAAAGCGGTTATTTACTTCCTTTTTTGCTTGTTCTAATGCGTTTTTAAACTCCTGAATATCGAGCTTTGAAGAGATGTCAAAACTATGTTCTTTTGCTGCCATTTATGCTCCTTGTTTTCAAATAAATTATAATTTTATTGTAACATAAAACTTTTTTATGCTACTTTATTGTAGAATATCAAAAAATATTATTTTTATTTTAGTGTGAGGCTGTATGAGTGAATTGAGTTATTTTGATATTGTTGTAGGTATCATTATTATCCTTTTAGGACTTAAGGGGATTGTAAATGGTTTAATCCGTGAGTTTTTTGGAATTGTTGGGATTGTTGGGGGAGTGTATATTGCTTCCTTGTTTTCAGATGATCTAGGTTTATGGATTAATCAGAATGTTTATGAATTTGCAAATCCATCTGCTGCTTCTTTGGTAGGTTTTTTAGTGCTACTTGTTTGTGTATGGGGGCTTTCTTTAGTGGTTGCAGAGATTTTACATAAGTTAATTTCTTTTAGTTCTTTGGTGATTGTGGATAAAGCATTAGGGTTTGTGTTTGCGGTGTTGAAGATTTTTGCAATTTTTGCGATTATTGTTTATGCTTTAAGCAAAATCGAGCTTGTTAGTCATTTTGGTGAAAAATATACAAAAAATAGTATTCTTTACCCAACGCTTTTAGATGTTGGCTCTAAGATTATCCACCTAGAGAGCTTAGATACAAGCAAAGTAGAAGAAAAGATAGAAGCAACGCAAGAAAAAACACAAGAAATTAAAGATGAAGCACAAGAAACTGTGCAGTCAATGTTTGAGGAGTAAGAATTGTTTTTAGATGATGTTTATGTAAAGCAAAGAATCCAAAAAGCGCAAAGCTTAAGAGAGCTTGGCATAAATCCTTATGCAAATGCAGTGCAAAAAGAGCAAAGCACAAAGGAATTTTTACAAAGCTTTCAAGGATTAAAAGAAAAAAGTGAAGAGGATAGAAAGGATACTTCAAAAACCTCGCAAGTGATAGGTAGAATCAAGTTTATTCGCCTTATGGGTAAGGCTGCTTTTATTAAAATTGAAGATTATAGTGGGATATTGCAAATCTATCTTTCTTCTAATGAGCTTAATGAGGGCTTTACACACTTTAAAAAATACATTGAAGTGGGAGATATTGTTGTAGCCAAAGGTTTCCCTTTTGTAACAAAAACAGGTGAGCTTAGTATGCATGCACTAGAATTTAACTTGCTAACTAAAGCAATTAGCCCATTGCCAGAAAAATATCATGGTTTAGTAGATATTGAAATGCGCTATCGTCAAAGATATTTAGATTTAATTATGAATAAAGAAGTGCGTGATAGCTTTGCAATGCGTTCTAAAATTGTTTCTAGTGTTAGAAGATTCTTTGAAGAAAGAGATTTTTTAGAAGTGGAAACTCCTATGATGCACCCAATTCCAGGTGGTGCGAATGCAAAACCTTTTGTAACTTATCATAATGCTTTAAATGTGGAGCGTTATTTAAGGATAGCACCCGAGCTTTACCTAAAACGCTTAATTGTGGGTGGATTTGAAGCGGTTTTTGAGATTAATAGAAACTTTAGAAATGAGGGAATGGATCATTCTCATAATCCTGAATTTACCATGATTGAATTTTATTTGGCGCATAAAAACTATAAGGATTTAATGAAACTCACAGAAGAGCTTTTTGCCTATCTTTTAGAAAAGTTAAATCTACCTTCTAAAATCATTTTTAATGAAAAAGAAATTGATTTAAGTAGTTTTAAGCAAATTTCTTATGTGGATTCTTTAGTAGAGATTGGCGGAGTGCCTAAAGATGTCGCAATAGATGCGGACAAGCTCTATGAATATCTTTTAAGTCATGGAGTGAAGTTAGAATCTAAAATGGAATTAGGAAAATTACAAAGTGAAGCATTTGATGCATTTGTAGAAGATAAGCTTATTAATCCAACTTTCATTACAGATTTTCCTATTGCGATTAGTCCGCTTGCAAGGGCAAATGATGAAAATCCAGAAATTGCTGATAGATTTGAGTTATTTATCGGTGGAAGTGAAATTGCAAATGGATTTAGTGAGCTAAATGATCCCCTAGATCAGCTAGAGCGTTTTAAAGCACAAGTAGCAGCAAAAGAAGCAGGAGATGAAGAAGCGCAATATATGGATGAAGATTATGTGATGGCACTTTCTTATGGTATGCCACCTACTGCTGGAGAGGGCATAGGGATAGATCGTCTTGTAATGCTTTTAACAGGCAATGTTAGCATTAAAGATGTGATTTTATTTCCAGCTTTAAAGCCACAAAAAAAGGAAACTACATTAAAGGAGCAAGAATGAGTTATTTACTAGAGCAAACCGATAAGGAAATTTTTGATTATATTCAATGTGAGCTAGAGCGTCAAAATACGCATTTAGAGATGATCGCAAGTGAGAATTTTACTTTTCCAAGCGTTATGGAAGCTATGGGTAGTGTGCTGACAAATAAATATGCAGAGGGCTATCCGTATAAACGCTATTATGGTGGCTGTGAGTTTGTAGATAAGATTGAAGAGTTAGCAATTAATCGTGCTAAAAAGCTTTTTGGATGTGAATTTGCAAATGTGCAACCCCATGCGGGTTCTCAAGCAAATGCAGCAGTATATGCAGCACTTTTAAAGCCTTATGATAAGATTCTAGGCATGGATTTAAGCCATGGTGGGCATTTAACTCATGGGGCAAAAGTAAGCACAAGCGGGCAAATGTATCAAAGTTTCTTTTATGGTGTGGAGCTTGATGGGCGTATTAACTATGATAAAGTAGAAGAGATTGCAAAAAGTGTGAAGCCAAACTTAATCGTATGTGGGTTTAGTGCTTATTCAAGAGAGCTTGATTTTAAAAGATTTAGTGAGATTGCAAAAAGTGTAGGGGCAATTTTAATGGCGGATATTGCTCATGTTGCAGGGCTTGTGGTAGCAGGTGAATATCCAAACCCATTCCCTTATGCAGATGTGGTAACTACAACCACACATAAGACTTTAAGAGGGCCTAGAGGAGGACTAATCCTAACAAACAATGAAGAATATGCTAAAAAAATTGATAAGGCAGTATTTCCTGGAATGCAAGGAGGTCCTTTAATGCATGTGATTGCAGGAAAAGCAGTTGGCTTTGGTGAAAATCTAAAGCCTTCTTGGAAAGAGTATGCTAAACAAGTAAAAATTAATGCTAGAATTTTAGCAAGCATACTTATGCAAAGAGGATATAAAATAGTAAGTGATGGAACAGATAATCACTTAGTATTGCTGTCTTTGCTTGATAGAGATTTTAGTGGTAAAGATGCAGATTTAGCACTAGGAAATGCAGGAATTACTGTGAATAAAAACACAGTTCCAGGAGAGAATCGAAGTCCTTTTGTAACAAGTGGTGTGAGAATTGGCTCTCCAGCACTCACTGCAAGAGGTTTTAAAGAAAAAGAATTTGAAATTGTTGCAACAAAAATTGCAGATGTGTTAGATGATATACAAAATACACAAAAACAAGAGAAAATAAAAAGTGAATTAAAGGAACTTGCGTTACAATTTCCTGTGTATAATAAGGCAATATTTTAATAAAAAGGGAAGTTAGAGTAGATGGTTACAGAATTAGATTTAAAACTTATTAAGATGATTACTTCGCATTATTGGATAAAGCAAAGTGGAATTGGGCAAAAGATCCATCATAATGGCAGAATTTTTTATGATAAATTTCAAAGAGTGGATGAGCCGCTAACTAGGAATTTGTTGCAAAGTCATTTTAAAAAAGAAATCACCATTGCTCACTCTTTGTTTAACGCTCAAGACAAAGTAGAAAATATTGTATTTGACTATAATGGATTTAACGCAGAGCGTTTTTGGCATAGAGCACAACTGCTTTTAAGAGAGGAAGGGTTTATTAATTTTACAGCTTATGAAACAAAAACGCCCGGACATTTACATCTTTATGTGCATAAGGGACATACAACTTTTCAAGAGGCATGTCAGTTAGCAAAAGTCTTGGGTGCAAAATTAGCACAAAAGATGCCAACAGAGTGGAAAATGTTCCCTTCACTTGATATTCCTAAAAATTATAATATTTTGGTAGTGCCTTATAATGTGTATAATAAAGAACGCGGTGCTTCATGGTCAAGACATATGTAAAATAAAGGAGAAAAGATGTCAGAAATCAAAATTCACAAAGATGAAAAAGAAGAAGGAATTGAGTTAAATGATTTGCTAATCAGCGATGCAGATGGAGAAGAGATAAAGAGTGGCTCTAGTAAGAAAATTATGTTACTTGGAGCAATTATTGTTATTTTATTTGCAGCGATTATTTTTATTATTTATCTTATGCAAGGAGAAGATACTAATAAAGTAGCTACACAAGCACCCGTGCAAACTGAAAAGGTAGAAATGCCACAAAACTTGCCACCTATCCAAGCTCAAGATGATAAGCAAATGCCTATCCAAGCTAATACAGATATACAAACAAGCAATTCAGATGAGCAGTTTCAGCGAATTATTGAACAAATTAAATCACAACAAGCAGGCAATGCTACAAACAATACTCAAGCAACTACACAAAAGCCAAAAGAGCCTGTAAAACCACAAGAACCAGTAGCACCAGCAATAAAGGAACAAGCAAAAGAAGAAGCTAAAAGCCCTAAAGATACTTTTAAGCAAATACAAGCAAATAATCCACAAGAGCAAGGAGCAGAGGCTACTAAAGGTTTTTATATCCAAGTGGGTTCTTTTAGTAAATATTCTCCAAATAAGCAACTAATGAATGCAATTTCAAAAGAGCAACTTAGCTATCGTATGCAAAAAGCAGGGGATACCAATAGGCTTTTAATCGGTCCTTTTAATACAAGAGCAGAAGCCAAAGCAAAACTAGAAGAAGTTAAGGCAAAAATTAATAAAGATGCCTTTATTAAAGAGATTAAATAAATCTCTTTAAAGGCTAAAACTCTAAAATAAATCCTCTATCTAAATTTGCCAAATCTTTATAAAATTCCAAATTTTTATAGTTAAATTTTTGTGTATAGTTATAAATACTTTCTTTTTGATCATAGCCCATTTCACAAATTAAAAAAGGGATTTGTAATTGATAGGCTAAGTCTATGAGATGATGGAGAATCTCATCTCCTTCTTCTCCTCCAAAAAGTGCGATTTTTGGTTCATATTCTAAGGGTTTTGGCAGACTAAAACCTTCTTTGATATAAGGTGGATTAGAGATTAATAAATCAAAAGATTTTATTTTGCCACAATTAAAATCTAAATAAGCACTTTTATGCAAAGTAAGATTAGAAATCTGAAATTTTTCTTTATTGACATAAGCATTAAATAAAGCTTCAGGGGAAATATCGCTTGCACTAAAATTACAAAGAGGTAGCATTTTGGCTAGTGTTATGCTCAAAATCCCACTTCCAACTCCAACTTCTGCTATATTTTTAAGGTGGTTTTTTTGTATGGTTTTTAGTGCTAAATCAACCAGTATTTCACTTTCAGGACGCGGAATTAATGCACCATGTGAGATATAAAATTCACTAGAATAAAAACTAACATTTTCTATAATATATTCAATAGGTTCGTAATTTTTGCGTCTTTTGATAAAATTTAAATATCTTTTTTGGCTAAAAGAGTCTAAGATTGTCAAAAAATGTGTATGAAGGTAAATTCTATCTACACCTAGCGTATAAGCAAGGAGCAATTCAGCTTCTAAAAGACTTCTAGGAAATTTATGGAGCTCACTCGCTCCAAACTTTAAAGCTTCTTGAATAAGCATTAAGAAATTGCCATTTTCTCACAATTTAGAGCGATAAGCCTTGCCATTAGTGGAGGGTGGCTATAATAGAATCTCATATAAAGAGGATGTGAGAGTGGAAAGGAATTGTTTTCTTTCACTAGCACTAAAAGTGCTTTAGCCAAGTCTTCTTTGCTTGTGAGTTCTGCTCCAAATTTATCAGCATTAAATTCATTTTTGCAACTAAAAAAACTAAAAATAGGCATAAAATAAAAACCTATTAAATTGCTAAAAAGTAGTAGAAAAATGATAAAAATATGAGGTGAGGGTTCTAGGTTTGCTAGAGTGAAAATTTCATTAGGAAGATTACCTATGATAAAAAATAAAATACTTAGCATAATCACCATAAAACCTATCATCTTATAAATATCATTGTGTTTAAAATGCCCTAATTCATGCCCTAAAACAGCCAAAAGAGATTCTTTTGAAATTTTTTTAATGAGTGTATCAAATAAAACTACGCGTTTTGTTTTGCCAAAACCAGCAAAATAAGCATTTAGCCTACCATCTCTCTTAGAAGCATCCATTACAAACACACCACTAGATTGAAATCCCACTCTTTCTAAAAGATTTTGTATAGAATTCTTTAAATCTTCATTATCTAATGGAGTAAATTTGTTAAATAAAGGAGCGATGAGAGTGGGATAGAGTAGATTTGTAGCTAAAATAAGAGCAATGCTTAAAAGGAGTGCATAAAGCCACCAATTTGCAATATTTGTGATAATAAAAACGAATGCAAACAACAAGATTCCACCGATAATGATAAGGAGTATTAAAGATTTTAAAGTGTCCAGAATAAAGAGTTTTAAGCCTCCTTTGGAAAAGCCAAATCTTTTATCTATAATAAGGGTTTTATAAGCAGAAAAAGGTATGGAAATTAAAGATTGAAAGAGCAAAAAGACTAGCACAAAAACAACACTTCCTAAAAGTGGAGAGCTAGAACTTAAAGGTGTTAATAAAGATTGTAGATAGTTTAAACCAAATAAAAGCCAAAATCCAAGCAAGATAAAGTCAAAAATATTTTCAAATAAAGATATTTTTTCTCTAATGATGGCATAATTTGCAGCTTTGATAAAATCATCAGAAGGCAAAATATAGGCAGGTTTAGTTTTTTCTTTAGAAAGAAAATTAAGCTGTATAAGACTTAAGAAAAGTTTTGGCAAACTTAAAAATAATCCATATAAAATTACTAAAGACAATTTAAGAATCCTTTTTAAAATAAATTCTATAATTATAAAACTTTCTTTCTTAAAAATTTAGAAAATTAATTATTTTTAAGTTTAATTTTGTATTTGGAGGGGGATAAAAATAAAGATTTTATAAATAAAACTAAATAAAACTTTTTAGAATCCTTCTTTATAAGGATTCTATCTAAAAAATATTTTTAGTGATGGTTTAAAATTTGTAAAATTAAGCTATCAAAGATTTGACTATAAGGAGGATTAAAAGCAATGACAGGTATTTCAATATCTTTATAAAGTTTTATATCGCCATTTATGATTACATTTATTTTTAATAAATATCTAGGTGTGAAGCTAAAAGAAGCAGTGGGTGAGTCATCGCCTTGTGATTCGTTATAATAATGGCTAAAATAAAACTCTATTTTTTGAATATTTGGGTTTGGATTCTTTTCATAAAGAATCTTAAAGCGATTGGTGAAAGTTTGCGAGAAACCAACAGGGATTATGCTTGTATCCTTATCTTTTGAATAAGTTATATTAGGATAATTTAGATTAGGATTTGCAAGAGGGGGATTGGCACAGCTACTAAAAAATAAACAAAAACTTAAAAGAAAAGATGTTAAAATACTTTTCATAAAAACTCCTAAAAAAAGAAATGTGATTATTATATCACTAAAGGTGTAAATTGAATCGTATTTTTGTGGCTAATAAACCTATGTTTGTATCTTCTAATAAATTTTTAACTTCTCTTAAAAAGAGGGATAATGTAGTAAAAGGAGGATTTAGTGGGATTTTAGATCCTTTTGCTTGTGGGGCTTTGATAGTGGCTTATGGACAATATACAAGGCTTTTTTCTTATCTTGCAAAAGAGCCTAAGGTATATAGAGCGACTTTGTGGCTTGGAATGAAAAGTGATTCTTTAGATCTTGAAAATATTTTGGGTATTTATGATACACCTAGACTGGATGAAGTTAGGGTTAAAGAGATTGTAGAGAGCTTTAGCGGTGAGATTAGATTTACCCCTCCTAAATTTAGTGCTAAGAAGATTTTAGGCAAGAAAGCTTATGAACTTGCAAGAGCAGGGGAGGAAGTAAGGTTAAAAGAAGAGATGATGAAGATTTTTAAAATAGAATTTTTAGGCTATAATCATCCTTTTATTAGTTTTAGAGTGTGGGTGAGTGCAGGCTCTTATATCCGCTCTTTAGGAGAGATGATAGCTAAGGAGTTAGGCGCTTTTGGAGCACTTAGCTATTTAGAGCGAGAGAGTGAGGGGGAGTTTAGATATGAAAAAGAAAAGCCTCTAAACCCTCTTAGTATTTTGCCATTTTGTAAGATAGAAGCTAGGGATTTAGATAATGAAGGGCTTTATTTTAAGGTGTTAAATGGCAAAAAGCTAGAACCAAAAGAATTAAAAATTTCTAAAGAGGGAGAATATATAGTGAAATTTGATGAATTTTTTTCTATAATTTCATATAAAAACCACGCAATAACATATTTACTAAATAGGATACCTTTATGTTGATTTTATCAAGAAAAGAAAATGAAAGTATTTGTATTGGCGATGAGATTGTGATTAAGATTGTTTCTATTGACAAAGGTAGTGTGAAGATAGGTTTTGAAGCACCGCCTAATCTTTTGATTTTGCGCGAGGAGTTAAAATTAGCAGTTTTGGAGGAAAATAAAAAGTCGCTTTCTCATAAAGAATTGCAAGCAAGTGAGTTGCCGATTTTAAAGAGTAAAACAAAATGAAATCCTATGCAAAAATTAATATTTTTTTAAAAATTACAGGCAGAATGCAAGAAAATGGTGTGGGCTATCATACTCTTGTATCGCGTTTTATGTGGATTTGCAATCTTTATGATGTGCTAGAGTTTAAAGAGGGGAATGAAAAATTTGAAGTTTGTGGGAATTTTGATTGTAAATTAGAGCAAAACACTCTTTATAAAAGCTATCTTGCCCTTTTGGAAGTTTGCACAAAAGAACAAAAAGAGTTTTTAAACACGATAAAAATAGAAGTAGAAAAAAACATTCCCACAGGAAGTGGGCTAGGGGGTGGAAGCTCTAATGCGGCAAGTTTTATTTTGTGGGCGAATAAAAAGCTAGAATTAAATTTAAAAAAAGAAGAACTCTATAAGCTGGGTGCAAAGGTAGGAAGTGATGTTCCCTTTTTTTTAAGTGAAGAGGAAATAGCAAATGTAGAAGGTAGGGGAGAAGTAGTTGAAAGCACAAAAGAGAAAGCATTTGAAGTAGAGATTATCACTCCTAAAATCCATGCAGACACTAAAGAAATTTATAAACTTTATGCAAAAAACTTTTATTCTCCTATATGTGCTAAAGAGGCTAAAGAATGGAAAGAATCTAGTAATGAAGAAGTTTTGAAAAAAGATGCAAGGGCTTTAAATGATTTACTTTTACCACTTTTAGAGCTATATCCTAGTTTGGATACATTTGTAAAAGAGGGTTATTTTTTAAGCGGTAGTGGAAGTAGTTTTTGGAGAGTGAAATGAGTATAAAGATAGTTGCCACAAACAAAAAAGCAACTTATGATTTTTTTATTTTTGATAAGCTAGAAGCAGGGATTGAGCTTTTAGGAAGTGAAGTGAAGTCTATCCGTGCAGGTAAGGTGAATCTAAAAGATAGTTTTATTAAGGTTGTAAATGGCGAAGCCTTTTTGTTTGGGGCGCATATTTCTGTGCTTGGCACGACAAATTTACATTATAAACCTGATGAGAAAAGAGTGCGAAAGCTACTTTTACACAGAAAGGAAATTGACAAGCTTTTTGGCAAAACGCAGGTGGTTGGAATGAGTATCGTGGCTTTAAAGCTTTATTTTAACAAACGCAACAAAGCAAAGCTAGAAATTGCACTTGCAAAAGGAAAAAATTTACACGATAAGCGTGAGAGTCTAAAAGAAAAAATCCAAAAAAGAGAAATTGCACAATCATTAAAAGAATATCAATAAAGGAGAAAAATTGCTAGATTTAAGCTTGAAAGAAAGTGTAGAATATGGTGTTATGGGAGTTTTGCTTTTAATGAGTGTGGTGGCTTTGTGGGCTAGCATTGAAAGGTTGCTTTTTTATCGCTATATTAAATTAGTTCTTTATGAAAACAAAACAGAGTTAGAAATTGATTTATCTAAAAACTTAACAATTATCGCTACTATTGGTTCTAATGCTCCTTATGTTGGGCTTTTAGGAACGGTGTTTGGGATTATTATTGCTTTTGTGCAAATGGGGCAATCTGGCTTAGTAGATAGTGCAAGTATTATGAGTGGTTTAGCCCTAGCCTTGCAAGCCACAGCAGGGGGACTAATTGTCGCTATTCCTTCAATCATTTTTTATAATCTTTTAATGCGAAAAAGTGAAGTTTTAGTTGCAAAATGGGAAATTTTGCAAGAAAAAAAGCAAGATAAAAATTTTAGCCTAAAAGATTTAGAAGAAGGCAGAAGATGAAGCGATTTAGGAGAATGGATAGTATCAATATTGTGCCTTTTATTGATATTATGCTTGTTTTGCTTGTGATTGTTTTAACAAGTGCTACTTTCATAGCACAGGGTAAAATTCCTATTACCCTTCCTAAAGCAGAAGGTTCTAGTAAGATAGATAAACCTCTAAAGGATGTGGAAATCACTATTAATCAAAAAGGCGAATATTTTTTAGATAAGAATCTTTTAAGCCTAGAAGAGATTAAAGCAAAACTCTTACAAATGCCAAAGGAAACTCCTATTTTATTAAGGGGGGATTCTAAAAGCTATTTGGAGCAATTTATCGCACTTGTGGGAATGCTAAATGAGATTAGTTATAGCAATGTAGATGTGCAGGTGCAACAAATAGAGCAAAAAGGAAAGTAATGTTTAGAAGTGAATATGACTTAGGGACGATAATTTCAGCGGCAATTACTTTTGCACTTGTTGTGCTTGTTATAAGGTTGGTTTTATTTTTGGCAAACCGCAAAAAAACAAATATTCAAAAACCTGATTGGCTTGTAGATGAGCGTTTTAATTTAGACAAAAAAAGGAAGAGGAAATAATGGAAAATATGCTCGTAAATATCATCTTCACTTTAGTGATGTTAGCCCTTGCGTTTTGGGATTTTCTAAGCTATGGAAAGCAAAAGCATAGAGATTTTAAGTCCATTATTATTAGTGCGGGTGTTTTAGGGACTTTTGTGGGTATTTTTATGGGATTGCAAGATTTTGATACAAGAAATATTGAAAATTCTGTGCCTACACTTTTGGAAGGTTTAAAAACCGCCTTTTATACTTCAATTTTAGGAATGGGACTTGCAATTTTGCTTTCAATTATCCAAAAAAGCAAGGCGGTTAAAAGTGATTTTGATAATATGTTAGATTATTTTTCATTGCAAATGGGGAAATTAGATGAACTATCGCGTTTAAAAGAGCTAACACAAATCAGCCAAAAACAGCAAGAAAGTTTGCATAAAACGCAAAATCTTTTAGAAAAGCAAAGTTTGGCTAATGAAGAACGCTTTTTAGGGTTAGAAGAGCATTTTTTGAAAGTAAATTCTACTTTAAAAGAAGCAATGCACCATCTAGCACAAGGAGCAAGTAAGGAGCTTATTGGGGCATTAGAGGGGGTGATAAGGGATTTTAATAAAAAAATTACCGATCAATTTGGAGATAATTTTAAAGAACTAAATTTAGCAGTTTCGCAAATGATTGCTTGGCAGAATAATTATAAAGAGGGAATTGCGGGATTAGAAGAGAATCTTAAAAACACTCTTGCACTTTTTAAGCAAACAAGTGAGGGGATTGAAGCAATCGCTAAACGCAATGAAGAAACGCTTGAGGTTTATAAGGCTTTAGCAAATAGCATTGAGGCTTCACGCATAGAAAATGAGAAATTATCTTCTCTTTTGGCAGGATTTGAAAATATGCATACAAACGCACAAAATGCACTCAATTCGGTAAAAGAGCTTGTAGAAACTTTAGAAAGTGCGCAAGTTAAGGGATATGAGGTTTCAGAGCAATCCCATAAACAAATTAGCCAAATTTTTGAAAGTGGCAAAAAAGAAAGCTTAGAATTTGTAAAAAATAATTTAGAAAATACAACGCAATTTTTAGAACAAAGCACAAAAACTTATTTGCAAACTTCACAAA
Organism: Helicobacter burdigaliensis; assembly: GCF_003670295.1. Lineage (GTDB taxonomy): Bacteria > Campylobacterota > Campylobacteria > Campylobacterales > Helicobacteraceae > Helicobacter_D > Helicobacter_D burdigaliensis. The sequence continues at coordinate 39,895 of NZ_QXJG01000006.1, forward strand.
ATGTTTTAGAAAATAGTATGCAAACTCTAGAACAAGATCACAATAAGCTAAGCGAACAGCTTAACAAACTATATGTGAGCCTTACAGAATTTAATGAAAACTATATTACACAAAATCAAGATAATCTCACGCGTTCTTTAAAAGAATTAGAGAATAAAACTTTAGAGTTGCTTGAGAGTTTTAATCATAATGAAGAAGAGCTAAGATTTAAAAACTTGGAAATGATTACGCATATTAAAACAAATATTGAAGAGCAAATGCAAGAGATTAAAAGTAAATATGGTGAGTTTATAGATAATTTACAAGAAGCACAAAAGCAGTCTATTTTGCTTGTAGAAGAGCAATCTAAAAGAAGCGATGATGTGCTATTAAAGCATTCACAAAATATGGAAACTTCGCTAGAACAGAGTGCAAACTCCTTTAAAGAGTTGTCTAAAAGTGCGCAAGATAGCCTAGAGAAGCATTTGGGTGCGTTAGAAGAACATATAAATAATGCAGTTTTAGGCTTTGATAAGCTTTTGGGTAATTCTACTAAGAATCTAGAAGAAAATCTGCAAAGTAGCAAAGATACTTTGATTACACTTTCTAATGAGATAGAAAAAAGCACAGCAAATACTCTAAAAAGCCTAAATGATTTAGTGCAAAATACTGCAGATAGCCTAAGTCAGTCTTCTCAAAATATAGAAGAAGCTTTGAATGCAACTTCTTACAATATTCAAGAAAATTTTAGTAAAACTACGCAAGAAATTTCTCAAAATGTAAAAGATCTTTTAGAGCAAAATAAGGAGCAATCTAGCCAGCTTTATGGACTTTTAGAAAAAGATTCTAAAAATTTTAGTGGATATTTAGAGAAAATGCAAACCCATAATCAAAGCTTTTTAGAGGATTATCAGGGCAAACTTAGAGGGAGTTTAGCAGAAAGCTATAAAAATACTTTAGAATCATTAAATGCGTATTTAAAAAATGCAAACTCAATGCATCAAACACAAATTACAAAAATATTGCAAACTTCAGCACAAACACATCAAGATTTGACTGCTGGTTTGCAAAATAGCCTTATGCAAGCTGTAAATATCTTTGAAATAAATTCTAAAAAAGTGTGCGAGAGTGCGAATGTTTTAGCAAAAGATCTTTTAAGCCTTTCAAAAACGCAATTAGATTCCCATTCTAAAGAAGTGATACAAAGCTATTTAACTTTACAAACAGAAGTGAAACAGATGCTAAAACAAATGGGAAGTGAATATTTAGAAATGCTCTCACTTCTTAGTAAAAAAAGCTTGGAACTACCTAAAAATGTAAGTGCAGAGCTTTTAAATGAATTTAATAATTTGCAAAAAAATCTTGGCGATGCTCTTTCGAAAACTTATCTTTCTTTAGAAAGCAATCGCAAAGAAATTGATGCAATTTTACAAATTACAAAAACAAATGTTTCTTCTTCGCTTGCAGAAACTTCCGAGCTTAACGCTAAGCTTTGTAGTTCTTTAGGAGAGCTAGATGGAGCATTGTCTAATATAACCTTAGGTTTTAGGCAGGATTATGAATGGTTTTTACGCCGTATCCGTGAGCTAATGGGAGCTAGATAATGGCAAGTGATTTTAAAGGAAGTGAGTGGATTAGTATTTCTGATATGATGGCAGGAGTAATGATGATTTTCCTGCTTATTGCAGTCTCTTATATGGTGGTGATTAGCTCCACCCAAAAAGAACTAGCAGAGCAAAATAAAGAACTCCTAACGCTTAATAAACAAATGAGTGATGTGGCTAAAACGCATAAAGATTTGCAAACAGAGCTGAATAAAGATTTATTAAAAGAGTTTTCTAGAAATTTAGAACAATGGAATGCAGAGATTGATTTAGACAATACAGTGCGTTTTAGAGAGCCTGATATTTTATTTGATCAAGGACAAAAAGTTGTAAAATCAAGATTTAAAGAGATTTTAGATGACTTTTTTCCGCGTTATATCAAAATACTTTCTCAAAGTAAATATAAAGAGGATATTGAAGAAATTAGAATTGAGGGGCATACTTCCACAGAATGGCAAAATGCTAAAAGTTTAGAGGCAAGGTATTTAGGTAATGTGGGGCTTTCACAAGAGAGAGCTTTGGAGGTTTTAAAATATTGTTTTGAGAATCCTAAAATCAATGCACAAAAAGAATGGCTTGTGAGTGTTTTAAGGGCAAATGGACTTTCTTTTGCAAAACCTTTAGAAACTCCAGAACTTTCTCGTAGGGTAGAATTTAAAGCACTCACTAAAAGCAATCAAAAAATTCTTAAAATCTTAAAATTACAAGAAGAATTACAAAAAAATGAAGAAAATGAGCCAAAATAGGTTAAAGAAAGCTTTTGTTTTATAAGTATTTAAAAAAATCAAGGTAAAATTTCAAAACAATGAGATGAAAATTCTCAAAAATTAACACGGAAGGTAAATCTATGAAGAAGATTATTTTAGGTTCAATGGTGGCTTTTGCATTAATGCAAGGTGTGAGTTATGCAAAAACTTTTGCTAAGGTAAATGGTGAAGAAATCACAGAAAAAGACATCGGGATTTTAATGAGAGGAATGCCAGGCGTTTCTTATGAGCAATTACCACAAGAAGCAAAAACACAAATCATTAATCAAGCGATTGAGAGAAGATTACTCATTAAACAAGCTAAGAAAGAAAAAATTGAAAACTCTAAAGAATATAAAGAGGCTTTAGCGTTGGTGCAAGATGACTTAGCTTTAGAAATTTGGATGGGGAAACAAATGAGCGAAGTTAAAGTAAGTGATTCTGAGATTAAAGATTTTTATAATAAAAATAAAAAAGAGTTTTTACAGCCAGAAGCGGTTAAAGTAAGCCATATTTTAGTGAAAAGTGAAGCAGAGGCAAAGTCAATTATTGCAGAGCTTAAAAAAAGTGGCAAAGATTTGCCTAATAAATTTGCACAGCTTGCTAAAGAAAAATCACAAGATCCAACAGCACAAAATGGTGGTAGTTTAGGGTGGCTTGTTAAAGCACAAAAAATGGTTCCAGAATTTACAAATGCAGCTTTCAAACTTAAAAAAGGTGAATATACTAAGGCTCCTGTAAAAACAGATTTTGGATATCATATCATCTATGCAGAAGATAAAAGAAGTGAGAGAACACTTACTTTAGATGAAAGTAAGGCAAGAATTGAGCAAGTATTAAAAGTGCAAAAATTTAAAGATAGTGTCCAAAAAGAAGGGCAAGATTTACGCAAAAGTGCTAAGATAGAGATTTATTAAGGTTTTTGTAATGCTAGTATCAGGGAATGTGATTTTACAAAAGGCACATAAAGAGAATTATGGTGTAGGTGCATTTAACTTCGTAAATTATGAGATGCTAAGCACTATCTTTGAAGCAGCGGATGAGAAAAAATCTCCTATTATTGTGCAAGCAAGTGAGGGCGCTATTAAATACTTAGGGATTGATATGGCAGTGGGTATGGTTAAAATCCTCTCACAGCGTTATCCACATATCCCTGTTGCATTGCATTTAGATCATGGGACAAGCTATGAATCTTGTGTAAAGGCTATTAGGGCAGGATTTACTTCTGTAATGATTGATGCTTCTCATCATCCTTTTGAAGAGAATTTGTGCGAAACTAAGCGTGTTGTAGAAGTTGCCCATTGTGCGGGCGTTAGTGTAGAAGCAGAGCTTGGAAGACTTATGGGGATTGAGGATAATATCTCTGTGGATGAAAAAGATGCTTGTTTAGTCAATCCAAAAGAGGCAGAAGAATTTGTAAAAGAAAGTAAGGTAGATTTTCTTGCCCCTGCTATTGGGACAAGTCATGGAGCCTTTAAGTTTAAAGGTGAGCCAAAATTAGATTTTGAACGCCTTATAGAAGTAAAAAGGCTTACAAATATTCCTCTTGTATTGCATGGAGCAAGTGCGATACCCAGTGAAGTGAGAGAAGCATTTTTACAAAGTGGCGGAGATTTAAAAGGGAGCAAGGGTGTTCCTTTTGAGTTTTTACAAGAGGCTATAAAGGGTGGTATTAATAAAATTAATACAGATACAGATTTAAGAATTGCTTTTATGTCAGAAGTTAGACGCGTAGCTAATGAAGATAAAACGCAATTTGACTTAAGAAAATTCTTTGCTCCTGCTAAAGACTTTATGAGAAAAGTAATCGCAGAGCGTATGGAAGTCTTAGGCAGTGCAGGAAAAATTTAAAAATTAAAAGGAAATAAATGGCATATTCAATGGGTGATTTGAAAAAAGGTTTAAAAGTTGAGCTAGAGGGCATTCCTTATAGAATTACAGAATACCAACATGTAAAACCGGGTAAGGGAGCAGCTTTTGTGCGTGTGAAGATGAAATCTTTTTTAGATGGCAGGGTTTTAGAAAAGACTTTTCATGCGGGTGATAAGTGTGAAGAGCCAAATTTACAAGAGCGTTCTATGCAGTTTTTATACCACGATGGCGATCATTTTCAGTTTATGGACACAGAAAACTATGAGCAAGTAGGGTTACTAGATGATCAAGTGGGAGAGGTTGCTAAATGGATGATTGATGGAATGAATGTGAGTGTATTGTTCCACAATAATAAAGCAATTTCAGTAGATGTTCCTCAATCTGTGGAACTTGTAGTGAAGGAAACTCCACCTAACTTTAAAGGCGATACTACAAGTGCAGGTAAAAAGCCAGCAACTTTAGAAACGGGTGCAGTGGTGCAAGTTCCTTATCATGTATTGGAGGGTGATAAGATTCGTGTGAATACAGAAACAGGTGAATATTTAGATAAGGTAAAATAATGGCAAAAGTTTTAATCCCTTTGGGAGATGGATTTGAAGATTTAGAGGCAATTAGCGTGATTGATGTATTAAGGCGTGTGGGTGTTGAAGTTAGCCTTGCTTCTTTAAAGAAGGATTTAGTGGTAACTTCTGATAGTGGGATTCCTATGCAAGCTAAAATAAGCATTGAAGAAGCAGATTCTAAAGAATATGAAGGAGTTGTGCTTCCAGGTGGCTTTGGTGGAGTGCAAAATATGATTGCTTCTAACTCGCTTACTCAATTTGTAAAAGACATGCAACAAAGCAATAAAGTTGTTGCTGCAATTTGTGCTGCACCTTTAGCACTTTTTAAAATGGGAGTTTTAAAAGAAGCTAAATTTACATGCTATCCTAGTGTAGAAACTATGATAGAAAATCCAAATTATGTATGTGAAAATGTGGTGCAAGAGGGAAATATTATTACTTCAAGAGGTCCTGCTACTGCTTTAGAATTTGCTTTTTATTTAGCAGAAATTTTTGTAGGAAAAGAAAAAACATTAGAAATTAAAAAAGGAATGCTTGCTTGCTAAAAATAGCATTAGTATCTCTTGGCAGTGCCTTTTTGTTTGCGGGTTGCTTAATGGGTTATAGGGAGCTTGTGTATAATCCTGAAAGTTACCTTAAGAAAAAAGCCATAGAGTATGCTTCAAATCCCCAAAAGTTTGAAACAGAAGTTCTTAATTTTCAAGCCACTTTTAAAAAAGTGGTTACTAAGCTTACGCAAAGAGCTTCTAAGAATTGGGGTGAAAATAATGCTCCTACGGCTTCTAAAGAGGTTTATGTAAAATATACGGATTCTTATCTTTCAAGAGCGCAAGTGGATTTTTCAAAAGGTGTAGTATCTGTGGCTACTTTGGATACCAAAAATCCTAAACAAGCCTTGCATAAAGCCATTGTTGGCACACTTTTAACCCCTGAAGATCCTGAAGATGTGGATTTGTATTCAGATAAAGAGATTGAGTATAAAGGAAAGCCTTATTTGGCAAATTTGATTAAAGATCATGAAGGTAAGGTTGTCCTTTATCCTTGGAGAGCTAATCGTTATGCAGATTATCTTATAAATCATAAGCTAAAAACCACAGAAATTACACAAAAAGGCGAGAAAAAGAAAGTCTATTATGTGCAGTTTAATATGGTAGAAGATAGAGTGGTGCAAAGTGAGCATAAGTATGGAGAATATGTGGCTCTTTTTGCAAGAGAGTATAAGATAGAACAAGCTTTGATATTTGCTATTATTAAAACAGAAAGCAGTTTTAATCCTTATGCGGTGAGTCATATCCCAGCATATGGACTTATGCAGGTTGTGCCTGTGAGTGCAGGGCGTGATGTGTATAAAGCGCTTAATAATAAAGATGGAATTCCTACCAAAGAAATGCTTTTTGTTCCTAAAACAAATATTCAATATGGTTCTGCTTATCTTGATATTTTGTTTAATCGTTATTTAAAAGGGATTAAAAATTCGCTCTCGCATGAATATTGTGTAATTGCTGCATACAATACAGGTAGTGGAAATGTCCTTTCAGTGTTTCATAAAGATAGAAAAAAGGCAGTGGAGATTATTAATCAAATGCCCTCATCAGAAGTTTATAGAAAGCTTAGGACTTCTTTAAAATATGAAGAAGCAAGGAATTATTTGCATAAAGTAAGCAATGCTAAAAAAGAATTCCAAACAACACATTCTAAAACAGCAACTTTAGGAAAAATTGCCTATGGAGATTTTTGAGCTAAAGCAAAACCCTAAAATATGCGGATATTTTAAAGATAAAGTATCATTATTTCGGTATTTTTATATTAAAGAATGTGAAGAAGTATTTTATAAAAAATTATTAGAGAGGGGTTGGAGGCGTTTTGGGAATTATTTTTTTGTTCCAGAATGTGGAGAATGTAATTTATGTGTTTCTATAAGATGGGATTGTGAAAAGTTTAATTTTAGCACAACACAAAAAAGGATTCTAAAGCAATCTAGTTTTGTTACGCTAAGTATCCAAAAGCCTACTTTATCTAAATCGCATTTAGAGCTTTATGATAAATACCATAAAATTATGCAAGATAAAAAAGGGTGGGAATACCAAAAAATCAGCCCTGAAATCTATTATGATACTTTTGTGCAAGGCTTTATGGAGTTTGGCTATGAGTTTTTATATCATATTGAAGGGAATTTGGTAGGAGTGGCTTTGGTAGATATTTTGCAAGATTGTCTTTCGGCGGTTTATTGTTTTTATGATCATGATTTTGCAAAATATTCTTTAGGAACTTTTTCAATCTTAAAGCAAATTGAATTTGCCAAAACTAAAGGAATTAAATATATTTATCCAGGCTATTGGATAGAAAATCACCCTTCTATGGGATATAAAGAGAAATTTAAGCCTTTTGAAGTCTTAATCAATCGTCCAACTTTAGAAGAAGAACCTATTTGGGTAAAGGAGCAAGATGCATTATACAAATCTAATTTCACAAGTTTTTGAAAAGTTTGCTAAACATTCTTTTCATCCTAAGATTCAAAAGTGGATTAATCTAGCTTATGTTAAGTATTTTAATATCAATTTAGAAGAGTTTGATACAATAGAGAGCTATGAGAGTTTAAATGAGCTTTTTATGCGCTCTTTAATTAAAATGCGTTCTTTTGATAAAGCACAAAATGTGCTAATAGCACCCTGTGATAGCAAGGTTATGGAGTTTGGAGAATGCAGGGATAATCAAGCTATGCAAATTAAAGGCAAAGAATATTTTGTGAGTGATTTTGTGCTAGAAGAGTTAGGAGAGGGGTTTAATTATATTAATTTATATCTATCCCCTAAAGATTATCATCGTTTTCATGCCCCTATTGATTTGAAAGTTAAAAGAATAGATTTTATACAAGGGGCACTTTATCCTGTAAATAAAATGGGTTTAGAAAAGGTGGATTCTTTATTTGTTAAAAATAAAAGAGTGGTGTTAAGTTGTGAAGACTATAAGGGGAATCCTTTTTATTTTGTGGCGGTGGGTGCATTAAATGTAGGAGGGATAATTATCCATTTTGCTCCCAATATTGCAACTTTAAAAGAAAATTATAGCCATACCTTTAGCACTCCTATTTGTTTGCAAAAAGGCGATGAGATAGGCAGCTTTCAAATGGGTTCTACAATTGTAATGTTGTCTAAGGGTTGGTGCTATCATACAAAATTAGAAGAAGGCATTTATTTTGGTGAATGCATTGCAAAGGAACAAGAATGATAGAAAAAATTAAGCATTTAAAGCAAAAACATAATGTATTAATCGCAGCACATTTTTACCAAAGAGATGAGATTGTAGAAATTACAGATTTAAGTGGGGATAGCTTGGAGCTTTCTCAAAAAGCATCTTGTGCTACTAATCCTATCATTTTATTTTGTGGAGTGGGGTTTATGGGGCAGAGTGTGAAGATACTCTCCCCAAATAAACGCGTTTTTATGCCAAAAATTGCTTGTTGTTCTATGGCAAGAATGATCGATGATAGCTATTTTGATAAGTCTGTAGAGTTGCTTAGAAGTTATGGGATTAGCGATTTTTTCCCTATTACTTATATTAATTCTAATGCAGAAGTAAAAGCTAAAGTTGCCGATTTTGGGGGAGTGGTTTGCACAAGTTCTAATGCAAGTAAAATTATGGATTATGCACTTAAACAAAACAAAAAAATCTTCTTTTTGCCTGATAGATGTTTAGGAGAAAATCTAGCGGCACAAAATGGGTTAAAAAGTGCAGTGCTAGGGCTAGATACAAAAGAAGCAGTGCAAAATGCGGATATTATTTGCTATAATGGATTTTGTTCTGTACATCAGTTATTTAGTGTGCAAGATATTGAATTTTTTAGGGCAAAATATAAAGATATTTTAATCGTAGTGCATCCAGAATGCCCCAAAGAAGTTGTAAAAAAGGCAGATTTTGTGGGTTCTACTAGTCAAATTATTAAATTTGTGCAAAGTTTAAAGCCAGAGCAAAAAGTGGCAGTGGGGACAGAATTTAATTTAGTCAATCGCTTAAGAGCCCCTTATAATGGAGAGCAAAATACTTTTGTGCTTTCTTCTACTAAGCCAGAATGCCCCACGATGAATGAAACCACTTTGCAAGATGTTTTAAATCTGTTAGAAGCACTTGAAAAAGGGGAACCTTATAATGAAATTTTACTAGATGTTAAGGTTGCACTAAAGGCTAAGAGGGCATTAGAAAAGATGATGGAGCTTTCATAAAGGATAAAAAGTGCAAGAAATTTTACTAGATGAATTTTTAAAAGCTACGCTTAAAGAGGATTTGGGTAGGGGGGATTTGTTTGCTAGAATCTTAAAAGAAGATGAAGAAGTAAAAAGTAAAATCATAGCAAAAGAAGAGGGCGTATTTTCAGGGGAGATTTATATCAAAAGACTTTGTGAGCTTTATTCGGTTTGTGTAGAATTTTTAGCACATGATGGGGAGGAGTTTTGCAAGGGTGCAACTTTGCTTTATTTAAAAGGAAAAAGAAGCACGCTTTTAAGTCTAGAGCGAAGTATTTTAAATATCCTAGCACATTCTAGCGGGATTGCTACACTTACAAGAAAGTTTGTAAAAAAGCTAGAAGGAAGCGAATGTACCTTGCTAGATACTAGAAAAACGCGTCCTCTTTTGCGTGTATTTGAAAAATACTCTACAAAAAATGGTGGTGCTAGAAACCATCGCTTAGGGCTAGATGATTGCCTTATGTTAAAAGATACGCATATTAAAGGGGAAGATTCTTTAAAAGAGCTTATAAAGAGTGCAAGAGAAAAGATTCCTTTTGGGGTGAAGATTGAAGTAGAATGCGAAAACTTAGAACAAGCAAAAGAGGTTTTGGAAGCTAGAGGAGATATTTTAATGTGTGATAATATGCCACTTTCTATGATTAAAGAAGTGGTAGAGCTAAGGGATAAAATCTCGCCTAGCACGCTTATTGAAGTAAGTGGCAATGTGGAACTAGAAAATATCAAAGAGTATGCTATTAAAGGGGTAAATGCTATTTCAAGTGGCTATATTATCCACCATGCAGTTTGGATTGATTTAAGTATGAAGATGCTTTAATGCTAGATAGAGAAAAGCAGTTTATAAACACCCTAAAAGCTTGTGGGGCAACCTTTGGTATAGGGGATGATGGAGTGCTTTTAGATAGATTTATTTTTGCAAGTGATGGGTTTTTTGAGGGAGTGCATTTTAAAAGAGAATGGGGAGATTTAAAAGCACAATTACAAAAATGCTTTTTTGTGAATCTTTCTGATATTTATGCGATGAATGCAATCCCAAAATATGCACTTTTAACCATTTGTATCCCAAAAGATTTTAAAGAGAGTAAAAACCTTGCTAAGACTATCGCACAAATTGCTAAAGAAAATGGAGTGCTTTTGATAGGGGGGGATACGCTAGTAGGCGATAAATTACATATTTCTTTAAGCATAATAGGAGAAAAATGCAAAAAAATTCTTTATAGAAAAGGGATTAAAAAAGGGGACTATTTAGCATATTTAACCCCTAAAAGCTCACTAAATTTAGCAAAATCACAAAGCTTTGGTAAAAACATTAGACATTTAAAAAATGCTCTAAGATTTAATAAAATTAGTAAAAATTCTCGCTTTTTTGCTCCAAAACTTTACCCTAAAATGCTTTTAGAGCTTAATAAAGAAGCAAAAGTGGGAATGGATATATCCGATGGAATCTTTATGGAGCTTTCACGCCTTAGTGCAATTAATAAGCTAGATTTTAAACTTTTAAGGAAAAAGGGAGAGTGGTTTTATTCTCCAGAAGAGTATCAAATGCTTTATGCTTTTAGCACAAAAAGAATAAAAAAGGCTAAAAATCTAGCACTAAAGCACCGCCATAATTTAGTAATTTTTGCTAGGGCAAAGGCAGGAAAATACAAAATTGCAAAGAAAAATTGGCATTCTTAGGCTTTAAAGCCCATTTTGCTTTTGCAAAGGTGGGATAAAAAGCATTCATGACATTTTGGATTTATGGCTTTGCAAGTATATCTGCCAAAAAGCACCATAGCTTGATGCAAGACAAAAAGATTGTCTTTAAAGAGCTTTGTTAAATCTTCTTCAGTCTTTAGCGGTGTGCTAGCATTGCTTAATCCAAGTCTATGCGAAACTCTAAAGACATGCGTATCTACGGCAATGAAATTTGCCCCTTGAGATTCTATTAAAAGCACATTTGCAGTTTTTTGTCCTACTCCTGGTAAGTTTTTTAACTCTTCTCTATCAAGTGGTATTTTGCCTCCATACTTTTGGCATACCATTTGTGCCATTGCTTTTAAATTTGTAGCTTTGTTGTTAAAAAAAGAGCAAGTTTTGATTAATTCTTTAATATCTTCTAGGGGAGCATCTTGTAAGGTTTGTGGGGTAGGATATTTTTTAAAAAGAGCAGGAGTGATTAGATTTACACGCTTATCGGTGCATTGAGCTGAAAGCATAATTGCAATGAGTAGCTCAAAATCGTTAGAATAATTAAGTTCTGTTTTTGCGTCTTTGTAGCGTTCTAAAAAAAGTGCTTTAATCTCACTAACTTCTTTTTTGGTTGCTTTTTTTACCATTTTAATCCTTTGTAAAAATTTGAATAGGTGAAGTAATTACGCGTTTTAAGACATTAAAAGGAGAAAGCAAAATATCTTGTGCGGTTTGTGTTGTGATTTTTGGATTGTCTAGGTTGCCACTAATTTTAACGCCTGTTGAAATCGTGCCATCTTTGCCTAAAAAGATATAATTTACCACAGGAATTTTATTAATAATGTTGCTTAGGGATTTTATGGTGATGAGTTTTGTGTTTAAGTCAATTACTTTATTTTTTAAATCTAACACGCCTTTACCCTCTAAATCCATAGAACTTCCTTTAATATTAAGATTATTGATAGCTAGATAATCTTCATTTAATCCAAAATCCATCGTGCCTTCTTTGACTAAATAGCCCTCATTATTAAAACCAGGAGATTTTAGACTAAGGAGAGAGGGAATCGTATCAATAAATGCTAGAAGATTCTGCAAGACTTTTAATTGTTTAATAGAAGTATTATAAAATTTTAATTCTCCTATTAAAATTCCATCTTGGTTATTTTTAGCTTTAAGGGAAAAAATGCCCTTTGAAAAAGCTTGTTTTTTGGCTAGGGAGTTTGCAAATTCATCTCCAAAATTATTAGCATTAATCTCTAAATCTTTTTTATTTTTGATTATTTTTGCTTTTCCGTTTTTGTGTTGAAGAGTGATTTCTAAAAAATCATCATAAGCTTTGGCTTCCAAAATATCTGCTAAAATAGGAAGTTCTTTATAGATAAAAATACTATTTTGTGCTTTTAGATATGTGGGTAATTTGTCTGTGTTTTTGGAGAGATTGAGTTTGTCTATATCTAGCACATAATCTTGCAAAAGGATTTCTTTTTTATCTTGAGTGCTAGAGTATTGTGCTAAATTATCCTTTGTTTTAAATTTTAAAATATCTTTAGAATATTCAAGTTCTAAAGAGAGTTCATTGCTAGGTTTGTCTTTTTGATACATAAAGGGAGCACTAGAGATTAAATTTAAGCGCATTAAAAAATTAGAAAAGTCTTTTGTGCTTATGTCAATATTGCCCTCTTCAATATTGTAGTTTTGTAAAAATTCTGAATAGGCAATTAGAGGTTTTAAATCCTTAAAATAAAAAGTGCTTGTATCTGTATGGGTTAGGTTGGCTTCAATGTTAAAAGTAGGGAAGTTTAAATAAGTAAAGCTAGGATTGTTAAAATCAACTATAAAGGGCAGTAAATGGTTTTGGATACTTAAAATGCCTTCTTTGATTTCTAAATTTACTATATCTAAATCGCCACTTAATTGATGCGTTTTAGTGTTGATAGAAAAATTTGTATTTGCTTTTAAAATATCTTTGAAGCTAAGTTGTTGGATTTTTACATCAATAAGGGGGTTTTCTAACTTAACTAAAAAATCCTTGCCACTAATTACAACGCCTTTATAATCAAAACTTGCATCTTGTGTGCTAAAAATACCCTTATAAGTTACCTCTAATGAATGTAAATCTACCCCTAAATATAGTGTAGCTTGTGTATTAGACTTTAGCTGTGTTAGGGGAAGAAAAATCTGATAGGATTCTAAAACCTTATGGATAGAGGAGGTTAGGGGAGTGTTAGCATAAAGATTGATTTCCAAAATTGCATGATTGCTTAAAATATCTTTGATAGCTACTTTAGAATCTTGTAAAGAAATCCCTTCATAAGTGGGGGAAGCAGGGTGAAATTCTAGGGTATTATCTTTAAAAATAAGTGTAATTTCCTTAGAAATAAGCGGAGAAATATTTTTTTGAAAATGCACTTTAGCATTTCTTAAAACAGCTTTAGCTTTAAGTGTTTTAGAAAGTGAGGGGAGAATCTCTTCGCTATTTGTAGGAAGAATAAAAGAAAAATACTCCAAATTTATATTTTCTGCTTCATAATTGTCAAAAATCCATTCTTTTAGGATTGTATTGCTAAAAGGTGGGAGGATTTTTTCTAAAAATTTAATATCTTTAAAAGGGAGGCTAGAACCAGAGATTTCAAGCTCTTCAAAGTCGCCACTAGCTTTAAGATTTATAGAGCTTAAAAGATTGTGGTTTTGCAAATCTAAAAAATTTAACACCCCTTTAAAATCTAAATTTTGATTTTTTAAGCTATAAACTCCTTGTCCTTGTGTGTAGATACCAAGCCTATGTAAATAGAGATCTTGTAGATTTAAAAAAATCATAGAATCTTTTTCTACTAGACTAAGTTTGGCATAAATGTTTGGAAAATTGATTGTGAAGTTTTCTCCATCATAAAGCAAATTTGCCTGATAGCCTTTTAGTTTGATTTGCTTGAAGTGGATATGTTGAAAATATTGCAAAAGTGTATGAAGGGTTTTTGCATAATGGATTTGTGTTTGAATGCTTGGTTTTTGGTTGTTTTCTTGGGAATTTAGGGTTTCAAGATTTAAGGTATCTACTTTTAAAATCAATTTTTTATCTAAACTTAGATAGAATCCCTCAATTTCTACGCCATAGATGCGGAATTTATCCAAAGAAATACCATGTATAAGAAAGGCATACAATCCAATGAATAAAGTAAAAAAGATACTGATAAAAATGCTAAAATTGAGAATTCTAAAGGATTTTTTCTTCATTGTTGTTATAACACTTTGTTTTTATCTTGCTAAACCTATGCAGTCTAGTTTGGTTGTTTTTATACCACAAGGTGGTGTGAATGAAATTATAACACATCTTAATAAAAATCACTTTGATGTGGGTAAATTTGATGCAATTTTAATTTATTTTTTTGGAAAACCTCAAAGTGGTTGGTTGGATATGAAGCAAACAAGACTTAGCAAAGGGGATTTTTTATACAAGCTTACAAGTGCAAAAGCAGCTTTGGTGGATATTAAATTAATACCTGGGGAAACTTTGTATTTTTTTGTGAGAATTGTCGCTGAACTTTTAGGATTAGATGCTAACAAACTTACACAAGCATATTATAAATATGCTCCTAAAGACAATGAAGGAGTGATTTTAGATGGTGTGATTTTGGCAAATACTTATAAGATTCCAAAAGGTATAAAAGAAGAGCATTTGATGTATTATTTAGTGAATACTTCTTTAAAAATGCATAGAAGTTGGTCTGTTAAGTTGTTAGGAGAATATGATAAGAAGCAGTGGTTTAGATATGTAACAATCGCTTCTATTATTCAAAAAGAATCGGCAAATATAGAAGAAATGCCACTTGTTTCAGCTGTAATTCATAATAGATTAAAGTTAAAAATGCCCTTGCAGATGGACGGCTCTTTAAATTATGGAATGTATTCTCATACAAAAATCACTCCTAAAATGATACAAAATGATACAACTACTTATAATACCTATAAATATAGTGGAATCCCTAAGTATCCTGTGGGAAGTGTAAGTTTTGATGCGATTAGAGCAGCGATATTTCCCGCAAATGTCGATTATCTTTACTTTGTAAGAAATAAAAATGGTGTGCATTCTTTTTCTAAAACTTACAAAGAACATATAAATAATTTTGATAAATAGGGAACTTCTAAGATAGCTTTAAGAGAAGTTGGTTAAAAATACTCTTAGAAAGTTAAACAAATTTTTGCCTTTTGGGGTAAATTGTTGTGAAAGCTTTTGTAAAATTATTAAAGTAAAATTTTAAGGTGTTAATATGGAACGCGTCAAAAAGGTTGGTATCATAGGAGCAGGACATGTAGGCTCGACTTTAGCTTATATACTTTCTGCAAACACTCCTTATGAGATTGTTTTGCAAGATAAAGATAAAGACAGGGCAAGAGGAATGTTGCTAGATATGTTTCAAGCTTCTTGTGTGGGACCAAAATTCACAAAACTTGGCGTTATTGCAAATCCAAAGGATTTAAAAGGTTGTGATTTAATTGTAATTGCAGCTGGATCTCCAAGATTGCCGGGTATGAGTAGAAATGATTTACTTTTTGCAAATGCTAAGGTAATCAGTGAGATTTGCAAAGATATTAAAGAAAATTCTCCAGAAGCAATTTTACTTTTAGTAACAAACCCATTGGATGCTATGGTATATACTGCTTTGAGAGAAACAGGCTTTAAACATAAGCAAATTTTAGGTATGGCAGGTGTGCTAGATAGTGCTAGAATGGCAAGTTTCATTTATGAAAAGTTAAAATGTGCTCCCGGACAAATTGTAGCACCTGTAATGGGAGGGCATGGAGATGATATGGTACCACTTGCTAGATTTAGTAGCGTGAATGGTGTGCCATTGTGTGAGCTTTTAAGCAAAGAAGAAATTGAAGAAGTGATTAGTCGCACTAAAAATGCAGGTGCGGAGATTGTTTCTTGTCTAAAGAAAGGTTCTGCTTATTTTGCTCCTGCTAGAGCAACTGCAGAAATGGTAATAGCTATCATGAGTGATAGTAGAAAAATCTTGCCAAGTGCTGTGTATTTAAATGGCGAGTATGGCTATAAAGATGTCGTAGGTGGTGTGCCAGTGGAATTAGGCATTAATGGAGTGGAGCGTATTGTAGAGTTGCAGTTAAATGAAGAAGAAAAAGCACATTTTGATCGTTCTATTCAATCAGTTGAGGCTCTTATCAATGAGCTTAAGAATAATTATTTTAAATAACCTATTTTTAAGGAGGACTTTATAAAGAGTAAAAAATAAAATAAACTCACTTGAAAATGGGTTGTTGTATCGTTTATGAAAATTATAAATTTAAGGAGTAAAGAATGGGATTGCTAAAAGCACCAGAGAATACGCCAGTATGGGTGAATGAAGATCGCTGTAAAGCATGTGATTTATGTGTGTCTGTATGTCCTAGTGGAACACTAGCGATGTGTTTTGATGAGCATAGAGTTTTAGGAAAAATGGTAAAAGTAATTAATCCTGAAAGTTGTATTGGCTGTCAAGATTGTGAATTGCATTGTCCTGATTTTGCTATTGCAGTAGCCGATAGAAAAGAATTTAAGTTTGCTAAAATCACAGAAGAAGCCAAGCAAAGAGCAGAAGCTATCAAAGCAAATGGCTATATGGCATTATAAGGAGTAGAAAGTGAGTAGAGAATTTATATCAAGTGGAAATGAATTAGTAGCACATGCAGCAATTGATGCAGGTTGTAAATTTTTTGGGGGTTATCCTATTACTCCATCTAGTGAAGTAGCACATGAGATGAGTGTTCTTTTACCTCGTGAGAATGGTAGCTTTATCCAAATGGAAGATGAGATTGGTGGAATCTCTGTGGCGCTTGGAGCTTCTATGAGTGGTGCAAAATCCATGACAGCTACTTCAGGGCCAGGAATTTCGCTAAAAGCAGAGCAAATTGGTTTAGGATTTATGGCAGAAGTTCCTTTGGTGATTGTAAATGTAATGCGTGGGGGACCTTCCACTGGACTTCCAACTCGTGTAGCTCAAGGAGATGTGGCACAAGCAGCACACCCAACACATGGGGATTATCAATCTATTGCTTTATGTCCGGGAAGTTTAGAAGAGGCTTATACGGAAACCGTTCGTGCATTTAATCTAGCAGAAAAGTATATGACACCAGTATTTTTATTACTAGATGAAACTTTAGGGCATATGCATGGAAGAGCTGTAGTTCCTGATTTAGAAGAGATACAAAAAAGCATTGTAAATCGTAAAGTATTTAGTGGGGATAAGAGTGCTTATAAACCCTATGATGTAAAAGAAGATGAACCAGCAGTGTTAAATCCTTTCTTCCAAGGCTATCGTTATCATGTTACAGGGCTTCATCATGGACCTACAGGATTCCCAACAGAAGACGCAGTGCTTTCTCAAAAGTTAATTGATAGATTGTTTAATAAAATTTTAAGCAAAAAGAGTGATATTGTAACTTATGAAGAGTATAAACTAGAAGATGCAGAGATTTTATTAATTGCTTATGGTTCCACTTCAAGAAGTGCAAAAGAAGCAGTGGATAGATTAAGAGAAGAGGGAATTAAAGTGGGATTGTTTAGACCTATTACGCTTTGGCCTTCTCCTAAAGAAGAACTAGCAAAACTAGGCGCTAGATTTAATAAAATTTTAGTAGCAGAGCTAAATAAAGGACAATATGTAAAAGAAGTGGAGCATTCTATGAAAAAAGAAGTAGCACTTTTAGCTAAGGCTAATGGGCGCCCACTTTCACCTATGGAAATTGCAAATAAGATTAAGGAGTTATAAAATGGCATTTAATTATGATGAATATTTAAGAGTAGATAAAATGCCGACACTTTGGTGTTGGGGCTGTGGAGATGGTGTAATCTTAAAAGCAATTGTTAGAGCGATTGATAAGCTTGGTTGGAATATGGATGATGTGTGCTTGGTGAGCGGTATTGGTTGTTCTGGGCGTGTGTCTTCTTATGTAAATTGCAATACCGTGCATACAACACATGGTAGAACTCTAGCTTATGCAACAGGGATTAAACTAGCAAATCCAACTAAAAAAGTAATTGTTGTGGGGGGCGATGGAGATGGACTAGCAATCGGTGGAAACCATACAATCCATGCTTGTAGAAGAAATATTGATATTAATTATGTGCTTATTAATAACTTTATTTATGGGCTTACAAACTCGCAAACCTCACCTACAACTCCTAAGGGAATGTGGACTGTAACCGCTCAATATGGAAATATTGATCCAACTTTTGATGCAGCAAAACTTGCTGAAGCTGCTGGGGCTAGTTTTGTAGCTAGGGAATCTGTGCTAGATCCTAAAAAGCTTGAAAAAGTTTTAGTAGAGGGCTTTTCACACGAAGGTTTTAGCTTCTTTGATATTTTTAGTAACTGCCATGTAAATTTAGGTAGAAAAAATAAAATGGGAGAAGCAGTAGATACGCTTTCTTGGATTGATAGCATGATTATCTCTAAGAAAAAATACGATGAGCTAAGTGATGCAGAAAAAGCAGGGAAATATCCAACAGGTATCTTGCATCAAGATAATGAAAAAATTGAATATTGCAAGGCTTATAGGCAAGTTCAAGAAAAAGCACAAGCTAAAAAAGGAGGTGCAAAATGAGAAGACAGCTCCGTTTTACAGGTGTAGGTGGGCAAGGTGTTTTGCTTGCAGGTGAGATTCTAGCAGAAGCGCAAATTAGAGATGGTGGCTATGGAGTAAAAGCAGCTACTTATACTTCACAAGTGCGTGGAGGACCTACAAAGGTAGATATTTTGCTAGATAAAGAAGAGATACTCTATCCTTATGCGAATGAAGGCGAAGTAGAGTTTATGCTCTCAACCGCACAAGTAAGCTACGATCAATTTAAAGGTGGTTTAAAAGAAGGTGCTACAATCGTAATTGAACCTAACTTAGTTACTCCAAGTGAAGAAGATAAGAAGAAGTTTAAAATCTATCCTATTCCAATTATTACAATTGCTAAAGAAGAAGTGGGGAATGTAGTAACCCAATCTGTTGTTGCTTTGGCAATCACAGTAGCTTTAACAGAATGTGTGGATAGAAAGTTAGTGTATGAAACAATGATTAGTAAAGTTCCAGCAAAAGTTGTAGAGCTTAATAAAAAAGCTTATGAGCTAGGTGAGAAATACGCTAAAGAAGCTAAAGCAATCTAAATTTGAGGGGATATCCCCTCTGTCATTGTGAGGCGATGAAATCACCGTGGCAATCTAAAAAGATTTACCAAAGAATCTAAACCATTCCTTTTTATTCTTTTAAACAATAAACCTGCACTTTATATAAAAAGCAATTTTGTTCGTGGCGGTGGGATCCCTGAAACTGACAAGCAGTTTCTTAAGAGGCCACTCTCAAAATACTTTTTATATGAAGTTTTATTACTCCACTTGTCATTGCAAAATTCCCTTCTTCTGTCATTGCGAGGCTCACTTGTGAGCCGAAGTAATCTAAAAGGTTTGCCAAAGAAATCTAAAACATTCCTTTTTAATTTCTCTATTCTTCTAAACTCTTTATTCAAAAGTAATTCTCTTAGGCGAGAGTGGGAGCCCTCGATTTTACAAGTAAAATCGTCCCAATCGCCACGAGAATTCTTTTGCAATAAAGAGTATTGCTTTCATCTTTCATTGCGAGAAGTAAAGCGACGAAGTATACAAACCAAGCTATCCACAAGCGTAGCGAAGTGCCAAATCTAAGGATATTTTCTAGGATAATAGACTGCCACGCAAATGCTATCGCATTTACTCGCAGTGACACTTCCCACCTGTCATTGCGAAGCCTTTAGGCTGAAGCAATCTGAAAGAGCAACCACAACATAGCAAAATGCAAATCTAAAAAAAAAGCTATTTAATGCAAATTCTTTTAAACTGCCACGCAAATGCTATTGCATTTACTCGCAGTGATACTAAGTTTAGCCCTTAGAATTTTAGGGTTTGTAGCTCTTTATTAATCTTATTTAGCTTTTCTTTTTGCTCTTTTAGAGCATTTTGGTTGGTTTCTAGGACATTTTTGGGTGCATTTGCGACAAATTTTTCATTATTTAGCATGGATTCTAGCTTGATTACTTCTTTTTGTGTTTTTTCTAGCTGTTTTTCTAGTTTTGTGATTATGGGCGTTAAATCAATGCTAGTGGTTGGGATATAGCTTTCAAGCTTTTCTGTGATGTCTGCGATACATTTTTCTTGCTTAGAAGTTACAAATTCTAAATTTTCCACTTTAGCAAGTTTGCAAACATAGCTTTTAAAAAGCTCTTGCAAGGAAGAATCTAGGCTTAAATTCACATAGGCTAAAGGGATTTTTTGGTTTGCTAAATCAATGGTGGCTTTTAATCTTCGCAAAGAAACAATGTTATCTAAGATTAGTTCAAATACCTTAAAATTATTTGCATTAGCATAGGAGAAAGTAGGATATTCTTTTATCATAATAGAGCCACATTCTTCTAAAGTAGTGCCATTTAGCTTATGCCATAGATATTCGCTAATAAAAGGCATAAAGGGGTGCAAAAGAAGCATTGCTTCTTTAAAAATTGCTCCAAGCTCTTCAATGGATTGTTTATCTGCCTTGCTTAGCTCAATCCCCCAATCACAAAATTCACCCCACAAAAAGCGATAAAGTGTGCTTGCAGCATCATTGAAGCGATAAGTATCGATATTTTGACGCACTTCACAAATTGTATTAGATAAAAGCTCTGCTAGATATTTGCCAAGCGGAGTTTTAAGCTCTCCTAGTTCCTTTAGGCTTTTAAAATTTTGTGCGTTTAAAAGCAGGAAATTACAAGCATTATAAAGTTTATTTGTAAAGTTTTTGCTAATTTCTAGTTGGTTAGAAGAAAGCTTCACATCTCTTCCTTGTGCGCAAAGAATGGCTAAGGTAAAACGCAATACATCTGCACTATATTTTTCTATAATCTCTAGGGGATCTACCACATTTCCTTTACTTTTACTCATCTTTTGTCCAAATTCATCTCTTACAAGTGCGTGTAAGTAAATATCTGGAAAAGGAAGTTCACCTAAAAAATGTTCGCCCATCATAAGCATTCTAGCCACCCAAAAGAAAAGAATATCAAACCCTGTAATCATTAAAGAGTTAGGATAAAACTCTTTTAAATCCTCTTCTTTCCATAATGTATTTTTGCCTATTTCTCCATTGCCAAATCCAAGAGTTGAAAACGGCCATAAAGCCGAGCTAAACCAAGTATCTAGCACATCGGGATCTTGTCTAAAATTCTCACTTTGACATTTAGGACAAGTTTTAGGAGTTTTCACACTTGCCCACTCATTGCCACATTCACAATAAAAAACAGGAATCTGATGTCCCCACCAAAGTTGTCTTGAAATGCACCAATCGCGTAATTCTCTCATCCAAGCATTGTAGTTATTTTTCCATTGAGGAGGGAAGAAATTGCCCTCATTTGCGTTGATTTTTTCAATCGCTTTTTTAGCCACCTCTTTTTTTAAAAACCATTGCTTTGAGATGTAGGGTTCTACCACATTTCCACAGCGATAGCAATGCCCCACTTGATTTTTATAATCTTCTATTTTTTCTATAAAGCCAAGCTCTTGTAATTTTTGTGCGATTTTTTCTCTAGCTTCTAGTCTTTCTAATCCTTGAAATTCTCCTGCAAGCTCGTTTAAGATTCCAAACTTATCAAAAGCGACGATTTGCTCTAAATTATGGCGTTTGCCTACTTCATAGTCATTGACATCATGAGCTGGAGTTACCTTCACAGCACCACTTCCAAACTCCATATCCACATAAGAATCTGCAATAATAGGAATGCTTCTATTAATGAGTGGCAAGACTACCTTTTTGCCAATTAATGAAGAATAGCGAGAATCATCTGGATTTACCATAACAGCACTATCGCCAAAATAAGTTTCAGGACGCGTTGTGGCTACTACAATATAATCTTTAGAATCTTCTAAAAAGTAGCGTAAGTGATATAATTTGCCATTATTTTCTTTGTATTCTACTTCAATATCGCTTAATGCACCATCGTGAGTGCACCAATTTACAAGATATTTTCCTTGAATGATATAGCCCTCATCATAAAGCTTTACAAAAGCTTCTTTTACGCATTCTTGCAAACCCTCATCCATAGTAAAGCGTGTTCTACTCCAAGCAGGAGAGCTTCCAAGTTTCCGCATTTGCTTTAGAATCATTCCGCCACTTTGTTCTTTCCATTCCCATACTTTTTCTACAAATTTAACTCTGCCTAAATCTTCTTTTTTGATACCTTGTTCTAAAAGCTTTTTTTCTACTACATTTTGCGTGGCGATTCCTGCATGATCTAATCCTGGTTGCCAAAGGGTTTTATAGCCATTCATTCTTTTATAGCGTGTGATAATGTCTATTAAGGTATGGTTTAGTGCGTGTCCTATATGGAGGCTTCCTGTAACATTTGGGGGTGGAAGCATGATAGAGAAGCTTTTGCCTTCTTTTTGAATGGCTTTGTTGCCATCAATCTCAAAATATCCTGCATTTTCCCAAAATTTATAATAAGTTTCTTCAATTTCTTTTGGATCGTAAGTGTTTTTTGTTGTTTCTTGTTTTTCTTGATTGTTTTGCATAAAGTGCCTTTAAAAATATGGAATGGTTTTTGCTACATTCAAATTTTGAATTGTGAATTTTGGATTTTACCAAAAAAACAATAACTTGTGAATTAAAGCAAGAGATTATGGTAGAATACAAAAAGAATTCCATCTTAGAAATTTAAAGGAGTGAAAATGACAGCAAAGAGGATTTTGGTAAAATCTCCCATTTTGGGTTTTGAAGAAGTGAGCGAGGTGGATTTTGCAGAAGTAGATGAGGGTGCATTAGCCTTTCTTTCTATGGTGGGAAAAGATTCAGAATTGCTACTAGTAAATCCTTATAAAGTGAGGGAATATTCTTTTGAAGTTCCTGCGGTTACGCAAACTTTACTAGATATTAAGGCAGATTCAAACATTAAAGTATTTTGCGTATTTGTGCGTGAAAAAGAAAGTGAAATTAGGATTAATTTTCTAGCACCTATTGTGATTAATTGCGATAATGGCACTTTAGCACAAGTGGTTTTAAATGCTAAGGAATATCCTAGTTTTGGTGTTGCTGAATCTATTAAAAGTTATATTAAAGAATAATTTAGATTGCCTCTATCAAATCTTAATATCCAACAAAAAGAAGCTTGTCTAGCACCTAGCGGACATAACCTAGTAATCGCCTCTGCAGGCACAGGCAAGACTTCTACGATTGTTGGGAGAATCTCTTATTTATTACAAAGTGGCATAAGCCCCAGTGAAATTTTATTGCTTACTTTTACAAACAAAGCTGCCCAAGAAATGTTAGCAAGGCTGGAGCAAAAGTTTTCTAACGAAGTGGTAAAACAGATTGAAGCAGGGACTTTTCATGCTGTTGCGTATCGGTATTTAAAAAATAAATTTTCTATTATCTTAAAGCAACCACGCGAATTAAAAGTGCTTTTTAAAAGCATTTATGAAAAGCGCATTTTTATGGAAGCTTCTATCCTTGCACCTTATGGGGCTAATTATCTTTATGATCTTTTTTCTTTGTATTTTAATTCTACAATTAGCGAGGATTTTACTTCATGGCTTAAAGACAAAAATGCCGAGCAGGAGCAATATGCAGAGATTTATTTAGATATTTGGGAGGAGTTTTGCGTGCTCAAAAAAGAATACCATTATGTAGATTATAATGATTTATTGCTAGATTTTAAAAAAGCGATTTTAGAGGATAAGCCCACTTTTAAAGAAGTTTTAGTGGATGAATACCAAGATACAAATCCGCTTCAAGATTCTATTTTAAACGCACTTAATCCTCCCTCAATCTTTTGTGTGGGTGATTATGATCAAAGTATTTATGCTTTTAATGGTGCAGATATTAGCATTATTGGGAGTTTTAAGGAGCGATATAGCGATGGTAAGATTTTTAGTCTTACAAAAAACTATCGTTCAAGCGCTTCAATCTTAAGCCTTGCAAATAAGGTGATTGAAAAAAACCCCAGAATCTATCCTAAGACTTTAGAAGTTGTCAAAACGCAAGATTTTGGAGCTCCTAAACTTTTGGTTTATGATGAATTGTTTTTACAATACCAAGGCATTGCAAATAAAATCAAGCTTACAAATAGGGCTTTTGGTGATATTGCTGTGATTTTTCGCAATAATTCAAGTGCGGATGGGATTGAAGCAAGTCTAAGAGAGATAGGCATACCCTCGCGTAGAAAGGGGGGAGTGAGCTTTTTTGATTCTAAAGAAGTGGTGTATTTGCTAAATCTTTGTTCGCTTTTGTATAATCCTAAGGATATGATGTCTTTTATCCATGTTTTAAGTCACGCAAAAGGCATAGGTAGCGCATTAGCTAAAGATATTTATGAGGCTTTATTGCTTTTAGGAAATGGAAATTTAATCTATGGAATGCTAAATCCTAATAAGGAGATTAAAGAACCCTATAAAAAAAAGACACAACACACGCAACTAGGGCTTTTTGATGATTTTTATCAGCAGTCTAGTTTGGAGCGATTTTATGGGGTTGTAGATGAGGGGTTTAAAAACAATGTAATTTTAAGTCATTCTAAAATTCATAAAGAGGGGGCGGAGTTTTTGAATGCACTTTATATGTTTTTTAAAACTTTAAGGGGCGAAATGCGTCCTTATGAGATTATTGGCAAGATTGCTTCTATGCCTATTTTTCAAAGCGTAGCACAAAAACTAGCTAAAGAACGCTCCACTACAAAAGAGGGCAATATTAACGAAGCAAAAAGATTAGAAGTCTTAGAAAGAATTGAAAAAAAGGTAGTTTTACTTAAAAATCTAGCAGGGCATTATAGAGAGCTTGGGAGATTTTTAAATGCTATGGTGCTTGGATCTAGCGAGATGAGTGAAGGGGAGGGGGTGAATCTTCTAAGCATTCATGCAAGTAAAGGGCTAGAGTTTGGCGAAGTGTATATCGTGGATTTGATGGAGGGTAGGTTTCCAAATAAAAAGCTTATGAGTCAAGGAGGAAGCTTAGAAGAAGAAAGAAGGCTTTTTTATGTAGCGGTTACTAGAGCCAAGGAAGTGCTTTATCTAAGCTATGCTAGAAAAGATGCGATTAAAAATATCCCTTATGAGGGTTCTATCTTTTTGTATGAAGCGGGAATGCTACAAGGTAGGGCGAATAAGTAGAGCTTTGGTGAGAAAGAATATTTTTACAAGAGATGTTTTGTGATAATGTTTTTTATCCTTAAAAGGCAAAAAGGAGAAATCCTAACCTTGCTTTACCTTTTAAAGACAATTGAATAAAAATCAAAATTCTTTTGCAAGGCTTTAGATTATCACAAGTTCAAGTGCCTGTAGTGATAAGATTTGATAAATAAAACTACCACCATATGCTACTGCTAGAATTTATTTTTATACTCTTTAAATTAAAATATTCTTCAGTCGTTGCTAATTTTGGTGAAAGTATAAAAATTTATCTTGAATATATAAAACTAAAAAATTCCTTTAATTGATAAAAATAAGTTATTGTTATTTTATAATTTATTTATAAAAGGAGTTTTTAGCTTTATATGTAAGGGAAAAATAATAGTAGAAATATTTTACAATTTATGTTAAATTATTGGTAAGTTTTGAATGTTTTTGGATAAAGTTAAATAAAACTTTATTATTTTATATTGAAAATAAGAAAACTTTGATAAGATAAGATAAAATTTTTAAAAGAAAAGGAAAAGGAATGTCGCAATATTCAGTAGCTCATCCTTATTTTGGAGTTTTTGCAATCTTTATTTTTACTTTTGTAGCATTTTTTGCTACAACTTTTCTTTCAAGATTTGTAGGTAGAAAATTAGCAAATAAAAATACGCAAAAGCTAAAATTAGCACCCTATGAGTGCGGTTTAGCTCCCACAAAACAGCCCAATCGCATTTCATCACAATTTTATTTGATGGCACTTTTATTTATACTTTTTGATGTGGAAGTGATTTTTATGTTTCCATGGGCGGTGGATTTTAAAATTTTAGGTATATTTGGATTTATAGAAATGATTTTATTTGTGTTACTTCTAGTAATAGGTTATGTATATGCATGGAGAAAAGGAGCATTACAATGGCAGAGCATAAAGTAGATTATTTTAAAAATGCAGGTTTGCCTATTGCGCTTACGAGTGTGGATAAGCTTATAAATTGGGGGCGAAGCAATTCTTTGTGGGCGATGACTTATGGGCTTGCTTGTTGTGCGATTGAGATGATGGCAACAGGTGCTTCAAGATACGATTTTGATAGATTTGGGACGATTTTTAGAGCAAGTCCAAGACAAAGTGATGTGATGATTATCGCAGGAACTGTTACTAAAAAGCACGCTGAATTTGTAAGGCGTTTATATGATCAAATGCCAGAGCCAAAATGGGTAATCTCTATGGGGAGCTGTGCAAATACAGGTGGAATGTTTAATACCTATGCCACTGTGCAAGGGGTGGATAGGATAATTCCAGTAGATATTTATTTGCCCGGTTGTTCGCCAAGACCTGAAACCTTGCAGTATGCTTTAATGGTGCTACAACAAAAGATTAGAAAACAAAAGGCATTTAGGAGTGAAGCTCCTAAGCGTCTTGTGTAGGGGGCTAATATGAGAGAATATAAGCCAAAAAACAATGCACAAAAGCAAGTTTATTATAAAGATAGATTTTATGTTGCCCCACAGATTCCTAAAACTAGTTTTCAAGAAGATGATAAATATGCTAAAGTGATTGAAGAATTAGAGAGTAGATTTGAGATTGATGAGGCTTATTTGCAAAGAGGAACTTTGATTGTTTGGGTGGATAAAGATAAGATTGTAGAGGTGCTTCAAAAACTAAAAAGTCTAGGCTATGATGTGCTAAGTGAAATGAGTGCCATAGATTATTTGGATAAAAAGGGTGGCTTTGAGATTTTTTATCAGCTTTTAAATATGCAAGATAAAAAACGCCTAAGAATCAAAACCTTTTTAAAAAAAGGACAAGAGATACAAAGTGTTAGTCATCTTTTTAAGAGTGCAAATTGGAGTGAACGGGAAATGTATGATATGTTTGGGATAATGCCTCTTAATCACCCTTATCCAAAGAGAATTTTAATGCCAGATGATTGGGTGGGACATCCTCTTTTAAAAAGCTATCCATTGCATGGAGATGAATATGCTAGATGGTATGAAGTGGATAAAATCTTTGGTAAAGAATATAGAGAGATTATAGGAGAAGAGCAAAGAGATAGTGCAAGGATAGATCGCTATGATAGTAAGCGTTTTTCTCATCTTGGCTATGAGGTGGGCTATGGAGAAAGTGTGGTAGAAGGAAAAGAGAGAGAAAAACCTATTATGTATCAAGAAGAAGAGGGAGTGCTTTTTGTCAAAAAACTAGATAGCACCCTAACAAAACAATTAGACAAAAGGAAATAAAATGCAACAACCCAATAAATTAATGCCCTATTATGAGAATGTTGCGTTTGATAGAATTAGCGATAGTATGATGGTGGTGAATTTTGGTCCCCAACATCCAAGCGCACATGGACAGCTAAGGCTTATTTTGGAGCTAGAAGGGGAAAAAGTCATTAAAGCTACTCCTGATGTGGGTTATTTGCATCGTGGAATGGAAAAAATGGCAGAAAATATGATTTATAATGAGTTTTTGCCAACCACAGATAGAATGGATTATATCGCAGCAAGCTCTAATAATTATGCTTTTGCTTTGAGTGTTGAGAAGCTTTTGGGAGTTGAAGTGCCACGAAGAGCTAAAGTGATTAGAACTATGCTTTTAGAGTTAAATCGCATTATCTCACATTTATTTTGGCTTGCAACACATGCACTAGATGTAGGGGCTATGAGTATTTTTCTTTATTGCTTTAGAGAAAGGGAGTTTGCTATTGATTTAATAGAGGATTATTGTGGGGCAAGGCTTACACATTCTAGCATTAGAATAGGGGGTGTGCCTTTAGATTTACCACAAGATTGGTGTGATAAATTAAAGCATTTCTTAGATTCATTGCCCGAGCAAATTGCTTTGTATGAAGGGATTTTAAGTGAGAATCGTATTTGGAGAATGCGGTTAGAAAATGTAGGTGTTGTAGATAAAGAGATGGCAAAAAGCTGGGGATTAAGTGGGGTTTTTTTGCGAGGTAGCGGAATAGAGTGGGATATAAGAAAAGAAGAGCCTTATGAGCTTTATGATGAGCTTAGCTTTGACGTGCCAACAGCAAGTAGCTGTGATAGCTATGGGCGATATTTGCTCTATATGGAAGAAATGCGACAAAGCATAAGGATTCTTTATCAACTCATTGATAAATACAAGCAAACAAGCGATACTCTTTTAATGTGTGAAGATACGCGTTATTTTTCAGCACCTAAAGAGCAGATTATGACACAAAATTATTCTTTAATGCAACATTTTGTGCTTGTAACACAAGGTATGCGTCCTCCTGTTGGCGAAGTGTATGTGCCAACAGAATCTCCAAAAGGTGAGCTTGGATTTTTTATTAAATCAGAGGGAGAGCCTTATCCTTATAGGGTAAAAATGCGAACTCCTAGCTTTTTTCACACAGGTGTTTTGCAAGATTTACTGCCCGGACATTATTTAGCAGATGTGGTTACGATTATTGGAAATACGAATATTGTTTTTGGGGAGATTGATCGATGAAAAGATTTGATTTAAGGCATTTAAAAAACGATTTTTTAGAGCGTTTAGAGGAGCTAATCAAAGAAGACTTGGCAATCAATGAAGTAGGGATTTTCTTATTTAGTGTAGAAGATTTTGCAAATGTGCAAAAAAGTGCAGATGTAGTGAAAAAAACTCAAAATGAGCTTTTAAACTCTTTGCGCTTTAATGAAGTAGATTGGACGATTGTAGTAAAAAGGGTAGCACAATGAGCAAAGAGAAGTTTTTGCAAACCTTTTTAGAAAATGGTGGGGAGTTTTTAGGAACTTCAAGCTTTGAAAAAGAGTGTAAAAAAACGGATAGTTTGCTTTTGGTAGGGGATTTTGTAGAGAATCTTTATAAACTCTTAAAGGATAAAGAATATAAAAAAGCCTTTCTCTTTCATCCTTTGTTTTTAAATCCTTATCCTAAAATAGAGCATTGCTTGTATGAGTGTGAATGTGAAGAGGCACTTTTGCTACTTTTAGCACATTTTTTAGTGCAAGATAAAAATGCACTAGATGTAGATGTGGGCTATCTTTCTTCAGAGAGTAATTTAGCTGAAGAAGAACTAGAGACGATTTTAAAAGAGTTTGGCACAGGAGAAAATCAATATTTAGTTGTAGGCAAGGATTTTTATAATGCTAAAGATTTTGTAGCTTTAGCTAGAATCTTAGCCTTTATTTCAAGTAATTCTAAAGTTAAAATTGTGTTTTTAGGAATGTTGGAAGCTACAAATAAACCACCGCTTAAAAAAGAAAAAATTTTATGCGATATTGAAGTATCTAGTATGGATGGACTTGTGGTATATTTGCAAGAAAACAAAGAGCTACAAAATCCTCTTTTAGAAGCTTCAGGGCAGTTTAGGCTTGTTAGTAAGATGCAAGAGGGTTCTAAATATACTATTAAATTACCAAAATTAGATAAAACTTTAGAA
Organism: Helicobacter burdigaliensis; assembly: GCF_003670295.1. GTDB lineage: Bacteria > Campylobacterota > Campylobacteria > Campylobacterales > Helicobacteraceae > Helicobacter_D > Helicobacter_D burdigaliensis. The sequence continues at coordinate 69,130 of NZ_QXJG01000006.1, forward strand.
GTAGAATTTAAAGAGAATCCGCAAATAAAAGGTATGGTAGCTATTCTTTGGCTTCCTAAAAATAGTGAAAAATTATGTTATTGCAAAATAGAGAGGTAGCAAGAATGGATAAAGTAAAACTAATCATTGAAGGACAAGAGATTCTTGCAAATGAGGGTGAGAGTATTTTGAATGCTGCTAGAGCAAATGGAGTTTTTATCCCTGCGATTTGTTATCTTAGTTGTTCTTCTCCAACTTTAGCATGTAAGATGTGTATGGTAGAAGCTGATGGTAAAAGAGTGTATGCTTGTAACGCTAAAGTAAAAGAGGGAATGAGTGTTTTGGTAAATACCAAAGAAATAGAAGAAGAACGCAAAGCAATTATGCAAGCTTATGATGTAAATCATCCACTTCAATGTGGCGTATGTGATAAGAGCGGGGAATGTGAATTACAAAATTATACACATTATGTAGGCGTAAATAATCAAGAATATGCGATGAAAGATGAATATAGAAGCTTTGATTCTTGGGGGCAGACTGCTTATGATCCAAATTTGTGTATTTTGTGTGAGCGTTGTGTAACGCTTTGTAAAGATAAAATAGGAAAATCTTATATTAAAGCACTTAAAAAAGATGGAGAAATGCCTCCTAAAGAATATAAAGAAAGTATGCCAAAAGATGCTTTTAGTGTATGGACTAAGTTTAAAAAATCTATTATTGGATTAAGTGGAGAAGGGGAATGTCAAGATTGTGGAGAATGTGCGAGTGTGTGTCCTGTGGGTGCATTAGGGGTAAGCCATTTTCAATACAGCTCAAATGCTTGGGAGCTAAGTAAAATACCTAGTAGCTGTATCCACTGTGCAAATGCATGTGCGCTAAATTATGAAGTAAAGCATGAAAGAATTGGCGGAGGAAAAGATAAGATTTATAGGGTAAGTAGTGATTGGAACTTTGCTACACTTTGTCCTGCGGGAAGATTTGCCTATGAGTTTAATCATCAAGGTATCACAAAGGATAAAGCAAGTTTTAATGCTACTCTTGCAGCTTTAAAAGAAGCAAAAAGTATAAAATTTTTGGGAAATATTACTAATGAGGAAGCCTTGATTTTGCAGAAATTAAGAGAAAAACACAACTATACTTTAGTATGTGATGAAGCCTTTTATTTTCAGCAATTTTTAAAAGAATTTAAAAATGTAAGTGGAAGTTTAGGAAGTGCAAATCAAGAAGAGATTAAAAAAAGTGATTTTATAATGTGTTTTGGAGGTGCATTAAGCTATGATATGCCTGTAATCACGCATAGTATTAATAATGCACTTAAGATGAATAAAGGTTCTAATCTAGCCTATTTTCACACTCAAATGGATGTGGTGGTAAATAAATTTGTTAAAAGCACAAATTTAATAAATAGCGTTTATAAACCACAAAGCGAAGAAGCTTTTGCATTGCTTTTGGCAAGTCTTTGCATAAAAGAGGAGAAAATGCCAAAAAGCCTAAAAGAAGAGATTAAACGCTATGAAATTATCACTAAAAAGACTTTACAAGAGGAAATTAAAGAAAAGATTAAAATACAAAAGCTTGATGAAAATGGAGAGCCTCTTTTAGATGAAAAGGGTGAGATAGTCTATGAAGAAAAAGAAGAGGTTAAAAAGATTAGCAAAGAAATTGAAGTCTTAAGTAGTAAGATTTTAGAGTATTGTCAAATAGGAGAAGAAATTTTTAAGATTAAAGAAATTTTACAAAGTGCAAAAGCACCTGTTTTAGTAGCAGGATTTGATCTTTATGGGACAAAAAATGCAATCAATATCGCAAGAATCTTGGGCTTTATTGAGCTTTTAAGTGATGTTAAAATCCTGCTTTTACCACCTAGCACAAACGCACTTGGAATCTCTTTAATTTGTGAACTAGAAAGAGAAGCACAAGGCTATTGTATAGGTTATAATACAAAGGGTGATTATAAAATAGGATATGAAGAGGATAATGCTTTAATCTTACCTTATTTAAACGAGCAAGAGGGGACTTTTGTAAATGTAGATAAGCGTGTTGTACCTATTAATCCTGCTTTTAAGTATGAAGGATATGAGCTTAATGATTTAGCAAAAGAGCTTGGGCTAGAATGTGAAAATACCATAGATTACACAAGAAGCTTGCCTATACAATCTGGCTTTAAAGAAGTAGAATATGATAGCTTAGAGCATGGATTTTTAAATGATGGGAGTGAAATTAGAGGCTATCTTTTACACAATGAGTTTGAAAGAATAGAATTAGATATAGAAAAAGTGGAATTAGAGCCTTTAGAAGAATTTAATCTTTATTCAAGGAATGGAGTGGCTCATTTTTCGCCACTCACTTTGCAAAGCAGTATTTTAAAGAGTAAAAATGGTTTGCAAGTTTCTCAAAGTATGGCAGAAAAGCTAAAACTAAAAGAAAACGATAATGTAGAAGTGGAGTTTGCAAATCTTGAAAGCATTGCAACCAAAGTTGTGATTGATGAGGGAATGGAAGGTGAATTTTTGGCCTTAGGAATGTGCGAGTTTGATGAATCTAAATATTTTCCACAATCGCGTTATGCTAAGGCTACAATAAAGGTAAAATCATGATAGCTTATATAATAGAAACTTTGATTAAAATATTCTTGGTAGTGTTAGTTTTTTCTGCACTTGCTGGATTTGCAACTTATATAGAAAGAAAGCTTTTAGCCTTTTTTCAAAGAAGACTTGGGCCAAACTTAGTAGGTCCTTTTGGAATCTTGCAAATTTTAGCCGATGGAATTAAGCTTTTTACAAAAGAAGATATTGTTCCAAGTGCGGCAAATTGCCTTATTTTTAGAATAGCACCTGTAATTACTGCAGCATGTGCTTTTATAGCAATGGCTCCTGTGCCATTTTTCCCTTCTTTTGAAGTTTTTGGACGCACGATTAATCCTATTATTTCAGATATTAATGTGGGAATTTTGTTTGTGCTTGGAGTGGGTGCAGCTAGTATTTATGGGCCACTTTTAGCTGGAATGAGTGCAAATAGTAAATGGTCTTTATTAGGTGCTGCTAGGGCTGCGGTGCAACTTCTTAGCTTTGAAGTGGTTTCAGGGCTTTCACTTTTAGCACCTATTATGCTTGTGGGCTCGCTTTCATTAATTGAGATTAATGATTATCAAAGTGGAGGGATTAGTAACTGGCTTATTTTTTCACAACCTTTAGCTTTTATCCTCTTTTTATTTGCAGGATATGCAGAGCTTAATAGAACGCCTTTTGATTTATTGGAGCATGAAGCAGAGATTGTCGCAGGGTATGCTACAGAATATGCAGGAATGCGTTGGGGAATGTTTTTTATAGGGGAGTATGCAAGTATGATTTTGCTCTCTTTTATTATTTCTTTAATCTTTTTGGGTGGTTTTAATCCATTGTGGTTTATCCCAGGAGGCTTAGCAATTATTTTAAAAGTGATGTTTTTAATCTTTTTATTTATGTGGGCTAGGGCTGCTTTTCCTCATGTAAGACCTGATCAGCTTATGGGGCTTTGTTGGCGTGTGCTATTTCCTTTAGCACTTTTAAATGTGCTTGTAAGTGGTTTTGTGATTTTAGGAGGTATGTAATGATAAACTATAAAAAAATTTATGAAGATAAAGCGCCTCTTAATAATACAGAACGCTTTGTAAGATTTTGGAATAGAGCTTTAAAGGGTGAATTGTTTGTGGGGCTTTGGCTTGTGTTTAAAGAGATGTGTAAAGCACAAATCCATACCGTAAAATATCCTTTAGAAAAACTTCCTTTAAGTCCAAGATATAGGGCAGTGCATGAGTTAAAACGCTTATTAGAAAGCGGGAATGAACGATGCATTGGTTGTGGGCTTTGTGAGAAAATTTGTGTATCAAATTGTATTAGAATGGAAACTCTTTATGGAGAGGATAAACGCAAGAAGGTTGTAGAATATAGCATTAATTTTGGGCGTTGCATTTATTGTGGATTGTGTGCTGAAGTGTGTCCTGAACTTGCTATTGTGCATGGAAAAAGATATGAGAATGCAAGCGAGCAGAGGGCTTCTTTTGCGCTTAAATCTGATATGCTAACTCCTATTGATAGAGTTTTGCAAAGAGAAGATGAAGAGTTTAATGGAGTGGGCTGTGTAAGCGAAGATGCAGATAGTAAGATTAAAGCTACTCCTTTAAAATATTTAGAAGAAAAAAAGGAGGAAGAAAATGCTTGAAACAATCGCATTTTATACTTTTAGTGCCTTAAGTCTTAGTATGTTTTTAGTAGTGGTTACTACAAATAATATCCTCTATGCCTTAAGCTCTCTAGCAGCGGGTTTGATTTTTATTTCTGCATTTTTCTTTTTATTAAATGCGGAATTTTTAGGAGTGGCACAGATTATTATTTACACAGGAGCAGTTGTGGCTTTATATGCTTTTGCTATGATGCTTTTTGATACGCAAAAATTAGAATCCCAAAGCGTTAAAAATCCTAAACTTGTATTTTTGCTAAGTGGCGGGATTGCCCTTTTGCTTTTAGTGATTTTTTTAGCTCCTGTTGCAAGTTTAAATATGCAAGATTTACAAGTGGCTTCTAAAGTAATGGAGGGTGTTGGCAATGTAGAACAAATAGGCTATGTGATTTTTGTGAAATTCTTAATTCCTTTTGAAATTGCTGCTATTATGTTGCTTGTGGCTATGATTGCTGGGATTGTTCTAGCAGGTAAGGAAATGAAACATTCCTTAACAGAAGAAGAGCAAGGAGAAAAGATATGATTGGATTATATCATTATTTAATTTTATCAGGTTTAATGTTTGTAATTGGGCTTTATGGAATGCTAAGGCGTAAAAATCTTCTTATGCTTTTCTTCTCTACGGAGATTTTGCTAAATTCTGTAAATGTTGGTTTAGTGGCTGTAGGCAATTATTGGAATGACTTAGGGGGGCAAATCTTTGCTCTTTTTATCTTAGCAGTAGCAGCAAGCGAAGTAGCAGTGGGTGTAGGACTTTTGATTGCTTGGTATAAAAAACATCATAGTCTAAATTTAGATGACTTACAGATTATGAAAGGCTAGTGATGGAAACGATAATTTATTTAGCACTTTTTGCACCTTTGGTGGGGAGTTTGTTTGGGATTCCTTTTGCAAGTAAGCGTAAGTTTCAGTTTGTGGGGGTTTTTGCCTCATTAATGCTATGTGTTTCTTTTGTGGCTTCACTTTTGCTTTTAGTGAATGTTTATCAAGGAGGTGCATTAAGTGTAACGCTAATGGATTGGATTAGTGTTGGCTCTTTATATATCCCTTTTGGTTTTTTGGTAGATAGTGTAAGTGCCATTATGATGGTAGTGGTTACTTTAGTGTCTCTTTGTGTGCATATTTATGCTATTGGCTATATGAGCCATGATAAAAGTTTTAATAGATTTTTTGTTTATTTAAGTGCTTTTGTTTTTTCAATGCTTATTTTAGTGATGAGCGATAATTTTGCTGGATTGTTTATAGGTTGGGAAGGTGTTGGGCTTTGTTCTTGGATGTTGATTGGATTTTGGTATGATAGAGATAGTGCCTCATTTGCTGCAAATGAAGCTTTTATAGTTAATCGCATAGCAGATCTTGGAATGTTGCTTGGAATCTTTTTAATCTATTGGACTTTTGGAAGCTTGCAATATGGGGAGGTTTTAACAAAAGTTTATGAAGCACCCAAAGGTTTATTAATCGCCATTGGAGTATTGCTTTTTGTGGGAGCTATGGGTAAAAGTGCACAATTCCCTTTGCATACGTGGTTGGCAGATGCGATGGAGGGTCCCACACCTGTATCGGCATTAATCCACGCTGCTACTATGGTAACTGCTGGGGTTTATTTGGTGATTAGAGCAAATCCTCTTTATTCTTTAATCCCTGAAGTAGGCTTTGCTATTGTAAGTCTAGGTGCATTTGTAGCAGTATTTGCTGCAAGTATGGCTTTAGTCAATAGAGATTTAAAGCGTATCATTGCTTATTCTACTCTCTCACAGCTTGGTTATATGTTTGTGGCTGCTGGGCTAGAGGCTTATTGGATAGCACTTTTTCATCTTGCAATCCATGCTTTCTTTAAGTCTTTGTTGTTTTTAGGGGCTGGAAATGTAATGCATGCTATGAATGATAAGCTTGATATTTCTAAAATGGGTGGGCTTTATAAAAGCATGAAATGGACTGCGATTTTAATGATTTTAGCTTCTATTGCACTTGCTGGTATTTATCCTTTTTCAGGTTTTTTCTCGAAAGATAAGATTTTAGAAGTGGCATATAATAGTGGAGCATATATTTTATGGGGCATGTTGCTTTTAGGAGCATTTTTGACAGCATTTTATAGCTTTAGGCTGATTATGCTTGTATTTTTTGGAGAAAGAAAGCATGAAGAACACCCCCATGAAGCCTATTCTTTTATGATTTATGCAATGCTTCCTCTTGGGGTTTTAGCGGTATTTGGAGGATTTTTAGAGCCTATTTTTCATCATTTTGTTATGCAGACTTTACCCCAATATGAAGCAAAAATAGCCAAAAATGTGCTTTATGCTTTAATAGCAATTACGCTAATTGTCGCATTAAGTGGGATTTTGTTTGCTATTTTTAAATACAAAAAGGGAGGCTTCTCTAGCAAATGGGAAAACACCTTTATTTATAAACTTTTATTTAATCAATATTATATTCCCCTTTTATACGATAAGCTTTTTATTCAAAGCTATAAAAGATTATCTAAATTTGCTTGGTTAAAGATTGATAAGAAAGTGATTGATGCAATTGTTGATGGTATTGCTAAAATGTGTGAGGGAAGTGGAGAAAGATTACGCGTTGTGCAAAGTGGGAATCTTTCTAGTATGCTTTGGATTATGGCTTTTGGATTATTCCTTTTATTATTGTTTGCAGTGTTTTGGAGATAGCTTATGAATTTATTGAATTTAATTATATTTTTTCCTTTCTTAGCTGCTATTTTGGGCTTGATGATTAAAGAGAATCTTAAAGCTTATGCGGTTGTGGTTGCATTTTTAGAGTTTGTTTTTACTTTATTTTTATGGCAAGGATATTCTTTAGAAGAGGGTGGTTTTCAGTTTATTACACAAATCCCTATAGCCTTTAATGAAATTAGTTATCTAGTAGGGATTGATGGAGTCTCATTGTTTTTAGTTTTATTAAGCTCTTTTATTATGTTAATAGGCTTTATCTATCTTAATGAAACAAAAGATACCAAAAAACTTATTATCTCCTTACTTTTTTTAGAAGGGATTATGATAGGCGTATTTTGTGCGCTTGATATGATTTTGTTTTATATCTTTTGGGAGCTAAGCTTAGTGCCTATGCTCTATATCATCGGTGCATGGGGTAGTGGAAGTAGAATCTATGCGGCGGTTAAATTTTTCTTATATACATTTTTAGGTTCTATTATTATGCTTGTTGGAATTTTGTATTGTGCGTATTTTTATGCAGAAACAACAGGTGTTTGGAGTTTCTCGCTTTTAGATTGGTATAGTATAGAAGCAATGCCAAAAAATATTCAAATGTGGCTTTTTATGGCGTTTTTCTGTGGATTAGCAGTGAAAGTTCCACTTTTTCCATTCCATACTTGGTTGCCTTATGCACATGGACAAGCTCCGACAATTGGTTCTATTATCCTAGCTGCAGTGTTGCTTAAAATGGGGACTTATGGATTTTTAAGATTCTCCATTCCGCTTTTTCCAGATGCTTCTGTGGCATTTGTGTATCCTATTGCTATTTTGTCTTTAATTATGATTATTTATGGGGCGATTGTGGCTTTTGGACAAGAAGATATTAAACAAGTGATTGCATATAGCTCTATTTCACATATGGGTGTGATTATGATAGGGCTTTTTTCTTTTGTTAGCGAGGGTATGAGTGGGGCTGTATTTTTTATGCTAAGCCATGGAATTATTAGTGGGGCTTTGTTTATGATGGTGGGTATGATTTATGAGCGTCGTCATACTAAGTTGCTTAGTGAATTTGGTGGGATTGCTAAAGTTATGCCAAACTATGCGGCTATTTTTGGCTTTATGATGATGGCTTCTATTGGACTTCCTTTAACAATGGGATTTGTTGGGGAGTTTTTATCTTTGCTTGGTTTTTTTGCAGTTTCTAAGAGTATGACTTTACTCGCAGGATTAAGCATTATCGTAGGTGCGATTTATATGTTAAACCTTTATCGTAAAATGTTTTTTGGTAAAGTTAGTAATGAAGCAAATTTGACCTTAAAAGATTTAAGTTCGCGAGAGTGGAGTGTGCTTGTGCCTTTAGTGGTGATTGTAGCATGGCTTGGAGTGTATCCAAAACCTATATTAACTCCCATAGATAAAGGTGTAAAAGAAGTGATTATGCTTGTAGATTCACGCATTAGTGAAGAATCCACAAAAGAATTTATAGAAAAAACCAAAAATAATCTTGAAGAAATGTGGGGGGCAAATTAATGTTAGCAACACCAACTTTTTCATTAGCAGAATTAAATTTTGTAAGTATAGTGCCTATGCTTATTTTGCTTGTGGGTGCACTAATAGAACTCATAGTGGGAATGTGCCTAAAAAACACAAACAAACAGCTTTATGTGGTGCTTTCTTTGATATTTTTAGGATTGTCTTTGGGTTCTTTGATGTTTGTAGATGGGGTGAGTGGCGTTAGTGCATTTTATGGAATGATAGTGATTGATTCTTTTGCATTTTTAGGATTGGTGATTATTTTGCTTGCTGCTTTATTGTTTTTGCCTCTTACGCTTACTTCTAAAAAATTCCATGATTTTTCTTATTATGAATTTTATGCTCTCTTTTTATTTATGTGTGCTGGATTTGCCTTTATGGTTTCAAGCACACATTTAATTGTGATTTTCTTAGGTTTAGAAACAGCTTCTTTGGCACTCTATACGCTAATTGCAATGCATAATCGCAGGACTTCTTTTGAATCTTCTATTAAGTATTTTGTAATGGGAGCTTTAAGCGCGGCTGCTTTTGCATTTGGTGCGATGTTACTTTATCTGGCAACTGGGCATTTAGAAATTGGTGCAATTTGGGAAGTTTTAGAGCTACAAGAGAGTGGAAAAAATCAAATTTTACTTTTTGCCTCTATGGCATTTTTTATAACTTCTTTAGGGTTTAAGCTATCGTTAGTGCCTTTTCATACTTGGACGCCCGATGTATATGAGGGTTCTAATGCCTTTTTAGCAGGATTTATGTCTATCGTGCCTAAAATTGCTGGTTTTGTGGTGGCGCTTAGAATCTTAAGTCTCTTTTTGCCAAATGAGGGTGTGCAATATCTTTTTTATGCACTTGTAGTTATTACAATCACTTATCCAAATTTAGTAGCCTTAGTGCAAAGCGATGTAAAAAGAATGCTTGCATATAGCTCTATTTCTCATGCGGGTTTTGTTTTTAGTGCTATTTTAATAGGTGAGGGAGCTTATATGGCTCTTTTTATGTATTGGTTTTTGTTTTTGTTTGCAAATCTTGGTGCATTTTCTATGCTATGGGTATCACGCACAAAAGAGCAGATGTGGGATAAACGCTACGACCACCCTTATGAAAAATTTTCAGGACTCATTAAAACTTCGCCTATTATTGCTGTGATTATGGGGATTTTTATGCTTTCTTTAGCGGGGATTCCGCCTTTTTCGGTATTTTTTGGGAAGCTAGAGATTATGCGTGTTGCTATTTCTAATGGTTATATTTTCCTAGCTTGTATAATGGCTATAAATAGTGCTATTGCGGCATATTATTATTTAAAATTAATTGTATATATGTTTTTAAAAGAACCTCTTGTAGAAAATGGAGAGCTTTATACGCAAAATGCTACATTGCCTTTAAAGATCATTATGGCGATTGCTGCGATATTGTCTAGTTTTGCGATTTTTTATTTGGATACTTTGATATTAATTATTGGATCAGTATTTTATTATTTGTAGTTTCAGATAATTAAATTTAAGGCTACTTTTTGGGGGCCTTAAGGGGTTTTAAGAAGCTTTTTTGGGAATAAAACTTGACAAGGGAAATATTTTAGAATAAAATTACACCATTACTTTTTCAAACTGCAAAATTTTAAGAAACTGCTAGGAAGCTTTTGCGAGAGCAAAAGTGCCACAAGTTTTACAAATTCATTTTACTTAAATATAATCTTCTTAGGCTTTGCAGAAATCACCAAAGGGATAAGATGGGCGAAAATAAAGAGTATAAAAAAGACTATAGTAAAACAAGAACGCATACACCCGTAGAGGGGCATACCATTGAAGAGTTGCGATCTTTACCAATTAATAAGCTTGCAGATATTGCTAAATCTTTAGGGATTGAAAATCCACAGGAATTTTTGCGCCAAGAGCTGATTTTTGAAATTTTAAAAACACAAGTAAGTAAGGGTGGCTTTATACTTTTTACAGGGATTTTAGAGATTACACAAGAGGGTTATGGATTTTTGCGTGCGATTGATGAGAATTTTTCGGGAACACAAAATGATGCTTATGTAAGTAATACGCAAATCCGTCGCTTTGCATTAAGAAATGGGGATATTGTTACAGGACAAGTGCGTTCTCCTAAAGATCAAGAGCGTTATTATGCACTTTTGAAAGTGGAAGCGATTAATTATCAATCTCCAGAAGAGATGAAGAATAGACCTCTTTTTGACAATTTAACTCCATTATTCCCAACGGAGCAAATTAAGCTTGAATATAATAGCTTTAAAATCACAGGAAGAATGCTAGATTTGTTTTCTCCTATTGGAAAAGGGCAGAGAGCGCTTATCGTAGCTCCTCCAAGGACGGGTAAAACAGAGCTTATGAAAGAGCTTGCTTATGGGATTACGCATAATCATCCAGAAATTGATTTAATCGTTTTGCTTATTGATGAGCGTCCAGAAGAAGTTACAGATATGGAAAGAAGTGTTAAAGGTGAGGTTTATAGCTCTACATTTGATATGCCTGCAATCAACCATACGCGTGTAGCAGAACTCGTAGTAGAAAAAGCAAAGAGAATGGTTGAGATGGGAAAAGATGTTGTGATTTTATTAGATTCTATTACGCGTCTTGCAAGAGCTTACAATACCGCAACTCCAAGTAGTGGTAAAGTGTTAAGTGGTGGTGTAGATGCAAATGCGTTGCATAAACCAAAGCGATTCTTTGGAGCTGCAAGAAATATAGAAAAAGGTGGTTCGCTTACTATTATTGCCACAGCTCTTATTGAAACAGGCTCAAGAATGGATGAAGTAATTTTTGAAGAGTTTAAAGGGACGGGTAATAGTGAGATTGTGTTAGCAAGAAATATCGCAGAGCGTAGAATCTATCCTGCTATGGATATTCTAAAAAGTGGAACAAGAAAAGAAGAATTATTACTTGGCAATGATAGATTGCAAAAAGTTTGGGTATTGCGTAATGCAATTCATCAAATGAATAACGAAATAGAAGCTTTAACTTTCCTTTATTCTCAAATGCAAAAATCAAAGGATAATGAAGAGTTTTTAAATATGATGAATGATAGTGCAAAGGATTAAGATGACTCCAAAGAGGATTGGTGTCTTTGATAGCGGAGTAGGGGGGCTTAGCGTTTTAAAAAATCTACTAGAAACTAAAAAATTTCAAGAAATTATTTATTATGGAGATACAGCAAGAGTTCCTTATGGCACAAGGAGCAGAGAAGTTATTGCTAATTGTTCGTTAGAGGCGCTTGGATTTTTTAAAAAATTTGATTTAGATTTGCTAGTTGTGGCTTGCAACACTGTGAGTGCTTATGGACTAGAAGCCATGCAAAAAAATGCAAATTATCCAGTTGTGGGTGTGATAGAGCCGGGGGTTTTAGCTTTACAAAATAAGATCTCAAATCCACAAGCCAAAATTTTAATTTTAGGCACAAAAGCTACAATTACAAGCAATCTTTATCAAGAATTGCTAAATTACAAGGGGTATAAAAATCTAGAAGCAAAAGCAACAAGCCTTTTTGTGCCACTTGTGGAAGAGGGGGTATTTAGCGGAAAGCTTTTAGGAGAATGTATGGATTATTATTTTAAGGATTTACAAAAGCCAGAGGCGATTATTTTAGGTTGCACCCATTTTCCACTTATTAAAGAAGCTATTTCAAACTATTTTAATAATGAACCTCTTTTAATACATTCAGGAGAAGCGATTGTGGAGTATTTAGAGAAGTTTTATATTTTGGAAAATGCAAAACAACAAACAAAAATAAGTTTTTTTGCAAGTGATAGTGTAGAAAAAGTAGAAAAAACTGCGAAATTATGGCTAAAATATTAATGGATTCTTGTCTATATTGATTGTAGAACTTCCTATTTCTTACGATATAAACGAAATAATTTTTATTTCCAATCTTATACTTATGCAACAATCTTATTGAAAAATATTTAAGTAATATACTTTTTATTTGTGAAAATGAGAGCTTTATTGTTTAGTTTTTTTTTGGTTAAAATTTAATTTATTTATTATTTAAGTATAGATTAAACTTGCTAGAGCATCGTGATATATTGCAAAGAATTTTATATTAGTATAATACTATCTTGAAATGTTTTTAGTATAATTAGTATTATTTTGTTTTTAGGTTAAGAAAACTAATAAGCAAGCACTCCGGACTATTCAGCCTGAGATATTTTGCTAACTTACAAGTTTTTATATTGTATATACTAAAAAATAATATCTAGAGTGTGTTTTATCTTTTTGCTTTTCTCTCCTTGCTTTTGTTTATCCTAACTCTCCAATCCCCCCTTTCCCTCCAACCTCTAAATCTTTCCCCTATAAATTTCTCTCCCATTCTCTTTCTTATCTTTTTATTCCTCCCTATAAA
>NZ_QXJG01000060.1 GCF_003670295.1 Helicobacter burdigaliensis
TCAAGATATTTTTAGTGAAAATCCTATAAATGCGATATTAAACGCATATAAAAAGTGCCATTTTAAATTTCTGCAAACAAGTGCAAAAAATCCCAAATATCCCAAAATGTCCGTTTTATCCCAAATAAGTGTTTAAAAGCTGTATAAAGCTTGGTTAAATGCGATATTAGAGCCTAATATCTCCTATCCCAAAATAATAAAAGCTCTTTGGAGATAGTTACATTTTTGCTTAAAATAATCTTATAAAATGTTTTGATGTAACTATCTTCTTTAAATGCCTATAAATCGTATTTTAACCACTTTTTATTCTAAAAATATATGTAACTATCTATAGCTTTAAGTTTTATAGGATAGTTACATATAATTCTTAAATATTTTTAGAGCTTTTTACAAAAAGATAATATAACACAGCTTTTCAAATCAAAGTCGTTTTATGCTTAAAATCAAAGCGCCACTTTTTTCACTTTGATTTCTAACACAAATATTCTTCTTTTGTTTTTATTTTCCTTTCACTTTGAAACCTTTTCTTGCAATTTGAAATTTTAT
>NZ_QXJG01000061.1 GCF_003670295.1 Helicobacter burdigaliensis
GGTTTAAAGACAGGAGAGAAAGAAGCTAATTTACCTTGTTGATTTGCATTTTTAAAATTATTAAGAGTTGTTTCATCAATAGGAGTAGTAGAAGCTACAAATCTATTTGCATTAATACTTCCAGTTTCTGTTACTATTACTCCACTAGGATTAACAATAAAGATATTGTTATTATTTCCTTCTAATAATCCTGCAATCTTAGAAGGATTCTTTGAATAGTCTAAATTTAAATAATTATTTCCTCCATTCTTTCCTTCTTCAAAATTTACTTTATAACCATTGCCTATATTAAATCCTCCACCCCAAGCTATAACATTGTTTTTATTATTACCACTAATATTCATACAACCACTATAACCTTGACAACCCTTATTACCACCTGCTATCTCTGTAATACTTCCACTACTTCCATTTGTAAATTTTCCTCCATTTGGTAAAGAACCTTTAGGGATATTAGTATTAGGATTAGCTAATACTAATTGATTAGATAAGAGTATAGAAGCTACTATGCTAATGCT
>NZ_QXJG01000062.1 GCF_003670295.1 Helicobacter burdigaliensis
AAAGAGATTCTAATTAGAATCTCTTTTAAATTCTTTTTAATATTATCTTTTATTTTTGTAAGATTGCATATAATATTGTGAGGGCTATTTTAAAAAGTAGATGTAACTATCTCTAAATATTTTTAGCAAAAATCCCATAAATGCGATATTAAACACATATAAAAAGTGCCATTTTAAATTTCTGCAAACAAGTGCAAAAAATCCCAAATATCCCAAAATATCTGTTTATCCCAAATAAGTGTTTAAAAGCTGTGTAAAGCTTGGTTAAATGCGATATTAGAGCCTAATATTTCTTATCCCCCAACCCAACAAACATTCAACTACATAATGATGAATTATATAAACAATATTACAATCAACAAACACTATAAAACACTCTTTATAAAAAGATATACCACAAGAATAAAAATAAAAAAATACAATCACCCATTAAAAAGCTACAAACACAATAAAGCAATAATAACAATACTATAATAAAACTTTAATTTACAAAGATAAAAAAGACAATAAAACAACCA
>NZ_QXJG01000007.1 GCF_003670295.1 Helicobacter burdigaliensis
TCTTATTATTGTATTTTTATATTTAGTGTTTGTGGGTTTAGTGTTATTGTTTATTTGTTGTGCTCGTTATAATTGGGATAATGCTTAAAAAGTAATGATTAATTTAAAAGATAAATATTTTGTAGTCAAAAATATTAAGTAAATTAGTCTATAATAAAACAATTTATCTGTATTATAGGGTATTTGTCTTTTTTATGGGAATGGATGGGTGTGTAGAGTGTTTGTGGGTTAATCGGGGGATTTATAGAATGTGTGTTTGCTTTATTTAAAATGATTGTGTTGTTAAATGGATTTTATAAAAATACTATTATCAATATTAACAATCATTGCTTATTTTTATAATTCATATTTTGCTTGTAATTTAGTGGTTATTATTCGATTGTATGGTTTGTTTTTTTTGTAAGCTTGGTATTATAAATAATGTAAAAAATTAAAGTGATAGAAAATGATTTAAAAGTGTAGTGTTAAGAGGTTTGTTTGAGTTAATTCTTTGTGAATGTGTTTTTGTATTTTATTTGGGTTTATTTTTTATAAGGTTTATAGGTTTTATTAGGGGGGTATTTGTATTAAGAGGTTTAAAAGGTTTGTTAATGGAGTGATTAATAAGATTTTATTGTTCTTGTTTTTAGAGTATTTAATTGTATTCTTGTTGAGCGTTTTTAAGTGCTTGTATATTAGAATTGATTGTTTAGTTTTTTGCTTGATTTGTTTTTTGTCTTATCCTTTATTGATGATTATTTGGTTTGGATACTTCTTTGTGTCTCTTGAATGATAAAGTAGCTTTAGAGAGTTTGTGTGAAAAGTGAAAAGATAGAGACTACTAATGTATAAGAGATGAGTCAAATAAGATTGAATAAAAGCCTAAATTATAGCAAAAGTTTGAAAAAACTTTGACAATGTCTCTAAAGGCTGAATATTTCAATGATGGGTAGAGGGGTGTCGCTGTGAGTAAATGCGAAGCATTTGTGTGGAGTAGTCTAAAGAGTATACTTGATTTGTTATTTTTGGATAAATAAGTAGATATGTAATTTTATACGAAGTTTTTATTAATGCTACGAATTGTTGGTATAATATATCTCTAATTATATTTAGAACATATACGAGGAAGAAAATGAGACTTTTACTTGCGATTTTACTGCCTTTTGCTGTATTTTTTACTATAGGGCGTCCCATAGCTGGGATTATTTGCTTGATACTTCAAGTTACTTTAATAGGATGGTTGCCCGCAGTAATTTGGGCTGTTTATGCACTAGGTCAATACAAAACTGATAAAAAAATACAAGAAGCCCTAAAAAATAAAGAATAAATAAAATTTTTATAAAATTGAAGTCTTTAAGGAGTTTAAATGGCATTTAGCGAAAAATGTGAAGTGTGTGGGCAAGAGATAGATAAAAGTGAAACTCTCTCAGTATTTCAATCCTTTGTAGAGGGTGGGATTATTGAGTGTAAAAATTGCAAAACACGCTATAAATCTAAGTATAAAACTTCATTTTTTGATGGATTGTTACCCATGAATGCGGCGATGGTTATTGGGATTATTGTGGTGAAGATTTTGCTTGAATTTGTGTTTGGGGCAAACTTTGCTACTTCTAGTTTTATAGGGTTTTTATGTGTAGTGATGGTAGCTTATAGGGTGTTTGCAAGTTATTTTATGCCATTAAGGAAAATTAGCAAAAAAGATGAAGGATTTTTTGATATTAAAGATGAATTTTAAAGCTTAAAGGGGTTTGTATGGAAGAGATAAAACAAGCATGGAATCTAAAAGCAAAGAATTTTCCTCGCTATAAAGAGGGGCAAAAAGATAATTTAGAGATTTTGCAATTTTTTAGGGATTGTGGGGTGGATTTTAAGGATAAAACAATCCTTGATATTGGTTGTGGGAATGGAAGATTTTCTTTAGAGCTTGCTAAAGAAGCCAAAGAGATTTTGGGGCTTGATATTTCTTCTGCCATGATAGAAGCTTTACAAGAAGATGCTAAAAAAATGGACTTTTTTAATATAAAAACTAAAATTAGCACTTGGGAAGATTTTGTGATAGAAAAACCTTTTGATATTGCCTTTGCTTCCATGACACCCGCACTTAATAACAAGAAAAATTTTCTAAAAGCATTAGAAAGTTATAGTTTTGGTTTATGCTATGTGGGTTGGGGGAGAGTTAGAAAATCAAGCTTTTTAGAAGGAATCTTAAAAGAGCATGGGTTAAATTTAGAATTGCCCGTGGGGCTTCCTAATGTGCTTTCTTGGCTAGAAGAATTAGGAGTAAAAACTCCTCCCTTTGTCTATAAGCAGTCTAATTTTAGGCATACAAAAGATATACAAAAGGCAATTTTAGATGCGGAATTTGCCATTAGGGTGCATGGGGGCGAGGCAAATAAGAATCTTATAGAAGATTATGTGAAGGCTTTAGCAAAAGAAGGGAAGGTTGTTTATGAAGAAGAGAGAGAAATCGGCTTAGCATTTATTGCTAAGCATCAATGATAAATGCTAATATATCCACAAAGCATTATGATAATAAAACCTGCTAAAATAGTGGCATATTGAATCCCTCTTTTTTTTTCTTACTAGCAAAAAGTGTAATCATAAGCCCACTTGCATAAAGCAAGATTAAAGTGATTCCAAAACCGATTGCAAGAGTATTAAAATGCCATTTTCCTTGTGCTTCATGTAAGAGTATAATGCTTCCTATAATGGAGCGATTTATGATTGTGATTGTATAAAGATTGTTAGATATTTTTTACAAAGTAGCTAGTTTTGCGATTGTGCCTATGGAATAGAAATCTTTCTCGTCTGCATCAGATTTTAGCTTGAATTCTTTTGTGTGGTTGAAATTTATTATGTTAGTAGATAAAAAATCTTTTAAAAAATCAATCTCTTTACCTTTTTGAATATTTTGGTGGATACTAAAAGTTTGGAGAGTTGCTCCACTATTTCTATCAAAACCGCTAATGTAAAGAATTCCAGTAATTGCATACATAAATGCTAAAGGCAAGAAAAATAAGCTAAGCTAAGGTAAATGTGGATATTACGAAATGTTTTTGTCATTTTGATTTCCTTTATAAAATTTGGTAAATTATAAAGGAAATTAATGGAGAAATGATGGATAAAATACGAAGATTTTATTAAGATTATAGCACGCTCATACAGCCTAAAACTATCGTTGCAATCAAGCCTGCTAAAATAGTGGCATATTGAATCCCTCTTTTTTTCTTGTTGGCAAAAAGTGTAATCATAAGCCCACTTGCATAAAGCAAGATTAAAGTGATTCCAAAACCGATTGCAAGAATGTTAAAATACCATGCACCTTTTGATTTATGAAGCATAATTAAATCCCCTAAAATTGAGCGTTCTTTTGTGGTAATGCTATAAGTGATGGTATTGTTAGTTTCTTCTACTTTTTTGATGCTTGCCGCATAATGCACACTTCCTATGGTTAATGCACCACTTTTTTTATCCATTTTGGGTTCGGTAGCTTTTGGGAGCGCTATATTATTTTCTTTTAGATAGTTTGTTAAAATATCTGCTTCATTAATATTTGCAGTGGCTTGGACTTTGTGGGTGTAGGTGTTTAGCTTTGCTCCACTATCTTGATCAAATCCGCTAATATAGAAAATTCCTGTAATTGCATAAATAAGTGCAACAGGCAGGAAAAACAAGCTAAGGTAAATGTGGATGTTACGAAATGTTTTTGTCATTTTAGACTCCTTATGTGTGAAAATTGAAGCTAGAATTTTAATACAAAATTGTGAATTTTTTATGAAGTTTATAAAATTTTATAATTTTTAGCAATTTTTTAAAGAATCTATTCTTTCTTTATAATCTCCGCTAAAAATATAGCTCCCTGCTACTGCAATATCCACGCCACATTCTTTAAGGGTGGAGATATTGTCTTTACAAACTCCACCATCTACTTCTATTAAGCAATTTGGATTTAGTTTTTGACACATTTGTTTTAAAGATTTGATTTTTTCTAGAGTGTTTGGGATAAACTTCTGCCCCCCAAAGCCCGGATTTACACTCATAATAAGCACCATATCAATGTATTCTAAAAGGTAATTGAGTGCATTTAAATCACTATGAGGATTAATAGCAATAGCAGGGGAGATGCCATAAGAGCGGATTTTTTGCACAAGGCGATTGGCGTGCTTTTCTTCTTCTATGTGAAAAGAAATGTATTTAGGCTTAAAAGGTGCAAATAAATCCACAAAAAAAGAGTTATTTTCCACCATTAAATGTATATCAAAGGGTTTAGTAGCGTATTTTTCTATGGATTTTAATATAGGAGTTCCAAAGGTGAGATTTGGGACAAAATGTCCATCCATAACATCAATATGGATTAAATCACATCCTGCTTGGCAAATTTGTGTGATCTCTTCTTGTAATTTTCCAAAGTTTGCAGAAAGAATACTGGGTGCTACTAACATATAAATCCTTTTTAAAAATTAAAAATATGATTTATTTTATCAAAAAAGCGATAAAAAATAGCGTTAATAAGCCATAAAAAAATTTTTTTAAGCTATAATGCAAAAGTATTTAAGTATTAAGAAGAATTAATTAAATAATAAAATTTAATCAATGGAGTTTTCTAAGATAATGATAGAACAAGAACTAGAAGAAATATTATCCGCTTTTAAGCGAGCTACCCTGCCTATTTATGAGGTTTTAAAAGCAAGTATGGGAGAGTATGCGACAAGCAAGAATCAAACAGGGGATTTGCAATTAGAAGCAGATATTAGCGCAGATTTAATTTTGCAAGAGATTTTTAAAGAAGTAAAATGTGTGAAGCAAATTTGTTCAGAAGAGCAAGAAAATGCAATAGAACTTCATAAAGAAGGGATTTATAGCATTGCTTATGATCCGCTAGATGGTTCTTCATTAATGGGAGCAAATTTAAGTGTGGGAAGTATTTTTGGAATCTATAAAGGGGATTTTTTACCACAAAATCTAGTGGGTGCTGCTTATGTGGTGTATGGTATGGTGATTGGACTAGGTTTTGCAAGTGTTTTAAAAGGGGGTGTGGATTATTATGTGTTTAATGGCAAAGAGTTTGCTTTGCAAAAAACTTTAATGCTAAAAGAAAAAGGCAAATTAAACGCCACAGGTGGCACACAAGCAAATTGGAGCGAATCTCATAGAAAGCTTATTCAAAGCCTTTTTGATAAAGGCTATCGTTTGCGTTATAGCGGAGGAATGGTGCCTGATTTACATCATATTTTAGTAAAAGGTGGGGGACTTTTCTCTTATCCTAGCACGCAAGATGCTAAAAAAGGTAAGCTAAGAAAGTTGTTTGAGGTTTTTCCTTTTGCATTTATTTATGAGAGAGCAGGTGGAGAGGCAATTGATGGCAAAAAAAGGCTTTTGGAATTAGAAGTGGAGCATTTGCATGATACAACGCCTTGTTTTTTTGGTAGTAAAGAAGAGATAGAATATGTCAGAAACCATTGATTTAACACAGATTTTAAAAGAGCTTAAAGAGTGTCAAAGAAAGTATGATGTGAGCAGTTGTGGCTTTTGCAAAAAGTATGGAAAGTGTGATTTGCAAAGTGAATGTGTGGAAGCTATCAATACTCATTTAGCTTTAAAGACGCAAGAATTGCAAGAATGTCAAATAAAACATCAATATTCTAGTTGTATGCAGTGCAAAGAAATGCTAGAATGCCCTTTGCGACTTAGCTATGTAGAAGATGTGTATTTGAGTATGAATAAAGGAAATGGAGGGAGTTTTGAATTCTAAGTTTTATATTACAACACCTATTTATTATGTGAATGATGTGCCACATATTGGGCATGCTTATACGACAATTATCGTAGATTCTCTTGCAAGATACCATCGCTTAAAAGGAGAAGAGGTTTATTTTTTAACCGGAAGTGATGAGCATGGGCAAAAGATAGAACAATCAGCACACAAGCACCAAAAAGAGCCTAAAACCTATGTAGATGAGATTTCAAAACGCTTTAAAGATTTGTGGGATAGTCTTGGGATAAGTTATGATATTTTTATCCGCACAACAGATGATTTTCATATAAAATCTGTTCAAGAAGCTTTTTTGAAAATGTATGAAAAAGGGGATATTTATAAAAGTGAATATGAGGGGAATTATTGTATTTCTTGTGAGGCATTTTTCACACAAACGCAACTTGTAAATGATAAATGTTGCCCAGATTGTAAAAAAGAAACTACACTTTTAAAAGAGGAGAGCTATTTTTTTAAGCTTAGTGCCTATGAAGAGAAGCTTTTAAAATGGTATGAAGAGAATCCAGACTGCATTTTGCCAAAAAATAAAAGAAATGAAGTGATTAATTTTGTAAAAGCGGGATTAAACGATCTTTCTATCACTAGAACAAGCTTTGATTGGGGAGTGAAACTACCACAAAAATTAATAGAGAAAGATAGCACAAATGCAAAGCATGTGATGTATGTGTGGCTAGATGCTTTGATGAACTATCTAAGTGCCACAGGTTATGGAAATAATGAAAAAAGTGCTTATAAAGATTTTTGGCCTGCAAGCTATCATATTGTAGGTAAGGATATTTTAAGATTCCATGCGGTGTATTGGCCTGCGTTTTTAATGAGTCTTGGAGAACCTTTACCAAAGCATATTGGAGTGCATGGATGGTGGACAAAAGAGGGGCAAAAGATGAGCAAAAGCATCGGAAATGTAATCGATCCAAAAGAAGTTGTAGAAACTTATGGGGAAGATGCTTTTAGATATTTTATTTTGCGTGAAGTTCCTTTTGGGCAAGATGGCGATTTTTCACAAAAAGCTTTAATAGAGCGGATTAATGCAGATTTATCTAATGATCTTGGGAATCTTTTAAATAGGCTTTTAGGAATGGGAGAAAAATATTTTAATTTTCATTTAGAGCTTAGCGAGGAGATTTTAAAAAGAGAATTTAAAGAAGAGCTAAAAAAAGTTCAAATGATTCTTAAAAGCTTAGAAGGGCTTTTAGATACTTTACAAATTCATAAATTTTTAGAAGAGTTGTGGAAAATCTTTGCTCTAGCAAATACGATGATTGCCAAAAAAGAGCCTTGGAAGCTTATTAAGGAAAACAAAGAAGATGAGGTAAAGGCACTTTTATTATTTGTATCTAATGTGCTATGCAAGAGTGCTATTATGCTAAGTCCTTTTATGCCAAAAGCTGCAAAAGAGATTTTAGATGTATTTGAAAAAGAAGCAGATTCTAAGAATTATTTAGAATTAATCTATAAAGACACTCTTTTGACAAATGTGCATTTGAAGCCAAAAGATGTGCTTTTTCCAAAATTTGAAATGCCAGAAGAAGAGATAAAAAAAGAAGAAAAACCAAAAAAACAAGAGGCGAAATTACCTCCATTAGAGATTGAAAATCCTATTGGTGTTGAGGATTTTTTCAAAGCACAGATTAAAGTTGGAGAAATCAAAGAAGTAGAAGAAATTGCAAAAAGTGATAAACTTTTAAAGCTAAAAGTTAATTTAGGAGAAGAGCGTCCTAGACAGATTTTAGCAGGGATTAAAGCCTATTATAAAAAAGAAGAGTTGATAGGCAAGCAAGTATGTGTTTTGGCTAATCTAAAACCCGCTAAGCTTATGGGTGAGCTAAGCGAGGGAATGATTTTGGCTTCTAAAGATGAGGAGGGATTGTCTTTGATAGTTCCGCAAAAATTTAAAAAAGTGGGTTCTAAAATTAGCTAAATAAGGGAGATTTGGTGAAGAAGAAAACAATAGAAATGGGTGTAAATGAGATTGTTGAAATTGCGTATGGGACGCTATTAAATCAGCCAAGCATTTCTTATTTTACAAATATTTGCGATAATCTTTTGGAGGTAAGAGAAGGAATGCTTTTTATAGCATATGATGAAAAAGAGATTCAAGAGGCAATCCAAAAAGGTGCATTTGGAATCTTGTTTAGCGGAAATTTTGCTATGAAAGATGAAGAGGTAGCTTGGATTAGCGTAGAGGATATAGAATTTTCTCTTTTGCGAATTTTGCGCCATTATATAATGATTAATAATATTTTGTTTTTTGCATTAAAACTTGATGAATACGAAATATTAGATTCTATTTTGGTGAATAAAAAGAATTATGCTTGTGTGAATGGATCTTTAGTGCAACTTATCCAAAAGGTGATTAAGGGCGAATCGAGCCATATTTTTTATAAAAACACAAATGAACGCCTTTATGAGGTGGTTAAAGAAGTGCATATTTTAGATAAAATTAAATTAAGTGAGGAGGAATATTCTTTTAAGCTTATTTCTTACTCTCTTTTTAGCATGAAGATTCTTTATGGGCATACACAAAGTTTAGAATACACAATCCCCATTCCAAAGCTTTTTATTCAAAGTTTTGCTAAAGTTTTGAGTTTAGCAGAAAGCTATTCTTTGGAGGTGAAGCTAGAAAATATTGCAATGCTTTCTAATTTTAAACCTCTATATGTGGATAATAAAGGCTTTTTGGCTGCATTTGGAAGCACAAATCAAGTTTTAATCGCCACAGAAGACTTGAAGCTTTATGAGCAATTTTTGGCTTATTTTAATCTTTATGCAAAATGGGCTAGACTACTTTTTTTCGTCCCTAATCCATACAAAGAAATCTTTAAACCTTATGTGGATATGCGTTTTTTCTATAATAAAGAAGAATTATTTAATAAATTAGCCTCTGAAAAATATAATTTTGCTATTATTTTAGGTGTGGATTCTAAAATTTTAGAAGAACACTACATACATAATGAAAAGCAAACCGATTTATTTGAATTTTTTAATGAGGAAAAAGAATGAAAATAGCAGTTCCAGTTTATGATGAGAATCTAAAAATCTTTGAAAATACAGGACACACACCTTATTTTGCGGTTTTTACACAAAAGGGTGAGGGTATGTTTAAAAAGATTGATTTTTTAGAGCTTAGAGAGAATCCAAGAGCAAATATTCATGCAAATAAGGGTTGCTCTCATAAAGATGAAGATATGAGTGAAGAAGAGCAGATTGCTCATAAAAAAGAGCATGATGTTTTAGGAGAGATTATTAAAGATTGTGAGGTTGTGCTTGTAAAAATGGCTTGTAAAAATACTGCAAAAGTCTTTAATGAATGTGGGATTAAAGTTTGCAAAATCGCTCCAAATGCAATTTTTGCAAAAGATTCTTTTGCTTCTATGCGTCTTTCTTAGAATATAAATAGTTGGAACACCTTTTGCTTTTTTGTCTTTAGAAATTAACTAAAAGGCAAAAAATGCAAGGTGGATATTTTAGTGCAGTAGGCGGTATGGCAACACAGATTAACCGCTTAGATGTGATTTCAAACAATATTGCAAACGCAAACACAACAGGCTTTAAACGTGATGAAGTTGTGATTGGCGATTTTTTGCGTCTTTATGAGCAAAAAAAAGATTTTCTTCCAATTGATGATCAGACTAAAGAAGCAGCAAAGTTTTATAACCGTTCCTTAAACCGCGTTCCACAGATTGTAGAGGAGTATACTGATAGAAGCGTAGGCGGAATGATGCAAACAGACAATACTTTTGATTTTGCACTTTCAAGAGAAAATGCGTTTTTTATGGTGGAAACTCCAGATGGCATAGCTTATACGCGTGATGGCTCATTTATTTTAAATGAAGAAGGAAGACTTGTTACAAAAGAGGGATTTCCAGTTTTGCCACGAGAATATGCAGATGCGCCTCAATATATTGAATTTGTAGATGGATTCCAAGTAGAAGTGGATACAAATGGAAATATCTACAACCGCTCTTTAAACAATGAAGAAATGAATGAAACGATTTTGACTTCTAACTTAGCAGTAGTTTCTTTTGAAAATCCAAAATATTTAAAAAAGATAGGAAATAATTTATACACTTATCCAAAAGAGCGCTTAAATGAGCGAGAAATGCTAGAGCAAAGTGGCTCTGTAAGGCAAGGATTTTTAGAAAAAAGCAATATTAATGTTGTTTACGAAATGAGTGGATTGATTGAAACAAATAGGCTAGTGGAGGCTTATTCTAAGGTTCTTAAAACCCATATGGATGAGCTAAATACAGATGCAATTACAAAATTAGCAGCAAAAGCATAACAAAGGATTGAACTATGATGAGAGCACTTTATACAGCAACAACAGGAATGTTAGGACAGCAATTACAAATTGATGTTACTTCAAACAATATTTCAAATGTAAATACTTTTGGATATAGAAAAGAGAGGGCAGAATTTGCAGATTTATTCCATCAGGTTTTGCAGTATGCAGGTTCTAGCACAAGTGAGACTACTTTATCGCCAACAGGAATCGAAGTGGGGCTTGGTGTGCGTCCAACTTCGGTGCAAAAGCTTTTTGGACAAGGAAACTTTAAAGAAACAGAAAATAACTTTGATATTGCAATTACTGGAAATGGATTTTTTCAAATAGAAATGCCAGATGGGACAATCGCTTATACGCGTGATGGTTCTTTTAAACGCGATGATGAGGGGAATGTGGTAAATTCACAAGGCTATCTTTTGGTGCCAAACATTACCGTTCCAGACGATTTTACAGAATTTAATGTGGGAACAGATGGTACAGTTACTGTGGTGCAAGGAAATGATACGACAGAGCTAGGGCAAATTGAAATTGTAAATTTTATAAATCCGGGTGGTTTGCATGCACTTGGAGATAACCTTTATCTAAACACAAATGCTTCAGGAGATCCAATTATAGGAACTCCAGGATTGAATGGCTTTGGACAATTAAGACAAGGTTTTATTGAAACAAGCAATGTGAAGCTTGTAGAAGAGATGACAGACTTAATCGTGGGACAAAGAGCCTATGAAGCTAATTCAAAGTCTATTCAAACAGCAGATTCAATGCTGCAAACCGTAAATCAATTAAAGCGTAACTAAGAAGCTAAAGCCTAGTTAGGCTTTGCAGTTAGGGCAGATACCAAGAAGTGCAATGGAGCTGTCTTCTATCTTATAATTTGTTTCTTTTTCGCAACTTTCTTTTAAATCCTTGATAGCTCTATCTAAATGTATATCTTTAATATCTCCACAACGCTCACATACTAAATGGATATGGGGTTGTTTTATGAGTTCATAGCGTTGTTTTTGGTTGGGTAGCTTTACCTCGTCTATGATTTTGGCTTCTTGCATGGAGGTTAGATTCTTATAAATAGTTGCCAAAGACATAGAGGGGTGGTTTTCTTTAATGTTTTCATAGATTTCTTCAATGCTAATATGCCCATTTCTTTCAATTTCTTTTAAAATTGCCATTCTTTGGGGTGTAACTTTTAAATTATTTTCTTTTAAGATTTCTTTAAAATGCATAAATTTCTCCTTTCTGCCTTAAAAATTTAAGCCAAAATTATTGATTATAAACTTGAATGCTACTATAATTATTTTTCTTTGTCAATAAAAATTATCCGATAATAATCTAAAATTTATGTTAAAATACAAAGAAAATAATTGTTTTTATAACGATTAAAGCTCTAATATTTTAAAATTGCAAATTTCATTAGTAAAAGTATAATTTTTAAGAAAAAATGTAAGGAATAAATTTTGTTTGGTAGTATTACAGAAAGTTTTCAAAGTGTGATTAGTAAAATACGCTTTCAAGATGATGAAAAAGCGTTAAAAAGGGCATTAGATGAACTTAAAAAATCCCTTTTAAAATCCGATGTGCATTATAAGGTTTTAAAAGAGCTTTTATCTTCTGTGGAACAAAAAACAAAATTAGCAGGTATTGGAAAAGAAAGTTTTTTACAAGCCTTAAAAGAATCTTTACATTCTATTTTAGAAATTTCAGGAAATTATGGTTTTATTTTTGCTCCAAAGCCTCCAACAATCATCTTAATGGCAGGTTTGCAAGGAAGTGGTAAAACTACAACAACAGCAAAACTTGCATATTATCTAAAAGGTAAGCAAAAAAAGGTTTTACTTGCCGCTTGTGATTTACAAAGATTAGCAGCAGTAGAGCAGTTAAGACAGCTTAGTTTGCAAGTGGGGGTGGATTTTTATCATCAAGAAAATAAAACCCCTATGCAGATTGCAAAAGAAGCAAAAGAGCTTGCAATAAGTGGGTTGTATGATGTGCTTTTAATAGATAGTGCAGGAAGGCTTGCTATTGATGAAGCACTTATGAATGAATTAAAAGAGATTAAAGCAAGTGTGAATCCTCATGAAGTTTTTTATGTAGTGGATAGCTTAAGTGGTCAAGATGGTGTAAGAAGTGCGCAAACTTTTCATGAGCAAATTCACTTAAATGGTGTGATTTTAAGCAAGTTTGATGGGGATAGTAAGGGGGGAATTGCCTTGTCTATCGCACATCAAATTGGTATTCCTTTGCGTTTTATTGGTGTGGGAGAAAAAATCCCTGATTTAGAGGTGTTTATCCCAGATAGAATCGTAAGCAGACTTATGGGCGCAGGAGATATTCACTCATTAGCTGAGAAAACTGCTGCGGTAATTTCTGATAAAGAGGCAAAGGATCTTTCCAAAAAGATTAAAAAGGGTAAATTCACTCTTAATGATTTTGTCGCACAATTAGATAATTTAAAAAAGATTGGCTCTATGCAGTCTATTATGTCTATGATACCGGGTTTATCTAATATGGCGGGTGCGTTAAAAGATGTAGATTTAGATAATTCTAAAGAGATTAAGCAAATAAGGGCGATGGTTTCTTCTATGACACAAAAAGAGAGGGAAGAGCCTAGTCTTTTGAATGGAAGTCGCAAAAAGAGGATTGCAATGGGAGCTGGGCTTGATGTGAGTGATGTGAATCGCTTTTTAAAACAATTTGAAAATGCTGCTAAAATGGCAAAAAGATTTTCTAATAAAGGCGGTATGGGTGATTTGATGGGGCTTATGAAAGAAGCTAGAATGGGGAAACTTAAAATGTAGTATCCCTCTTTAGAGATAGATTTGTCTAAAGAAGATATATGCTATCTTTTTTAGACAGATTTATTTCTGTGAATTAATTTTTAATTTTTAGGAGTTTTTATGGCAACTGTTATTCGCCTAACAAAAATGGGACGCAAGAAGAAGCCTTTTTATAGAATTGTAGTTACAGATAGTAGAAAAAAAAGAGATGGTGGTTGGATTGAAGCAATTGGTTTTTACAATCCTTTAGCAGAACCTTCTGTGGTGAAGTTTGATGCAGAACGCTTGAAGTATTGGACAAGTGTAGGTGCTAAAATGAGTGAAAGGGTTAAAGCAATTACAAAATAATGGTAGAGGTTTTTATAGAAAAGTATGTCAAAAAAATTGCACTAGAGCCTGAAAAAATACAAGTAAGCAAGGTGCAACTTGATGTGAATTTTTATGAAATACAAATTTATTCATCTACGCAAGATATTGGGCGTCTTATTGGTAAAGATGGCAAGATGATTGGCTCTTTGAAAACTTTGATTTCAGGAGCTAAGGCAAAAGATGGTAGCACTTATCGTGTAGTTGTGAAACCTTATGAAATATGAAGTCCCAAAAAATTGGGTGAGTGTAGCTAAAATCGGTCGGAGTGTTGGACTAAAGGGAGAGTTGTTGCTTCATCTAATGAGCGACTTTCCAGAAAGCATTCAAAAAGATGGGGTTTATTATACACAAAAGGGCGAGGAATTATTTGTAGAAAGCTATAATATTAAGCGATCTTTAGTAAAATTTGTGGGTATAGATTCACAAAATGATGCAAAAAAGCTTACAAATTGTATTCTTTATAGCACACAAGCACAGACAAAAAAGACTTGTAAATTAGAAGAGGGAGAGTTTTTTTGGTTTGATTTAATAGGTGCTAGGGTGATTGAGCAAGGTGAAGTTTTAGGGAGTGTAGAAGATATTGAGCGTATGGGGACAAGTGATTTTTTAAGAGTTTGCACTTCTAAAGAATTGCAAGAACTAAAAATGCCAAATTTTTTTATCATTCCTTTTATGGAGCGTTTTATTATAGAAGTTTTAGAAAAAGAAGGGCTAAAAGAAATCTATACGCGTTTTTGCAAAGATATTTTAGAGAATAGTTAGATGAAATTTACTTTTGTAACATTGTTTCCTGATTTAATGCGTTCTTATTTTAGTGATTCTATTATTTCTCGTGCGATTGCAAAAGGGTTTATTGAGATTTCTTTTGTAAATCCTCGCTCATTTAGTAAAAATAAATACTCTAAAGTGGATGATTATCAAGTAGGCGGTGGAGCTGGTTTGTTGTTAGAGCCACAAAGTATTGGTGATTGTTTGGAGTTTTTGTTACAAAAAGAACCCAAAAGCCATATTGTTTTTTTAACCCCTTGTGCTAAACAATTTAATCACAAGGATTCTAGACGCCTTGCTCTTAAAGAAAATATTATTTTTGTATGCGGGCGTTATGAGGGTTTTGATGAACGCCTTATTGAGTTGTATGCTAGTGAGGTTTTTAGCATAGGAGATTTTGTGATGACAGGTGGAGAACTAGCTGCACTTTGTTTGTGCGATAGTATCTCTAGGAATTTAAAGGGAGTTTTAGGGAATATGGATTCGCTAAGGGGCGAGAGTTTTGAAGATTCTTTGCTAGAAGCACCTAATTTTGTAAAACCTTATGAATTTAAAGGACTTTTTGTGCCTTCAGTATATTCAAAGGGTAATCACGCTATAATCTGCGACTTTAAAAAACAGGTAGCAGAGGCAAAGACTAAGTTTCATAGACCCGACCTCTATCTAACTAAAAGGTTAAACAAATGAGAAATAAGTATATTCAGCATTTTGAAGATGCACAAATTTCTGGCAAAGAGATACCAAGTTTTAAAGCAGGGGATACTCTAAAAATAGGTATTAGAATTTCTGAGGGCGATAAAACAAGAATTCAAAATTTTGAAGGTGTTTGTATCTCTGTAAGAGGCGTTGGCACAGGTAAAACTTTCACAATTAGAAAAATCGGTGCAAATGGTATTGGAGTGGAGAGAATTTTCCCAATCTATTCTGAAAGCATTGAGAGTATCAAGGTTTTAAAAGTAGGTCGTGTGCGTAGAGCAAAACTTTATTATTTGCGTGGAAGAAGCGGAAAATCTGCTAGAATTAAGGAAGTTAGAAAATAACTTCATAGGCACTTTAAGTGCCATTTATTTAATCTTCTTCTTAAGTTTATCTAGTATATTTATCTATTTTATAAGCATTAAATATCTTATGAAAATAGGATAAGATAGAGTAAAACTTTAAGTAAATTCATAAAATATTTAATCTGGATTGACTTTTTGGTGATAAAATAGATATTGCAGTCAAATACCTCTGATGGCATTCTTTAAGGATTGATTTTAAATCTTTAAGAACAATAAAATCAAAATGAATTTTTTGGTATAATCTTATTTTTTAAGATTTTTTATAAGGTAGAAAATGTTTTGCAAAGACTATTTGGCACTTATTCCTAAACTTGTTGAATTTTTACGCGATGAGGTAACAAAAAGGGGATTTTCATCGGTTGTTTTGGGACTTAGTGGTGGAATAGATTCTGCAGTAGTAGCACTTTTGTGTAAAAAAGCTTTTCCTAACTCCACACATACTCTTTTAATGCCTTCTTTTAGCTCTTCTAAAAGTAGCGTAAAGGACGCAGAAGAGCTTTGCAAAGAATTTAGGATTCCTTATGATATTGTTTTTTTAGAGGATATGCAAAAATCTTTTATGAATGCTTTACAAATTCCCCATTCCTCTTTGATGCGTATAGGAAATTTGAGTGCAAGGCTTAGAATGGTGTGCCTTTATGATTATTCTTTTGCAAACTCTGCATTGGTGATTGGAACGAGCAATAAAAGTGAATTGAAACTGGGATATGGCACTATTTATGGGGATTTAGCGAGTGCTATTAATCCTATTGGAGATTTTTATAAAAGTGAGATTTACTCTCTTGCAAAATATTTAGAAGTGCCACAAAGTATTATGCAAAAAGCTCCTAGTGCAGATTTATACGAGGGACAAAGCGATGAAAAAGAGCTTGGATATTCTTATGAAGAGCTTGATAAAGTTATGTTTCTTTTAGAAAAGGATTTGCAAGAAGAAGCTATTTTAAAAGAGGATTGTTCTAAGGAGGTCTTAGAGTTTGTTAAGACGCGCATGCAAAAGATGCACTTTAAACAAGAAATGCCGCTTATAGCGAGATTTTAAAGGAGCTTTATGCGAAATATTCCCTATTTTATACCCGATATTACTAATGCTGAACAAGAGGCGATTAAAGAGGTTTTAGAATATCCTAGTCAAAATTTGGTGCCAAGCTTTGAAGAAAGTTTTAAAAGATATATTGGCACAGAATATGCGATTTCTACAAATAGTGGTACGGCGGCTTTTCATCTTTGTTTATTTGCAATGGATTTAAAAAGAGGGGATAAAATCATTTGTTCTGTGAATTGCCATCCGATGTTTCCAGAAATGATTCGCCATTTTGATGCAGAACCTATTTTTGTGGATATTGATGAGGATACTTTTTTGCTTTCTTTGAAGAAATGTCAAGAAGCCATTGAAGCAAATAAAAGTAAAAAATTGCGTGCGATTATCCTAAGCCATACAGCAGGACAAGCTTGTGAGTTGGAATCTTTTTTAGAAATCGCCAAAACATACCAGCTTAAAATTATTGAAGATGCTACAATGGCTTTGGGGCTTAGTTATAAAGGTGCTAAAATAGGGAGTAATAAGGAGATTTATGCTTCTATTTTTAGTGTGGTTTTGGATTCTCCTATGCCGGTTGCTCAAGCAGGATTTTTGGCAACTTGCAATGAAGAGTTAGCTAAAAGAGCTATTTTATTACGCTATCATGGGATTGTGAGTGAGAAAGTTACAAGTGTGCGTCCGCAATATCTTTATGATGTTGTGGGTTTGGGAAACAAATATAATCTTAGTATGCTTGATGTTGCACTTTGTGCTAGTCAGCTCAATAGAATAGATGATATTGTGCAAAAGCGTAAAGTTTTAGCAGAGTTTTATCACAAAGAGTTAAAATCTATCCCCCATATTAGTCCTCCTATTGTTGCAAATGAGCATATTTATTGTCATTTTATTATTAAAGTGGAAAAAAATCGTGATGATTTTGCTAGGGAAATGAAAAGCGAGGGGATTGAAACGGGATTACATTTTGTGCCTTTGCATCTATTGAGCTATTATAAAAATAAATATAAGTTAAAAATCAATGATTTTCCTATTGCCCTTAAAAATTATCAAAAAATTTTGAGTTTGCCTATTTATAGTGCAATGAAGGAAGATGATTTAGAATATGTAATTCATACAATTAAGAATATTATGAGAAAGAGAGGATAATTTTGCGAGCCATTGAAAGATATTTTTATGCACCCAGTGTATTGCAAAAATTGTTGGCAATTTGTTTGTTGCCTGTTAGTCTTATTTATGCAGTCATTGCAACTATAAAGCGTAAAGTTGCTGTTTATGAAGACTTTGGAGTGCCTATTGTGAGCGTAGGGAATCTTGTTTTGGGCGGTAGCGGTAAAAGTCCTTTTATTATGGAGATTGCTAAAGATTATGAGAATGCTTTTGTGATTTTAAGAGGTTATGGGCGTAAGAGCAAAGGATTAAAAGTTGTAAGCGTAAAAGGGGAGATTAAAGAAGATGTAATAAAAGCAGGTGATGAAGCATTAATGATTGCAAAAGCATTGCCTAAGGCCTCTGTGATTGTGTGTAAAAAAAGAAAAGAAGCAATCTTAAAAGCAAAAGAAATGGGTGCTAGGGTGATTTTTTTAGACGATGGATTTAGATTTAATTTTAAAAAATTAAATATTATTTTAAAGCCAAAATTAGAGCCTTATTTTAGTTTTTGTGTGCCAAGTGGAGGTTATAGAGAGCTTAAGAGTGCATATAAAGAGGCAGATATTTTAGCAAGTGAAGGGATAGATTACAAAAGGGAAGTAAAAGTTTTAGATAAAACAGAGCGCATGTTTCTTTTGACAGCTATTGCAAATCCCTCACGCTTAGAGGAGTATTTGCCAAGTGTTGTAGGAAAAATGACTTTAAAAGATCATAGTTATTTTCCTAAGGATAAAATTTTAGAAGAATATAAAAAAGTAAATGCCACTTCTTTACTTGTAACCCCAAAGGATGCCGTGAAGTTAGGAGATTTTGGACTGCCTTTGTCTATTTTATCTTTGGAGCTTGTGATTAAAGATGAAATTAAAGAGAAGATTAAAAAATATATAGAGGCTTCTTGATAGATATTTGGCAAAATCTTCATAGAATCTTCATAAAATCATTTTATAATTACATCACAAGATAAGCCAAAGCTTATCAAATCTTAAACACAAAGGATAAACAATGAGAAGTTTAAAAGTTTTAGCAAGTGTATTTGTAGCGGGTGCAATAATGAGTAGTCTGGCTTTAGCAGATTATGATTTTGATGTGCATGGGCAAATCTCAAAAGTAGATAATAAAAATAAAACGATTACTCTTGCTTCTCCTAATGGGCAAGAGCTTATTATTAAAATCTTGCCTTATACAGAGATTAAAGGTGATGATTGTGGAGCGTTTGGGCAAGATACTTATGGTAGTTTCAAAGATCTAAGTGTAGGTAAATATATCCAAGTAGAAGCAGTTCCTTATGGAGGATATAATGCTTATAATCAAAGCAATGCTCAAGCAATTAATCCACAAACAGGATTGCCTAATAATGGTGAGCTTGTGGCAAAAGAAGTAGAATGGAAATGTATGCCTAGAGCATATTAAGATAAAGCCTTTTAGCAAACTTGCGTATAAATGCAAGTTTGTTTTTTTGGTTTAAGATTAATATTTATAGATTATTTTCCAAAGCCATTTTGGCTTCTTTTATGATTTCTTCATCATTTGCTAAATTAATCCAGCTAAATTGCTTTCCACTTTGTTGTTCCCCGCTTAATAAATCCCCACTATTTCTAAACTCTAAATCCATTTTAGCAATTTCAAAGCCATTTTGTATTTGCACGAATCGTTTTAAGCGTTCATTATTTTCTTGATTGGTGTATAAAAAGCAATATCCCTCTAATCCATTGCGACTTACTCTGCCTCTTAATTGATGGAGAGTGGCAAGCCCTAAGCGTTCAGCCCCTACAATGATGATAGTGGAGAGCTTGGGTAAAGAAATCCCTACCTCAATAATCGTAGTGGCTAGTAAAATATTTCCCTTATCTCTAAAGTTTTCTAAAATGCTTTCTTTTTGCTTATCTTTACCATGTGTAACATAAACACCACTAAAATGCTTCCTCCAAAATTCTTCCCCTTCTTTTAGAGAAATATAATCTAGTTTTTCACTCTCTTCTACTAAAGGATATACAATGATGATTTGATGTTGCAAGGAGATTTCTTTTTGAATATGGGCTAGAAGTTCTTTAAAATCGCTTTTATGAATTACTCTTGATTTTATATTTTTTTTAAAGGGTAAATCTAAAATAAAACTAAAATCTAAAAAATTAGATTCAATCATTGCAAAAGTTCTAGGTATAGGAGTGGCTGAAAATTGCAAAATATGTGGTCTTTTACCATTTTTTTCAAACATACGCTCTAGAGTGTTTCTTTGTGCAGTGCCAAAACGATGTTGCTCATCAATCATCACCAATTGACAATCTTTTAGCTCTTCCTCATATAAAAGTGCATGCGTTCCTATGATAAACTCGCATTCTTTTAAATCTCCCACTTTGTCATTTTGCATAAAAAGTGCAACTTTAATGTTGGGGGGTAAAAATTTCTTACTTTCTTCAAAAATTTGTTTAGCTAGAATGGATGTTGGTGCCATAAGAACGCTTTTTTTAGGATATGCCATCATCACTGAAGCAAAAATCACCATAGTCTTACCACAACCTACATCACCTACAATCACGCGTCTAGCAGCTTTAGTGCTATTTAGAGATTTTTGAATCTCGCAAATTGCTTCTTGTTGTCCTTTAGTAAGGCTAAAGGGAAGAGAATGAAACCAAGAATCTATTTTGCCATTTAAGGCGCTAATGCTTTGAAATTCTCTTTTTTTAGAGCGGAGCTTTCGCATATATTCATAAATTTCTACAAACTTTAAAGCTTCTAAATTTTTTTTAGGAAAACCTCCATTTTGCAAATAGCGTTTATAAAACTCTAAAGTGGGGCAAAAAATCTCTAAAATCCCCTCTAAATAAACCCTCTTAACTGCAGGATAAGCCTCTATAAATTGCTCTAAAGTAAAAGTAGACACCATATTCTTTAGCATTAGGGTTTTGGCGCCTTTGGTGTTAAAATTAGGTGCAACCTTTCCATTTTCTTTTAAAACTTTGGGTTGTAAAATGCTTAAAAATCCTGCATTTTTTTGTAATTTTCCGCTAACAATTAGTTTCTCCCCCTCTTTAAAAATAGCTTTATGATAGGGCTTTGCGTTGAAAATTATAAGCTCTGCTTCTTTATTAAAAAAGGGTAAATCCACCAAAACTTTTGCAACTTTAAAAGAGCTAAATCTTAGCACCTCTACTTCCACAACTACTTGAGTATTAGGCACTAATGCATCGCTTAAAATACTATTAGTGTAATCTTTAGGAGTATAAGCAAGCACAAATTCAAAAAGATTCTTACAATCTACTTTTTGTATTTGCTCTTGTAATTCCAAAATCAATCTGCACTTATGATAGAAAAAGTTAAATTTTTAATTTCTTGATGCTCTTTAATATAATCATTTACTTCTTTTAGGCTCAAAGCTTTAATTTCTTGTAAAACTAGAGAATCAAACTCTAAGGGTAGATTTTTATAATAATTACTAAAACTTGCATTTAGCCTTTGGGAGAGGGTTTCATTTCTTAAAGGTTCGCTTCCTAAAAGATAAGCTTTTGCTTCATCGAGTTCTTTTTGTGTGATTCCTTTTTCTAAAAATGTATCCACAACTTCTTGAACGATTTTTTGTGCTTCTTTTTCGTTTTTAAGGCTTGTTTGTAGGTATCCTGTTGCATAAGATAGGGTTTTACCTGTTACTAATCTCATATAAGCTGAATATGCTAAGCCTCTTTTTACGCGAATCTCTTCCATAATGCGACTACCAAAACCGCTTCCGCCTAGCACAAAAGAGGCTACTTTAGCTTTTGCAATCTCTTCTTTAAGATCTTTTATGTAAAAGGGTGCTCCAAAATAGATATAGGCTTGTTTTGTATCTTTTAGTTGTCTTTTTTGCTCTTTAGTTTTATTAGCTTGGATAGGAGAAATCTTTACCTCTTTGCCATTAGGAATTTTGCTAAGCACTTCTTTAAGGGATTTTTCTAGCTCTAAAAATTCTAAATCACCCCCCACTACAATAATAGTAGATTTTAGTTGTATATGATTTTTATAAAAATCTTCCACTTCTTTTAAAGAGATTTTTGCAATGCTTTCTTTAGTTCCACTAGATGGAAATTCTAAAGGAGAACCTTTAAAAAGCATAGAGCTTAAAGCACGACTTGCTTGATAGTCAAAATCATTTTCTTTTTCTAAAAGGGATACAAGGGAGTTTTCCTTAACCTTAGTCAGTGCATTTTGCGTAAAGTTTGGATCTTGCATTAAGTCTTTTAGATATTCTATACCTTTTTTGTGTTCACTACTCATTCCACTTAGAATAAAACTCATCGTTTCAAACCCGCTTTCTACACTTAGATTAAGTGCTTTTTGCTCGAGCTTTTCAGCAAATTTAGTAACACCTAATTTTTTTGTTCCTTCATTTAAAAGAGAACTAGTAATATCAGATAATCCATAGCTTTTTTGATCACTGACGCTCCCAGCACCTTTAAAGATAATTTGTAGATAGAATAGGGGCAAATTACTCTGTTTTTCATAAATTACAGGGATATTTACTCCATTTACTTGTATATGTCTTAACTCTGTTGCCATTAACATTCCTCCAAAACATAAAAACATTAAAAGAAATTTTTTCATTCAAAACGCTCCAAAATATCATAAGCTGTATTGCGTTTAGCAGGTATCTCGCCAATATCTTTGATGAGGCTTATCATCTCTTTTTCATTCATAGAGTTTCTAGCTCCAGCTGCTGCTACGACATTTTCTTCCATCATAGTACTACCAAGATCATTTGCGCCAAAAAGCAAGGCAAGTTGTCCTATGTATGAACCTTGTGTTACCCAACTGCTTTGAATATTTTGAAAATTATCCAAAAAGATTCTACTGCAAGCAAGTAGTCTTAAATAACGATTTGAAGAAGCTTTATGCAAGTTTGGCATTTCCTTTTGCAAAGGTGTAAAAGCAGGTTGAAAACTCCACAAAATAAATGCTCTAAAGCCATTTGTTTCATCTTGAAGAGTTCTGATTCTCTCCCAATGCTCTACAATATCCTTATCATTTTCTACGCTTCCAAACATCATAGTAGCCGTGCTTCTAATGCCTAGCTTATGAGCCTCCCTATGCACTTCTATCCATTCATCACTATCTAGTTTTTTAGGAGCTATCACATCACGCACACTATCACTTAGTATTTCAGCTCCAGCTCCAGGGATTGAAGAAAGTCCGCATTTTTGAAGCCTGCTTAAAACCTCGCTAATAGAAATTTTAGAAATTTTAGCAATATAATTAATCTCAATAGCTGAAAATCCATGGATTGTAATTTGTGGATATTTTTTAGCTATGTGGCTTACTAAATCTTCATACCATTCAATTTTTAGGCTTGGATGCACACCGCCTTGAAAAAGGATTTGCGTCCCACCTATACTTAAAAGCTCTTCAATTTTTTTATCAATTTCTTCAAAACTTAAAATATAAGTTCCCTCTTCATTTACCCTTCTTTTAAAAGCACAAAATTTACAATCCACCCAACAAATATTTGTATAATTGATATTTCTATCCACTACAAAAGTCGTAAGATTGTCAGGGTGAAGTGTTTGCTTAATTTTAAAAGCTCTTTCTCCCAACTCCTTTAAAGAAGCATTTTGCATTAAATCTAAAATCTCCTCACTGCTAATGCGAGGAAGCTTAACATCTACAATCGCTCTATCTTTTTTCATTTTAAAATCTTTGTCCCATTGTAAATTCAAAAGATGAAGTATCATCACCCGGTTTGCTATTCAAAGCTTTAGGAATGATAAAAGTAATCGCACCAATAGGGGAAATCCATTCTAGTGCTACACCCACAGAGCTTCTTTGGATTTGTGTAATATCATTTTCTCCTAAAAGTCCATAATCATAAAATGCACTTACACGCATAGGAACAGTATCAAAAATCCCATAGCTAAGTTCTAGCGTGGTATAAGAAGTTTGCTTACCACCAATTCTAGCCCCTCTTTTGTCACGCGGAGTAATAGAATCGCTTTGGTAACCTCTAATAGAGCTAACCCCACCTAAATAAAATTTCTCATTTATAGGCAAATATCCATTATCTTGTAAAAGTCCTAGTTTAGAGCGGAACCTAAAAACTAAATCCATATCAATGTAATCTTCTAAAGATTTAAAATAATAAAGCGAACCAAAATATTTTAGGAATTTTGCATCTCCGCCCACACCAGCATATTCTACACTAGCACTCGCTTTCCAGCCATTTTTAGGAAAATAATATGAATCTGTATTATCAAAATAAAGTCCAGGAATGATTGAAGACTTAGAATACTGCCCTAAATAATATTGTGAATAAATCGGATTTGTAAATTCAGAAAGTTCGGATTGTTGCCAAGTATAGCCGATGTTTGCTTCTAGTGTGTCTGTGATTCTCCTACCGCCTACGATACTAAAACCTGTTGTAATTTCTCTATAATCATAATCTACATAATCGGTTTGATAAATATCCGTAGAAAGGCTATAATCACTATCAAGCACCGCAGGATTGTAAAGATTTAAACGATAAGAAGTAGAAACTTCACTTTTATCAAAATAAAGTCCAGAAGTTAATCCTGTCCCAAAAATATTTCTATCTTTAATAGAAGCACTTCCCATAATCCCATCATAGCTTCCATAACCCACACCAAAGGTAAATTCACCCGTTTTTGCCTCTTTTACATTTACAAGCAAATCCACTCTTTCTTCATCTACTCTTCTTTCTTGTATATCCACACTATCAAATCCGCCCGAACGCATAATTGCATTTTTAGAACGCGGGATTTTACTCATTTCATATTGATCTCCCGGTGCTAAAAGCACATTTCTTCTAATAACTCTATCTAAAGTTTTAGAGTTTCCAGAGATAATTACATCGTTGATTTTTACTTTTTTGCCCGGTTGGACATAATAGATGATTCTAACTGTGGAATCTTCGGCATTTTTATCTAAATCAGGAGTAACTCTAGCAAAAGCATATCCTAAATCCCCGATTTTAAATTTGATACTCTCCGCATCTTTTCGCATTGTGTTGATGTTAAAAGTTTTGTTGTCTTTGGATTTTACTAAGTCATATAGTTCTTTTTCATCAATTACAGGTTCTTCTAAGACAATATCAATCCCCATAACTTTATAAGGCTTGCCCTCTTCAATATAATAATCAAGTTCAGCATTATAAGTAGTAAAATCCGTTCTTAAAAAGGGTTTGCTAACCTTTGCATCTAAATAACCCTTTTGCATATATAAATCTTGGATTCTTAAAGAATCTGTTTCAATTTCAGAAATTTGGAGTTTTCCGCTATTAAATCCCCACATCCAGCCTAAAAACTCTCGCTCTTTATTAGCAGTAAAAGCTTCAATCCTAGAAACTTTTAAATTTTCTCTTCCATAATAGTTTGCTTTTCTTATGATAATCTCTTCACCTTGATTAACTTCTAAAGTGAGCTTTAGGGCATTAGGACCGATTTCTTCTGTTTTGGTTTCAATGATAGTGTCATAATAGCCTTTGGTTTCTAGTAAGCTCATAATACGCTTTTTGGCTTCATTTACTTTCATTTCATCATAAACATCGCCTTTTTTAAGCCCCACTTCTTTATCAAGAACTTCTTGTTCTTTTCCGGCACCATATCCGCTAATCACTAAACTTGCAATTACGGGTTTTTCTACAAAATGAAAGGTTAAAACCCCTGCATCTTCTAGCACCCAAATATCTTTAAAATAGCCTTGTTGATAAAAATCTAAAATTGCTTGATTGACTTGCCTTATATCAATGGCTTCTCCGGTTTTAATCTTTGCTATTTCATTTGCAATTAAGGGGGAAATGTAATTTAACCCCTCATAACGCACTTCTTTGATAATGGGTAAAGGAGCAGCCATTAACCCATTTAAATACATACCAAAAACTGCCGATGATAACAATACTTTTGACAAAAATCTCATTCTTTTTAAGCCTTCTTTAGGGATTATGGAAATAAAAATTTTTTGATTATACAATTTTAGAGATTAAAGCTAACAAAACTAAAGCTAAATATCAATATAATTTTTAAAAATTTTACAAAAAAAGGGTAAAAATGCAAGCAGGTATTATTGGACTTGGATTAATTGGTGGTAGTTTGGGATTGGCACTCAAAGAAATAGGAATGTTTAAAAAAATACTAGGTTTAGATTTAAGTGAGATTCATCTCCAGCAAGCTCTTTCTTTGGGTTTAGTGGATGAGGGGGCGAGCTTAGAAGAGATTAAAGAATGTGATGTGATTTTCCTCGCTACTCCTGTGGAAGCGATTTTAGAGATTTTACCACAACTAAAAGGTGTTCCAAACCACACAACAATCATTGATCTTGGAAGCACAAAATATCTTATTTCACAAAATATTCCCCAAGAAATTAGAAAAAATTTCATTTGTGCCCACCCTATGAGCGGAACGGAAAATTTTGGCCCAAAGGCTGCTTTTAAGGAGCTTTTGCCACATCATATTGTGGTTTTAACCGATTTAGAACAAAGTGGGGAATTTCAAGTAGCAATGGCAAAAGAAATTTTTGTAGCCTTAAAGATGAATATTATTAAAATGGATTCAAAATCCCATGATATTCATGCAGCTTTTATTAGTCATCTTCCACATATTATTAGCTATGCACTTGCAAATACTGTGCTTTCGCAAAAAAATCCAAAGGATATTTTAGCGCTTGCTGGAGGAGGTTTTAAAAGTATGGTAAGAATCGCTAAGAGTTCTCCTAGAATGTGGAGCGATATTTCTAAGCAAAATAGAGAAGAGCTTTTAAAATCTTTAGAGTTTTTTAAAAGAGAATTAGAAGATGCAAAAGAGCTTATACAAAAGGAACAATGGGAAGAATTAGAAAAATGGATGGCACAAGCAAATTCACTTTATGAGATTTTCTAAAATTATTTTTAAAAATAGAGATTTGTGAAAATTTGCTATAATTTGACTTTTGCAACAATAAGGAGTTTTAATGCAAAAAGTTTCTAAGATAGCAGGTTTTCTACCTTTTTTGGTTGTAACTTTTATCAATGCTTTTATTGATCTTGGGCATAAAGTATTGATACTGAATGTAATTTATAAATCTTTTTCTCAAAGTGAGCATTTGATTTATAACTCTCTAGCCAATGTGCTTTTGATTTTGCCTTTTGTGTTACTTTTTTCTCCTTCTGGATTTTTAAGTGATAAATTTCCTAAAAACCAAATTTTAAAATTAGGTGCTTTTGTTAATGTAATTTTACTAGGCGTGATTGCATTTTTTTATTATATTGGCTTTTTTTGGGGGGCTTTTTTTATGACTTTTTTAATGGGAGCACAAGCTGCCATTTACTCTCCTGCAAAATATGGCTATATTAAGGAATTAGTAGGTAAGGAAAATTTAACTTTAGGCAATGGTATTATTCAAGCAACTGCTATTATTTCTATGCTTTGTGGAATGATTTTTTTCTCTATTTTATTTGAGCATAGCTATCAAAATGTAACCAATCCTAACCAAATCGTGCAAGATATGTTTTGGCTTGGAGGTTTGTTATGTGTTTTTTCTCTAATAGAATTCCTTTTAAGCTTTAAGCTTCCAACTCTGCAAGCTACGACAAATGCTACTTTTGATAAAACAAAGTATCTTAGTGGGGGTTTATTAACACAAAATTTAAAAACTATCGCAAAACATCAAATGGTATTTATGTCTGTGCTATTTATTGCTGTGTTTTGGGCAATCGCACAGCTTGTAACAAATATCTTCCCAGTGTATGCTAAAAATGTCTTATTTTTAAGCGATACAAGCTATGTAAATGCCATTATCGCAAGTTCTGGGATAGGTATCATAGTGGGTTCTATGGTAGCTGGAAATTATTCTAAAAACTATATTGAAACAGGGCTTATTCCGCTAGGTGCTTGTATTATGTTTTTAGTGCTTTTTAGCTTTAGTTTTTTTAGCTCTCCTTTTGCTGTGGGATTTTTATTTTTTCTCTTTGGATTAGGGGGTGCGCTTTATATCGTGCCACTCAATGCCCTTATGCAGTTTCATGCAGATGATAAGGAGCTAGGAGTTACACTTGCTGGAAACAACTTTATCCAAAATATAGGAATGTTACTTTCTTTGGCACTTGCTACTCTTTTTGGAGTTTATAAGTTAGAAGTTACTTATCTTGTATATTTAAGTGCATTTTTTAGTTTTATTGCTATGATTTACATGGTTAAAACTATGCCTTTTTCGCTTGTGAGAGTGCTTGTCTCTATGGCGTTATTACAGCGTTACAAACTGATTGTAGAGGGTTTTAACAATATTCCACAAAAGGGTGGAATATTACTACTTGGAAACCATATATCTTTTATTGATTGGGCGATTGTGCAAATGGCACTTCCTAAAAAAGTGCATTTTGTGATGGAGAGAAGTATTTATTCAAAATGGTATATTAAAATCTTTTTAGATTTTTTTGGTGTGATTCCTGTATCTTCTTTAGCAAGTCGTGGAGCAATAGAGCAAATCCAAAATCATTTAAGAAATGGCGATGTTGTATGCCTATTTCCTGAGGGTGTGTTAAGTAGGCATGGACATCTTAATGAGTTTAAGGGTGGATTTGAAAAAATTGCAGAGGGTGTAGAAGAGG
This sequence comes from Helicobacter burdigaliensis, assembly GCF_003670295.1. Taxonomy (GTDB): domain Bacteria; phylum Campylobacterota; class Campylobacteria; order Campylobacterales; family Helicobacteraceae; genus Helicobacter_D; species Helicobacter_D burdigaliensis. The sequence goes on from NZ_QXJG01000007.1 coordinate 27,756, forward strand.
ACAAGGCTATTATTTTACCCTTTTATATACGCGGTATGTGGGGAAGTATCTTCTCGCGCAGTAATGAACAATTTAGAGAGCGTAAAAAAAGCTTTACAAAACGCCAAATAAGCATAGCATTTGGTGCTCCTATGCCATTGCATTCCCATAAAGATAAAGTAAAAGCAAAAGTTTTTGAAATGGGCTTTAAAGCTTGGGAGCATCAATGTGCAATTTCGCAAACTTTGGCAAATGCGTTTATTGATAGTGCAAAACGCTGTGGAGGGGATATTGCCCTTGTGGATACGCAAAGTGGGAGTATTTCATATAGAAAGCTTTTAGTGGTTGCTTTAATGCTTTCTTCTAAAATCAAAAAATTGCAATTTAAACCCTTAGCCAAAGTTCAAGATTCTTGCACCCTAAAAAAAGATTGTGTGGGGATAATGCTTCCTGCAACTTTGGCAAGTGTGCTTTGTAATTTTGCTAGTTTGCTTGCTTCTAAAGTTGTGGTAAATCTGAACTTCACAGCCGATAGCTCTGCGATAAGTTCTGCAATAGAATCTGCAAATATTACGCATATCTATACTTCAAAACGCTTTATGCAAAAGCTAGAAAATAAAGGGGTTAAATTTGATTTTAGTGGAGTAGAATTGCATTTTATAGAGGATTTTATCAATGATTTAAAGAGCAAAAAATTAAATTTAGCTCTTTATTTTTTAGTCTCCTTTTTTCCTGCATTTTTACTTAAAATATTTTTTGTTAAAAATGAGCCAAATACTTCTGTGAGTGCGATTTTATTTAGCAGTGGGAGCGAGGGCAAACCAAAAGGCGTTATGCTAAGTCATCTTAATATTATGAGTAATATTTATCAAATTGCAGATGTTTTACATGCAAAAAATGATGATTGCATTCTAGCTTCTTTACCGCCTTTTCACGCATTTGGGCTTACCGTTACTACTTTTATGCCACTTTTAGAAAATATGCAGTGCATTACCCATGCAGATCCTACTGACTGCATAGGAGTAGCAAAAGCTATCGCGCAAAATAGAGTTACAATTATGTGTGCTACTTCTACTTTGCTTGGGATTTATGCAAGGAATCCAAAAGTGGATAGAGTGATGTTTGAAAGCATAAGAATCGTAGTTGCAGGTGCTGAAAAATTAAAAAATGAAGTTAAAGAAAGCTTTATGCTTAAATTTAATAAGCCTATTTATGAGGGTTATGGAGCCACTGAAACCACACCAGTTGCTAGTGTGAATCTTCCTGATGCGTTTGATCCTGTGTATTGGCAAGTGCATAAGGCAAGCAAAGAGGGGAGTGTGGGTATGCCACTGCCTGGAACTGCAGTTAGGATTGTGGATTATGATACATTAAAAGAGCTAGAAACGAATGAGCAAGGCTTAATTTTAATAGGTGGACATCAAGTAATGGTGGGTTATTTAAACGATGAAGCTAAAACCAAAGATGTGATTGTAATGCTAGATGGGATTAGATGGTATAAAAGTGGGGATAAGGGCTATTTAGATGCGGATGGATTTTTGCATATTACCGATCGTTATTCACGCTTTGCAAAAATCGGAGGGGAGATGATAAGTCTCTCAAGCGTAGAAGAAGAGATTGCAACCACGCTAAAATCTTATGATTTTAGCAATGAAATAAAATTTTGTGCCACATCTTTAGAGGATTCTAAAAAAGGAGAAAAAATAGTTTTATTGTTTGAATGTAAAAGTGATGAGGTTTGTCAAAAGGCAATAGAGGCTATTAAAAAAAGTGATATTGCAGCCCTAAAAAAACCTAGTAACTATTATAAAGTAGAAGCAATACCAGTTTTAGGAAGTGGAAAAGTGGATTTAAAATCTTCTAAAGAATTAGCCAAAAATCTAGCAAGCCAAAATGCTTAAAGGCTGATGGCATTGCTAGAGTTTAAAAGAGCTTCTAGAGTATCTTTGGCATTTCCTACTTTGCCTACTTGTAATTTATCCATTACTTCAAGGCTTTCTAGGCAAGTTTGACAAGAATAGATTTTAATTCCTAAATTTTCTAAATCTTTTAGAATTTTGATGGAATCTTCATTTGTTGTAGCAAGTAAAACACCGCGATTAAGTAAAAAAATAGAGCTTGGAAGTGTAGCGCAAGATTTCAAAGTGGATAAAAATCCTAAGATTAACTTGCTTCCAAGTTCGCTTCTTTCTCCTATTACATCATCTTTAATCAATAAAGTTTTGTCATTCATTTTTGACCTTTTTTGTAAAAATTTAAAAAGTAATTTTAAAAAAGCAAAATAAAAATATTTCTTAAAGTTTATAAATTAAGTTTTGCAAATAAGGGATAGGATAAAGCTAGTTTAGGAAAATAAAGAAAATTTACAAAGTTTAGAAAGTTTTAACCCTTAAGATTGCTACCTATAAAATCTCTTTTTAAATTTTTACAGCATTCAAACACGCTAAAGCTCCCTGCTGCTGGATCTAACACTATATCTCCCTCTTTAGTGCAAGATTCTATTAAGGCACTTTGCAATCCTTTTGGCTTAGAATGGGGGTGGAGCTTTAGCTCATTTTGGGGGATCTTTTCGCTCCATACATCGCGGATATTATGGAGTTTCCAAGTCTCTTTTGCTTTTAGGGGCTTTTTTTGTAGGATAAGTAAATATTCGCTTTGTCGCCTTGTGCGATAGCCCATACCCATTTTTCCTTTATCCCAAGTGATTAAATCCACAATTTGTAATTGTGTGCCACAAAGCCAAGAATTTACCCCCTCGCATAGATGAAACTTATCCACCCATAGCATTAAATACGCACTTTTTTTAAGGGTGCGATCAATCTCTTTGATAAAATTTATTATGGTTTCTTCGCTCATTTGCACGAGCTTCGCTCTTCCTTTTTGGCGTTCCCCCTCATTGCCATAATTAAGTTTTTCTAGCACACCTCGATATTGTGGATCAAAAAAGCATAGTGCAATCGTGTTATTTTCTATTTTTTTTAAAAGCTCTAACCCGCAAATATTGAGGTTTTTGTTAAGCAAATTTGCTTTGTAAATCACTACCCAAACACCCTCTTAAAGATAGAATCTACATTTTTAGTATAGTAGCTAAATTCAAAACATTCTTTTATAGCCTCTTCTCCGATAATGCTAACAAGATCGCTATCACTTAATAAATGTTGCAAATACAAGCTCTCACCCTTTTCATTCACCACAGCTTTGCCTTCTTGCAAATCAGCCCATACTTTCATCGCATTTCTTTGCACAATTTTATAAGCTTCTTCTCTTTTTACACCTTTTTTGGGAAGTTCTAGCAAGATTCTTTGAGAGAAGACTAGCCCACCGGTTAGATTTAGGTTTTTCATCATATTTTTAGGATATACGACAAGGTTTTTGATGAGGTTTGTAAGACGCACAAGCATAAAATCACTTGTAATAAAGCTATCTGGCAAGATAAATCTCTCCACGCTAGAGTGGCTAATATCCCTTTCATGCCAAAGAGCAACATTTTCCATAGCAGGAAGTGCAAAAGATCTTATCATCCTGCAAAGCCCTGTGATATTTTCACTTAGCACGGGATTTCTTTTGTGTGGCATAGCAGAGCTTCCCTTTTGCCCCTCGCTAAAATACTCTTCTGCTTCATACACTTCTGTTCTTTGCATATGGCGGATTTGCACGGCAAACTTCTCACAACTGCTTGCTAAAAGTGCTAAATCACTCATAAGCCTAGCATAGCGATCTCTTTGTATTACTTGATTGCTAGCTGGAGCTGCTTTTAGCCCTAGATTTTCACACACTAGCTCTTCAAGCTCTATTGGAGTATGGGCTAGATTTCCCATAGCACCGCTTAGTTGTCCCACAGATATTACTTCCATTGTAGATTCTAAAGCCTTTTCGTGGCGTGAGATCTCATCATACCATATGGCTAAAACTAATCCAAAAGTGATAGGCTCTCCATGAATCCCATGACTTCGCCCAACCATAAGCGTATCTTTATGCTCCATTGCACGACTTTTAATCGCTTCTTTTAGCTCTTTAATATCTTGTAAAATAATTTTTAGAGAATCTCTCATCTGCAATGCTACTGCTGTATCAATACAATCGCTTGAAGTAATCCCATAATGAAACCATCTTGATTCTTCCCCTAAAGATTCAGCTACACTTGTGGTAAATGCGATTAAATCATGCTTGGTAACTGCCTCAATTTCATCAATTCTAGCAATATCAAATTTTGCATTTTTGCAAATCTTTTCACAATCGCTATCTGGCACAAGCCCTAGCTTATTCCACCCCCTAACTAATGCCTTTTCAACTTCTAGCCATGCAGAGTATTTAGCATTCATATCCCATAGTTTTTTCATTTCTTCTCTTGCGTATCTTTCAACCATTTTAAACCTTTAAAATAAATTATGCTAGAATAATCTTAGCATAACCCCACTTAAAGCTTGTAAAGATGTCCTATAAAGAAAAAGAATTTCTCATCACAAAGCCGACAAAAGCCTATCAATTTTTAAAAGAAGCTTTAGGGCTTTCTATGGCAGAGGCACAAAAATATATTAATAAAGGCAGAGTGATCTATCAAAATAAAGTCCTGCAAAACAATGAGAAAAATAAAATTTTAGAAAAAAGTGTAAGCGTTTTGCAATTTAGCACAGAATGCAAAGGGCTAAAACCCCTTTTTGTAAATGAGGATTTTGCTATTTTTAATAAGCCCCCTAAAATGCTTATCCACCCTAAAGGGAGATTCACGCATCATAGCTTAATAGATGAGATTAAAGCGACTTTAGGCGAGAGGGCAACTTTAGTGCATAGGATTGATAAAGAAACAAGTGGGCTTGTTTTGGTAGCAAGGGACTATAAAAGAGCAAGCGAGCTTGGAGAACTTTTTATGCAAGGCTTAGTTTTTAAAAAATATCTAGCTTTGGTTAAGGGGGTTATGGAATTTGGAGAGTTTTGCTTCTCCCTTCCGCTTGCTACGCAAAAAAAAGGGTGTGATTTAAGTGTGCGTTCTTTATATCTAGGGCAAAAAGAGGGAATAGAGCTAAATTTTAAAGAAGCAAAAACACATTTTAAAGTATTGCAAACGCATAAAAATACGACACTTTTGGAAGTTTTCCCCATTAGTGGAAGAACACATCAAATAAGAGTGCATCTTTTTGCACTTGGATTTCCCATTTTAGGAGATCCTTTGTATGGTTGTGAAGATGATAAAAGTAGGCTTTATTTGGATAGAGAATTTATACAAGAGGGCTATGAGCCTTTAAGTGATGAAGAGAGAGAAAGATATTTTGGTGCTTTTAGATTAATGCTTCAAGCACAAGAGCTAGGCTTTTGCTATAAGGGTAAAGATTATATTTTTAAGCTAGAGCAAGAATTTTAAAGGAGCAAATATGGCAACTATTTCTACAAAAGGCATTTATGGGCTAGAAGCTTTGTATTATCTAGCACTGCATAAGCAAAAACTCCCCATTGGTTCAAGGACAATGGCAAAGGATTTAAAAATCTCTTGTGCTTATTTGGAGCAAATTTTAATGCTTTTAAAGCAAGGAGGGATATTAGAGGGGATTAAAGGACCCAAAGGGGGCTATAAATTTGCCAAAAATCTTAATGCAATCAAAGTGATTGAAGCTTTAGAGATTTTAGAGCAAAAAAAGCTTAGTTTGGGAAATTCTAAAAATAAAGCCCTAGCAATTTTTTGGGAAGAAATAGATACAAAGATTAAAAGTATTTTAGATTTAAGCTTAGAAGAGCTTATAAAATATGAAGAAAAGTTACAAATAGAAGGAATGTATTTTATATAGGATTATAAGAAAAAGTGGTGGCTTGAGGCGGAATCGAACCACCGACACGGAGATTTTCAGTCTCCTGCTCTACCGACTGAGCTATCAAGCCATTTAAAAAGGGAGATTATATTCATAAATTCTTTAATTTATTCTTAAATTCAAGGCTTTCTTAGTAAAATTATTTGTGTTTTTTCTTGTGTAGTGTAATTTCCCTCTAGAGTATAATTATAAAATAAAGCAAGTTTTAAAAATTCTTCTAGCTCTTGCATTTGTGAGCTCTCTATATAAAGCAAACCTCTATTTTCCAAATTTTTATTAATAATTGCAAAATCTTTTTTGCTTTGGGCTATCCATAACTCTTTGCTAGGGGGTGCAATTTGTGCAAGATTTTCTTTACTCACTCCAAAAAACCAAATTTTTAAGAGATTGTAAGAATAAAATTTCTGTGTCTGCCAAAAAAGTGGATTATAATACACAAGAGTTGTTTTAGCGCCCCCTAAGCTTTCTTCAATCTGTGCTGTATCCTCAATAAAATGAGGAATAAAAGAGTGCAAAATCAAAAGTCTAATGGGATTAATATTTTGATAAATATTTTGATAATACTCTAAAATCTGTTCTTTAACATCAATGCAGTAGGGTTCTTTGTTGTGCATCATTTTTGGGATATTTTCTAAAATTTCTCCTAAAATACTTTTAATCCAAAGATTAATAATATCTTTTGGGGCATCTTCTAAATATAGTCTGAAAGATAAAAATTCACTATAAGTTTTTGGGTTAAGATATTCTAATATGGTTGCATTGGGTGTAAAATTTACAAGTTCAATATTTTTTAATCGGTGTTTTAAGCCTGTAATACTAGGAAAAGAAAAACGCGATTGATAATGGATTTTTACCAAAGGATTGTTAGAATAAATCACGCAAGTTCGTTCATTAGAAGCTAGTTCATAGGCAAAGTCTTCGCAGTTTAATTGATAAATTAAGGCTTTTGCATTTTCATGTATGTTTTTGATAATGCACTCTTCTGCAAGACGCATTTTTTGCACTTCTGTGATTTTTGTTGTTTCTTTTAGCTCCAATATAGCCAAAAATCTCTCCTAATTTTTAAAGTTGATAAGAGAGATTTTAACATATTTGCTTGATTTTTTAAAAGTAAAATGCAATAAAATAATTATTCTTGTTTATCTAAAAAACGCTTATCAAAAAGGCTATTTAAATGCACATTGCTTAAAGCAACTTTTAAAGAAGTAAAAAAGTCTGGATTATTTTCTTCCATTTCTTTTAGCATTTGTTTTGTTTTTTCTCTAGCGTGGGGGCGTTTATCATCGCTTTGCCACATGATAGGACAATTACAATCAGGAGCAATATAAATATTGTTTTTAGCAATAAAGTCAATAATTTGCCTCTCACGCACAAAGATTAGTGGGCGTATTACATACAGCCCATTTTCTGCTTTATAGATAGGGGGCATAGAACGCAAAGCACCATTATAGGTTAGATTCATCATAAAGCTTTCTGCTGCATCATCTAAGTGGTGTGCTAGAGCGATTTTATTATATCCTCCCTCTTGTGCTTTAGTATAGAGTGCCCCTCTACGCATACGCGAACAAAAGCTACAATAAACGCTCCCCTCGCGTTTATTTTCTTCTAAAATTTTATAAATATCTGTCCTATAAAGCTCATAAGGGATACCATTTTTCTCGCAATATTCAAAGATATATTCATATTCCCCACCGCGTCCATAATCTACTGTGAGTGCTTTAAATTCAAAATTAAAAGGAGCATATTTTTTAAGTCTTGCTAGAAGTGTGGCTAAAAGTATAGAATCTTTTCCGCCACTTAGCCCAAGTAGAACTCTATCGCCTTCTTTGATTAAATCAAATTCAGCATTTGTTTTGCCAGTGATTTTTAAAATTTTTTTACTAATTTCCATTGTCTAACTCTTTAAATTTATCGCTTAAATGCAAGTTTATAAAATCTCTAATTTCTTGCTCTTCTAATAAGTGTTTATCGTATTTTATTACGGCTTTTTTCTCGCTTTCATTGATATACCATTCTAAGATTCCCACAAGCTCCACAAGCACTTCTAAATCCTCTCTGCATACACCCTCTTGCAAAGGTAGATAAAGATTTTTTTGAAAAGTGGGATTTGCTAAAAACACAAAAAGCACAATCCATAAAAAAGAAGCAATCACAACAAACATACTAATAGACAACATTCCAAAAAATTCATAAAAATGCCCTCCAATGAGTGCGCCTATAAAAGTTCCAAGATAGCCAAAAGAAGTAAAAATCCCTAAAGCACTTCCTTTTTGATGTGCTTTGCAATAGCGACTAGCAAGACTTTGCATAATGGGTTCATGGATAGAAAATCCTATAAAAAACACCAAAATCCCTACAATAAAAGCCCACTTGTTATGGCTAAGCATCAAAAGATAAGCAACCACAAAAAATAGCACCCCAACAATCATAACACTTTTAAATTTACCCTTTTTTTCTGCAATAATCGCAGCAGGAGCCATAGATAAAAGCCCTAAAATGCTCGCTGGAATATAGATTTTATAAAGCTCCTCTTTTGGCATATCAAATCCTTTAGTGAGCGCAATAGGAATGATTAAAAACGCCAAAGTCATAAAGCCTTTTTGCAAGAAATTTGTAAGATTCATAATTTGCAAATTTCTATTTTTTAAAATAAGTCCATATTCATTAGTATTTGCATTAAAGCTATAAGTAATTTTAGGTGCGTTAGGCACAGCGATAAACAACACTATAATGCTAAAAATCGCCAAAATACAGGTAATCCAAAAAAGACTAGCAACTCCATAAATCCCACCAATAATAGGACCAATAATCATCGCAAATACAAAAGAAAAAGAAATCGTAGCGCCCATAAATGCCATTGCTTTTGTGCGTTTCTCTTCATTGACTAAATCTGCAATCATTGCACTTACCACGCCGCCAACAGCCCCGGCTCCTTGCAAGAATCTTCCTAAAATTAGCATATAAATATCCTCGCTCATCGCACAAATAACAGAGCCTAACGCAAAGATAACAAGTCCTAAAGCTATCATACTCTTACGCCCAAATTTATCGCTTAAAAACCCAAAAGGAATCTGAAAGATAACCTGTGTGAGTGCATAGCCACCCATAGCAATCCCCATTAAAATAGGAGATGTCCCACTAAGCGAGAGTGCATATAAAGATAAAAGTGGCATTACCACAAATAATCCAAAAAATCTACCCCCAAGTATCAAGCTAAGTGGCATTGTTTGTTTGATTAAATCATTTTTCACTTTTAAAATTCTCCATAATTTTGCTAAAATTACAAAAACGCAATTTTATCCCAATAAAATAAACAAGGCAATAATATGCGATTAATTTTAGCAAGTTCTAATACTCATAAGTTAAGAGAGATTAAAGAAATTTATCATAATTTTAAGGAGGTGGAAATACTTCCTTATGATTGTCTTATCACGCCTTTTGTGATAGAAGAAAACGGAAAGAGTTTTAAACAAAACGCACTTATAAAGTCTAAAGCCGTGTTTTTAGCACTAAAAGAAGCAAATTTATTGCAAAAAGATGATGTTGTGCTAAGCGATGATAGCGGAATTTGTGTGGATTTGCTAGGAGGAGCGCCGGGGATTTATAGTGCAAGATATAGCGGTGGGAGCGATGAGGATAATCTAAACAAGCTTATAGATGAGGTAGCAAAGTTAGAGGGTAAGACTTCTTTAGCGCATTATTGTGCGAGTATAGGGATTAGTAGCTTTTATGGAGATTTTAATACTTATGGATTTATGTATGGAAGTGTTATAAGCACTAAAAGAGGCTCTAATGGCTTTGGCTATGATCCTATGTTTATCCCCAAAGGATACACAAAAACCCTAGCCGAGCTTAGTAGCGAAGAAAAAAATCAAATCTCTCATAGAAAAATAGCACTAGAAAATGCAAGTTATCTCCTTAGGGCATTGATGTAAAAATAAAGATTCCATGAATAAAAAATAATAAATTAAAATTTAAAAAATTCCATAATATAATTCCAAAATAAAAATAAGTATGATTTATTTAAAATTACAATAATCATACAAACAATTAAAATAAATTGAATTATACTAAGGAGGTTTTATGTATTTTTTAAATCTTAATACCTCTTCTCCTAAAATAGTGCGGGGGGGGGGGGCATTCTAGCTCTTTATTAACCCCTTCTTTTATTGCTATCCCCTTGTCATTGCGAAGAAGCTTTGCTTCTGAAGCAATCTATTCTCTTTTGTCATTAGCAGAAATAAAACAAAGTGTAAATTCAAAAAGAGCAATCAAAAAATTTAAACTATCTCCAAAGAATCAAACTTCACTTTATATAAAAAGCAATTTTGTTCGTGGCGGTGTGATCCCTGAAATTGCAAAGCAATTTCTTCCCAAGCCACTCTCAAAATGCTTTTTATATAAAGTTTCATCGCATTTTCTATTTTCTATTCCTTTGAATCTTTTTACATTTTTTAATCATCTAAACTCTTTATTCAAAAGTAATTCTCTTAGGCGGGAAGTGGGAGCCCTAAAACTGCAAGCAGTTTTGTCTCAACCAACCACGAGAATTCTTTTGTAATAAAGAGTATTCCTCCACCTTGTCATTGCGAGGAGTGAAGCGACGAAGCAATCCATTAGACTGCTACGAGGGCTTCGCCCTCTCGGCAATGACAAAGATACTTTATTAGAATTGTATTTGTTTGTAATAATATTTAGATTGCCACGGCTCACAAGTGAGCCTCGCAATGACAGGTGGGTGGGGTAAAATCTTGCAATGACAAAGGGGGGGGGGTATAAATTTTGTAAGGACGAGTGAAGCAATAAAGCTTTATATATTTAAAGTATAAATTTATTCTTTAGGAATAGTTTGGATTTGCTGGTCACTTTTTTAGATGATTGTAATTTCTTGTGGAAAACTCATGGTGAAAATTTGAGCTAATTTTTTACAAAAATTTTGTAAAAGCTACCGCTATCTATGCCTTATTGTTACAAATTGTTGTGTTTTGTGAAAGTTGTAGTTATAAGCTAACATTATCTATAAGAATGCAATAGAGCGCAAGTTTCCTCCATTATGCTAAGCATTAGATTTAATAGTGGAGTTTTTGTGAGTTTTGGTAGCTTTTGATTTGTGTAGTTTTTACTCATTTTTTATTTTTGCAATTTTGGGTTATTTTTACACAAAGGAAAATAAATTTTTACTAAAAGCCTTTGCAAAGTAGTTTTTAAGCACCTCTTTTTTAGAATCAAAACATAAAATTAATCATTTAGGAGGCGTCATGCTTGAAATTAGATGGCATAGCCGTGCAGGACAAGGTGCAGTAACAGGTGCTAAAGGTTTAGCAGATGTAATTGCAGGAACTGGTAAAGAGGTGCAAGCTTTTGCTTTTTATGGTTCTGCAAAAAGAGGTGCTGCGATGACGGCTTATAATAGGATTGATGAAAATCCAATATTAAATCACGAAAAATTTATGAATCCTGATTATATTTTAGTGATTGACCCGGGTTTGACTTATATTGCTGATATTTGTGCAAATGAGAAACCCACTACAAAATACATTATCACAACGCATTTAAGTAAAGAAGAATTTTTAGAAAGTAAGCCAGAACTAAAAAATAAAGAAGTTTATATATTAGATTGTATCAAGCTTTCTATGGAAGCATTTGGTAAATCAATCCCTAATGCACCTATGCTTGGGGCATTTTTAAAAGTTTCACAAAGTTTGGATTTAGAGTTTTTCTTAGAATCTTTTAAAAAGGTTTTAGGTAAAAAACTCCCCCAAAAAATCATTGATGCAAATATGGAAGTTATTAGAAAAGCTTATAATGAAGTAAAATAGGAGCGTAAATATGGAATATAAAGGCTGGAATGAATTTGAAGCAGGTTCAGTATTGTTTCCTTTTGAAAAAGAAGGTGGGGAAATGGTGCAAAAACATGCAGATGCAAGAGAATATAGAGAGGATAGCTCTTATAAGGCAAGTGTAGCACACTGGAGAGTGGAAAAACCTGTTTTTAACCACGATCATTGTATTAATTGTTATTTTTGCTGGGTTTATTGTCCAGATTCTTCAATCTTGGTAAGAGATGAGAAGATGAGTGGTGTGGATTATGTGCATTGTAAAGGCTGTGGAGTGTGTGTGGATGTATGTCCTACAAATCCAAAATCGCTTTTAATGTTTAATGATTATGAAAGCAACGAAGAGGCTTTAAGTAAATGGCCTGCAAAAGAAGCTAAGAAAAAGGATAACTAATGGCAGAAGTATATGAATTGCAAGAAATTGAAGTTTGGGATGGAAATATGGCGGCAAGCCATGCGTTGCGTCAAGCTCAAATTGATGTAGTTTCTGCTTATCCTATTACTCCATCAACTCCTATTGTGCAAAATTATGCAACATTTTTGGCAAATGGCTATATTGATGGCGAGTTTGTAATGGTAGAATCAGAACATGCAGCAATGAGTGGCTGTGTGGGTGCAGCCGCAGCAGGTGGGCGTGTGGCGACAGCTACAAGCTCTCAAGGGTTTGCATTAATGGTAGAGGTGCTTTATCAAGCATCAGGTATGCGATTGCCTATTGTTTTAAATGTAGTTAATCGTGCTTTAGCAAGCCCTCTAAATGTAAATGGAGATCATTCAGATATGTATCTTGGGCGTGATGCAGGGTGGGTGAATCTATGCACCTATAATCCGCAAGAAGCCTATGATTTTAACCTTATGGCATTTAAAATCGCAGAAGATTATGATGTAAGATTGCCTGTGATGGTTCATCAAGATGGATTTATCTGTTCGCATACTGCACAGAGTGTGCGTCCACTAAAAGATGATGTGGCTTATAAGTTTATCGGCGATTATAAACCTAAAAATGCTATGCTAGATTTTAGCAAACCTGCTACTTATGGTTCTCAAACAGAAGAAGATTGGCATTTTGAGCATAAAGCACAGCTTCATAATGCGATTATGAATTCTATGCCAGTGATTGAACGCACATTTAAGGAATTTGAAGCATTAAGTGGAAGAAAATATAATGTAGTAGAAGAGTATGATACACAGGATGCAGAAGTGATTATCGTAGCACTTGGGACAACCGTAGAATCAGCACGTATTGCTGCTAAAAAAGCTAGAGAAAATGGAATTAAAGCGGGTGTGGTGAGTATTAGAGTATTGCGTCCTTTCCCTTATGAGAGATTGGGTGAAGCACTAAAGAATGCTAAAGCTGTGGCATTTTTAGATAGAAGCTTACCAGCAGGAGCTATGGGAATGCTTTATAATGAAGGAGTTGCAGCTCTTTATGCACAAGGCTCTAAAGCAGTAGTAAGTAATTATATTTATGGGCTTGGTGGAAGAGATTTAACACAAAATCACTTATCTGAGATTTATAAAGAATTAGACGCAAATGCAAAAGCAGGAAAATTAACCCATAAAACACAACAATTTATTGGACTTAGAGGTCCAAAACTTGGCTTTAATTAAGGAGTATCAAGTGAGTGAAATTAAAAATTTAAAACAATATTCTAAGGCAAGTGAGAGATTTGAAGGTGCAAATTTATTATGTCCAGGCTGTGCACATGGGATTATCGTAAGAGAGGTTTTAAATGCAACCGACCATCCATTGTTAGTAGCGGCTTCTACGGGCTGTTTGGAGGTTTCTACTGCTGTGTATCCTTATACTTCTTGGGATGTGCCTTGGATTCATATTGGATTTGAAAATAGTTCTACTGCGATTGCAGGGGCTGAAGCAATGTATAAGGCTCTTAAAAGAAAAGGAAAGTTATATAGCGATAAAGAGCCAAAATTTGTAGCATTTGGTGGAGATGGTTCTACCTATGATATTGGTTTTCAATTTATAAGTGGTTGTTTTGAACGAGGGCATGACTTTACTTATGTGTGTTTAGATAATGAAGTGTATGCAAACACAGGTGGACAAAGAAGTGGTTCTACACCTGTTGGTGCTTCTACAACAACAACTCCAGCAGGGCGTGTAAGCTATGGAAAAAAAGATAAGAAAAAAGATTTACTTTTTATTATGGCAGCACATGGAGCACCTTATGTAGCACAAGTAGCTCCTAATAAGTGGAAAGATATGAGTAAAAAAATTAAAACTGCCATTGAAACAGAGGGGCCAACTTTTATTAATGCAATGAGTGCTTGCACGACTGAATGGAGATTTCCAGCTAATCAAACTATTGAAATGAGTGATTTAGCAACCGATTCTCTTGTTTTTCCACTCTTTGAAATTATTAATGGTAGGGAGTTAAGAATCACTTATCGTCCTAAAAATGTAATTCCTGTAAGAGATTATCTAGGAGCTCAAGCAAGATTTAAGCATTTATTTAAGCCAGAAAATGAATATCTAATCAAAGAATGGCAAAAAAATGTTGATGAGTATTGGGAATATCTCCAAAGAAGAGAAGAAGCTAAAGTATAATCTTTAGCCTCTTTGGAAGAATTTTTTGAGTTTTGTAAGAAATAAGATGAAGTATTAGATATTTGTAAAAGTAGTTTTATTCTTAAAAATATTTAATATTTTATTGTATAATGGTGCTTGTATATTTTTTGGGCATTTTGTAAAAATAAAATTATATAGATTTATGTCTCAAATGAATGTATAAGAATAATTTTGTCGCAAGTTTTGCTCTAAATCTTAAGAAATAGTTGTTTTAATTTATGCTATAATTAGTCATATTTTTTATTTTAGACTTAGAAAAGTTTTTATATTTTAATTTAAGGAGTCTGTATTGAAAATGGTTGTTGTAGATGATAGTTCGACGATGAGGAGAATTATAAAAAATACATTAGCAAGACTAGGATACAATGATATTTTAGAAGGTGAAAATGGCATAGAAGGGTGGGATAGAATGAATGCTAATCCCGATGTGAAGGTATTAATTACAGATTGGAATATGCCTGAAATGAATGGTTTGGATTTGGTTAAAAAAGTAAGAGCCGATGAGAGATTTAAGGATATTCCTATTATTATGGTTACCACAGAGGGCGGTAAGGCAGAGGTTATCACAGCACTAAAGGCTGGAGTGAATAACTATATTGTAAAGCCTTTTACACCTCAAGTATTAAAAGAGAAGTTAGAAGTAGTTTTAGGAGTAAATGACTAAAAAATGGATACTTATTATAATTGTCTTATTGTCCATTCTAGCCAACATCTTGAAATATTAGAAGCTAAGGTAATGGAAATGTCTGATGAAGCCATTGAGCAAATTGAAGGGGGCTTTATTTTGAGGACACAAAAAGACATTCCTAGTATTAAAAAAGATTTGATTTTTTATATTAATAATTTAAAAGAGCTTATGCAGAGTGATTTTGAGTATAGTCTTGAAGAAAGAAAAGAAAAAAATCAAGATTGGATTAATGAATACTGCAAATCTATCGCTCCTATTGAATGTGGAAAGCTCTATATCCACCCTTCATGGCATGAGGAAAAAAGGGATAAAATTAATATTTTAATAGATCCTGCACTTGCCTTTGGTAGCGGACATCATGAAAGCACTTATGGTTGCTTAGAAGTTTTGCAAGAGATTCCATTGCAAGACAAAAAATTGCTAGATGTTGGTTGTGGGAGTGGGATATTATCCATTATGGCAGCTAAGTGCGGTGCAAAAGTGTGGAGTTGTGATACAGACGAAATGGCAGTGCTATCTACTAAAGATAATGCTAGTAAAAATCATATAGAGCTTCAAGAGGTTTGGGAAGGCTCTTTAGATAAAATTACAGCCTTGCAGGGGAGTTTTGATGTGGTTGTGGCAAATCTCTTAGCAGATATTATTGTGGCATTGCCTTTGCAACTTTATCCAAAGAAAGAGGGCGTTTTGATTTTATCAGGAATCTTAAATATTTATGCTAATAAAGTTCTTGAGAAATTTAAAGACTTTACCATTTTGAAGCAGGTTGAAAAGGGTGAATGGATAACATTTGCTCTAAAAAGATGATAAGGAAAATGAATGCAAAAAAGACAGAATAACGAACCAAATCAACAAGATAAAAAACCTAATAATTTTTTCAATCAGAATCCTATTTTAGTTTTTATTATATTCGCAATTCTTGCCATTGTTGCTTTTAGATTTATTTCTCCTAGTGGAGATACTAATAGTAAATTAGGTGGTGCCAGCACAAATAAGAATGTAAATTATTATGAATTAAAAAAGATGATTGAAAATAAAGAAGTAGATTTTGTTGCTATTGGACAAACAATGATTAAAGCTACTTCTAATATGGGGGGGAATAAGATTGTTTATACCGCTCAAAGAGTAAGTCCTGATAACTCTTTAATACCACTTTTAGAAGAAAAACAAGTAGAATATTCAGGCTATAATGAAAGTAATTGGCTTAGCGATATGCTTTTTGGGTGGGTGTTGCCTGTGTTTATATTCTTTGCTATTTGGATGTTCTTAGCTTCAAGAATGCAAAAGAATATGGGAAATGGAATCTTAGGGATTGGAAGTTCTAAAAAACTTGTAAATGCTGAAAAGCCTAATGTGAAATTTGATGATATGGCAGGAAATGTAGAAGCAAAAGATGAAGTTGTAGAGATTGTGGATTTTTTGAAAAATCCAGATAGATATGCAGCACTTGGAGCTAAAATACCTAAAGGAGTGTTGCTTGTAGGACCTCCAGGGACAGGTAAAACACTTTTGGCAAAAGCGGTTGCAGGAGAGGCAAATGTGCCTTTTTTCTCTGTGAGCGGAAGTAGTTTTATTGAAATGTTTGTGGGTGTAGGTGCAAGTAGAGTAAGAGATTTGTTTGAAAATGCTAAAAAAGAAGCTCCTAGTATTATTTTTATTGACGAGATTGATGCGATTGGTAAAAGTAGGGCAGCAGGTGGTATGATTAGCGGTAATGATGAGAGAGAGCAGACGCTAAACCAGCTTTTAGCAGAAATGGATGGCTTTAGCTCTGATTCTTCTCCTGTAATTGTTCTAGCAGCTACTAACCGCCCTGAAGTGCTTGATCCAGCTTTGCTTAGACCAGGAAGATTTGATAGGCAAGTTTTAGTGGATAAGCCTGATTTTGAGGGAAGAGTTGAGATTTTAAAAGTGCATATTAAAAATATTAAGCTTTCTAAAAATGTAGATTTATTTGAAGTGGCAAAGCTTACTGCAGGGCTTGCAGGAGCAGATTTAGCAAATATTGTAAATGAAGCTGCATTACTAGCAGGAAGAAACAATAAAAGAGAAGTGGAGCAAAGTGATTTCTTAGAAGCTGTGGAGAGAGGGATAGCAGGATTGGAGAAAAAATCACGCAGAATCTCGCCCAAAGAAAAGAAAATTGTCGCTTATCATGAGAGTGGGCATGCACTCATTGCAGAGATTACAAAAGGCGCTAAGAAGGTTACTAAAGTTTCAATTATTCCTAGAGGATTGGCAGCACTTGGTTATACGCTAAATACTCCAGAGGAAAATAAATATTTAATGCAAAAGCATGAGCTTTTGGCTGAAGTAGATGTGCTTTTAGGTGGTAGAGCAGCTGAAGCTGTATTTTTAGGAGAAATCTCAACGGGTGCAAGTAACGATTTAGAGAGGGCGACAGATATTATAAAAGCTATGGTAAGCTATTATGGTATGACAGATGTAGCAGGACTTATGGTGCTAGAGAAGCAACGCAATGTCTTTTTAAATGGTGGCTTAGGTAGCTCTAGAGAATATAGTGAAGAGATGGCGCAAAAAATGGATGCCTATATCAAAGAGATTTTAAATGAGAGATTTGAAGCAGTTAAAGATTCTCTAACTACCTATAAAGAAGCCATTGAAAATATTGTAAAAGAACTTTTTGAAAAAGAAAATATTGATGGAGAGAAAGTAAGAGAGATTATTTCTGCTTTTGAAGAAGAAAATAATATGCCTACGCGTCTTGTAAAAGAAGAAGAGGAAGCATAAATAAATAAAGGAAGCAAAGTGAGAACGACAACGCAAATTATCGCAAAAGAGGGTTGGAAAATATTAAGCATAGTGGGCGTTATTTTTCTACTTTGCTGGTTATTGTCTTGGAATGTGCCTGGTTGGATTAGTTTAATTACATTTGTTTGTTTGTTGTATTTTTACTATAATCCAGAAAGAATTCCACAAGAGGATTCAAAAGATGCTATCATAGCGCCACTTGATGCAAAAGTTAAAAAAATAGAAACTAAAGAAGATGGGATTTATATAGAGCTTATGAAACCTATTTGTTTTAGAGGGCTTTTAAGAATGCCTTTTAGTGGATATGCCACTAAAGAGCAAGAAGTTTTTGGGCTTTTAAATGCTAAAGAAAATAATGGAGAATATGTTAAAATCAAATTTTGTAAGAACGAGGAAATAGACGCTCATAATTTAGAATTAAAGCTTTATCCTACAATTTATTCTTATAGGATTAGCCTTTGTCCTAAACAATTAGAAAAATTAGGACAAAGAATAGGATTTTTTCTAAGTGGTAAGGCTGTTATTAAAATCCCTTTAAATACGGAATTGAAAGTTTTTGAAAATGATAGAATTTATGCGGGACAAACACTTATGGGATACATAAGATTATGAAAATAGATCCTTTATATATTTTGCCTAATTTTTTTACAGGCGCTAGTATTTATCTTGGTATTTTATCCATGGCCTATGCTTATTCTGGGCGTTTTGAGCTTGCTTGTTGGCTTGTATTGCTTAGCCTTATTTTTGATGGATTAGATGGAAGAATTGCAAGGCTTACAGGCACAACAAGTAAATTTGGTGTGGAATTTGACTCATTAGCAGATGTTGTTGCTTTTGGAGTGGCACCTGCTATGATTTTGTTTTTTTATGTAGGGCATCATTATGGTAAATTTGGTGCTGTGGTGTCTGGGCTTTATGTGGTTTTTGGAGCGATTAGACTTGCTAGATTTAATGTAACCACTACCCAGAATGAACCTAATGTTTTTATAGGGCTTCCTATCCCTTCTGCCGCAGTTTTTATTGTGAGTTGGTTGCTTTTTGAAATGGGTATAAAGCAAGATTATCCCCATTATGATTCTATACTTTTAGTCTTATTGCTTGCAAGTAGCTTGTTAGTTGGGCTTTTAATGGTGAGTAATATCCGCTATCCTAGTTTTAAGAAAATGAGTTTTGAACGCGTGAGCTTTGGCAAGATTATAGTTTTGTTAATGCTTATTTTGGCTGTTTTGTTTATGTATCCTACTTATACAATTGTTGTATTAATAAGTGCTTATGTTCTTTTTGGGCCTATGCGTGCTTGTTATTATCTTATCTTTAGAAAGAGGGTTTAAGATGAGGGTGCATTTATTAAAATCGAGTGATATATTTTTGCAAAATTTCCTTACACATTCACTACTACTTCCACTGCTCCCTTAGGGGATGCATATATTTTTACAACTTCATAATAATTTTACTTAACAAATAAAAACAATTCATTAAAGGAATATACTATGGAAATGATAAAGATTTTTGATACAACTTTAAGAGATGGTGAGCAAAGCCCAGGTGCTTCTATGAATACTGAAGAGAAGATAAGATTGGCTTTGCAGTTAGAAAGATTGGGTGTAGATGTGATTGAAGCAGGGTTTGCAGCAGCAAGTCCGGGTGATTTTGAAGCAATTAGCAGAATAGGAGAAGTAGTGAAAAATAGCACTATTTGTTCTTTATCACGTGCGCTTACTAAGGATATTGAGATCGCAGCAAATGCTTTGCAAAAGGCAAAACATAAAAGGATTCATACTTTTATTGCTACAAGTGAGATTCATATGCAATATAAGCTTAAAATGAGCAAAGATGAGGTTTTAAAAAGAGCATTTGAAGCGGTTAAGTTAGCAAGAAGCTTGTGTGAAGATGTGGAGTTTAGCTGTGAAGATGCGTGTAGAAGTGATGTAGGGTTTTTAAAAGAGGTGGCACTAGCTGTGATTGAAGCGGGTGCTAGCACGCTAAATTTACCTGATACTGTGGGGTATAGAATCCCAAGTGAGCTTGGAAGCTTGATTAAAGAAATGAAAGAGTGTGTGGGAGATAGGGCGATTTTGTCAGTGCATTGTCATAATGATTTAGGCTTAGCGGTGGCAAACTCACTAGAGGGGATTAAAAATGGAGCAAGACAGCTTGAATGCACAATTAATGGACTAGGAGAGAGAGCGGGAAATACTGCTTTAGAAGAAATAGTAATGATTTTAAAAACAAGGCAGGATATTTTTAAAGGGCTTGATACAAGGATTAACACAAAAGAAATTTATGCAAGCTCTAAGCTAGTTTCAGACATTACAGGGATACGCCCACAGCCTAATAAAGCGATTGTTGGGAAAAATGCTTTTTCGCATGAGAGTGGAATCCATCAAGATGGTATGCTAAAAAATCGCGAAACTTATGAGATTATGAGGGCTAGTGATATAGGGATTATAGAAAGTGATGGACTGGTTTTAGGTAAGCATAGTGGTAGGGCTGCTTTTAGGGATAAGCTTGCAAGTTTAGGCTTTGTGGATATTTCACAAGAAGCACTAGATAGGGCATTTGCAGAGTTTAAGATTTTGTGTGATAAGAAAAAAGAAGTGTATGATGAGGATTTGCGTTCTATTATGACACAAGAAAGTGTGAGTATTCCGCAAGTGTTTGAGCTTGTCTCTTTGCAGATTAGTAATTGTTCTAAAGGTGTGCCACATGCTGCAATTTGTATCCAAAAAGATGGGGATAAAAGCATTGATGCGGCTATTGGAAATGGAAGTGTAGATGCGATTTTAAAAACTATTGATAGGATTAGTGGCTACAATGGGGTGCTAAAAGATTATAAAGTGGAGGCAGTAAGTGAGGGTAAAGATGCACTTGCTAAAGTGGTGGTAAAAGTGGAGTTTGATCCAAACAAACCTGCGCTTATTGGACATGGATTGCATCTTGATACGATGTTTGCCACTGCTAAGGCATATCTTGGTGCGTTAAATAGCTATTTAGCAATGAAGGAGCTTATTAAGCATAAGAGTATGGGGGTGTAGATAGATGAATAGTTTTAAAGAAGAGATTGAATTATTTAAAAAATTTCAAGACAGATGGAGTTTGGAAAAAGTCCAAAATATGAAGTTAGAGGAATATACAAGCACTCAAAAAGATAATCCAAATAGAGATGATTTTACATTTTGGATAGAAAGTAAATTGGATACTTTAGGGAGTATTTGGGGAGGTTCGGCTTTTAAATTTGGTGTGTATAGGCGTAATGAAAATAAGGATAAAAAGAGTGCAAGTGGGCGAAAATATAAAGATAATTATGGTTGGTATGATAAATTTGGTAGCACTTCAGAAGAGGCTTTTGTAGAAGTTAAAAAAGAGATTATAAAAATAATAGCGACCATAGAAGCAACTAAGGAAAATAAGGAAAATAAGGAAAATAAGGAAAATAAATTAGAGGAAATTGAAAAATCTAAGCTTGGCTTTGCTATAAGGTGGAAAATAGCCTTTCATTATCAAAATATTGAGGATATTAAAATTGTTAATATTTTTTCTAAAAGTGTTTTGGACGCAATTTCTATGGATAAATATGGGAGAAAATTAAAAACTTATGAGCTTTATGAGAAGCTTTTGAGTGATAAGGAAAAATATAGTTTAGAAGAGGTTTTAAAGCTATCAAAGGACTTATGGGAAAAATATAGTAAAAATCAAAATAAAGAGCAAGATAATCAAGAAGAACAAGGAGAAAGAATGAAAATACCACTTAATCAGATTCTTTATGGACCTCCGGGGACTGGGAAAACTTATCATACCATTGATAAGGCTTTGGAGATTTTAGGGTATAAAAATCTTTTGGAAGATAAAGAGAATAAGAAATTTCTAGACTATGAAAAAATCCAAAAAGATTTAGAAAAATTTCAAATTGATTACAAAAAAGATGATGAAAGAAAACAGGCTAAAGCACTTTTTGATTATTATGTAAAAAAAGGACAAATTGTTTTTACCACTTTTCATCAAAGCTATGGCTATGAAGAGTTTGTAGAAGGGATAAAGCCTATAATAAATGATGAGTCTAATTCTAAAGAAGTGCAATATGAGATAAGCGATGGAGTTTTTAAAGAGCTTTGTAAAAAAGCTTTGGTGAATTATCAACTATCAGATAACAGCGAAAAAGATAAACAAAATATCGATTTAGATAAGTTAATTTTTGAATTTGCCAATTATATTAATCAAAATTTTATAGATAAGGGAAATGAATTTCCTTTAGAGAATAAAGTTAGTATTAGAGAAATTCTTTTAAATTCCAAAGACGAGTATCGCTCTTTCTTATTGGGTGGCTCTATTAAAAGTCCTCAAAGATTGACCATTGATATTATAAAAAGAGATTATTTAAATTTTAAAAGTGGAGCTATTAAGGATTATAAAGATGTTAAGCCAAAATATGATAGCCAAAGTGATTATCATGGAAATGCGATTTATTATTTCATGTTTTATAAAAAATTAAAGGAGTTTGAAAAAACGCACAATGTAAATTTTGAAAATATAAATGGGGAATTAAAACCTTACATAATCATCATTGATGAAATCAATCGTGGCAATGCAAGTAAGATTTTTGGGGAGCTTATAACTTTAATAGAATCTAGCAAAAGGATAGGAGAAGATGAGGAGCTAAGAGTATCTTTGCCTTATAGTAGAAATGAATTTGATAATGGCAAAGGTTTTGGAGTGCCTAAAAATGTGTATATCCTAGGCACTATGAATACAGCTGATAGAAGCATAACCTCTCTTGATACGGCTTTAAGGAGAAGATTTGAATTTATAGAGATGATGCCTATGCCTAGTTTGCTTCAAAAATGTGAGGAAGTTGATTTGCAAAAGTTATTAGAAGCTATCAATACTCGCATAGAATATTTGCTGGATAGAGAAAAAACCATAGGGCACGCATTTTTTATAGATGTTAAAAATTTAGAGGATTTAAAAAATGTATTTCAAAATAAAATCATTCCGCTTTTGCAAGAGTATTTTTATAACGATTATGCTTTAATGAGTGCGGTTTTAAATGATAATGGTATGATTTGCAAAGACAAGGAAGATAAAAAAGATGATAAATATTTACAAAAAATAAAAAATTTAGACAATGTAGATAGTGAAAAAAATATTTATAATATTACTCCATTTAATAATGAAATTTGGGATAAACTAGAAAAATATCAAGCTATTTATGATGATGAGAAAAATCAATCAAATAATGAAGAACAATAACACATTTTCTATCATTGAGCATCAAGCCTTTTGCAAAGAAGATTTACAAGGGGTTTTTGGGAAAAAGGCTGAAAATTTTTACAAAGAACTAGAAGATTTTGCAAAAAATAATGAGAATCTTTTGGGCTTTAATAATAAAAACACCCTAAAAGCTAAAAATTATGTGGGCATTATTCAGACAAAAAGTGGAGTTTTGGAGATCTTGCCAAAATGCACTGATTTAGAAAAATATATAGAGGAAAAAGATATAACAAATTTGCCTTTAAAGCCTTTGATAGATGCTTATAAAATAGATGATAAAAAAGAATTATTTTGCGATTTTAAATATGAGGAAAATTTTAAATTCAATCCTAAAACCCTTTTAATTAATCTATTAAAAACTCTAAAAAATTCTCCCTTTAAACAATCGCAAATTTCATCTTTAAAACTTTCTAAAATGCCTTTATTTGAAGTGTTTATTGCGATGTTTTTAGATGAGTTTTTTAGTGTGTATAAAAAAGGTTTGAAAAAAGATTATGTAAGCATAGAAGAAAATAGAAAATTTCTTAAAGGTAAATTACATTTTAGTAAGCATTTAAAGCAAAATTTAATCCATAAAGAAAGATTTTTTACAAGTAGTGATGAGTTTGTTTTGGATATAGCACCAAATCGCCTCATCAAATCCACTCTAAATCTTTTAAAATCTAAAACAATCGCTAATAAATTTAGAATCCTTAAAGCCTTACAAATGCTTGAAAATGTGGAGTTTTCTACAAATTACACAAAAGACTTTAGCTGTAAAATCTCAAGACATTTTAACTATTATGAAAATTTGCTTTTGTGGTGTAAGATTTTCTTACGCAATCAAACTTTTACGCCTTTTTGTGGTAAAAATGAGGCTTTTGCACTGCTTTTTCCTATGGAGAGGCTTTTTGAAAACTATGTAGCATATATGCTAAAAAAAGCAAATCTAAATTTAAATATTAAAGCTCAAAGTAGCGAGAAATATTTATTGCAACAAGATAATGAAAGTCATTTTAGGTTAAAACCAGATTTAAAACTAGAGCTTAGCAATCAAACGATTATCGCAGATACAAAGTGGAAGATTCTAACAAAGATAGAAGAAATCTCACAAAGCGATTTATATCAGATGTTTGCTTATGCAACTAAATACAAAGCAAAAGAAGTATGGCTTATTTATCCATTTATTAAATCTAATTTAGAACAAAAGAAACAAGAATTTATCTTTAAAGCAAGTGAAGTTGTGAATTTTTGCAACAATGATGAAAAAATAAAGCTAAAAATTCTTTTTGCACCTTTGCCTTTTTAATATAGTTTTATAAATTTTAGTGGGTTATCTATAAAAGCTTTATTTTGTAATCTTTAAATATTCTAAAACTTAACACTTAAGCCATATTTATCTTTTATTTGCTAAAAGATATTATTATGTAAAATAAAAAGTTTTGGTGGTTTATGAAAAGGATATTTGTTTGTCTCTTTTTATGTGTTGCTTTGCTAAATGCAGAAGAAAATATTACTAAATTTTTAAAAAAAGATATTAAAAGAATTAATCCTTTTGATCAATACAGAGAGTATGAGGGTTTTTTAGGAGTTCCTTTGCCAAGTGCCAAAACTCCTAAAATCCCTTACAAAAGTCCTTTCAATTCTCCTTTTGAAAGACATCAAAATAGAGCTAAAACCACAACTCCTACTTTTGATTTTAATACCTATGGAATAAGCACAAGTGTTTTAAATATGGGCTTAAATAAGCTTTCCCCTCTTATTGGTTCCAAAAGTGGCGATATTGTAGGGAAATATATTTCTGGGATTAAATTTGATGTAAATTTAAGCTCTAGTATTGATGAGAAGCAAAAAAATCTAGGAGGGGATATTAAAATCAATGCGCCCATTTACAAGAAGAAGTTAAGTGAGTTGTATTTGCTTGGCACTATAAAGAAGAGCCTAAGTAAAGATGAGTGGAGTGGGAGTTATGGTTTTAGTCATAAGCTAAAAGCTCCTAAAATCCAAAATCTCTATTTTATGCAGAGTTTTACTCAAGATCAAGATAAAATAGGAGAAAAAACTTTTAATTATGGAGTGGAATATTCTCCTATTAAAAACTTTTCCACCTTTATTCAAAAAGAGATTAAAACCATAGGCGATACAGACACTACAAAAGCAGGCGTGCAGTATAGGTTTAATTTTTAAATAGGTTTTACATAGTCGCTTAAAATCTCTTTGACTAATCCACCAAAATTGATTTTAAGGCGAATCTCTTTGCCATTTTGTGTAATTTCTACAATCCTTCCCATTCCTAAGATTTTATGGCTCACACAATCTCCTTTGCGGAAGCTAGAATGAGTTGCTAAAGGGGTTTTGGCAATGGAAGTGGGTTTGCCATAAACTCCGCATTCTTTTAAAAAACGAGAGGGAGGTAAATTTGCTTCCTTGCCTCTAAAGAATCTTGAATCGCTAAAGCTTAAATAAAGCTCTTTTTTAGCGCGCGTAAAAGCAACATAGCCTAATCTTCGCTCTTCTTCTAAACTACTATCTTCTTTTATCATAGGGAAGAATCCTTCTTCTAAACCGATAATAAAAACATAATCAAATTCTAACCCTTTGCTAGAATGCACACTCATACAGGAAACCCCATTAATCCCTTTGCTTTTATTGCGTTCTTCTAAATCTTCTTGATCGCTTTTTAAGGCTAATTCATTCAAAAAGTCTTCTAGCTCCATAAAGGGATTTTGCTTTAAATATTCATTATAAAGTCCATAAAATTCCTCAATATTACCTATTCTATCCACTTCATCATTGTTGTTAGAGAAAGATTGACAAAGCCCGATCTGCTTTTCAAATTCATCTAAAAAATTCTTTTCTTTAAAAGAATATTCTTGCAAGGCTTGTAGCTTTTTAAAAAGCTCTTGTATTGTATTATAGGCTTTTTTGCCGATGATTTCTTGAAGTTCTATATCGTTTTGAAAAAGGCTAAAAATACTGCATTTTTGCATAGTTGCTCTATTTTGTAGCTTTTCTAAAGTAGTCTTGCCAATCCCCCTTTTGGGTTTATTGATGATTCTAAGAAGTGAAAAATCGTCCTCTAAATTAATTAAAACTCTAAAATAACTAAGCACATCTTTGATTTCACTGCGTTCATAAAAGCGGATTGTGCCAATGAGTGTATAAGGGATATTTTCACGATTAAAGCCTTCTTCTAAAGAGCGTGAAAGTGCATTTAAGCGGAATAAAATTGCAATATCTTTAGGATCTACCCCTTTTTCAAAAAGGGATTTAATGATTTTAGAGAGAGCCGCAACTTCTTCTTTTGCGTTAAAGGATTGCAATACTTTTATGGGTGTTCCGTCCTCTTTTGTGCTTTTTAGATTTTTACCCAAGCGTTCTTTATTGTGGCTTATGAGCTTATTTGCAGCATCTAAAATAGATTTTGTAGAGCGATAGTTTTCTTCTAGTTTGATACTTTTTGCATTTTTAAAATATTTGGTGAAGTTTAAGATATTTTCTATTGTAGCTCCTCTCCAGCTATAAATGCTTTGATCATCATCGCCTACGACGCAAATATTATCATGGGTAGTGCAAAGGTGTTTTAAGAGCAAATATTGCACATAATTGGTATCTTGGTATTCATCTACCATAATGTATTGATATTTTTGACTAACTTCTGTGGCAATTTTTGGAAAATTTTCTAAAATTTCTAAAGGGAGAAGCAATAAATCATCAAAATCCACTCTATTATTTTGTAATAAAAATTCTTGATACTTATTATAAACTTTGGCAATGTGTTGATAAGTATCATTATTGGCAAAATTTATTGCATCTTTTGGAGAAATTTTGGAATTTTTCATTCTTGAGATTTCACTTGTTAAAAGTGGCAGTGGAGCGATGTTTTGATTGAATTCCTTTAAAATTTTTTTAGTATCATCACTATCTAAGAGGACAAAATTTGCCTTTCTTTCTAAAAGATGTATATAAAATTTTAAAAAAAGTAAGCCAAACTTGTGAAAAGTGCATAATAATGGGGGGTGTGAGCTTTTGTTTTCAATTAAATTTAATGCTCTTTGTTGCATTTCTTGAGCGGCTTTGTTGGTAAAGGTAAGCGTTAAAGTGCTTGCAGGCGGGATTCCAACCTCATCGATTAAGTATGCAAGGCGTGAAGTGATGGTTTTAGTTTTTCCACTTCCAGCACCTGCTAGGATTAAAAGCGGTCCATCAATAGTTTTTATGGCTTCTTGTTGGCTTTTGTTAAGTTTATTTATGTAATTTATGTCCATAAAAGGCCTTATAATGATTATTTTTATAAATTATATCTAAAAGCAGTAAAATTTCCTTGATAAGTTTTTAAAATTGTGTTAGTATTAAGTGTATCTTATAAAAATCTTATAAAGATGGAGCAAAATTATGGAAGCATACTAAGGAGATAAAATGCTAAGTGATTTTACAAAACTACAAACTTTTATGATAGTTGTTAAAGAGAAAAGTTTTTCTAAAGCCTCTTCAAAGCTTGGAATTTCACAACCTGCTGTAACCCAACAAATAAAATTTATCGAGCAATATTTTAATACTAAAGTAATTAATCGTAAAAGAAATGGTATTCAGCTAACGCGGGATGGGGAAAATTTGTTGATAGTGGCTCAAAAAATTGAGAAATTTATCGCCTTGCAACAAAAAGAAATGATGAAGACAATTAAAAGAGATGATAGAATTAAAATTATGAGTTCTTATACAATTGGAAATTTTTTATTGCCAAAATGTATTGATGAAATCAAAGAAGAGGTATATTCAAATATTGATTATAGTGTTAATACATCAAAAGAAGCCATTGAAGGATTGTTAAATAAAACTTGCGATTTGGCTTTGGTAGAATCTATGATAAATAATGATAATATTGTATATCGTGAGTGGGTAGAAGATGAATTAGTTTTAGCATCAACTAGTCAGCTTCCACGACTTATTAGAAGAGAAGATTTGTATTCGCATAAGTGGTTAATTTTAGCCCCTAGCACACAAACTTCTCTTGTTATTCAAGATTATTTAGAAAAATTAGAATTAGATAAAGATAAGCTTAATATTATAGGAGAATTTGATAGCTTTTTAGAGATTAAAAAGAATATACTCAAGATGAAGGAGAAGCATGGAGGGGATTTGATGACTTTCTTGCCTTATTTGCATATTAAAGATGAATTGCAAGCAAGAGAGCTTTTTACTACTAAAATTAGAGGCTTAAAGTGTAAAAGAAAGCTTTATGTGGCTAGTTTAAAAGAAAGACGCAATGATGCACTTATAGAAAATATTAGTGATTATATTGTGTTTAATACAAAAGTGGCTTTGCATTAAGCCTTAAAAACTTCTAAAAACAACGATAAAGAAAAGGGATTGCAACTAAGATAGCTGTGAATCTCTTTTGGATTGTTGTCAAATTTTCTTACAAAATTCCAAAATTCTTCTTTATGGTGTGGAAACTTTAAATGTGCTAATTCATGGATTATGATTTTATCAATAATATGTTTTTTTAAAAATACTAAGCGGTAGCTAAAACGCAAAGATTGAGTGGCTTTAGTGCAACTTCCTAGTGTTTTAGTGGCACTTGTATAAGAGATTTTAGCAGGAAAAAGCTCTAATCTTGCACTAAGAGTTTCTAGGCTTTTTGCAATATAGAGTTTTAGCTGTGTAGAGTAAAATTTTTTAAGTATTTTGGTTTCTTGATGAAAGATGAAGTCTTGCCAAATTTCTTGTAGATTTTTTTCTTGCAAATTGTCAAAATCTATCCATTCACCAAAAAGGTAAATTTTATTCTTTAAAAGTTCTTTTTTAAAACCCTCTTTTTTGGATAAAAGGAGAGAGGATTGTTCTTTAATCCACTCTTCATTTTGTAAGATAAAATTTAAACATTCTTTTTTGCTAGTATATTTTGGGGCACTAAGGTGGAGAAAAGTGGGGGATTTTAGATGAAGACGCAGGGATTTATAGTTTTTACTTTTTATAATTTTTAAAGTAAAGTTTTCTAAAATCATAAGGGTTCAAAGCGGTTTTGTTTTGCTTTTAAAAGCATAATTTCATATTGCACTTGATGGTTTTTTATTCTTTCTTTAAAGTATCTTTTAGCATTTGGAATCTCTTTTGTGTAAAAATGCTCCAATCCAAGTGCAGTGCTATAACTAATCCAGTCATAAGAAAGATTGCTATGCAATAGTTGCATTTCTTCAATAAATTGCGAAGGAAGTGGCATAATAGAGTTTGCAAGAATCATATTTTTTCTATCGCGGTTTTGTGTAAGTGATAGGAAGGAAGGGTGGTAATTAATCTGTGTAGAATAGGTGCTAAAGGGTTCAATATCATTATAAGTGATTTGAGAAAGAATAATGCTAGAGTTTGTAACAGGGGTATTTAAAAAGATTCTAGAGCCATTTAGCGTGGATTTTAGGCTTTTAATTTGTTTGTTTAGGTTTTGAGTGTCCTTAGAGCTAAAAGGGGTAGAAAAAAGTAAATTAGGATTATGAAGTTTTGTGTATTCTTGAATCTTTAATCCCACATAACTTGTATCATAGAAGCTTATAGCATTTACTTCAGGATTTAAAGAAGAAAGGGTTTTTATTTGTTCTTCATAGCTAATTCCGCCAAAATTTAAATGAGGGGAGGGAGAATCTATTTGGCTAATATGAATGCTTGGAATGTAGATTTCAAGATCAGTAGGGATTTGATTTAGAGTTTGTGTGCCATTTTGAGTAAAAATTGCAATGACTTTCATAAAGCCTTTGGCTTTAATTTCTTCTAAAGATTGAGTTATGTTTTCAAACTCTTCTCCTTTGCTATCAAAAACCTCAAAATTAAAAGGATTTTTTTGGCTTAAAAGATAGGCTAAAATTGTGTTTGAAGCAGAAAGAGAGTAGCGTCCTATGGTTTGACGGGGTATTAAAAGGGCAATTTTGAAAGTGGGTTTAGATGTAAAATAAGGAAGATTTGTGATATTTAATTCTACTAAAAGCCCTTGAAGCAACTCTAAAAGTGAATTTGTTTTGTTGTTGTCGTTAATATTTGCAATAAAAGAAAAAACAAGACCTTTTTCATAATAATCTTTAAGACAGCTGCTAGAGCAATATTTTGTTTCTAAATTGATTACTTCGCCCTCAGGTAAAGGAAGAGGGGAGAGATATTGACTTTTTGCAAAGACTAAATAAGGAAATAAAAAAAGAATAAAAAATAATTTTTTCATAAATATCCTTTAAGGGTTAAAAATTCCTTGTGGGCTTGTGTTTTTAAAGAAGGTTTTTTGATTAAATCTCCCAAAGAAAAAGTGGGAAAGAGCAGGTAATCTTTCCATTTTAAGATTTTACCTTGCACTCTTTTATAGTCTTCCCCATCTTCACTGATAGCAAAATATGCTTCTTGCCCTAAAATTACAATAATTTTAGCATTGCAAAATTCAAGTTGCTTATGCACAAATCCCATACACAAATTAAGAGAATCTCCTCTGTTTTGAATAGCTATATCACATTTTAGCAAAGAAAGTATAGAAACTTCTTTAAGAGAGAGTAAAAAAACTTTTGTAATGATATTGTATAGCATTACAGCCATATTAGAAGAGAAGCGTAGATTAGAATCTAAAAGGGGTTGCATACTTAAAAAGACAATTTTTGAATCAGGATTGCAAATGCCAAGATTTGGAGTTGAAAGTCTTTGGGGGCAGAGTTCGCATTTTTGTATAAGAAAATCAAGTTCTTTTTGGGAGCGGATAGAGTTTGCAAAATTGCTTTTTGGCACTAAAAAATTAGGATTTATAAAATGATAATCTAAAGATTGTAATAGATAAAGTTTTTTTAATTCTAGAGCTAGGCGAAGTTTTTGCAAAAAATTATATCCTTATTTTGTAAATTATATTCTAATTATACAAAAAAACTCTCAAGAAACATTTTAAGAATAAAAATTAAAAAGTTAAAATTAATGGAATAATTTTTGCTTGTTTTATTGCAACAAAAGGAATTAAAAGTTTATGCAAGGAACGCTTTAAAAAGGAATAAAAATGTATTATGTGAATGCAAAAGGAGGTTATAGCTCCTATATCAATGGCGTAGAGTTTTCTAAAGAAACACAACAGGCATTAGCATCAAGAAATGATGAAAATAGGCGTTTAAGCACAACTTCAAGTCAAGATGAAACTTTTGAAAAACAAAGGTTGATAGAAGAAGCAATCGCACAGCTAAAGCAAACAGGAAGCGTGAGTGCAGAGATTGCTTCTAAAGTGGATGTGGAAAGTATTAAAAAAAGCTTAGAAGATCAAACACAAGGCGAATCGAGTGCATTATCTATGATAGGTGAAGGAAAGAGTGAAGAAGCAACAAAAGCAAACATTAAAGACGCACAAGGCCCTACACCTATGGGATTAAATCCAAGTTTGGATTCTAAAGGAAATGCAGCACTTTCACAATTTGTTCTAGGCAAACTAAAAGATGATGGAGAATCGCAAAAAGCAAAAGAAGATATTAAGCGTTCTTTGCAAAATGAAGAACAGGTTTCAAAAGGAGAAGGTGTATCAAAAGGTGAAGCAGAAGGGATAAGATGGCTTGATAAAAACCTAGTAGATTCCACTTCTAGCAAACCAGAATCTATAAGCGAAGAAATTAAAAATGCTTTTAATCCCCTAGAAGAGGACAAGCAAAGCGAGCAAGCACAAAATACTATAAGTTTTGTAGATGAGGTAAGTGGTAAAAAGGTTAATATTCCTCTAACAGAAGAGAATGCAAAAAAATTAAAAGAAAAATTTGGTTCTTTAGAAGAAGCAGGAGAGTATATTAAAGGGTGGTATTATGAAGCAGCCTATTCTTCAGGATATTTAGAGGCTGATAAAGATGGAGATGGTAAGATTAGCACCGAAGAGGGCATTCATCTAAAAACACTTGTTTCTTTGAAAAATGGTGAGACGCATTCAGTAGCAGAGAGAATCCCAGGGGGCGAGGAGGCTCAAAAGAAATTTTTAGAGGAAGTGGGATTTATTGATAATATAGCAGATTATATTAACCACAATATTGAACGCGATACAAATTTAGATGGAAGCTTGAATCTAAAAGAGCTTATGGGAGAAGATGGAGAGATTACTCTTTTTAGAACAGGTGGGGAAGATTCAAACACCATAGATGTGTTTGTACTAAAAATGTATAGTTTTGATGTGGGGAGTTCTTTAGATGATATTTTCGTTAATATGGGTAAAGATGCTCTAAAAACACAAGAAGAAAATCAAGACAAGAACCAAGAAGATAATAGCGAGGCAAAAAGTGAAGAGGAAATTGCAGCCATCAAAAATGCAGAATTGCAAAAATGGTTGCAATTAGCCAAGCAAAAAGACGACGAGAATTATCTCAATTTACTAGATGAAGCAAAAAAAGAAGAATTGCTAAAAAGCGATACAATTTTGCAAAATCTATTAAAGAGCGCTTAGTAAGATTATATATTTTAAGTATTTTAGAAGAAGATAAAAACTTCTAAAATACAAACTTATTGTTTGTTAAATTGAATGACAAACTTATTGTTTTTTACAATTATGGGGTAAAGTTCTTTTGTGTTAAGATCAATCAAAAAACATTCTTCACCATTTTCAAGGGAGTGGCGTTCTTTGGGATAAAGGAGCAAGCGACGCTCCACTTCCTCTAAATCCTCACACAAAGCACTTAGGCCAAACATTACAAGTTTATAAGAAAACTCTTCCATATTAATCTAAAGAAGTAATTCTTGCAACACCACTATCAATAGCGGCTTTTGCTACTGCATTAGAAACAAATTCACACAATCTTGGATCAAAAGGTGAGGGGATAATGTATTCTTTGCTAAATCCACATTCTCTTTTGTGAATGCTCTCTAGTTCCTTTTTAATCTCTTGTGGAATTTGCTCTCTTGCTAAGTCTGCTAGAGCATAGGTAGCTGCTAGCTTCATTTCTTCATTGATACATCTTGCTCTTGCTTTTAATGCACCTTTAAAAATATAAGGGAATCCTAAAACATTATTGATTTGGTTTGGATAGTCGCTTCTTCCTGTGGCGATGATAGCATCAGGACGCACTTCTCTTACAATCTTTGGGCTAATTTCAGGAATAGGATTGCTCATAACAAAAATCATAGGATTTTCATTCATACCTTCAATATCTTTTGCTTCTAAAATATCAGCTCGTGATAGCCCTAAAACCACATCCGCTCCATCTAACGCTTCCTTGTAGCTATTAATTTCTCTATCTACAATAAATTCTTTTTTAAATCCGGTAAGATTATCTTTTCTATGAGTGGTAATAGCACCCTTGCTATCAAACATTACAATTTCTTTTGCACCGAGTGCTTTGGCAATTCTAGCACAAGCAATTGCCGCACCTCCAGCACCTAAAACAACAATTTTTAAATCTTTAATCTCTTTGTTGGCTAGTTTAGCACCATTGATAATCCCGGCAGCTGAAATAATCGCCGTTCCATGCTGGTCATCATGCATAATAGGAATGTTTAGAATCTCTTTTAAACGCGTTTCAATATAAAAACATTCAGGCGCTTTAATATCTTCAAGATTGATACCGCCAAATGTAGGAGCGATCGCCCTTACAATATCAATAAATTTATCAGGATCGTTCTCATCCACTTCAATATCAAAAGCATTAATGTTTGCAAATTTTTTAAAAAGGACAGCTTTGCCCTCCATTACAGGTTTTCCAGCAAGTGCGCCGATATTTCCTAAGCCTAAAACAGCAGTTCCATTTGAGATTACTGCAACTAGATTGCTTTTTGAAGTGTATTCATACGCACTATAAGGATCTTTTTGGATTTCTTTGCAAGGCACAGCAACGCCTGGAGAATAAGCCAAAGATAAGTCGTATTCATTGTTTAATGGAGTGCGTGGAACGACTTCTATTTTACCACCTTGATGATAGGGGAGGGATTGCGGGTAGGTTTGCTTTAAATCTTCCATAGGGGGAAACCTTAATTATAAAATTTTGAAAGGAATTTAAGCAAAAAAAAAATAAAAGCTTGGTTAAAGCCACTTAAAATTTTATTAAAATTTTATAGGATTTGAAAGAAAGTTACACTATAAAGCAGTTAAATAAACTCTAAAATTTTAAAAAAAAGCTTTTGGATTTGTAGGGATAGTTATCAAACTTCAACACATCCACATTGCCTTGTGTGCGAGAATCTTTAGTGATTAAATCTTCATAGTTGAAAAATTTTAAATCATTCTTTTCTAGTGTAAAGCGTGTTTTGATTTGATTTTCGGCTAAAGTTTGAGAAAAAGTGCCTGTAAATTTTGTATTTTTAAAGCTCATTTTAGAGCTTTTTTCTATGGCTTTAAGAAGTGGATTATTTAGCATTAGTTCTTTACTGGAAAATAAGATTTCTTCAAGTCCATTGTATTTTGTGAAAGTAAAATCCCCAACACCTTTAAAAAAGTGCGGATAATTGAAGATTTTATAAATTTCAGAAGTGGAAATGTTAGAAAGGTTAAAAAATAGTCGGTCATTCATATTCAATATTGTTGTTTCTATATTTTGGTTATTTTGTGTAATTTCTCCTTTTAAAAACAGATTAGATTGACTAAGACTTCCTTGCAAATTGAGCTCCCCACTTGGCAGACTTTTATTGTTAAAAGAAATGTTTTGCAATTTTGGAATTTGCAATGAGATGGGGGCTTTTATATCGCTTAGCAAAGAATAAGAGGCATTTTGTATCTTTAAATTTAAAAGATTAGAGTTAAAATCTAAATTTAAAATTCCACTTCCTTCTGCTAATTCAAGGCTTGAGTAGAGTTTAAAAGTGGTATGTGGGAATCCTAACTGTGTTTTTTCTTCTATGAGTGGGCTGTTGATAAAAAGATCTTTAGAAACTAAAAGTGCAGTTCCTGAAATTCCTTTGTTAAAATCTCTAAGATTGAGATTGACATTAAAAATCCCTTCAAGATAGGGTTTTTCTCCAAAGAACATAAAGAGATCTTTTGCTTGTAGATTGTTTGAGTGCATTTGGAGAGTTTTTGGATAGAAATTGTCTAAATTAAGTGTATAGTTAAATTTAGATTCTTGCAAGCTTAAATCCCCTGTTGTTAGCATATTGTTTAAATCCCCTTTTAATAAGCCTTTGATAGCAAATTTACCTTGAATGGGGATTTTGATAAATGCAGAGAGTGGGGCAAGGCTTGAAAGATTTGCATTGTAATTTGTATCTGTTGTGAATGTTTTAATTTGCGTGTTGCCTTGAGTTTTGATTTCCCCTAAATTAGAATAAAAATTTAATTGATGTTTTAAGAGATTATTTTCAAGATTAAGCGTTAAATCTGCCATAAAGTTTGTGGTAGGAATTTTTAGGTTAAACTCTTCTAAAAAGGTTTGGCTAATCGCATAACCTCCTTGTAAATTTACATTTATATCGCCTTTGGGTATGTGATTTATCCATTGGATCTTAGAATGAATGTCTAAAAGCCCTTCAGCATATTTTTTCTCTTTTAGAATCTCTAATGCAGTAGAAAGAGGAAAATTTTTAAAATCTAAATTTAGAGTTTGTGGGGTAAGATAGGAGAAAGTCATATGCAAATCTCCACTATTTTCTAAAAATCCTCCTTGCCCTTCTAAAGAATAGTTTTGAAAATTACCTTTGATTGTTCCATTAAAAAGAAAATTATGAGGTAGATGCAAAGATTTGTTGAAGGCTTGAAAATCAAATCCTTTAGATTCTAATAAAAGATTTAAATCTAAATTTTGTGTAATGAGCGAATAATCACCCGCTAGAATTAAAGAAAGATTTTTATCCTCGCTATTAAGATGTAGATGAATCTTTGTAGGTGTGATGGAGAACTCTTCTTCTATCCATTTTATAGAAGTTTTTTGTTCTAAGGAATTTAGGAGATAGTTTAGTGCAATTTTATTCCCTAAAGGAGTAAAAAGAAAACCTATGCAACAAAGTAGTGCTATTAAAAGAAAAAAGATTCCCCAAGCGAATTTTAAAAAGATCCCTTTTTTCTTGTATGCAATTATCCCCATATCAATTGCCTCAATTTATTTTTTGGTGCAACGGAGCTTACATTGCTCAGCAGCAGAAGTGCCTTTACCATATTGAAGATTGCAATCTTGCAAACAGCCTTTTACTTTGATAGCCTCGCACATACCGCGTGCTTTTTCACATTCATCTAAACAAACACGCCTACTTTTGCCTTGTTTTGCACATTTATTGAGGCAGATTCTTTTAGCTTCATCGCAGTTGGAGCTTCCATATACTAAATTGTTATCATTGTTGCTAGAGCAACCACTAAAACTTAAAATTCCGATACTAATGATTAATAAAACAATCTTTTTCATAAAAAAAGTTTATAAAAAAAAAGTTAAAAAAAGCTTTAATGTCTAGTAAAATAATGCTTATTTAAAGCTATGTAGAGTAAAATTACCAAATTTAAATTGAATAAAGCTGTTTTTAAGTAAAAGAGGACAAAAAGTATGGACTACAAAGAAACTTTAATATTGCCTAATACAAGTTTTCCTATGCGTGGGAACTTACCAGCAAATGAGCCAAAAACTTATGAAAAATGGAATAAAAGCGATCTTTATGAGAGAGTTTTGCTAAAGAGAAAAGATGCGACAAAAAGATTTTGTTTGCATGATGGACCTCCTTATGCTAATGGGAATTTGCATATAGGACATGCCTTAAATAAAATCCTTAAAGATATAATTATAAAATACCATTATTTTCAAGGGGAGAAAATTAATTATACGCCCGGTTGGGATTGTCATGGATTGCCCATAGAGCAACAAGTAGAGAAAAAGATTGGTAAAGAAAAAAAGGAAACTTTGCCAAAGACAAAAATTAGAGAGTTATGCAGAAAGCATGCACAAGAGTTTGTGGAGATTCAAAAAAAAGAGTTTTTAGAGCTTGGAATTTTGGGGGATTTTGAGAAGCCTTATAAAACTATGGAATTTGCTTTTGAGGCTGAAATCTACAAAGCTTTATGTGAAATTGCCAAAAAAGGACTTTTAAAAGAGCGTAGTAAGCCTGTTTATTGGAGTTGGGCTTGTCAGACTGCACTTGCAGAAGCAGAGGTAGAATATGAAGAGAAAGAAAGCGATTCTATTTATGTAGGTTTTCCTTTGCAAGAAGATGCTCTAAAAGTGTTAGGTGTAGAAGGGGAAGTAGTTTGTGTGATTTGGACGACCACTCCTTGGACTTTACCAGCAAATAGTGGAATTGCTCTCCATCCTAGCGAGGATTATGCACTTACAAAAGATGGCAAAATAGTTTTAGCCTCACAAGTTGAAAAGCTTCAAACTTTAGGAATCGTAGAACAAGAAATTTTAAAAACTTTCAAAGCTGCTCTTTTGGAGAATACCTATGCAATCAATCCTTTAAATGGTAGAGATTCTAAAATTATCTTAGGAGATCATGTAGGGGTGGGCGATGGAAGTGGATGTGTGCATACAGCACCAGGACATGGGGAAGATGACTATTTTGTAGGATTAAAATATGATTTGCCACTTCTAATGCCAGTAGATGATTATGGAAGATATGATGATACATTGATTAAAGAAGGATTATTTTATAGCCCTGATGAGTTTGTAGGGCAGTTTGTTTTTGATACACACAAAAGGATTTTTGAGCTTTTAGGTAGCCATCTTTTGCATCATAGTAAAATTAAACATTCCTATCCGCATTGTTGGCGATCCCATGAACCTATTATTTTTAGGGCTACACAACAATGGTTTATTATGATGGATGAGCCTTATACAAAAGAGGGCAAAACCTTAAGAGAAGTTGCACTAAGCGAGATTGATAATACAAGATTTTATCCAGAACATGGAAGAAGAAGAATAAGATCTATGATTGAAAATCGTCCAGATTGGTGTATTTCAAGACAGAGAGATTGGGGAGTGCCTATTGCATTTTTTAAAAATAAACGCAGTGGAGAAGTGCTATTAGATGAAGAAGTGCTTAATTTTGTAGCAGATATTTTTGAAAAAGAAGGTTGTGATGCGTGGTGGAGCAAGGAAGTAAAGGAGCTTTTACCTTTGAAATACTCTAATGAAGCGGAGCATTTTGAAAAGGTGCATCATATCTTAGATGTATGGTTTGATAGTGGAAGCACTTGGAAAGCGGTTTTACAAAGTGGGAGATATAGAAGTGGGGGCTATCCTGCTTCTATGTATTTAGAAGGTAGTGATCAGCATAGAGGGTGGTTTCATAGCTCCTTGCTTGTAAGCTGTGCAATTAATGAAAAAGCACCCTATAAAAGCATTTTAACGCATGGTTTTACAATGGATGGAAATGGTAACAAAATGAGTAAATCCAAAGGAAATGTGATTGCACCAAAAGATGTGTTAAAAGAGTTTGGAAGTGAGATTTTAAGACTTTGGGTTGCTATGAGTGATTTTCAAAATGATCAAAGAATCTCACAAGGAATTTTAAAGCAAGTGGGCGAAACTTACAGAAAAATCCGCAATACTATTAGATTTTTGCTTGCAAATGTAGAGGGTTTAGAAGCCTTAGAAGTGGAGAGTTTTAGTCAAATAGATTTGTGGATTTTAGAGCGTGCTAGAATTTGTTTTTTAAATGTGAATAAGCTATTTGGCGAATATGAGTTTTCTAAAGGCTTACAAGAACTTATCTTTTTTATCACAACAGAGCTTAGTGGGATTTATTTAGATTTATGCAAGGATAATTTGTATTGCAATGCCAAAGGTAGTAAAGTTAGAGAGGCTAGTAGAAGTGCTATGGCAATTATTTGTGGAAGGATTTTTGCACTTTTAGCCCCTATTTTAACTTACACGATTAATGAAGCCTTAGAGCATAATAACTCTAAAGCTCTAATGGAATGTTGTGGCACTAAGGAGGGCGATGTATTTGAGATTTTATATTTACCTATGCCACATTTTGCATCTCCTAAAGTAGATTTTGAAGCACTTTTAGATCTTAGAAGTGCCTTTTTAGAGCAGATTGATGTTCTTAAAAAAGAGGGCAAGATTAAATCTACATTAGAAGTGGATTTACAAATACCACAAGATAAGCAAGATTTTGAGGAGCTTAACTTGTGGCTTATGGTGAGTGCAATCCATACAGAATCTGTTAATGAAGTTTTGGCAACTTTTAGCATAGAGGGCAAGGAATATAAGATTTTAAAAGCAGTGGGGAAAAAATGCCCAAGATGTTGGCAATTCACTTCACAGGCTGAAGAAGAACCATGTGCTAGATGTCAAGAGGTTTTAAAATAAGCGAGATACTATGGGAGATTTTTTTGATTTAACTAAGCCTGTTGGCTTAGATGAAACTTGGGTAAGTATTTTTGTTGTTACTTTTTTGATAGCTTTTTTATATTTTTTACTCAAAATAAGGATAAAAAATAAAACATAATTTAAAAAAATAGTATTTGTTTATCGTTTGTTGTTTTTTTAAGCTTGTGGTTATGCTCTTTATAGTAAAATGCAGAGTTCTCTAAAAGAAAAGGGAAATCTTTAGTAAAGAAGGAGCGTATATGCAGGCAAATTCTGCGTTAGAGTATGATTATTCTATTGCAAAATTATTTCTTTTTGCAACAATCGCATTTGGTATTGTTGGCTTGTTATTAGGTGTTGTGGTTGCCTTTCAAATGGCATTTCCATCACTCAATCATTTAGCAGGCGAATTTGGGACTTTTGGTAGGCTTAGACCTTTGCATACAAATGGTATCATTTATGGATTTACATTGAGTGGTATTTGGGCGGCATGGTATTATTTGGGACAAAGAACTCTTAAAATTTCTTACCATGAATATCCGTTTTTGAAATTTATTGGTTATTTACACTTTATTCTTTATATTATTTTGATGGCTTTAGCAGTGGTAAGTCTTTTTGCAGGACTTAGTCAATCTAAAGAATATTCAGAATTAATTTGGCCTTTAGACTTATTAGTAGTTGTAGTTTGGGTGCTTTGGGGAGTAAGCCTTTTTGGTTCTATGGGTGTAAGAAGAGAGCAAACAATTTATATCAGCCTTTGGTATTTTATTGCCACTTTTGTTGCAATTTCTGCACTTTATATTTTTAACAACCTTTCTATTCCTACTTATTTAGTTTCAGGAGTGGGTTCAATTTTCCATTCTATTTCACTTTATGCAGGGACAAATGATGCAATGGTGCAATGGTGGTTTGGACACAACGCGGTTGCTTTTGTATTTACTTCAGGGATTATTGGGATTATTTATTATTTTCTACCTAAAGAATCAGGACAACCAATTTTTTCTTATAAGCTTACGCTATTCTCATTTTGGGGATTAATGTTTGTTTATATTTGGGCAGGAAGCCACCACCTTATTTATTCAACTGTGCCAGATTGGATGCAAACAATGGGTTCTATTTTTTCAGTTGTATTAATTTTGCCTTCATGGGGAACAGCTGTAAATATGCTCCTTACTATGAAAGGACAATGGCATCAATTAAAAGAATCTCCTTTGATTAAGTTTTTAATTTTAGCATCTACTTTCTACATGCTTTCAACATTAGAAGGACCAATTCAGTCTATTAAATCCGTAAATGCTCTAGCACACTTTACAGATTGGATTGTAGGACATGTTCATGATGGTGTATTAGGTTGGGTTGGATTTACAATTATTGCTGCATGTTATCATATGACACCACGCCTCTTTAAGCGTGAGATTTATTCTAAGAAGCTTATGGATATGCAGTTTTGGATTCAAACTATTGCGATTATCCTTTATTTCTCAAGTATGTGGATTGCGGGTATTACGCAAGGTATGATGTGGAGAGGAACAGATGGATTTGAATATATTGCTTATTCCTTTATTGATACTGTAACTGTATTATTCCCATATTACACAATTAGAGCAATTGGTGGAGCTATGTATTTATTAGGATTTATTATCTTCACTTATAATATTATTATGACCATTGTTGCAAGTAGAGAGCTTGAAAAAGAGCCAAATTATGCGACTCCAATGGCAGCGTAAAGGAGGGTTTGTATGTTTCATTGGTTAGAAAGAAATCCGTTTTTCTTTACGGTAGCATTTTTATTAGTGTTTTCAATCGCAGGGCTTGTAGAAATCTTACCAGATTTTGCAAAGGCATCACGCCCTACAGAAAATCTTAAGCCTTATACACTTTTGGAAACTGCAGGAAGGCAAATTTATATTGCTGAAGGATGTAATACTTGTCATTCACAACTCATTCGTCCTTTAAAGGCAGATACAAGTCGTTATGGTGCAAGAAGTTTAAGTGGTGAATATGCTTATGATAGACCATTTTTGTGGGGTTCTAAAAGAACAGGACCAGACTTACATCGTGTAGGAGATGTGAGAACAACAGATTGGCATGAAGAGCATATGCTAAGTCCATCAACTGTTGTTCCAGGTTCTATTATGCCAGCTTATACGCATTTATATGAAAAGAATATAGATGTAGATACTGCTTATGCAGAAGCTTATACGCAAAAGAAAGTTTTTGGGGTGCCTTATGATACAGAAAATAATCCAAAACTAGGGGATTTAAATGCAGCTAGAGAAGAAATTTTAGCAGAGGCTAAGATTTTAGCACAAGATATGAAAGATCCAAAAATTAAAGAAGCGTTAGAAAAAGGCGAGATTAAGCAAATTGTTGCATTGATTGCTTATTTAAATAGTTTAGGACAAAAAAGAAGGGCGAATTAATCGTGGAATATGAAACTATAAGAGTATTACAGGGCTATATTTATTGGTTTTTGACAATTGTTTTGGTAGTTTTTCTTTATGGATATATCTATCATTTGTATAAAAATCAAAAGAGTGGCAAAGTGGATTATGAAAAATATTCAAGATTGGCTTTAGATGATAATTTAAGCGATACTCTTGTAGAAGAGAGAAATACAAAAGAAAAGAAGGAGAGCTAAAATGGAATGGTTAAACTTAAGTGATAGCGTTAATCAGATTGCATTGATTGGTGCTGTTGCTATTTTGGCTTTGACTATCTTTGTGGTAGGTAACTATATTAAAAAAATGAAAGATAGCAAAGCAGAGGGTGAGCTGACAGAAGAAGAGTGGGATGGTATTAGAGAATTTAAAAATAATATCCCTGTTGGTTGGGGAGTAACCTATTTAGTGTTAATTGTTTGGGCATTATGGTATTGGTTTGTGGGTTATCCTCTAAATTCTTATTCACAAATTGGTGAATATAATGAAGATATTAAGGCTCAAAATGCAAGATTTGAAAGCAAATGGGCTAATATTGATGAAGATACTTTGGTAAAAATGGGACAAAATATCTTTTTAGTGCAATGTTCGCAATGCCATGGTATTACTGCTGAAGGAAATAATGGAATTGCAGGGAGAGCTATTGCTGCAAATCTAGTAGAATGGGGCAAAGAAGAGGGTATTATCAATACTATTAATAATGGCAGTAAAGGTTTAGGTTACATGCTAGGGGATATGTTGCCTATTTCTGAAGTGGCTCCAGGTGTGCTTGATAATGAAGAGGATAAAAAAGCAGTAGCTGCTTATGTAATGGGCGAATTATCCGCTGTTAAAAAGACTAAATATCCTGAATTAGTAAGCAAAGGTAAAGAGCTTTACACTGCTGCAACTTGTAATGCTTGTCATGGAGAAGATGGCACAGGTATGGGCGGAATGGCGCCAGATTTAACAAAATATGGAACTCCAGATTTTGTCGTAGAAGTGTTGGAAAAAGGGAAAAAAGGACATATTGGAACAATGCCTTCTTTCAAACATCAAATGCTAACAGATACACAAAAGAAAGCTTTAGCACATTTTATTTATTCTAATGAAAATTAAGGGAGGTTTGTATCTATGAATGGTTTATTTGGTTTAAATGGACTTGGAGGTTACATTGTAGCAGTTGTCTTACTGCTTTGCGTTGTGTTTGGGTTGGGTTATAAAGCAGTTGTTACACAACAATCACAAGCACTCAATCCTTATGTGATTGAAGATATTAATAATATTAAAAAAATAAGCGTAGAAAATAAAAAGCATTTTCAAGATGCAAAAGCTTCCAATAAGGAGTAGTTTATGATTAAATATAGTGGCTTAGAAAAAATACTTTTTATTGCAAATGTTGTGATTGCAATTGTTTCCATTGCGGTTGTTTTTATTCCTGATATGCTTTTATATTTGGGCTAATGAGGAGTTTTAAAATCATTATAGGGATTTTATCCCTATGGATTTTTAGTATAAGTTTAAATGCAAAACCTTATATTTTAGAGAATAAGGGAATGCTTATAGAAAAAACAATAGCTTTTATGCAAACACTTTCCTTGGAAGTTTATGAAAAAACAGGGGTAAGTATGTATGTTGTTGCTCTTGAGGATTTAGAAGATAAAAGTCTTCAAGAGAAAGAACAAGTCTATATTAAGACATTACAAGAGCCTTATGTGTTGTTATTTTTTGTAAAAAATGACAAAAAGATTGATATAGTAACTTCCAAAGATGCAGAAAAGATGTTTGATAAACGCGAAGTTTATTGGGATTATATTGTGCCTTTAATCCCCTTAAAAGATGAAGAGCTAACACAACAAAATATTTCCGCTTTTTTATTAAATGGTTTTGTAGATATTGCAGATAGGATAGCAGAATTTCATAAAGTGGAATTAGAACACAGCTTTCCAAAACAAAATAAAGGTGTGCAAATAGCGACAAGAACGGCACTTTATGTGATGATGTTTGTATTGCTTGTGTTGTTTTTGTTTGTATATCTAAGGAGAAAATGATGAAAAAAAACTATTGGCCATTGGGGATTTTTATGCTTGCTATGGTGGTTGTAGGATTGATTGTTCTTACTTTAAGAATGGCATTAACAAATCCA
This sequence comes from Helicobacter burdigaliensis, assembly GCF_003670295.1. Taxonomy (GTDB): domain Bacteria; phylum Campylobacterota; class Campylobacteria; order Campylobacterales; family Helicobacteraceae; genus Helicobacter_D; species Helicobacter_D burdigaliensis. The sequence goes on from NZ_QXJG01000007.1 coordinate 71,435, forward strand.
GTAGAATATACTATGATGTGTGGATGGAAGCCTCAATATGTTGATGAAAATATCAATGAAATTACAATAGCAAGAAACTCTTTTTTACAAAAATATAATGTGGATTTTGAAGGCAAGATGGAGCCTACTAAGGAAGAGTTTAGGCGTCTTTTTGTGAGATTAAAAGATAAAAATGATAAAATTATTCAAAATGCAAATGTAGAGTTTTTTTTGACACGCCCTCATACCGCTAAAGAAGATCAAAACTTAGGAATGGGAGAGCTAGTGGAAGGCTTATATGAAAGTAAAGATTTTAGTATAGAGCGTTTGGGGAAGTGGGAGGCTCAAGCTCTAATTAAAATAGGAAAAGAATATATTTGTATTACAAAAGAATATAAAGTGAAATAAGGAGTAATAATGGCTTGTGTTTTACAAATTGGTGCAGGTGGCGTAGGTGGCGTAGTGGCGCACAAAATGGCAATGAATAGAGATGTTTTTTCTAAGATTATCCTAGCTTCTCGCACAATCTCTAAATGCGAGGCAATCGCAGAATCTATCCGTTCTAAAGGACTTGGTGAGATTATTTGTGAAAGTGTAGATGCAGATAATGTCGATTCTATCGTAGCTTTAATTGAAAAATACAAGCCAAAGCTAGTGGTAAATGTCGCACTTCCTTATCAAGACTTAACTATAATGGAAGCGTGCCTAAGAACAAAGACGCATTACTTAGATACAGCAAACTATGAGCATCCAGATTCAGCACATTTTGAATATAAAGAGCAATGGGCGTATGATACGCGTTATAAAGAAGCAGGAATCTTTGGGCTTTTAGGGAGTGGATTTGATCCAGGCGTTACCAATGTATTTTGTGCGTATGCACAAAAGCATTATTTTGATACAATAGAATCTATTGATATACTAGATTGCAACGCAGGAGATCATGGCTATGCCTTTGCTACAAACTTTAATCCAGAAATAAATTTAAGAGAAGTGAGCTCCAAAGCAAGATTTTGGGTAAAAGATGAGAAACTAGCATTAAATTCAGATCTTAAAAAAGATACTATTTATCGTAAGTTTGAGAGAGAAGAAAAGCACTTCAAGCTAGAGGCAAACACACAAGATTTGAAAAATGAAAGCTATTTTAATGGAGAGTGGCGAGATGTCGCTCCACTTGATTTAATGAAAGAGTGGGAATACCCAGAAGTAGGCGTGAAAAATAGCTATCTACTTTATCATGAAGAGTTAGAATCGCTTATCCGCAATATCAAAGGCTTAAAGAGAATTCGCTTTTTTATGACTTTTGGAGAATCTTATCTTACACATATGAAGTGCTTAGAAAACATAGGATTTTTACGCGTAGATGAGATAGAGCATAATGGGCAAAAAATCGTGCCTATCCAAGTGTTAAAAACCCTTCTGCCAGATCCAGCCTCTCTAGCCCCTAGAACCAAAGGACAAACGCATATAGGTTGCTATATCAAAGGCAAAAAAGATGGGAAAGAGAGAACAATCTATATCTATAATATTTGCGATCATGAGGCGTGTTACAAGGAAGTAAATGCACAGGGAGTTAGCTATACCACAGGTGTGCCAGCGATGATTGGAGCAAAGCTGATATGTGAGGGCAAATGGGGAATGAATCAAAGCAAAATGCAAAATAATGCAGATAATAGCGATATGCCAAAAGGTGGGGAATATCAAGGAGTAGATAATGGCGCAGAGCTTTATGTGCGAAAAAATGGAGTTTCTAGCGTACAAGCAGAAAATAAAAATGATGAGGGTTATCAAGGACAAAATTCTAAGATTTTAGATGAGAAATTGGTATTGCGAAGTTGCGAATGCGGAGATAAGACTACGGAGTCTATCGCACAAATGAGCAACAAGCTTAACGATTTATCACTAAAAGCTGAATTTTGCGGTGGTGGCGTGTGGAATATGGAGCAAAACGACCCTGATCCCTTTATGGCAGAGCTAAACAAACAAGGACTTCCATATGTGGTATGCGAGATAGATTCTAATGGAGAGAGAAAAGTGCTAGAGGATGGGAGGAAGTAAAATATTTTATGCAATTTGTAAAAAATTGCATAAAAAGCTTTATAGACTAAATTAGCTTTATATAACACAAAGGGGCAAAATGACACTGCAAGAAATTTTAAAAGACAGCGATTATAAATTAGATTTATTCAATAAAGATTCTATTACCAAATTAGAATCTAAGATCACTGCCAAGACAAACAAAAATAATCAGATCACATATCATATAAATTGCCTTATTAGAGATAAGGAAATTAAGCTGACCCCAGAAGAGATCGTGCGACAGCTATATATTGATAAACTTTTAAATGAATATAACTATCCAACAGATATGATAAAGGTTGAATTTGGTGTGCATTTTGGACGCGAGGTAAAAAGAGCCGATATTGTGATAATGGATAAAATACAAATCACAACCCCATACATCATTATAGAAGTAAAAAAGCCAAAATTAAAAGATGGCAAGAACAATTAAAAAGCTATTGTAATGCTACGGGCGCAACCATGGCTGTATGGTGCAATGGTAAAGAGATTAGCTATTATCATAGAAAAGACCCAAATTATTTTGAATCTATTCCAAATATTCCTACATCAAACCAGACATTACCAGATGTTTTGAAAGTAAAATTTACCTTTGGTGATTTGATTAAAGAAGATATTTTAAAAAATCAAAAGCGAAGTTTAAAGAATTTGATTAAAGAAATGGAAGATGAAGTTTTAGCAAATGCTGGAGTTGATGTCTTTGAGGAGTGTTTAAGCTTATATTTATAAAACTTTTTGATGAACTAGAAGGTGCAAGAGATAGAGCAAAAAGCTTAGAATTTAGAAATTATGGAGAATCTGATTCTGAACTTAAGCAAAAAATAGAAAAACTCTTTGATAAAGCAAAGAAAAAATGGGAAGGTGTTTTTAATAATGATGAGAAAATTAAACTCTCTCCCTCTCATCTAAGTGTATGTGTATCATCGTTGCAGGATGTAAAGTTATTTAACTCAAATTTAGAAGTGATTGATGATGCTTTTGAATATCTAGTGAATAAATCTTCAAAAGGCGAAAAAGGGCAATATTTTACTCCGCGTTATGTAATAGATATGTGTGTAAAAATGCTAAATCCCAAAAAGGAAGAAAGTATGATAGATACTGCGAGTGGAAGTTGTGGATTTCCGATACATACTTGTTTTTATGTGTAGCGTTCAATTTATAAAGAAAGAGGTATAGAGGCAAGTCATCTTTTTACGGCTGAAGAAAAGATTCCTGAATGTCAAGATTATGTACAAGAAAAAGTTTTTGGTATAGATTTTGATGAAAAAAGCGTGCGTGTGTCAAAAATGCTTAATCTAATTGCAGGTGATGGGCATACAAATGTTTTATATTTAAATTCTATTGACTTTGATAGATGGGATGAATGGGTAAAAAATGATGAAGACTGGCAAGATGTGTATTTTGAAGGATTTAAGCGATTAAAAAATCTAAGAGCAGAAAAAAATCAAAATAGAGATTTTAGTTTTGATATTTTAATGGCAAATCCACCTTTTGCAGGTGATATAAAAGAAAGCAGGATTCTAGCGAGATATGAACTAGGTAAAAAGGAAAATGGCAAAGCCCAAAGTAAAGTAGGAAGGGATATTTTATTTATTGAACGCAATTTAGATATGTTGCGTCCTGGTGGCAGAATGGCTATTGTTTTACCACAAGGGCGTTTTAATAATTCAAGCGATAAATATATAAGAGAATTTATCGCACAAAAGGCTAGAATTTTAGCAGTTGTTGGACTTCATGGAAATGTCTTTAAGCCACACACGGGGACAAAAACAAGTGTATTATTTTTGCAAAAATGGGATGATAAATTATGTCCAAAGTGTGAGGATTATAATATATTCTTTGCTACGATGAGTGAGCCTAGCAAGGATAATTCAGGTGAAAAGATTTATTACCCACTTTTAGATTCTCACGATCATTTAGTTGTAAAGCATGATTTGTTTCATCCGCATTTAGAAGGCGATGAGCCTATAAAACAGAAAGACGAAACAAAAGAAGAGTTTGACAAAAGAATGCAAGAATATAAGCTAAATATAGAAAAATACAAAGACTTGCAAAAAGATGGCATAGCTGAAGCCTTTATAGAATTTGCAAAGAGTGAGAATTTGAGTTTTTGGAAAGAATAGAAAGTGAATTTTGAGATTTTTAAATTTTATAAAGAAAATATGAAAATTGATTATTTTTCCTATTTTATTAAATGCTATCTTGCATTAAATGCTTATTTGCAAACTAAATATAAAAGTGGCAATGATAGAGAAAAAATAGATAACTTAAAAGATGAGGAAATAGTTTGTAAAAGATTTATGGAGCTTTTGGGTAATGAATATTTTTTAACACTTTAAAAAGTTTACAACAAAGTCTTTATGGAGCTCAAATAGGTGGTAAAAATATTATTAGTTTTGAAAATGTAAAAATACAATCTTTTCAGAATAAGCAAATAAATGAAAAAATTAATAGAATTACATTTGAATTGCAAATATTAGCCGGTAAAAATGAAAGGGTAAAATTTATATGCATAAATACAAAAAGTAAAACAATAGCAGATAAAACTTGCCAATATTCTAACTTAGATCAAGAATTAAATAATACCATTCTTTCAAAAACGCAAAGAGATACCGTAAAATCACTTTTTCAAAAAGAAATTTCACAATACCATAAAAATTTAACCGCAATTATAAATCAAAATGATATTAAAGATGAGGATAAAAAAATCATTTATAAAGGTTTTATTGAAATTGTTTATCTTTTGAGAAATTCTTTATTTCACAGTCAAGTGGATCCTTCGCAAGAGAATATTTACAATGTATATAAAACAGCATATATGTTATTGAAAGATTTTATAAATAAGCTACCCATAGAGGAGTAATAATGAGTAAAAATATAAATCAAATATTACAAGAAAAATATCCACATTTAGAAGTAAGCGTATTAAAGCTTAGTGAAGCTCAAAAGGATAATGAGAGTAAAAGAATAGATTCTGAATACTTTAAGAAGGAGTATTTGGAGAATGAAGTAATTATTAAAATGAAAGATGATTATGCTTTTTTAGAAAATTTCATTGCAAAAATGACAGGCGGTGCTACCCCACTTGGAGCAGATTATCCAGACAAGGGTATTCCATTTTTAAGAGTGCAAAATATTATGCAAAATTATTTTAATCTCGAAGATATTGTTTATATATCGCAACAAGATGATGAATATTTAAAAAGAAGTCGTTTGAAGTTCAATGATGTTCTTTTGACAATAACTGGGATTTCTTATGGAAAATCAGCGGTTGTAGAAAGAGACTTGGTTGGAGCAAACATTAATCAGCATTCCGTAAAAATTGAAGTAAAGAATATAAATCCATATTTTCTATCTACTTTTTTAAATTCTAAATTTGGAAAATTGCAATCCGATAAAAAAATTACAGGAGTAACAAGACCAGCATTAGATTATCAATCCATTAAGAAGTTTCTTATTCCCATTCTCTCTATAGAATTTCAGCTAGAAATTCAAATTTTGGTAAAAGATTCTCACAAAGCATTAGAAGAAAGTAAGGAATTGTATAAAAAAGCAGAGGAAATGTTATATCTTGAGCTAGGGCTTAATCCAAAAAATCCGTTACAAAGTTTACTAGATTCTAAAATAGATCATTCTGCAAAATCACTCAATATCTCTATACGTACTCTAAAAGAATCTTTTCTAAAAACAGGAAGATTGGATTCTGAATATTATCAAGTAAAATATGAAGAAATTGAGAAAATAATTAGAAACTATAAAAATGGCTTTTGTTATTTAAAAGATTTGATTGATAATTTTTCAAGTGGTTTTGCATTTTCAAGTGATGATTATCAAAATACTGGAAATCTCCTATTGATTAGGATTAATAATATAAAAAATGCTACGCTAGATTTAAGTAATGTTATTTATCTTAAAAACGAAGCCTACAATTTAAGCCCTAAGGATAAAATTAAAAAAGGAGATATTTTAATTTCTATGTCTGGTAGCATTGGCTTGTCTTGTGTGGTTAGAGATGATATATCGGCTATGGTTAATCAAAGGATTTTAAAAATTTCTATTAAAAATTTTAATAGTGATGTTTTGGTGTTGCTTTTAAATTCCTTTGTTTGCAAAATGCAATTTGAAAGAATTGGCACGGGTGGGGTTCAAACAAATCTTTCTTCAACAGATATGCAAAATATCCTTATCCCTAAAATAGATACCAAAACTCAAGAAAAAATCGCAAATCATATACAGGAATCTTTCAAGCTAAGAACAGAAGCAAAGGCACTACTAGAAGAAGCAAAAGCAAAAGTAGAAACTGCTATTAGCGGGGGGGGGGGGTAAATCTCACCCTTTATAAGCTAGAAATTTTTAGAATTTATTTCCCTAGGATAAAGTCTAAGCTAAGAGATTCTAAAAGGGCTTATTGTTTAGGTAAGTGGAAGCTTTTGGAAACTTTAGGGATTGTTTGTGGCTCTAGGGTAGATGAAGAAATAAAAGAAAAACCCAAAGATTCTGCATTCAATATCACTATTTGCAAACTTAGTAATTCTTTTGTCGGCGGAAAAATAAAAATGGCACTAAGAAAAATAAAAATGGCATTTTTCTGCCAATTTTATCTTTCTTCATACCTTAAACTTAAACATTTTATTTTGCGATTAGTTTAAATAAAAATCTTTATTTTGATTTAACTCAATCTTTATAACATTGCCTTTATTATCAAAAATAATGTGGGCATTTTGGGTGTATTCTCCTAAAAGATTACTTTTTGCTTTGAAGCTTTGTAAAATATAGATATAGTTTCCATTCTCTAAAATTTTATATTTATCACTCATAAACTCATAACTTTCAACATCTGTTGCATAAATGGGTTTAGATAACTCTTCTTTAACTGCCTTAATGCCTAATATATTTTCTTGATTGTTTTTATTAAAATTACCCATTACAAAGCTTGGATCTGCATATTTAATTGGCTCTTTATTGCCAAGAGTAAAAGTAGTTTGGCATCTCTCTGCACCAAGTGTATAAGATACATTTTGGGGATTTTTAAGTGTCCATACTTCATAGAACACACATTCTTTAAATTGTATAGGGTCAATTTTAAATTTTGGCTCTATATTTGAAGCTTGTATAATAGTATCTCCCATACTTATATTTTCATCAATAGCCTTTTGCATTTTTGTATAAAATTCTGCTTTATCTGAATAAGTCTTATCATAAAAAGCTTTATGAATATCTTGTTGCACATCTAGTGTTGTAGTATCTTTAGAATACTCACTGCTACCACCACAACCTACTAAAAAAATTAATGCCAATGCACTGATTGCTTTATACATTTTATAATCTCCTGTAATTAAATTCATAAGTTCCAATAGATTTGTAGCAGTAGGCATTAGAGCTTTAAGCGTTGCGATTATGACTAATCCTATTGGACTAATCATAGGCGGTATTGCAATAGCTGCTGGACTTATTATAATGAATTGGGAAAAGGTTAAAGGCTGGTTTATGAGCTTTATAAACTGGTTAAAACCCTTATGGCAACCCATAGCAAATTATATAAAAGCAGTGTTTATGGGTTGGGTGAATGCTTTTAAATTCTTTGGTAATATTTTTATAAGTGTTAGCTCACATATTGTTAGCTTTTTTAAAGCAGTTTTTGCTCCTATTAAAGACTTTTTTGTAAATGTATTTTCTCCTATCGGGGAATTTTTATACAATCTTTTTGGTGGGTTTTTTGATTATATTGCAGAAAAATTAGCTTGGGTGGGTGATGCAATTAGTGGGGTTAAAAATGCCATTGGTGGTGCATTAGATTTTATAGGTTTAGGAGAGGATGAAGAAAAAGAAGTTAAGGTGGCTAAAGAAGAAGCAGAAGTTAAAGACAAAGGAGGATTAAAAGTTTCTCAAAGCTATGTAGAAGACTTAAAACAAAGGACAAGCACCAAAGTTCCACAAACTTCACAATCTAGCCAAGCATTTAGCCAACCTCTTCCTATGCAAAGCACCCCTTATGCTCTTAATCAAAGTGTAAGTGTGCATGTAAATGGAAATTTTAATATTTCTAGTAAAGAAGGTGTGTTTGATTTAGGAGATTTTGCAAAAGAAGTGCAAAGGAAAGTGTTAGATGCACTTAAAAAGCAATCCCAAATCAAAGCAAATATTACAATTTATGGATAAAAAATGACAGAAATTACTATAAAAGGTCTTGATAATTTTTTTAAAGCTTGTGGGAAATTTATAGATTTGCAAAAGCATAGTGAGCCTATTCTTTTAGGTGCAGGAAAAACTATTGAAAAAAGCATTAAAGAATCTTTTGTTAAAGAAACTAGCCCCTTTGGGGAGAAATGGAAAGCACTAAAACCCTCAACCCTAGCTCAAAAGAAAAAGGAAGGTAAAAACAATGGAATCCTAAAAAGAGATGGGGCTTTAAGTGAGAATTGGAGCACAGAGTTTGAAAAAGGAGAAGTTATAGTAACTAACAACAGCCAAACCAAAAGTGGTTTTAAATATGGAGTGGTGCACCAATGGGGAAATAAAAAAAGAAAAATACCGCAAAGAGCTTTTTTGCCTATTAAAGCCAATGGAGAAATACAAAAAGATGTCAAAGAAGTGATTAAAAATGATACAAAAGACTATATAAAAAGTATTCTTTAAAGGGTGGCTAAAGCTAAGAAGCCTAGCCCAAGAAAACTAGCAAAAGCATTATAGCTTTAAAACAATATTTAAAGCTATTTTATTTCATTTTAAAAGGATACTTATGGAAAATTCACTTAAAATGAAAACTAGCACACTTAAATCTACAAAGCTTAAAGCTCCATTGTCCAGCTCCGCTAAAGCTACGCGTAGAACTACGCTAAGAGCTCCGTTTGCTTGGGTTGGTGGAAAGAGTGCATTAGCTAAAGAGATTATTGCTTTAATGCCAGAGCATAAAAGCTATATTGAAGTTTTTGGAGGAGCATTAAGCATTCTTTATCAAAAAGAAAAATCCAAAGTAGAAGTGATTAACGATATTAATGATGATTTAATTAATCTCCATCTTTGTATTCAAAACAAGCCTGAAAGTCTAGCAAATGTATTAAATTCTATGTTTGTAAGTAGAAAAATCTTTTATATGCTAAAAAATAAAGAGTTACAACCAAGAAATCAATTAGAAAGAGCAGCATTTTATTTTTATCTTATTCAAAATTCTTTTGGGGCAAAGAAAG
>NZ_QXJG01000008.1 GCF_003670295.1 Helicobacter burdigaliensis
AGCGATTATAGTAATCTAAGAGATTAACCTTTAGGGGTTGCTTTTAGATTTGTATTTGTTTGTGATAGCAATTAGATAATTAGATTGCCACGATTTACTTTTGCAAATCTTGCAATGACAAGTAGAGCAATAAAACTTTATATAAAAGTATAAGGTTATTTTTAAAGATAGTTTAGATTTATTTTTAATCACAAAAAGTATAAATAAACTATATGAGGGTTCTTTCTCCCATTTAGAACCCTCTTGTAGTTTATTAGTTTTAAGAGTTTTATTCATAAAAAGTCACAAGAAGTTATTTGGCTTCTTTTGGTTTTGTTATTGATATAAGTTTGTAAGGGGTAAATAAAATTTCTTTTCTTTTTTTAGTAAAATCTCTAATAAATTCTTTCAAAATAAAGATAAAGTTTATAAATTAAAGTTTCTAAGGTATAAATTAAGAATAGAAGTAAGATAAACTTTACAACCCTTAAAATCTAAGGGTTTAAAAAGTCTCAAAAACAGCTTTGCATAAAAAGATAAGATAATGTAAAAGCTAAAAAAATAGCCTCCTTACCCGCTTTATCTTTTAAAGACTGGTTTTAATAGTTTTAAGCGTAAGTTAAGCGGGTTTTACTTAGAATATTTCTTGTATCTTTTAAATTATAACTTTAGTTATAGTTGTTTTAAGACTATAACTAGAGTGATTAACAGTATCATAAAGATATTTATTTCTACCATTAAGCCTCCTTAAAGTCTTTAAAAGACAATAAAAATACTGCTTAAAACTAAATAGAATTTTACCTTTTATTCTTTAACATTGCTTTAAAATTAATTATGATTTAGTTTTAGATTGAGTGTAAAATATCAAAATAACTTTCAAATCACAATGTAAGTTTTTTAGATATGCAATCTATTTGTTGTGATTTATTTATATAAAAGTTTTCAAGGAATATATAGGGTTTAGCGTTGGTGTAAGATTGCTTTGTGAAGATTTCTGCTGTCCTCAAACAAGGTTTCTCTCTTTAGAGTGAAATCTTGTGAGGTTTTAAGGGTGCTAGAGAAGCTTTTTAAGCTTTGCTTGTAGCTTTAGCCAATCATTGATAGGCAAAAGGGGGTGTCCTGAAAATTTGCCAAAAGGAGGAAGGCTTTTTGAGATAGCTCCTCTTGCTCCTACTTGTGTAAATTCACCTATATGTAGATGTCCAGCACTTCCAGATTGTCCGCCAAGCACTACATTGCGTCCTGTGGTGGTAGAGCCCGAAATTCCTGCTTGAGAAACGATAATGCTGTGTTCTCCAATGATACAATTATGTCCAATTTGCACAAGATTATCAATCTTTGTTCCTTTTTTGATGAGCGTTTCTCCAAAAACAGCCCTATCAATAGAAGTATTTGAGCCAATCTCTACACAATCTTCTAGCACCACTCTACCATTGTGATAGATTTTGATATGTTCTCCACTTTGCGTGTGTGCATAGCCAAAGCCATCACTCCCAATTACGCTATTTGCGTGGATTATCACATCATCTCCTATTAAAGTATCGTTATAAATACATACATTAGGATAGAGAATGCAGTTTCTTCCTATGGTTACATTTTCTCCAATCACTACCCCCGCCATAAGGATTGTTCCAGCACCTATGCTACTTCCATTGCCAATCACTACATTTTTAGCAATTTGCGCACTACTTGAGATTATCGCTTCTTCTTTTTTGTGAAAAAGGGGTTTTTGAAAAAATCTACTAAGATAAGCCATAGCAAGATAGGGAGCAGGGCTGATTAGCCCAATAGTATCTTTACTAAGTGCTTCTATATCGCTAGGGCGTAATAAAACTGCACCTGCTTTACTTTTTTGAATATCTTTTTTGTATTTGTCTTTTTCTAAAAAAGTGATGTGAGAATGCTCTGCAACAAGCGGGGACTCAATGCTTGTAATTTCTTTGTGGGTATCTTTAGTTTCTACCCATTTATCTTCTGTGTCCTCATAGGCAATAACCTTTTGTATAAGTCCTTTTGCTTTTAAATCGTTAATAAGTTCTATTAATAGCATTTGCCCTCCTAGTTTGTTTCAATAGCTAAAGTTCCGCTTCTAGTGATGTCTTTTGGCTTATAAGCTTTAATTGCTTTTAGCAAAGATTCGATGCGACTAGGCGTATCACAAGCCATAAAAATCATATTTTTATCATTGATTTCTAGTATTTTACCATTATATGCACCAAATATAGCATTTAAATCTGCCATATTTTCTCCATTGTTAAATTTTACAAGCAAAGATTCTAATTCGCTAATTTGCTCTTCTTCAGATACCTTTAACACAGGAATGAGCTTGTGTAGTTGCTTTAAAATCTGTTCTAGCACTCTTTCATCGCCTTTTGTAACAATGCTAATGCGTGAGAGATTGCCATCTAGCAGGGGAGCAACGGTTAGCGATTCGATATTATAACCTCGTCCAGCAAATAAGCCACTAATACGCGAGAGAACTCCATGTTCATTGAGAACATTTACAATAATGGTTCTTTTTGTTTCCATAGTTACTCCTTGTAATCTAGCATCATATTAAACAATGCCCCACCTGTTGGCACCATAGGTAAAACATTTTCCATTCTATCAATCCTCACATCTAAAAGTGCGACTTTATTGCTCTCTTTTGCTTCTTGCAAAGCATTGATAAATTCTTCTTTTGTGTGGCAAACTTTTCCAAAACCTCCAAAAGATTCTACGAGTTTTACAAAATCAGGTTGTTGTTCTAAATTCGTTTCAGAATAGCGTTTATCATAAAAGAAAGTTTGCCATTGACGCACCATTCCAAGATAATTATTATTTAGCACGATATTAATTACAGGAATATTATAAACTATGCAAGTCATTAGCTCTTGAATATTCATCAAAATTGAACCATCGCCACTAATGTTGATAGAGATTTTATTAGGATTTGCACATTTAGCCCCCATAGCAGCAGGAAGCCCAAAGCCCATAGTGCCAAGCCCACCACTAGAGATAAATTGTCTAGGAAAAGAAAAGGGGTAAAATTGTGCTGCCCACATTTGATGCTGTCCCACATCGGTGCTAATTATGGCATTTTCCCCTAGAGATTCTCCTATATTTTGTAAAATCCATTGCGGTTTTAAAGGAGTATCACTATCTTGATAGCTTAAAGGGTGCAATTTATCATAACGCATAAGCGTTTCTCTCCAAAGGACTGTGGTGTTGCTATCATAGCATTCCCTTAAAAGTGGCAAAAGCTCTTCTAAAACATCGCTAATATTGCCTACAATAGGATAGGTAGCATTGACAATCTTAGAAATGCTACTAGGATCAATATCTATATGGATAATTTCTGCATATTTTGCAAATTCGCTTAGCTTTCCTGTAACTCTATCATCAAATCTAGCCCCAAGAGAGATGATTAAATCTGCTTCACTCATCGCCATATTCGCACAATAGCTTCCATGCATTCCTACCATTCCTAAAAGGTTTGGACAATCGTAGGATAAGATTCCTCTTGCCATAAGTGTTTCTACTGCTGGAATTTGAGTGAGAGTGCAAAGCTCCCTAATAAGATCTGCACTTTTTGAAGCGATACAGCCTCCCCCTAAATACAAAATAGGCTTTTTGGCTTCTTTTATAGCTTCTGCTATCTTTTTAATCTGCCTTACATTGCCTTTATAAGTAGGTTTATAGGTTTGTAATTTAATCTCACTAGGATAGTTAAATTCCCCTATGGTTGCACTAATATCTTTTGGCAAGTCAATATGCACAGGACCTGGACGACCACTTTTTGCAATATAAAAAGCTTCTTTTAAGATTCTAGGTAATTCTTCAATGCTTTTTACAAGATAGTTGTGCTTGGTGCAAGGGCGTGAAATCCCCACCGCATCAATTTCTTGAAAAGCATCGGTGCCTATAAGGCTTGTAGGCACTTGTCCGCTAATAATAACAAGAGGAATAGAATCCATATATGCCGTTGCAATCCCTGTAACTGCGTTTGTAAAACCCGGACCACTTGTAACAATAGCCACTCCAACTTCTCCACTTGCCCTTGCATAGCCATCAGCTGCATGCACTGCTGCTTGTTCGTGCCTTGTTAAAATATGCGTAAAATAATTTTGCTTATAAATTTCATCATAAATATTTAACGCAGCACCACCTGGATAACCAAATACTACTTTTACGCCCTCATTTTTCAAGGCGTGTATTACCATTTCAGAACCATTTAATTGCATTATGCTACCCCAATTTTACTTGTAAAAATTTGTATTCTACTACAAAATGCTTTATTCAAAATGAAAGCTAGACTAAAAAAGCCTTTAAACATTCACAAAGATGAGTAATTTCTTCTTTTGTGTGTGTATAATGCACACTTACTCTAATCCAGCCGGGCTTTTCTTTAAAAACTGCATTATCTTCTAAGCCTAGTAAATCATGTCCATAAGGACCTGCACAAGCACAGCCTGCACGCACTAAAATTCCTTTTTCTCCTAAGAATTTTGCCACATCATAAGGAGAGTGGTTTTGGATATTAAAAGAAAAAATTTCTAAGGCATTGTGGGCTTGGTTGCCATAAAGAGTGATTTTTGGCTCATTTTGTAAAAATTCTCTTAAAGGTTTGGCTAATTTTGATTTTTTTTCTAAAATCAAGCCTTCTCCTACTTCTTCTTTAATCCTATAAGCTAAATTAGCGCGCAAAAACTGCAAAATCCCAGGAGTTCCTGCCTCTTCTCTAATTTCTTCATTAGAATGGTAGATTTGTGAGGTGCGAGAGACATAGCCCACCACACCTCCTCCGCAAAATGTAGGTGGGAGAGTTTTATCAATCAGCTCTTTTCTAATAATCAAAATCCCGCTACTACCGATTCCACCAAGTAGTTTGTGAGGTGAGAGAAAGGCTACATCATAAAATTCTGCTGGGATATTAAAATAACTAGAGCTACTTGCCATATCAAAGCATACAATTCCGCCATATTTTCTAACTAAATAAGAAATCTCCCAAAAGGGTGCTAAAATACCGCTTACATTAGAACATAAAGAAAAAGAAGCGATGATTTTACGCCCTTTGTTTTCTTCTAAGACTTGTTTTAAAACTTCTAAATCTATAAGCCCATCTTTAGTAAGTGGGATTCTTTTAACCTCGCATAACCCCTCTTTAAAACTTAGCTCATTGCTATGGTGTTCATAAGGCCCTATAATCACTAAAGGCAGATTTTCTTTTTTGATTGTAAGATATTGCTTAGCTTTTGGAGGGATATAAATTCCCATGATTTCTTGAAATTTTTTAATAGCAGCACTAGAGCCAAAACCACAAGAAATAAGAGAATAATTTTCATCTAAACCAAAAATTTGCTTAAGATTTTCTCTACTGCCCTCATAAATGTCGCTTATGAGTTTAGAATGGGGGGAGTTATCAGAATGTGTATTTGCATAAAAGGGTAAAAGTTTAGAAATTCTTTTTTCTACTAATTTTAGTCCAAGCCCGCTTGCAGTCCAATCAAAATAGAGTGCATTTTTGGCTAAAATGCAATTTTTTTTAAGAGAATTGATTTTTTGTTTGGGAGTGAGATTTTCTAAAAATGGACTAAAAAAATCATTTTTCAAATATTTGCCTTTAAAATAAATATGGAATTTTACCTTATTCTACCCCATAGAATGCTTTAAAGAAACTTTCTATGTAAAATTTGAAAATATTTATGAAAAATTTATTTTTGGTATAAAATTTGCTTGTAGTTTTTAAAAAGCAAAGGAGGAAATATGCAAATTAGCAATCATTTAAATTATAGTAGTTATAACAATATAGCCCCTCTAAACAAAGAAAATAAAGCCTTTGGAATATTATTGCAAAACACACAACAAGAACAAAATTTAGAAGTAAATCAAACAAATAAGATAGATGTAACAAAAGAAGAAAATATGTCTTATGGGGAGTTTATAGGGCGCGATCTGATGGAAGTAGGGATGTTAGGTGCGGCTTCTTTTATTAGTGCTTTTAGGGAAGCAATGGAGATTCAAGGGATTAATGATCCTCAAAAAATAGATTCTGCGATTTTAGGGCAAGTAAGGCAAAGACGCAATGAAGAGAGAGATCCACAAAAGGTTAAAGAAATGTTGGAGCAAGATTTAAAAGTTCTAAAAGAGCCTTATTCTATACAAAAAGGCTATTATATGGAACAAATAGAAACAGAGGAGCATTTTCAAGCAAGAAAGGATAAGGCGATAGATTACTTACTCAATCTTTTGCAAACAAATTTTTCATAAATTCATTTATAGAAGTTGATAAAAGTTGCATTTAAGGCTTAAGTTTTTGGTGTGCCAACATTTTTTAAAACTTCTTTTGTTATACTGCAAAAATTTTTTAAAAGACTTATTGTAGGAAGATTATGGAAGTTATCATTACCTTTGGTATTATTTCTTTACTTATTGTAATAGCGCCCTTTGTGAGTAAAATTACTAAAATACCCCTTGTGGTTACAGAGATTATTTTGGGTGCATTTGCCTTTCATTTTGGGATTTTTACGCATTCTACTTCATTAGAATTTATCGCACAAATTGGGTTTTTGTTTTTGATGTTTTTAGCGGGGCTAGAAGTGGATTTAAAGACTTTTAATAAGCTTGGAATTGCGTTTTTAAAAAGGGCAGGGGTTTATTTTATCGTTCTTTATGGATTAGCGTTTTTGTATGTGTTTTATTCGGGTGCTTCAGAATTTTATATTGTTGCATTGCCTGTAATGAGTCTTGGAATGATTATGGCACTTTTAAAAGAATATCCCAAAAACACAGATTGGCTTACACTTTCTTTAAATGTGGGAATCTTAGGGGAGCTTATTAGTATTGTAGTGCTTGTAGTGCTAAATGGTGCTTATTCTTATGGGCATACTTTTGAGCTTTATAAGACTTTGATTGTTTTATTTGTGTTTTTAAGCGTGATTGTGGGGATTTTTAAAATAGCAGATATTTTGTTTTGGTGGTTTCCTGCGTTAAAATTTTTACTTATTCCAAAAGATTCTAGCAAAAATCAAGATATTAGATTTTCAGCAATGCTTTTTTTAAGTATGATAGGAATCGCACAGCTTTTAGGGCTAGAGAAGGTTTTGGGTGCGTTTTTGGCGGGTATGATTTTAGCGACTTATTTTCATTATCAAAAGGGCTTAGCAGAAAAACTAAATGATTTTGGCTTTGGGTTTTTTATCCCATTATTTTTTATTTATGTGGGTTCTACGCTAGATTTAAATTTAATTTTTAACAATCTTCATCTAATCGGGCAAACCTTTAGCATTATTTTAGTGATGTTAAGCTTGCGATTGGTGAGTGCATTTATTGCGTATAAAAGCTATTTTAAAGATTATCAAAAAATCTTGCTTTTTGCGCTCTCGCATTCTATGCCTTTAACCTTTTTGGTAGCCACAGCACAGCTTGGGAAGCAGTTTAATGCTATTAGCACACAAGAATATTATGCCTTTATTTTAGCGGCTATTTTAGAGGGGATTTTGCTTACAATTTGTATTAAATTTATCGCAAATTATTCTAAAAAGAGTGTAGATTGTTCGTTGGTTGAAGAATGATTGACTATTGATTTACATTCTTTTGAAATAATAACTTGTAATAAAAATAATTTCAATTTCAAAAAAGGAGTGGCAAATGAAAGCAAAAATGCTTTTTTTGAGTGCTTTGATTGCTAGTAATGTTTTTGCCTTTGAGGTGCAAGAATTACCAAGCATTACAGAGCGAGAGAGTCCTAATCTTTCTTCTAACAAAATTTATTCTTATTATGATTCTATAAAAGAGGCTAAAAATGGAGTGGTAAATATCTCTACCCAAAAGAAAGTAAAAGCCCCTAATATGCAAAACCATCCTCTGATGCGAGATCCCTTTTTTAGACAATTTTTTGGAGATTCTTTTGGAGCTATTGTGCCAAAAGATAGGATTGAACGCAGTTTAGGAAGTGGAGTGATTATTTCTAGTGATGGATATATTGTTACTAACAATCATGTGATTGATGGAGCGGATAAAATCCTTGTTTCCCTGCCAGAGAGCAACAAAGAATACACCGCAAAGCTTATCGGTAAAGATGCTAAGAGTGATTTAGCAGTGATTAAGATTAATGCAAAAGATCTTCCTTTTTTAAAGTTTGCTTCTAGTAGTGATTTAAAAGTAGGTGATGTTGTTTTTGCGATTGGGAATCCTTTTGGAGTGGGCGAGAGTATCACACAAGGGATTATTTCAGCGCTTAATAAAAGTGGAATAGGGATTAATGATTATGAAAACTTTATCCAAACCGATGCTTCTATAAACCCTGGGAATAGTGGTGGTGCGCTTGTAGATAGTCGTGGGGGATTGATTGGGATTAATACAGCTATTCTCTCACGCACAGGAGGAAATCACGGGATTGGCTTTGCTATTCCTTCAGAAATGGTAAAAAAGATTTCTAAAGACTTAATTGAAAAAGGTGTGATTGAGCGAGGATTCTTAGGCGTTAGTATTCAAGAAGTGAGTGAGGATTTAAAAGATATTTATAACAATCAAAAAGGCGCAGTGATTATTGCGATTGAAGAAGATTCTCCAGCACAAAAAGCAGGACTAAAAGTATGGGATCTTGTAACCAAAGTAAATAATAGAGCAGTAAAAAGCCCCTCAGAGCTTAAAAATATCATCGGAACTTTCAATCCAAATGAGAAAATTACTCTCACAATTATCCGTGATAAAAAAGAGCAAAATATTTCCCTCACTTTAGCAAAAGCTAAAGAAGAGCAAACACAGGCTTTAGGGGCTAAAGTGGGTGGCATTAGTGGGCTATCTGTGGATAATCTAAGCGCAGAGCTAAAAGCACAACTTGGCATACCAAGTAGTATTCAAGGTGTGTTTGTAACAGATGTAAAACCAGATAGCAAAGCAGAAGAACTAGGATTTGCAAGGGGCGATATTATCGTGCAAATTGAAAGCTTTTATATTAAAAACCTTAAAACTTTTAATGAAGCATTAAGTCGCTACAAAGGGCAAACTAAGAGAATGCTTGTTAATCGTGGTGGTAGAATCCTTACTATCGTAGCAAAATAATTTCATTTACTCTCCTTGAAATCACAAAAGATTCTCCTTCTTTTGTGAGCTTATTTAAAGACTCTCTATAAATTTTTAAAGATAAAAAGTTAAATTTTTGGTAACTTTGTTACAAAAAAGTCTTAAAAGCCTTTGTTATAATCTTTTTGCTTTAAAAAAATTAGGGAGTTCCTATGAAAAAGACAGAAAATATTAGTCGTAGAGACTTATTAAAAATTATGGGCGTAGGTGGCGTTGCTTTAGGTGCAGCAGGTATGGTGGCGACAACTAAGGCAGAAGCAAAGTCAAATCTAGCTCCAAATATCGCCATTATTGGTGCAGGACTTGGAGGGATTTCACTTTCTGCAAAGCTTATTGATGATTTGCCTAATGCAAAAATTAATCTTTTTGATGCAGATCCCATTCTTTATTATCAGCCGGGATTTACACTCATTGCAGGAGGGATTTATACTAAAAAGGATACTGAATTTGCTAAACAAGATTTGATTAATGAAAAGGTAAATTGGATTAAAGAAAATGTAGAATCCATTGATCCTGAAGGTAAAAGCTTAACTACAACAAGTGGGACAAGCTATCCTTATGATTATTTGGTTATCGCCACAGGGACAACTTATAAATTTGAAGAGTATGAGGGACTAAGCGAAGAGATTATAAATGATCCAAAATATGCTAATGTTGCAAGCATTTATACAGCTGATGGCTCGGTAAAAGCACATACGATGATTCAAGAGCTTGTCAAAAATGGAGGCAAGGCAGTCTTTGCAGAGCCAAACACTCCTATAAAATGTGGGGGTGCAAATAAAAAGGTAAATTTTCTTTTAGAGGATTTAGCTACGAGTAAAAATATGCGCTCTAAGGTTCAAATGCATCTTTATGTAGGTGGGAATAGTATGCTCTCATCTCCAGTGCATGCAAAAATGATTGAGCAATTTTTCTTAGAGCGAAAAATGCCTTATTCTATGCAACATTTGCTAAGAAAAGTGGATAAAGAAAATAAAATCGCTTATTTTGATAAGCTTATGCCATACACTGAAAATGGTGTGCAAAAAACTGCAATAGAGCAAGTAAGTGTGCCTTATGATTATTTATTTGTTATTCCTAAGATGATTACTTCTCCTTTTATCGCTAAAGCAGGACTTGCAGTAACTAGCGGACATGTAGCAGGGAATTGGGTAGATGTGGATAAATTTACTTTACAACATAAAAAATATCCTACGATTTTTGCTATTGGGGATTGTGCAGGTGTGCCAAAGGGTAAGACAGGAGCAAGCATTAGAAAGCAATATCCAGTAATTGCACAAAATATCCTAGATCATTTAGAGGGTAAGCCTTTAAGTGCGAAATTCTATGGCTATACAGCTTGTCCGCTTCTTACTCGCTATGGCAAGGCGGTAATGGTAGAGTTTAATTATGAGGGTGTTGATCCTAGCATGCCTTGTTTTGGAGCGACAAGAGAGAGCTGGCTTAATTGGTTTGTCAAAGTGTATTTGATGAAAACTATGGTAATGAAAGGCATGGTGTTTGCAAAAGCATAAAAATATAAAAAAGGATAAAAGATGAGTAATTTAGATAAAACAATACGCCTTTTAGTTGCAATGGCGTTATATTTTGTGTTTGGGTTTGTGTGCCAAAGTTGGTGGTGGTTAATTTCTTTATTGCCTTTGCTCAGTGCAGTGTATGGCTATTGTCCTTTGTATAAGCTATTAAAGAAAAAGCAAAGCTAAAAGGAGGAGAGTTCCTCCCTATTTAGCAAAATTTGTTTAAACTCTCTATTTTGAAGCTACTTTTCTAACAAAATAGAATATTTTTAAATGCTTTTTGGTAGAATTTATGTGCAATTTACCATTAAATGCAAGGATGTATAATTTTGGAAGTAAAAGAGTTTCAACCCATTATTAATTTTATTTGGAGTGTAGCAGATGATTTGCTTCGCGATGTGTATGTAAAGGGTAAATATCGCGATGTAATTTTGCCTATGACTATTCTAAGACGCATTGATGTCCTCTTAGAGCCTACAAAAGAGCGGGTATTAAAAACCTACAATGCCTATAAAGATAAATTAGAAAATTTTGATGATATGCTTGGGGGCAGAGATAAAGGGAGTGATTTAGGATTTCACAATCATTCAAACTTTACCTTGCAGACACTTCTAAATGATCCTAAAAATATTAGAATAAACTTTGAAAACTACCTAGATGGCTTTAGTGAAAATATCAAAGATATTATTTCTAAATTTAAATTCAAAAATCAGCTTGATACTTTAGAAGAGGCAAATATACTTTATGGTGTGATAGAGCGATTTTGCTCCCCTAAGATAAACCTTTCTATCAATCCTATTTTAGATGATAAAGGAGAGATTATCCATAAAGGCTTAAGTAATCTTGGTATGGGCTATGTCTTTGAAGAGCTTATAAGAAAGTTTAATGAAGAAAACAACGAAGAAGCAGGAGAGCACTTTACCCCAAGAGAGATTATCGAGCTTATGACTCATCTTGTATTTTTACCAGTTAGAGAGCAGATAAAAGAGGGGATTTACACTATCTATGATAATGCTTGTGGGAGCGGTGGAATGCTAACAGAATCTAAAGAGTTTATTACAGATAGTTTAATGCAATCTAATGCAAAGATACATCTCTATGGGCAAGAGATAAACCCAGAAACTTACGCTATATGTAAAGCAGATATGCTAATCAAGGGCGAAAATCCAGACAATATCAAATATGGATCAACCCTAAGTGATGACAAACTAGGAAATTTAAAATTTGATTTTATGCTTACAAATCCTCCTTATGGAAAGTCATGGGAAAAAGATCAAAAAGATTTAGGTATAGATAGCAAAAAGAATTGCAAAGATTTAAGATTCCAAGTAGGAATCACAAGCAAAAGTGATGGGCAAATGATGTTTTTATTAAACATGCTAAGCAAGATGAAGCTAGTAGCCAAAGATTCCCCGCTTGGCTCACGCATCGCAAGCGTGCATAATGGAAGCTCACTTTTTAACTCTGATAATGGAATGGTAGCCATTAGAAAACACATCATAGAAAATGACTATCTTGAAGCCATAGTCGCACTTCCTACCAATATGTTTTATAACACCGGCATTCCCACTTTTATATGGATTATCACAAACAACAAGCTAGAGCATAAAAAGGGCAAAGTCCAGCTAATCAATGCTACAAGTGAGAGGTATTTTTCTAAGATGAAAAAGTCCTTGGGGCAAAAGCAAAATGAAATGACAAAAGAGCATATAGAAAAAATCACGGATTTATTTTTAAACTTTAGTGAAAATGAAGATTGCAAAGTGCTAGATAATAGCGACTTTGGCTATACTAAAATCCTCATAGAAAAGCCAAAAAGCATAGAAGTTTTAAAAGATGATGAAAAATTTGAAAAGCTCAAAGACAAAGAAAAAATCTTAGGAAAATTAAAAGAGCTAGAATCTAGCCAAAGAGATTTCAAAGATAGAAAAGAATTCTTCTCCTATCTTGGAGTAAAGCTAAAAAAGAGTGAAGAAAATCTCCTGCTAGATTCTGATAAGACCAACAACACAGAGAAAATCCCCCTCAAAACAGATATACAAAGCTACTATGATGAAGAAGTAAAGCCCTATGTAGCAAACTCTTGGATAGCATGGGAGAGTGCAAGTGTGGGTTATGAAATACTTTTTAACAAATATTTTTATGCCTACATACCACCAAGAAAGCTAGAAGAGATAAATAAGCAGTTGCAAGACTTGGAAAAAGAAGTGCAAGATCTCTTAAGAGAGATTATGCAATGAGAGCTTTTAAAGATAGTGGCATAGATTGGCTTGGGGAGATTCCAGAGCATTGGGAGATGGTGAAAGGTTCTTTTCTGTTTAGTAATAAAAAAGAACTGAATTCAAATTTTCAGTGCAAAACTAGATTGGCATTAACATTAAGTGGAGTAATAGAAAAAGACATAGAGCAAAATTTTGGTTTAAACCCTTTGGATTTTCGCACATATCAAATTTTTAATTGTGATGATTTGGTATTTAAGCTAATAGACTTGGATAATGTTAATACAAGCCGTGTTGGATATGTATATAAAAAAGGCATTATGAGTTCAGCATATATTCGATTAATCCCAAAAGAAAAAAGTTATTCAAAATATTTTTACTATTTTTATTATAGTTTATATGTTAAGCAAATATTTAATAATATTGGAACAGGGGTTCGTTCAACACTTAATGCAGACGAACTACTTTCTATCAAAATCCCACTTCCACCCCTAGAAGAGCAAAAAAGGATAGCGGATTTTTTAGATTCTAAATGCAAACAAATAGAAACTTTTTGTGAGAAAAAGCAAAAGCTCATCACACTTCTAAATGAGAAAAAACAATCCCTTATTAATGAATGCGTTACCAAAGGACTTGATAAAAATGTAAATTTCAAAGATAGTGGTATAGAGCATTTAGGAGAGATTCCGCAACATTGGGAGATTAAAAAGTTGAAATATCTTGTTTCTTTGCAAAATCAAAAAGGGAGCAATGGAGATTATTCTTGTTATACTAAATTCCCCTTATGTTATTCTATGTGTAGTGAAGAATCTAAAAAGAATAATATGAGTTTTAGAATTGGGCTTGAAAATATAGAGAGTAAAACAGGCAAATACATTCCAACAAATGAAGTGGCGTTTGAAGAAGATGGGATAATATTTGAAAAGGGGGATATTTTATTTGGAAAATTACGCCCATATCTAGCAAAAGTATTTTTAGCTGATAGAAGTGGGATTTGTGTTAGTGAATTTTTGGTTTTAAGAACAAGCAGAGCTGATAATAATTTTCTAAAGTTTTTAATGCTTTCGCCTTCATTTATAGATATTGTAGATAGTTCAACTTATGGAACAAAAATGCCGCGAGCAAGTTGGGAGTTTATAGGTAATCTTAAAATACCACTTCCACCCCTAAAAGAACAAGAGCAAATCGCACAATTTTTAGATTCTGAAATTTCTAAGATAGATAAAATCATAGAAAAAACAAAAAAACAAATAAAACTCATAAAAGAATACAAAACTACACTCATAAACCAAGCCGTATGTAGTAGAATTAGTTTATAAAAAGGAGGGAAGATGATTACTAAAATTTCTATGAAAAATGTAGCAAGTTATAAAGATGAAACAACTCTAGAAACAAATAAACGCATTAATTTGATTTATGGTTTAAATGGAACAGGAAAAACACAAATTTCCAAATTTTTAGCCAATCCAAGTAGCGAAAAATTTAAAGATTGTAAAATAGAAGGCTTAAGCAATGAAAAAATTTTAGTTTATAATCAAGATTTTATTGATGAAAATTTCTATGATACAGATAGACAAAAAGGTATTTTTACACTTTCTGAAGAAAATATAACTATAAAACAAGAAATTGAAAATTTACAAAAAGAATCGAAGAGATTAGAATCTATCCAAGAAAAAAATCAAGAAAAATTAGAAGAAAAGCAAAAAGAAATAGCAAAAATAGAAAATGATTTTAAGGAAAGTATTTGGAAAATCAAGCAAAATCACAGTAACGATTTCAAGGATTTTTTTGAAGGAAGAATGGGAAGCAAAGAGAGTTTTCTTGAATTTATAAATCCAAAAATAGAAGAAGTTTTATCTCTTGGTGCAATCAATCAAAATATAAATTTAGAAGAATTAAAAGAACAATATAAGATTCTTACTGACGCAACACAAGTTAAATTGGAAAATATTAATGAAATTTCAAATATAGAATTTAAAAATATAGAAAATAACTCAATATTTAATGAAATAATAATAGGCAATCAAGATAGTGTTATTGCAAATTTAATCAAAAAGCTAGGAAATGAAGATTGGGTAAAAGATGGTTTTGATAAGTATGTTTTGGAGGATTCTCAAACTTGTCCTTTTTGTCAAAAAGATACAATCACTCAAGAATTTAAAAGCTATTTAGAGAATTATTTTGATAAAACATATGAAAGTAAAATAAAAGAAGTGGAAAAATTAAATGATGATTATAAAAATTTGCTTTCAAATATACCAAGTATAGAGACTTTTTATAGAGGAGATATTTTAGATAGTAAAAATTTAGAATTTGAAAAATTATATTCTCAAGTAAAATTAAAACTTGAAGAAAATATTAGAAAAATTCAAGAAAAAATTAAAGAGCCTAGCAAAAAAATAGAATTAGAAAAAACCGAAGAAGTATTTCAGAATTTAAACAATTGCATCAAACAAATACAGAAAAAAATCATAGAATTTAATAGTAAGTTAGAAAATCCAGAAGATGAACGAGAAAAACTAAAAAAACAATTTTGGGAATTTGCGATTTTTGAGAAAAAAGAGATTATAGAAAAATATAAAAAAGATAAGAAAGAAAAAGAGGATTTAAAAAAAGACTTAGTCAAAAAAGATGAAACCATTAAAGAGGAAATAAAAAATATAGAAAATACCATAAAAGAAAAACAAAAAGGGGTAATTAATATCCAAGAATCAGTTGATAAAATCAATAAATATTTAAAAGATTTAGGAATTTTGAATTTTTACATCAAAGTCCAAGATGATGAAAAGCAAGAATATGTTATCGTAAGAGAAGGAGAAAATAAACCTAGTTTTAAAACCTTAAGTGAGGGTGAAAAAACTTTAATTTCATTTTTGTATTTTTTACAGCTCTGTCAAGGCAAAAAAGAAAAAGATGAAGCAATTTTAGATAAAATTATCGTGATTGATGATCCTATTTCTAGCCTTTCTTTTAATTATATTTATGAGATAGCCCAACTTATAAAACACACTTTTTTTGAAAATGCTTTATATAAACAAATTTTTATTTTTACACATAATTTGTATTTTTATCATGAATTTTTTAAAATTATCAACAAAGAAGATAAAAAGAATAATATTACTTCGTTTAGAATATTTAAAAATCAAAATAATTTTTCTTGTATTAGTAGCTTAAAAAGAGATGAAATTTTAAATGATTATCAAGCTTATTGGCAAATATTAAAAGAGTATAAGCAGGAAAAAACACATAAAGCGATAATACCTAATACAATGAGAAATATTTTAGAAAATTTTATAGGCTTTGTGTATGCAAAAAAATTGATTGATATTGTTAATGAGTATTTTGCAAATGATATACAATATAAAGCTTTCTATAGATATATAAGTAGAGAATCTCATTCTGATAGAGAAAATATATCAGATGTAAAAGACATTGATATAAATATGTTTTTTGAAGCATTTGAGAATTTTTTTAATAAATTAAAACATGAAGAACATTATGAAAAGATGATGGGGGAAAACAATGACTAACTACCAAGAAAGAGATTTAGAAAACTTTATAGAATCTTATCTGCTAGAAAATAATGGATATATAAAAAGAGTGAGCCAAAACTATGATAAGACTTTATGTCTTGATACAGAATTACTTATAAGCTTTTTGCAATCTACGCAAAGTAAAGATTTAGATGAGCTAAAAAAGCGTTTGGGGGAGGGTTATAGAATTGAGATTTTAAAGCAAATTGCCTCTAAAATCACAAAGCAAGACATTGTAAAATCCCTGCAAAATGGCATAGAAATACGCGGAATAAAGCTAAGTCTAGCTTATAGAAAACCAAGCAATGCTCTAAATAGTGATAGTATAGAAAATTATAATAAAAACACCCTTTCAATCATTCGCCAACTTTATTATAGTGAGGAAAATCAAAATTCTATTGATATAGTGGTTTTTCTAAATGGTGTGCCACTTTTAAGCATAGAACTCAAAAATCCTTTAAGTGGGCAAAATGTCTATAACGCAATAGAACAATACAAAAAAGATAGAGATCCAAAAGAGAAGCTTTTGCAAAATTGTATCGTGCATTTTGCACTTGATTGTGATTTAGCCTTTATGGCTACAAAGCTAGAAAAAGAAAAGACAAGATTTCTCCCCTTTAATCGTGGGCTAAATAATGGTAGTGGCGAGATAGGTTTAAAAAGCGGTGCAGGAAATCCCCTAAGTGATGGGCTAAAGAGTGCGTATCTTTGGGAGAAGATACTTAAAAAAGATATTTTGCTTACGCTTATTTTTGATTTTGTAAGAGTGGTAAAAGACAAAGATCAAGAAAAGGTTATTTTTCCGCGTTATCATCAGTTTGATGTGGTAGAAAAACTTCTAAATGACGCAAAGGTTAATGGCGTGGGTAAATGCTATTTGATACAGCATAGTGCAGGAAGCGGCAAGAGTAATTCTATTGCTTGGCTTGCACATAATCTTGTAAGTTTGCATGGAGATGTTTCGCTACCGCTCAACATGACAGAAGAAAAACTTATCTTTGATAGCATTATTGTGGTTACAGATAGAAAGGTGCTAGATTCTCAAATTAGAGAAAATGTAAAATCCTTTTCAAATACAAAAAATCTAGTAGAAGCTATCACACATGGAAGCAGACAGCTAAAAGAGGCACTAGAAGAGGGCAAGAAAATCATCATCACAACCATTCAAAAATTCCCCTATATTTTAGATGAAATCACAACCTTAAAAAGCAAACTTTTGCAATTATCATTGATGAAGCACACTCTAGTCAAAGTGGTATAAGTGCGCAAAAAATGGGTGAGGCTATTAGAGATAAAAGCGAAGATAAGGAAAAAGATATAGATGAGCAAATTATAGAGATTATAAAAAGTAAAAAATTACAAAAAAATGCCTCCTATTTTGCATTTACCGCTACTCCAAAGCCAAAAACTTTAGAGATGTTTGGGACGCCTTGCAATGTAAATGGAGAGGAGAAGTTTATTCCCTTTCATCTTTATTCTATGAAACAAGCCATTGAAGAGGGGTTTATCCTTGATGTGTTAAAAGGCTATACAACTTATAAGAGTTATTATAAAATTCTTTCTTCTATTAAAGATAATCCTTTATATGATAAAAGCAAAGCCAATAAAAAGCTAAAAGCCTATGTAGAAAACCATGAAGATTCTATTGCTAAAAAGAGTGAAATTATGTGTGAGCATTTTTTTAGCCATAGTTATAAGAAAATAGGAGCTAGGGCAAAGGCTATGGTGGTAACTAGAAGCAGAAAGAGTGCTATTAACTATTATTTTGCTTTTAGAGAATATCTAAAGAAAAACTATCCAAACTTTGAAGCGATTGTTGCATTTTCTAGTGAGTTAGATTTTAATGGTGAAACTTATAGCGAGAGTGTTCTTAATGGATTTAGTGAGAGTGTATTAAAAGATGAGTTTAAAAAGGATAAGTATAAGTTTTTAATCGTAGCAGAGAAATATCAAACCGGATTTGATGAGCCACTACTGCATACAATGTATGTGGATAAAGCCCTAAGTGGTGTAAGTGCGGTGCAAACGCTATCGCGATTAAATAGAGTATGCAAGGATAAAGAAGATACTTGTGTGCTAGATTTTGTTAATTCACATGAAGACATAGCAAAGTCTTTTAGTACATTTTATGAGCAAACTTATCTAGGTGAAAAAAGTGATATTGAAAAGATTTTTGATCTTAAAAGCAATCTTTTAGAATATGAAGTCTATACACAAGAAGAAATTGATAAATTTGTAGAATCTATTTTGAATAAAGAAAAAGAAAATATTATTCACACGCAGCTAGATAGAATGGTAGAGCGGTTTAATCAAAAAAACGATGATAAAAAAACAGAATTTTATGCTAAAGTAAAAACTTATTTAAATAATTATGCGTTTTTGGCTCAAATTCTACCCTATGAGGATATAAACCTAGAAAAGCATTATATTTTGCTTAAAAAACTTATTGCAAAGATTTTTCCTCCAAAAGGAGAAGACTTGGCAAAGGGGATTTTAGATAATGTGAGCTTTGATAGCTATCGTGTGCAACTTATAAAAAGTGAAGATATAAAGCTAGAGGGCAATGGTGAGCTTTTACCACTTAATGCAGATGGCACAAGTAAAGCACAAGAAGTAGAGCTAAAAGAGCTTTTAAGCATTGTAAAGGAATTCAATGAGAGATATGGCAATATAGAATGGGGAGAGGGAGATAAAATCGCAAGGACATTGCAAAATATTAAAGATGATGTGCTAAAAGATGAAAGTTTTATTCAATCTTCTAAGTATTCTGATAAGCAAAATTTGCGTATTGAATTTGAAAAATTACTACAAGCAAAAATGCAAGAGATTATAGATGTAAATTTTGCTTTTTATAGAAATTTTAATGATGATGAAGTGTTTAAACAAAGGGTTACACAAAAGATGTTTGATGTGGTGTTAGCAGAAGTAGGATAAATAAGGTAGAAAAGATTATTCTACCGTTACGCTTTTTGCTAGGTTTCTTGGCATATCTACATCATTGCCTAAACGCAAGGAAACTTCTAGGGCAAAAAGCTGTAAAGCTACCATCATTTCAAAGAATTCTTCCATATAGCTTTTTGTTTGTGAGATTTGTATAAAATCATCACTACCTTCATAGTTTTCCGCACTAATAGCACAAATCATCGCATCTCTAGCACTTAGTTCTTCTACATTGCTTTTAATTTTCTCGTATAAAAGGTTTTTAGGCATAAGTGCTACACAAAATAGCCCACTATCTGCAAGTGCGATAGGTCCATGCTTCATCTCTCCACTAGGATAGCCCTCTGCATGTAGGTAGCTAATCTCTTTTAGCTTTAATGCGCCCTCTAATGCAAGAGGATAGAAAATATCCCTCCCTATAAAGAAGAATCCATGTCCGTGCAAATAGCGTCTAGCAAGTCTTTTGATGTGTTCGTGGGTTTTTTTATTTACTTGTGTGAGTTTGGTGACATTTAGCATAGTCTGCGAGAGAGTTTTTATCTCTTCTTTGCTTAAAAGGTTGCGTTTTTGGGCTAGAAAACTAGCAAAAATCCATAACACCATCACTTGTGTGGCAAAGGCTTTAGTGCTTGCAACCCCTTTTTCTATTCCAGCACGGGTAAGAAGTGAGGCATCACTTTCTCTTACGATACTACTATTATCTACATTACAAATGCTAAGCGTTTTCAAGCCTTGTTTTTTGACAAGCTTTAGGGCTTCTAGTGTATCAGCAGTTTCGCCACTTTGCGAAATTACGATAAATAGCTCATCTTTATGTAAAATAGGCTCTTTGTAGCGGAATTCGCTTGCAATTTCTACTTTGGTTTTTATTTTTGCATAGCGTTCTAATAGATAGCTTCCAGCAAGGGCAGCATGGTAGCTTGTCCCACAAGCACAAAGAGTAATGGAGCTAATGTTATCTAAATTTAAGTTCTCTAGTTCTCCTAAATTAAATGAAGTTTCACTAACTCTTCCCATCATAGTTTCTAATAAAACTTTGTGTTGCTCATAAATTTCTTTTTCCATAAAAAAGGTAAAGCCATCTTTTTGAGCTGAAAGCTTATCACCCTTTAACTCCTTTAGGTTAGTAAGAGTGGCAAAGTTTTCTTTATTCATCGCTCCAAATGCCCCATCTTCAAGGTAGCAAACTTCTTTAGCAAGTCCTATAAGGGGAGCATCTGAAGAGGCAAAATAGATTTCATCATTTTCGCCTTTTCCTATGATGAGTGGAGAGCCATTTTTGGCATAGAAAATCGTATCTTTTGCAAGGTGAGTGATGAGTAAGATTGCATATGCACCTTTTAAAGAAGAAATGGTTTTACTAAATGCTTCTAGAGGGTTTTTAGAGTTTTGCAAAAAGTCTTCAAAAAGATGCACGATGACTTCTGTATCGGTTTGTGAGATAAAAGAGATTCCCTTTTTTTGCAAGTCTTCTTTTAAACTTTGATAGTTTTCAATAATCCCATTATGCACGACATTGCTAAATTGTCCAAAATGGGGGTGTGCATTCACTTCAGTGGGCTTTCCATGCGTTGCCCATCTTGTGTGTCCTATACCCACTCCAAAACCGCTAGAGCTAAAATCTTGGCATTTTCTCTCTAAATTTTCTAGTTTGCCAACGGATTTAAAAGTATCAATTTTATCCTCTTTTAGCACACAGATTCCAGCAGAATCATAACCTCTATATTCTAACTCTTTTAACCCATTTAAAAGAATAGATTTTTTCTCTTTTGTGCCGATATAGCCGATAATTCCACACATTGCAAACACTCCTAGAATTAAAATTTTTGTATTCTTGCATAAATTCTATAAATAAAAAGTAAATTAGCAGGGTTTTTGAATAATTATCTTATAATTTAGGCAAAATTATCCTATAAAAATTATAAGGATAGAATCTAAAAAAGATATAAAATTAAATTTTAAGGAAAGAATTGCAAAGAGATGTTTTTTATATCCCCGGTTATGATCCTAGAGGACGCAGACATTATTACTCGCTTTTAAAAGAAAATTTACAAAAGCAAAATAAAATCAATGGATTAAATTTAGAAATTTCTCCTTTAAAAAAAAGCAAATTACCTTATTGTGAAATTTATCAAAAAGAAGCAAAAACGCATTATTATTTTTTAGAATGGGATAGCATTATAAGGGCGCATTGGGCTAGAAATAGTTTGCAGTATTTAAAAGAGTTTTTGTATTTTTTGAAAGTTTATGTATTTTCTAGTCTTTTTATGAAATTTGCCAAAGCTTCTAAAACGCAGCTTATTGCAGGGCTTTATCCTGTGCTTTATTTTACTTTTATGCAGATTTTTGGAATCTTTTTGGTTTTGTTAAGTTTAATAATTTTAGCAGATTTTGGCAGTTTATTTTTGGGTTTGGGGGTAGTTTTTGGAATTATTTTTTTAAAATTTTGGAATGATTTTGTGATTTTTTGTGGTAAAAAATTAGCCGTTTTTTGGCTTTCTAACATTTATGTATTTTGTGCTAAGTTTGCAAAAGGTAAAATTAAAGACTTAAATGCTAAAGAGAGTGAATTTGCACAAGAGATTGTGGAGATTTTAGAGCTAAACCATCAAAATAAAAATTATGAAATGCTTATCATCTCGCATAGTGTGGGGACGATTTTAAGCATTGGGGTGGTTTTTAGAGTGATAGAACTTGCCAAAAAGAGAAATTTAAATCTTGCAAATTTAAAACTTGTAACCTTAGGAGAGTGTATTCCACTTGCAAGTTTTCAAAAAGATAATGAGGCTTTTATAGGGCAGTTAAGAGGTATTATAGAAGCAAAATTGGTGTGGATTGATATTACCTCTCCTATTGATGGGGCTTGTTTTCCTTTGCTAGATTTTGTTACAATAGCAGGAATTAAAAAAGATAAATTTCCGTATTTTAAAAATGCACGATTTTTTACACTTTTTAGTAAAGAAACTTATAAAAACATACGAAAGAATCGCTATTTAGCACATTTTTTGTATTTATATGCTAATGAAATTTTGGGCGAATATGATTATTTTTCTCTTATTGGTTCTAAAGATTTTTTAGAAAATAAATTTAAGGAGTGAAGATGGGTGAATGTCCCTTTTTCCCAGCCCCTCATAAAAATAAAGCAAGTTTGCTTGTAACCTTTTTATTAAAACGCAGATCATGGCTTGATGGTTTGTATGAGCGAAGCTATAAAATGAAATCAGGTAGGGTAAAAATGCCCGGATTTGATTTAGTGATCGCAAATCACCCAAAAGATGTGCGAAGGATTATGGTAGATGAGGTAAAGGAGTTTCCTAAAAGTCAGCTTTTGCACGAGCTTTTAAGCCCACTTTTGGGAGAGAGTATTTTTACCACAAATGGAGAAGTATGGAAGAGGCAAAGGGAGCTTTTACGCCCTTCATTTGAACAAGCAAGAATCACTAAAGTTTTTTCGCTTATGCATGAAGCGGTTTTTGATATGATGCAAAAAATAGAGAACTTAAGTGCTAAAAATAATATCTTAGAAGTAGATGAAATTATGACTTTTGTAACTGCAGATGTGATTTTTAGAACCATTATGTCAGAAAAATTGGATGAATTAAGGGGCAAGGCAGTGCTAGATGCGTTTGTAACCTTTCAAGAACAAACGGTGCATAGGGCAATCCATAAGATGTTTTGTTTGCCAAAATGGGTATCTATGCTTTTAGGAGAATATAAAAGAATAAGGGCTGGAAATACCATTAGAAAGGTGTTAGCAGATATTATAAAGCCTCGCTATGAAGCCTATAAAGAAGGGGATAGCACATATAGTGATATTCTCTCCTCACTTTTAGCGGTTGTAGATGTGGATACAAAGAAGCGATTTGGCTTTGAAGAGATTTTAGATCAAGTGGCGATGCTTTTTTTAGCAGGGCATGAAACTTCAGCAAGCTCGCTTACATGGGCGCTTTATCTCCTAAGCTTAAACCAAAAAGAGCAAGAGTTAGCTTATAAAGAGATAATTTCTATTAATCCTAGTGGAGATTTTGATATTTTGAATTTAAGGGCTTTAAAGTATTTAAATAATGTTTTTAAAGAATCGCTTAGATTATATCCGCCGGTTGGATTTTTTGCAAGAACTGCTACAAAAGATACAAATATTCAAAGAAATGAGCTAAAAGAGGGGAGTGGTGTGGTTGTAGCACCTTGGCTTATCCATAGGCATGAGAGTTATTGGAGTAATCCGCATAGCTTTAACCCCTCTCGCTTTGAAGAAAAAGAGAGAATTATAAAAGATACTTATATGCCCTTTGGTATGGGAGAGCGTATTTGCATAGGGCAAGGGTTTGCTATTCAAGAGGCGATGTTGATTTTAGCAAATATTTTAAGGACTTATAAGTTAGAATTACAAGATGGTTTTGTTCCAGATGTGGTGGGGAGGCTTACTATCCGTTCTGCAAATGGAATGAGGATTAAATTTACTAAAAGATAGGAAAGATGAAAGAAAAACTAGCAGGGACAATCCTACTTTGCGCACTTGTGCCTTTAATGATAATAGGATATTTATTTATTGTTATTGTGGGGACTTTTGGTAAAGTTAGTCGTGTAAGACAAGGGGTTAGAGCGCTAGATCATTTTGTAAATGCAACACTTTTTAATGGCTATGCTTGGGAATCTATTTCTTCACATGCTTGGAGGGAGCGGGATAAAAGGTGGGCAAAAATTGTGATAAAAATCACAAATTATTTTCAAAAAGATCATTGCAAAAGGGCAAATTCAAGAGAGCAACCCATTATTGATTTAATGCTTAGAAAACGCCTTAATGATCAAACTATCGGCAAACAATTATAATTTAGATTCTACAAAGGAAAATTATGCAAACTTATCTATTTACAGGGGCTTGTGGATATATTGGCTCACATACAGCTTATTGTTTTTTAAAAAATACCGATTGTAAGATTGTGATTTTAGATAATCTTAGCACAGGATTTAAGGAAAACTTAGCATTTTTGCAAGAAAGCTTTAAAGGAAGAGTGGAATTTGTTTGCGGGGATTTTGGGGATATTTTGGTTTTAGAGAAGCTTTTTAGTGCATTTAAAATAGATGCGATTGTGCATTTTGCGGGGAGTTTGATTGTAAGCGAATCAGTTATTAAGCCTTTATTATATTTTCATAATAACACAGCAAAAACGATTACACTTTTAGAGGTAGCGCAAAAATTTGGTGTAAATAAAATGCTCTTTAGCTCCACAGCGGCGGTTTATGGAGAGGTACAAGATGCAAAACCTATTAAAGAAAATGCAATACCTAATCCTATCAATCCTTATGGGGAATCTAAGCTGATGATTGAAAAGATACTAAAAAGCCTAGAAGTGGCAAATAAGGATTTTAAAAGCGTGATTTTGCGTTATTTTAATGTAGCGGGTGCTTTAAATGAATCTAAAAACTTAGGGCAAAGATCGCTTAATGCTACACATTTAATCAAAGTAGCTTGTGAGGTTGCGGTGGGTAAAAGACAAGAAATGGGGATTTTTGGGGTGGATTATCCTACAAAAGATGGCACATGCATTAGGGATTATATCCATGTAGATGATTTAGCAAGTGCGCATTTAGAGAGCTTAAAAACTTTAGAAAAAGAGGGGCAATCACAAGTTTATAATGTGGGCTATGGGGTTGGATTTAGTGTAAAAGAAGTAATTAATTGCGTTAAAAAAGTAAGTGGGGTGGATTTTATAGTTAAAGAGTTAAAAAGGAGAGCAGGGGATTCAGCAACTTTAATGAGTGATAATCAAAAGATTCTAACCCATACAAATTGGAAGCCAAAATATAATGATTTAGAGCTTATTTGTAAGAGTGCATATGAATGGGAAAAACAGCTAAATAGCAAGTAATTTTTAGAATATGTTATAATTACGCAAAAAACATTATGTAAAAAACATAATAAAAGGAAATTTCGATGAATAAAGGCTTAGAAGAGCAAGACAATCCCTTTTTTTATGGTGGAATTGTAAGGAATGAATTTTTTTGCAATCGTATTTTAGAAAAGCAAGAGCTAAAAAGAGATATTCATAATGGGCTAAATCTTTTAATTTACGCACCACGCCGTTTTGGCAAGACTTCATTTGTATTGCAAACCCTAGAAGAGCTAGAATGTAAATTTGTCTTTATTGATTTTATGAGTATTTTAAGCATAGAAGATTTTATCAATAAATATTTTAATGCAATTGCAAAAAATCTCAAAGAACCTATGGAGAAAGTGATAGATTTTTGCAAAAATATTTTAAAAATAAAGCCAAATATTAGCGTGAATTTTGGAAGTAATGGAGAGGCTAATTTTTCTTTAAATTTTAGTGCAAATGAAGTAAGGCAGACGCTAGAAGATGTGCTTAATCTCCCATTTTTACTTGCAAAAAAGGGCAAAAAATTTGTCGTGGTGTTTGATGAGTTTCAAGAGATTGAAAATTTTGGTTATGAATCGCTTTTTCGTTCTTGTTTACAAATGCATGGCAAGGAGGTTTCTTATATTTTTATGGGGAGCAAAAAATCCTTGCTAGATTCTATGTTTATGGATAAGAAAAGAGCCTTTTATAAAAGCGTGAAGCATTTTATCATCGATACAATTAGCCTAGAAGATTGGAGTGAGTTTATACAAAAGCGATTTAGCGCTAAGGGTAAGCAAATAGAAACGCATTTTATTGAAGAGATTTTTAAAATCACTAAGGGTTTTCCTTATTACACACAGCAATTTGCATATGAATTATGGAATTTTACACAAAATGCAGTAGATGAAAAATGTTTTCAAACAACTTTAAAGCTTATTTTGGAGCGTGAAAATGACTATTTTGCACTAGAGTGGGAGAATCTTACTAAAAATCAACGCATCGCTTTAAAAATCGTCCTAGAGCAAAAGGGCGCTAAACTCTATGATAATGCACTGCTTAAAAACTCTTCTTTGCAGACTGCACTTAATGGCTTAAAGGTAAAAGATATTTTGGATAAAAGGGGGCAGGTTTATTATCTAGTAGATCCTGTGTTTGAATATTGGCTAAAAGAATGCAGGGGATTAGGAATATAAAAGCAAAAAAACTAACTTCTAATCTTTGATAGCACACAAAGCTTTTTTGATATGCTAGAACAAAGAGAGAAGCTAGAAAAAGAAAATCAAGAATTACAAAACAAAAAGGGATTAAATCTAGTAAATAATCCCTATGTAGAAACTAAAAGCGATAGCATTTTAAAAGAAGTGTTAAAGAGTGGGGATAAGGAGATAAAGGCGTAAATCAAACAAACTCCTTTAATATCACATTTTTAAATATTTTTTATTACTTTGATTTTTAAGGGTAATAATCTTGTATAAAGTAAGAAAATGCCTATTTTAAGCAAACCTCATAATGATAAAAGAAGATTTTTAAGGATAAGAGATGAAGTATTGTTTTAAAATATCAAGTTTATATATTTGTGTAATTGTGTATCAAAAATAAAAATATTATAAAATAAGGTATAAAAAAATATTTAATAATTTATGAATTTTTGATGATTTTTTATATAATTTTATGTCCAAAAATCTAAAATTAGGATTCATTGATGAAATTACTCCAAAAAAGTTTAGCATATAGTGTTTTGGCAAGTTGTTTTTCTACTTTAGCGTTCTCGCAACCTTTAGAAGAGGCGATTAAAGATATAGAGGTGAGCGGATATTTGCGTTATCGCTATATTGATGATAGATATGATATGCTTATTTAGAAGAAGGAAAGGAAGAAAGTGCTGCTAGGCATCAATGGCGCAGTGTTATAGATTTTAAAACTTCTCTTAGTGAAAATGTGGCATTAAATTTTGGGATTATGTATGAAAATTCTAATAATGTAAATCATGGAAATGGAGTGTATGAGCCTAATTATGTTGGTGGATCGCAGATACCTCAAGGTGGTATTTTGGTTCCAGGCTCACAAGGCTTAGGAGAGGGGTTAGGCTCTGGTGCTGATGGAGAGTTTGGAGTAAGAAGCTTCTATGCTACCTTCACTCCACAAAGCACAGCCACTACAATCAAAATTGGTAAGCAAGAGCTAGATAGTCCTATAACAAATGCCTATGAAGGAGATAGAGGGACAGGGATATTTATCCAAAATAATGATATTGATGGGCTAACCTTGATGGCAAGTGCCTTTGATTCTTGGGCGATTAATAGCTCAAATACTGGAGAACTTATAAACACGCAACGCTATGCTAAAATAGCAGAGCTTACAATCACAAAACCCCTTTATTCTCTAGCAGGAATTTATAACAAAGACACTGCTTATGGGAATTTTGGAGCACAATTGTGGGGATTTTACATTAAAGATTTTTCTGATGCTTTAATCTTTAGTGAGCTTTCTTGGAAAGGCAGCTTATTTAGAGCTAAAGCGCAATACCACTATAACTTAATCGATAATTCAAAAGATTCGTTTTTGGCAATTTATAAAGATGAAAAAGGCAATCGAGGAAGTCATACAAGAAAAAATGATTTACTGGCTTTAGAGCTAGGAGCTAATTTTAAAAACGATTATTCTCTTCCTTTGGATATGAAGTTGGGCTACATTACAAACTTTGCAGATGGGACTTTGGTAGCACTAGAAAATGAAGGAACAGGCTTAGCGCGTGCTGGGAAAATCTGGTGGAATTCTTATTCGATTGAAGCAGATATGAGTCCATTGTATTTTGTAAATGATAAAAACAATAGATTTAATTTAGATGTATTTTATGCAAATGTGAATTATGGCTTTTTAGATGAGAGGTTAAATGTGGGGCTAGATTTTGTCTATGGTAGACAAGATGCTACTTTTAAAATATATGATGATTATCCAAGTCCAAGTGAATTTCAAAATTTTAAAACAAATTTTATAGAAATCACGCCTATAATAAGTTGGTAATATAGCAAACAGCTTAAACTCACTGCATATTATGCATTTTTAACGACCAAAAAAATTAGAGTAGAGGAACCTCCGCTCAAATGGGGATACCCCTTTGATCAAAAAAGAACCAAAGCACAACTTGAGGCAAAATATAGTTTTTAGATAAACTTGCTTACTCTTTTATAAATAGGGGGTTAGCAAAATAGCTAATTCAATCCCCCAAATCTCCTTTCTCTATTGTGAAATTCTTGAATGATTTTTTCTAACTCCTCTTTGCTAAAGTCAGGCCAAAGTGTTTTGGTGAAAAACAATTCTGCATAGGCACATTGCCATAAAAGAAAGTTAGATAGCCGATAATCCCCTCCCGTTCTTATTAAAATATCCACATCTTGGGGATTATCAAGATGGCTTTTGATATTCTCCTCGCTAAAGGAAAGTGCATTTGCATTTAGCTTGTTAAAGGTGCGGATAATTTCATCTTTGGCTCCATAATTAAGTGCTAGGTATTGTGTAAGCTTTGCTCCTTCTTTGGTTTCTTCTTCTAGTTCATAAATTAATCTTTGAAGTTTGTTAGAAAACATGCTTAAATCCCCTATGCTTTTAAAGGCAATTTTGTTTTCTATATAGGTTGCTTTTTCGCTTTTTAAGTATCTTTCTAAAAGCTTCATTAAAAAATCCACTTCGCTTTTAGGACGCTTCCAGTTTTCAGTAGAAAAGGCATACAAGCTTAGGTGTGTAACCCCAAGTTCTAGGCAACCTTGTAAAATCTCTTTAATCTTTTTAGCGCCCTCTTTGTGTCCATAGTGGCGGGGTTTATTTTGTGCATTTGCCCATCTGCCATTGCCATCCATTATAATCGCTAAATGCAACATTTTAGCCCTCCAAGTCTAAAAGTTGATCGCTAAAATCATACAATGGCGTAATAGAAGAATCCACATTAATATTTACCTTTTGAATAAAGGAAAGCTCTTCTAAATTGTGTTGAAGCAATCTTGCTACACTTTCATACATCACGCTAATATCTAGCCTCACGCCCTCATTAGAATTTCTTAAAACTCCCCAAGTAGCACCAAGATTTGCAAACACAGAATAAAATTCTAACGCATCTAATTCTTGAACTTTTCTTTTTTTGAGTTGTAAAAATCCATCTTTCTTTTCATCATCATAATGGAGAGGCAGTGTCAAAACCTTTTGTTTTAGGGACATCAACATATGGCTAAGAAAGGCAAATTCCCATTTAGATTCAGCGCTTGCCATTCGTTCGCCCACAAACTGCTTCATAGCTTCAAATGGGTTTGCCCCCTCTTGTAAAAACTTTTCTAAAAGTTCGGGATTTAACTTTAAAGGAGTGTTGGTTTCTTTTAGGAGATTAGGTTGTTTTATGAGGTTTGAAAGTGTGATAGAGCCATTAGATTTTCCCATCAAAGCCCAGTAGTTTTTGCCTACTTCAAGTTCTTTTATGCTTTTGGTTTCCATTGCTACATTGCCTACTTTTATCATATAGCGGATACCTTGATATTTTTCTAGCACTTCAAGCCTAATGGGCAGTGAAGCATTAAACTGCGTGGGGGTGGTGGAGTTTTGCACTTTGTTATGCAGGTTTGCCACTTGTGCCATTTGTTTAATCATAAGCCTTTTGCCTTGTTTAGAATTTGAAAAGCTAAATCTAGTTTATGTCCTTCTCCTAGATTTTCACAGATTTTATTGCTAATAAAAGTGATATTGTTAGTATCTGCATTAAAAGGGCTAGAGTTTTCACTAATCATATTAAGGCAGATTGCATTAAGATTTTTATTTTTTAAGGCATTTTTAGCAGATTCCACTCCTTCTTTGCTTTCTAGTTTAAAGCCGATTGTGATTTGATTTTCTTTTTTGATTGTGCTTAGAATGTCTTGATTTTTTATGAGTTCTAGTTCCCAAGTTTCTCCTAAATCTTCCTTTTTTAACTTATGGGAGTGGGTGTGCTTTGGGATATAATCACTTATGGCTGCTGCCATAATTAAGAAGCGATTTTTAGCAATTTTTTGCCAAGAGCTAAGTGCATTAAGATAATCTTTTGTATTTTGGACTTGAATGCTTGTGATTTCTTTGGGTAGAGTAAGGGGGAATTTAGAGCCTATGTAGGTAGTTTTTGCACCTAGTAGATAAGAAGCAATGCTTAAGAATTGAGCCATTTTACCACTAGAATGATTAGAGAGATAACGCACGCTATCTAGTGCTTCTATGCTTCCTCCGCCACTAATACACACTTCTTTATC
Source organism: Helicobacter burdigaliensis (assembly GCF_003670295.1). GTDB lineage: Bacteria > Campylobacterota > Campylobacteria > Campylobacterales > Helicobacteraceae > Helicobacter_D > Helicobacter_D burdigaliensis. Next base: position 30,380 of record NZ_QXJG01000008.1, read on the forward strand.
TAGCCAAAAATCTTGTTTGAAGCACTCTTTTAAAACTCTAAAAATAATTTCTAAAGGTTCTGCTAATGCACCCTTGCCTATGGCTTTGCAAGCAAGTTCTTTGCAAAGGGGTGGAATAATGCAAATCCCTAGAGATTCGAGCTTTTTTAGAGAATCTTGTGTGATTTTGTTTTCTAGCATTTTAGTATTTGCGCTAGGAGCTATAAGTCTAATCCCTTTATAAGCTAAAAAGGTTTCTAAAAGTGGATTATCTGCTATTCCAGAGGCTAGTTTGTTAATTGTATTTGCACTTGCAGGAGTGATTAAAAAAACATCTCCAAAAGTGGCTAGTTCAATATGATTGCAAGGGTTTTCACCCCAAGATTGATTGTTTGTGTGTAAGACTTGATGGTGGCTTAGTGCTTCAAAAAGCAAAGGTTGTATGAAGTTTTGTGCTGCATTACTCATCACCACTCGCACACTAGCGCCAAGCTTTTGCAAACCTCTTAAAACTTCTAAAGATTTATAAATAGACACACTTCCGCTCACGCCTAAAATGATTTTCTTATTCTTTAAAAGAGGAGGGAGAAAGCTAGTCATTTTTTATCCTTTTTGGCAGTTTTTGGCTTTACATAGCCAAGATCTACAAGCACATTTGCAAGCTTAGCAAGAATGGGGCCTGCAGTCCCTGAACCACTTCCGCCATGTTCTACCATGATAGTAATTACATAGCGTGGGTTATCCGCAGGTAAGAATCCAGTAATCCATGCTTGTGAGCGGTGGAAATAATCCATTTCAGATTCTTTAATACGCTCTTTATCGGTTTGTGAGATACCTACTACTTGTGCGGTTCCTGTTTTGCAAGCAAGCAAGGCTTTAGATTCTCTTGTAGCATAAAATGCAGTCCCACCCACTTCACTGCATACTTGATACATTCCTTCTCTTAAAACTTTTAATTTGCTTTTTTGAAAGTCGTTTAAAACATCTTTACTCTCTCTAATAATAGCCTCTCCCCCGACATCTTTTACAAAATGAGGGGTGGGGAGTTTGCCACTTGCGATTAATGCGGTGTAGTTTGCTACTTGCATAGGAGTAACCAAAAACAAACCTTGTCCAATAGAGCTTACAATGCTATCGCCCATATACCAATCTTGTTTATATTTTGATTTTTTATAAGAGGGGGAGGGGACAATCCCAATGGATTCATTAGCTAAATCTACCCCACTTTTTTGTCCAAAGCCCATTCGTTTAATCACATTTGCAATTTTTTCAAAATCGCTTTTTTGTGCGAGTAGATAAAAATACACATCTACACTGCGTTTTAATGCTTTAAAAAGATCAGCACTTCCATGCCCTCCCTCTTTCCAATCGCGGAACTTTCTGCCTCCAACTTCCACAAAGGGAGGAGTTTTTATCTCGCTAAACTCATCAATATCGCTATTTTCTAAAAAGGCTAATCCCATTCCCATTTTAATTACAGAGCCCGGGGGATAAAGTCCATTAATAAATTTATTAATAAGCGGTTTATAGGGGCTATCACGGAGGGCATTCCAATTCTCATAAGAGATACCTCCTACAAAATGATTAAGATTGTATTCAGGATAGCTACCTGCTGCTAGAATCTCTCCATTTGTAGCATCCATAATAATAGCTGCACCATTGTGTCCGCTAAAAATTTTATCCATTTCCTTTTGGATTGTAATATCTAGTGTGGTAACTAAATCTTGATTGTCGCTTGCTTCTTTGTAAGAAAGTGTTTCTATTTCTTTGTTAAAAGCAGTTACTTTAATCACGCGTTTTCCAACTTCTCCTTGCAAGAAATTATCGTATTGTCGCTCTAGCCCTTCTTTGCCTATGATTTTTGTGTAGTGTGCTATGGGTTCTTTTTCTATATCTTTTTGATTGGCTTTACTAATATAGCCAATCACATGCGAAGCACTTGAATTATAGGGATAAAGACGCTTTGAAGTTGGGACTATTCTTATATTATCGCTTTGTGAAATATGTGTATGGTGTTTTAAAATAAACTCATGCTCTACAGATTCAATAACATTGATTAAATCATGGCTATAAGGAGAATCGTTTTTTTTGTATTTTGCAATCAACTCTTCTTTAGAATATTCTGGAAAAAACTCTAAAATCGTATCTATCTCCTTTTCTAAAATAGGCAAATTGCTTTTCAAAGAAAGACGAGGGGGAAGCGCTATATTAAAATTTACCATATTTGTAGCAAGTGGCCTACCTAACCTATCTAAAATTTGCCCTCTAAAAGGGATAATGGGTTCAGTTCTTAGAGTGTTGTTGAGTGCTTGTTTTTCATAGTCTTTATGAGAAATGATACCTATATGAAAAATGCGGAAAAATAAAATTCCCCAAAAAACAATAAAAATAAAAATGAAAAGATAAAATTGTCTATTAATCATCTATAAAATCCACAAGAAAATCCAAATAAGAAAAATTTCACACAATACATACCAAGCAAATATCCAATTAAATTTCAAAAATTCTTCATCTAAAATTATGCCAAAAAGCTTTAAAAATAGGAAATATCCAAAGTAGCTATAAGCGATAAAAAATGGAATGAGAATTTTGCTAAAGCCTAAGAATTTACGCACCTTTGGCAATAAAATCGCAAAAGAAAATGCTAAAAATAATAATGTGCTTCCTAAGGGAAGATTTTTTGTTGTTTCAAAAATTAGCAAAAGAGGCACTAAGATATAAAAAGCATTATAATTTGCCCTTTCATACGCATCTTGAGAGAGGACATAAAGCACACCTAAAAGAGGTGGCATATAATAAGACATATCGCTTAAAGGCAAGTAGATAATAATGCCAAGAATTAAGAAAATAAATCTTAAATTTTTTTTATGAGGGCTACTTCGTCGCATACGGGAAAGTGCTTACATAAAATACAATCCGCCCAAATTTTTTGGTTGGGGATTTTTTCTTTACTAATTTCTACAAAACCAAGTTTAGAGAAAAGTTCTCTTTTGTAGGTTAAAACTAAAACTTCTTGAATTTTAAGAATGCTTGCTTCATAAATGCAGTCTTGAATGAGATTTTTTGCAACTCCTTTTCTTTGATAGTTTGGGCTAACAATAAGGCTTCTAATTTCAGCGAGTGTATTTGAATGGATATGCAAAGCACAAAAGCCAAGCATAATAGGATTTTTGAGCGTATCTAGGGATTTTTTTTCTAAAAGTAAGGGAGAATTTTGCTCTAAAACTTCTTGTGATTCAAAGGCTACATGGTAGGAACGAATCATATTCGCCATAACTTCTGAAGTTCGCTCTAATATTACACCTTTTTCAATTTCTGGCTTTAAAAGCTCTTGCATTTTAGGGATAAGATCTAAAGTGGGTTGTATGATAATCATAAATTTTCCTTATAAATTCCTAAAGTTTCTTGCACGATTCTTTGTCTAAGAGAATCGATATTTTCTTTATTTCCACTAAAAAGGGCTTGTGGGAAGGCATTTTTTAGTTTTTGTTTTTGGGAGGAATTTAACTTGTCAATTTTGGTGAAGATTCTTAAGATTTTTTGATCGCCTCTTAAAAATCCACTTACAAAAGAAACAAGATTAGCATCATTTTCTAAATTAGGATGCCTGCTATCCACTAAATGAATAAAAAGCCTAATGTTATCGCGTTTTTGCAAGAATTCTACCAAGTTTTTATTCCATAGTTCTTTTTGGCTTTTAGAAACTTTTGCATAGCCAAATCCGGGCAAATCTACAAAATAAAGCTGGAGTTTTTCATCTTCATTGCTCCATTCTGTTAAAAAGAAATTGATGAGTTGTGTTTTTCCAGGTGTGGAGGAGCTTTTGGCTAAGTTTTTATTGTTACAAAGAAGATTGATAAGCGTGCTTTTACCTACATTGCTTCTTCCTAAAAACGCTATTTCACTCAGTAAAGGAGGGGGGCATTGTGAGATATTTTGCGCTGAAGTAATAAATTTTGAGTTTAAGAGTTTATAAGTTTGCATTATTTCTCTTTTTCTAATTCAAAAATTAATACAGCAGGTTTTTTAGCATCACCCAAAACATTAATAGCGCCTCTTTTTTGTTCAATGATTATTTTATCTCCTTTTGCTTCATTTTTTTTGGCAGGTTCTTTGACAAAAGCATTGCCTATAAGTTGATATTCTTCTTTTTGTGGGAGATAGATAAGCGTATCTGCACTACCTTCAACTTTACGGGAATCTTTTAGGGTGAGCCAAAATTTTACATTATTTTTTGCTTCCATTTTTGTGGGGCGATTTTGCTTGTTAAAATAAATAAACATTTCATCGGCATAAAGCCTATCATCTAGTCGTTTGATTTTCACATCGCCTTTTAAATGTGTGAGTTTGCTAGCTTCATCTGCACTAAGTTCTTGAGCACTTACATGTATTTCATCACTTAAGATGGGAGTTAAAAATAAAAAAAATAAAAGGATAAAATTTTTCATAATTCTTTTCCTGTTTGCAAGATTCCATTAATGTCTTTGGCATAAATTTTACCTTTTTTGTATTCTGCATTTTTACCATTAAATTGATAGCTTTCTTCTATAATTTTGAAATTACCTTGACTTAATAAGTTTTTGGTTTTGGTTTCATAGATGACAATCTCACTCCAAAAATTTAATGCTTCTTTTTGGTAGGTTGCACCCTTTGGCATATAGATATTATCATTTTTATGGATTGCAAAATTAGATTGTAAAGTTTCTATTTTTCCTTCTTCAAAGAGATAATGATCAATGATAAAATCTTCTAGTTCTTCTTGTCCATCTTTATTTTGTTTTGCCTTAGTTCCTTTTGCTATTACTTCTACTCCTTGTGGAGTGATTTTATGATACAAAAAAGAAGAGATTTCAAATTTTTCAATTTGTTGGGTAGCTTCTGCAATTTTACGATTTTGGATACTTAATGTGAAAGTCATTAAGACACAAGCTAGGCATAAAAAAATAAAAAAATAAATCACAAGAGAGCCTCTATGGAAATTTTTTTTAAAAGAGAGCATAAAATTCCTCTTCTAGCTTTTCTTTTTTGATAAGAAAATCAATCATTTCTCTAACTGCTCCTTTTCCGCCTTTTGATTTTAGGACTTTATAGACTTTTTTGCGTAAAATTTTAGCACAATCTTTAGGGGCAAAGGAGAATTTTGTTAAATTTAGCATGGAAAGATCGTTTAAATCATCACCAATTACTGCAAATTCATCAGTTTTTATATTTTCTTTTTCTAAGATTTCTTTTAGGGCAAGTGCTTTGTTGCTAATGCCTTGTTTTAAGTAGGTAATGCCTAATTCTTTAGCTCTTAATTCTAAGATTTTAGATTTTCTTCCAGTAATAATAGCCACTTTTTTCCCAAGTTTAATCCAGCCTGCAATTCCTAATCCATCTTTTACATTGAAAGTTTTGCTTTCAACTCCTTTTTCATTGTAGGTAATCCCGCCATCTGTTAGAGTTCCATCTACATCTAAGACGATTAGCTTTATCACAACACACCCTTTGTGCTAGGAATACTTAAAGCACTATTTTTCACACAAGCTCTACGCAAAGCCACTGCAAATGCTTTAAAGATCGCTTCAATAATATGATGGCGGTTTTTACCTCTTTTTAGGACAATGTGCGCAGAAATACCTGCATTAAAAATAAGCGCTCTAAAAAACTCTTCGGCTAATTCACAATCAAATTCTCCAAGTTTTCCTTCTAGGTTTGGAATTTCATAAACCAAAAAAGGACGATTACTAAGATCTAAATCACATTCCACACAAGCCTCATCCATTACAACAGAAGCATTTCCAAAGCGTTCTACACAAGAAATAGGATAGAGAATCTCTTTTAATAGTTTTCCAAGTACAATCCCACAATCTTCAACGCTATGGTGTGAATCAATATGCAAATCCCCTTTGCATTCTAGTTCTAAATCCCACAAGGCGTGTTTGCTAAGAGAGCTTAGCATATGATCAAAAAAACCAATGCCTGTATTAATCTTACTTACTCCATTGCCATAAATCTCTAGCGTTGCTTTGATATGGGTTTCTTTAGTTTCTCTTGTGAGTGTTGCCATGATTTCTCCTTATTGTGTGATAATAAATGAGCCTACTAATTTTTTAGAAGCGATAACATCTCTAGCTTCTGCTTCACTTTTAAATCCACTTAACATAACGCGATAAATAGGTGCATTATTTAAGCTATACTCTTTTACAAAAGCATTATAACCATAATTTGAGTGCATTTTTTGGAATCTATATGCTCCTTCTTTGTTTCTAAAAGCTCCAATTTGCACCATAAAACCTGAGATTTCCACACTTGTTTGTGTATTTGCCACTTTGTATTCTGTGTTTGCAAGTGTAGTGGTATTTAAAGGGATAGTATTAGAAATTTGTCCATTAAATCCAATAACTTCTAAGCTAACTCTTGCAGTGCCTTTGCCTATCATATCTATGTCTTTTGCAGCAGAATTTGAAAGATCAATGATTCTCCCGCTAATAAAAGGGCCTCTATCGTTGATTCTTACGATGGTGCTTTTCCCATTTTCTTTACTTGTTACACGCACGATAGTATTCATAGGTAAAGTTTTGTGGGCTGCTGTGTGTGCATACATGCTATAAGTTTCCCCATTGCTTGTTTTTTTACCATGAAACTTTGGGCCATACCAGCTTGCAACCCCATCACTTCTTTCTCCTAATGCAACAGAAGTAGGGTAATACCATTTTCCATTGATTTGATAGGGACGCATAGTGGCTTTATGCACGCGTTCATTATTATTCATAGAGCCATAATTTTTGGCGTTAGAAGAAGCGTAAGAAGAAGGATTGTAAGAGCTACTTTTATAGCCACATCCTCCTAAAAATAAAAGTGCGCCAACAAAGAGTAAAGCTTTTTTCATACATTGCCTCCATCAAGGGGAATAATAATTTCTTGGTTAATAGAAAGGCTATTAGAATTTTTAATTGCATTGAAATTTGTAAGTTTTTTAGATGAGATTCCATAGCGTTTTGCAATCGAGTAAATTGTATCGCCTTTATTTACTTTATGCACGAGGTAATTTGTGATTTTATTTCCTCGTTTAATATTAGCTTCTTTGTAGGAAGCTAGTAAATGATAGGGCAAATAAACATTATAAATTTTTGCTTTTTTAGGAGTGAAATTTTGCTTAAAATGTGGATTGTAGCGTTTTAATTCCTTTAAGCTTAGATTTGCTTGTGAGGCAATGAGGCTAAGGGGTGTGGAAGGATGTGCTTCAATAGTGGCTAAAAGCGAGTTTGCCCCACGATTTAAAAAGTAATCATAATCGCTAGATTTTAATAAATCTATATTGTGAAACAAAAGAGAAACAGAGAGAATTTTTCTAATATACATTCTACTTTCTAAAGGAATATATTTTGCCTCTGGATCTAAAAGCACCGCTAAAGAATCGCTACCTGCTTCTTTTATGGCACGCTTTAGCCTACCATCACCACAATTATAAGCAATAGCAGCAAGATACCATTTACCAAAAGTATTTTTTAAATATTTTAAATAAGCAATGGCGGCTTGTGTGGATTTAATAGGATCTCTTCTCTCATCAATTTGAGAATTGATTTCTAAACCCATAGATTGAGCGGTTTTTGGCATAAACTGCCACATTCCTACTGCTTTTTTGTTAGATTTTGCAAGAAGGGAGAATTCTGATTCAACCATTGCAAGATATAAAAACTCTTGAGGAATCCCTTCTTTTAAAAACATTTCTTTAAGAGTAGGGATAAATTCGTAACCTTTTTCAAATTTATTAAGAATATAATCCTTTTTACCCTCTTTAAAGAAAGAATTTTTTACATCTATAAAATAGGGATTATTAAGGAAGTTTGGTTCAATATCAAAGGTATTTAAAACCTCTTCGCTTCTGTTGTCATAGGCAATTTGCCCAAATTCTGCAAAACAAAATGTAAAACTTAAAAATAATGCTAAAAATATTTTCATTAGATAAAATCCTTTTTATATAATGTATAGAATATAGTTTAATTGAATATGAATCTTTTGTGTTTTTTGAGAAAAAACGCAACATTATATCTAAAAATAGGTTAGGTTTCAAATAAGAGGATTGCTAGAGTTTTTGTGTTGAAAATTAAACAAAATTAGAAAAAGTTTTAAGAAATTAAATAAGATTTGAAACTTTTAAGCTAAGAAGAGTATAATTGTAAGGATAAAAATTATTATTTACAAGGAGACAGAGTTATGGCTGGTTATATTGAACTAACAGAGCAAAATTTTGAAGAAACAATTAAAGATGGTGTTGTAATGGTTGATTTTTGGGCACCTTGGTGTAATCCATGCAAGATGATTTCCCCAGTGATTGATAAGCTTGCAGCAGAATATGCAGGAAAAGCAAAAATTTGTAAAGTAAATACAGATGATCAACAAGAGTTGGCAATGAAATTTGGAATCCGCTCAATCCCTACAATTTTCTTCTATAAAGATGGACAAAAAGTAGATGAAATGATTGGTGCTGCAAGTGAGCAAGATTTTAGAAATAAAATTGATAGTTTATTGTAAGAAAAATTTAGATGAAAAAAGGGGCAGAATTTGAAAAAATGTTGCCCTAGCTTTCCTATTGCATTTATTGTTATTTTTGCAATAGGGGCTTTTTTGTATTATCAGTATTCTTTTTCATCTGTATTGAAAATCAATTTCAAAGAGAATGGATTTTTTATACAAAAAGAAAAAGAAATAGAGTTTTTTGAACCTAAAGAATTGGAATATCATTTATGTTTTTATAGTTCTCATCAAGAAAATTGGAAAGAATTTTTAATCCAACAAAGTAAAAAATATCAAAATAAAATTTTAGCAATAGATTTATATCAAAATGGAAATATACAAGATAATAAAATTGTGAATTTAAAAGTGAGTAGTCGTGGTTTGCTAAATCTTATTAATGGTTTTGAGATTAAGCAAGTTCCTCTTTGCTTTGCATTAAAGCAAAATAAAGAGAATCCATATTCTTATGAAAAGTTAAAAGAAAATGGCATTTATAAGCTGTTAAATTTTAAAAAATAAATTCTATCTAAAGGAGTTAAAATGTTAGAATTAGCTATTATTGGTGGAGGTCCTGCAGGATTAAGTGCTGGTTTGTATGCTACTAGAGGTGGTTTAAAAGAAGTGGTAATGTTTGAAAAGGGAATGCCTGGTGGGCAAATCACTTCAAGTAGTGAAATGGAAAATTATCCAGGTGTTGCAGAGGTTAAAAGTGGATTTGATTTTATGCAGCCTTGGCAAGAGCAGTGTTTTAGATTTGGATTAAAGCATGAAATGGCAGAAGTAAAATATATTAAAAGAAAAGATAGCCATTTTGTGTTAGTTTTAAGCGATGGAAAAGAAGTGGAATCTAAAGCGGTAATTGTAGCAACAGGCGGAAGTCCGAAGCGTTCAGGAGTTAAGGGAGAAGATACTTATTGGGGTAAAGGTGTTAGCTCATGTGCAACTTGTGATGGATTTTTCTATAAAAATAAAGAAGTTGTTGTTTTAGGGGGTGGAGATACTGCAGTAGAAGAATCTATCTATCTAGCAAAAATTTGTTCAAAAGTTACACTCATCCATAGAAGAAATGAATTTAGGGCTTCTCCTATTACTTTAGAGCGTGCCAAAAATGAACCTAAAATTAACTTTTTAACACCTTATGTGATTGAAGAAATTTGCGGAAGCACTGAAGCGGGTGTAACAGGATTAAAACTTAAAAATTTAGAAGATGAAAGCACTATGGATTTAAAAATTGATGGAATTTTTGTTTTAATTGGCTATAATGTTAATAATAAAGTGCTAATGGACGAAAATGGTAATTCAATTTGTGCTTTAGATGAGTATGGACAAGCTGTTGTAAATCTAAAAATGGAAACAAATATTCCTGGATTATTTGTGGCTGGAGATTTACGCAAAGATGCTCCAAAGCAAGTAGTGTGTGCAGCTTCAGATGGAGCAACAGCGGCTTTAAGTGCAATTGAATATGTAGAACATCATAAATAATTAAGGGGAACTTTATGTTAAAAATTGGTGTGTTTGGTGCTAGTGGGCGTGTAGGTAAGCTTGTAGTAGATTTAGCAAGGGATAGCAAAGAATTTAAATTAGAGAGTGTTTATGCAAGAAGAGAGTTAGATTTCTCTATTGATCCTGGAGTGCTGATTACAAGCGATCTAAAAGTCTTATTGCAATCTTGTGATGTGGTGGTTGATTTTACTACTCCAAAAGGAACAGAAAATCTTTTGGAAGTAGCAATAGCAGGGCATCCTAAACCGATTGTTATTGGGACAACAGGGCTAGAAACACATCATGAAAATCTAATCAAGGAAGCTTCTAAGAAGATGCCTATTTTATATGCTTCTAATATGTCTTTAGGAGTGGCTGTGTTAAATAAGGCAATTTCTATGGTGGCTTCTACTTTGAGGGATTTTGATATTGAGATTGTAGAAACACACCATCATTTAAAAAAGGATTCTCCAAGTGGGACGGCTCTAAGTCTAGCAAGAACTTGTGCGGATGCAAGAGGGCTTGATTTGGATAAAGTTAGAATTAGTGGTAGAAATGGAAATATAGGCGAACGCAAAGCAGATGAAATTGGCGTGATGTCTTTAAGGGGAGGCGATGTAGCTGGTATTCATAATGTGGGCTTTTATGGAGAGGGAGAGTATTTGGAGTTTTGCCATACTGCAACTTCAAGAGCTACTTTTGCTAAAGGTGCATTAAAGGCAGCTTTATGGCTAAAAAATCAACCCCATGGACTTTATAGTATTGAAGATTCTCTAAATTTATAAGGAGTTTTGTGGAAACTAGAGATTGGAATGAGGAATGTGCTGTTGTAGGGGTTTATAATGTGCAAAATGCAGCTATTAGTGCATATTATTCACTTTTTTCTATGCAACACAGAGGGCAAGAGGCTACCGGGATTGCAGCAAGCAATGGAGAGAGATTAACCTGTATTAAAAAGCATGGATTGGTTACAAGTGTATTTTGTGATGAAACCTTAAACAAGCTAAAAGGTTTTAGCGCAATAGGACATAACCGCTATTCTACTGCTGGGGAAGATTCCATAGCAGATGCACAGCCTGTTTTTGCTAGATATGATTTAGGTGAAATTGCAATTGTGCATAATGGAAATCTTACAAATGCAAAGCAAATACGCGATGAACTTATCGCAGAGGGTTCTATTTTTCAAAGTCATATGGATACAGAAAATCTTATCCATTTAATTGCAAGATCTAAAAAAGAGGCTTTGATTGATAGGATTAAAGAAGCAGTGTTGCGCGTGGAAGGTGCATTTTGTTTTGTGATTTTAAGTCGCAAAAAAATGTTTGTAATCCGCGATAGACATGGCTTTAGGCCTTTGAGTTTGGGAGAAGTTAAAAATCCTGATGGAAGTGTAGGTTATATTGTTGCAAGTGAAACTTGTGCATTTGATTTAGTGGGCGCAAAATATGTGCGTGATGTGAATGCAGGTGAAATGCTTGTGTTTTCTAAAGAGGGAATGCAAAGCTATGATATTATGCCAAAAAACCCTTATCCTTGTGTGTTTGAGTATGTATATTTTGCGCGTCCTGATAGTCATGTTTTTGGCAGGCTTGTGTATAGCATTAGAAAAGCTATGGGAAGGGAACTTGCTAAAGAAAATCCTATTGAAGCAGATTTAGTTATTCCTGTGCCAGATAGTGGCGTGGCTGCAGCTTTGGGTTATTCCCAAGAGAGTGGAATACCTTTTGAGCTTGGGATTATTAGAAACCATTATGTGGGAAGGACTTTTATTGAGCCTACACAGCAAATTAGAGAATTAAAAGTTAAATTAAAACTAAATCCTATTAGAGAGCTTATTGAAAACAAACGCATAATCGTAATTGATGATTCAGTTGTGAGAGGAACTACAAGCAAACAAATTGTGAAAATTTTAAGAGATTGTGGGGCAAAAGAGATTCATATGAAAATATCTTCTCCTCCTACGATTTCTCCTTGTTATTATGGAGTAGATACCCCAAGCACAAGCGAATTAATTAGTGCTAGAATGAGTGATGAAGAGGTGTGTAAATTTATAGGTGCTGATACACTTTCTTTTCTCTCTTTAGAGGGATTAAAAAGAAGCATAGGAGCAGAGGATTATAAATTTTGTCAAGCCTGTTTTGATGGAAATTACATTGTAAAATTAAAGGAATAGATTTGAAACAAATGCTAACCTTTGGACGCTATTGTAAGCGTCGTTTTGGGCAAAGAGTGCGTAAGGTGCCTATTGCACTTGCTGGTTTTACTTGTCCTAATATTGATGGAAGTGTGGCTAAGGGGGGTTGTATTTTTTGTAAAAATGAAAGTTTTTCCCCTACTTTAGAGCATGAGCCAAAAGCTCCTTTAAAAATTAATCCTAGAATGAGCGAAAATCCGCTTTTGCCTATGCAGTTAAAGCAGTTACACTCACAATATGAATGGCAAAGTGATTTTCATAAAAATAAATTTGGTGTAGGTAAATATATGATTTATTTTCAATCTTTTACAAATACCTATGCACCTTTTGCTACATTACAAACGCTTTATACAGAAGCTTTGAAGTTGCCTAATGTTGTGGGTATGTCCATTGGCACTAGAACCGATAGTGTGAGTTTGGAGATTTTGGATTTGCTTGCAAGATTGCAAGAAGAGAGAGGACAAGAAATTTGGGTGGAGTATGGAATACAATCTATTTATGATGAAACTTTAAAATTTATTAATCGCGGACATACCACAGAGGGAATGGAATATTGGATTAATGAAACTAAAAAAAGAGGTTTAAAGGTATGCTCTCATATCATCTATGGACTTCCAAAAGAAAGTAAAGAAATGATGTTAAACTCCTTAAAACAAGTAATTGATTGGGGGAGTGATGGGATTAAAATACACCCGCTTTACATTATTGAAAAAACGATTTTGGCTTCATTGCACCAAAAGGGCGAATATAATCCTATTACTTTAGTGGATTATATTGATTTAATCGTGCAGTCTTTAAAAATGATACCGCAAAATGTCGTGATTCATCGCGTGAGTGCGGGGGTTAGAAACGATACTCTCATTGCCCCTAAATGGTGTTTTGATAAAAATATTCAAATGCGTTCTATTCGTGATGCTTTGAGGGAAGCTGGGATTGAATATTGATTTAAATTAAGGTTTTTGTTAAAATTTATTTTCAATAAAAAGCAGTAAAAGGAAGTAAGTTGCCAAAAATGACACAAAATGAAAGCTCTACACTAGAGCAAGTTTCTACACAGATAGAAGAGCCTTTCTACTACAAGGTAATTTTATTAAACGATGACTACACAACGCAGGATTTTGTGATTGAAGTTTTGCAGAAGATTTTTGGCAAAAATTTTGAAGATTCGCTTAATTTAATGCTTCAAATTCACCACAATGGTAAAGGTGTATGCGGAATCTATCCTTATGATATTGCAGAAACAAAAGTGGCACAAGTTAGAAGAATGTCTAAAGAAAAGCAATATCCTTTGCGTGTAATTTTAGAAAAAGCCTAAGCAATGATTGAAATTAGCAAAGAATTAAATCTTATTTTGCAGAGTGCGCAAAAAAATGCAAAGGCCTTTAAGCATGAGTATTTAACCACAGAGCATATTTTTTATGAGTTACTTTTTAATGCTAGAATGGTAAAAGTTTTAGAAACCTGTGGAGGAAATATTCATCAAATTAGAGAAAAAATTTATCAGTATTTAGTAAAAAATATTCAAGTAGCAAAAGAAGCAGAACCCATTGAAACTTTAGCGCTCTCGCGTATTATTGAAATGATGATAAGCCATGTTAGAGGTTCGCAAAGAAAAGAAGCGAGCGTGGAAGATTTGCTAGTGGCTATTTTAGAAGAGGATAAAGCATATAGCACACAAGTTTTAAAATCTTTTGGGATTACGCGTTTAGCGGTTTTGGAATACATTACAGATAAAGGTAATTCCAAAGAAGCAAATACAGAAGAAGAAAGCTTTTTAGAAAAATATTGTATTAACTTAAGCAAGGAAGCAAGGGAGGGGAGAATTGATCCTCTAATAGGTAGAGATGAAGAGGTGAAGCGTTGTATGGAGATTTTATTAAGACGCAAGAAAAACAATCCTCTTTTAATAGGAGAACCCGGAGTTGGAAAAACAGCAGTGGCTGAAGGCTTGGCGCTTAATTTAGAAAATAGTCCTTTAAAAGGAAATGAAATTTATGCACTCAATCTTGGTGCATTAGTAGCAGGGACAAAATATAGGGGAGATTTTGAAAAGAGATTAAAGGGATTAAGTGAAGAGATTCTAAAGAAAAAAAATATTATTTTGTTTATTGATGAAATACATACTCTAATGGGTGCGGGTGCAACAAATGGCGGAAGTATGGATGCTAGTAATCTTTTAAAACCCGTTTTGGGCAATGGAAAAATGCGTTGTATGGGTGCTAGCACTTATGTAGAATATAGGAATCTCATAGAAAAAGATAAGGCTTTTTCTAGGCGTTTTGCCAAAGTAGAAGTAGATGAGCCTAGTATTGAAGAGAGTATTTTGATTTTAATGGGACTTAAGAAGCATTATGAAAAACATCATGGTGTAATCTATCCAAAAGAAGTCATTAGGGGAATTGTAGAGCTATCTAGTCAGTTTTTGCATGAGCGTTTTTTGCCAGATAAGGCCATTGATATTATGGATGAAGTGGGTGCAAGTTATAAGTTAGCAGGAAAAAATGGAAAAGTAAGCTTGCAAAGCATCAAACAAATGGTAGCAAAAATGGCAAAATTACCACAAATTGAAGCCACAAAAGATGATAAAAGTTTGCTAAAAACTTTAGAGAGTAAGCTAAAAGCAAGAATCTATGGGCAAGATCAAGCAATTTGTGAAGTTGTCAAAGCATTAAAGCGTAATAAAGCAGGCTTAGGAGCACCTAATAAACCCATTGGCTCATTTTTATTTAGTGGGCCTAGTGGCGTTGGTAAAACGGAGCTTGCAAAGGATCTTGCAAAACTTTTAGGAATTAGTTTTTTTAGGCTAGATATGAGTGAATATATGGAAAGGCATAGTATTTCACAGCTAATTGGCGCTCCAGCAGGATATGTAGGATATGATAAAGGAGGGATTTTAACGGAAATGATAAAGAAAAATCCCCATACACTTTTGCTTTTAGATGAGATTGAAAAAGCACATCCTGATGTGCTTAATCTGTTTTTACAAGTGATGGATTATGCAAAGTTAACAGACAATAATGGAGTAAGTAGTGATTTTTCATCAGTGATTATTATTATGACTTCTAATGTGGGTTCTAAAGAAGCACCTACTCTTGGATTTAATCAAGATGCCACTTTAAAATTTGAAAGAGCTATAAAAGAGAGTTTTAGTCCAGAATTTAGAAATCGTCTTGATGCGATTATCCCTTTTAATGCATTGGGTTTAAAAGAGATTCTAAAAATCGTAGATAAAAATATTTTGGACTTAAATACTCAAATTAGCCAAAAAGGTATTAAAGTGGTTTTAAGTAAAAGTGCAAAGGAATATTTAGCAAAAAATGGCTTTAATGAAGAGCTTGGTGCAAGGCCACTTTATGGGTTAATACAAAAAGAGATTAAAAATCCATTGAGTGATTTTTTATTGTTTGAGAATTTGAAAAAAGATACAGAAATTTTTGTAGATTGCATAGAAAATAGCCTAAAAATCTCCAAAAAGAGTGCAAAATAATGGCATTAGTTTGGGATTTAGAAAAGTATAATGCTGCAATTTACCGCTATGATTCTTTATTAAAAGAAGATTATTTTCATTATGTGATAGAATTAGAAGAAATAGATTTAAATGAATTAAAAAATCTTGAGAAAGAAAGGGAGATTTTAGAGCAAAACACAAGGACATTTTTACAAAAAGGAGTAGGGGTAAATGTTCTTTTGTGGGGTGCTAGAGGTTGTGGAAAATCTTCTTTAGCAAAAGCGATTTTTACAAAATTTATTAAAGAGGGCTTGAGGGTTTTGCAAGTATTTAAAGAAGATTTAAAAGCATTGCCTAAAATTATGGATTTTTTGCGTCAAGAGAGGGCAAAATTTATTATTTTTTGTGATGATTTAAGCTTTGAAGAAGGGGAAGACTATAAGGCTTTAAAAAGTGTATTAGAGGGGAGTATTGAAAGTTTTCCTAAAAATGTTTTGATTTATGCAACTTCTAATAAAAAACATCTTTTAAAAGAAAGCAATGAAGAAAACGATCTTTTTGGTTTTATGGGAAATGATGATAAACTTTCATTAAGCGATAGATTCCCTATAAGCATTGGATTTTATACTTATGGGGCTAAAGAGTATTTAGAGATTTTGCAAGACGAGTTTAAAAAGGGTAGTTTTGGTGGATATAAGTGGGAAGAGATTTCTAAGATTGCTCTAAATTATGCTACCAAAAGAGGCTCTAAGAATCCTCGTATCGCAAAGCATTTTCTTAGCCTTTATAAAAGTGATTTATTAAAATTTATCTAAGGAGGAAAAATGAATAAAAATAGCAATATTAAAAAATGTTTATTTCCAGCAGCGGGTTATGGGACGCGGTTTTTACCTGCTACGAAGTCTATGCCAAAAGAGATGTTACCCATTGTAAATAAGCCCTTAATTCAATATGGAGTGGAAGAAGCTATTGAGGCAGGGATTTTTAATATGGCTATCATCACAGGGCGTGGAAAGAGAGCTTTAGAAGATCATTTTGATATTAGCTATGAGTTAGAACATCAAATAAAAGGCACAAGTAAAGAAAGCTATTTGCAAGAAATTAGGAGGATTTTAGAAGTTTGCACTTTTTCTTATACAAGACAAATGGAAATGAAAGGCTTAGGGCATGCAATTTTGATGGGAGAAAATTTAATAGGAAATGAGCCTTTTTGTGTAATTTTAAGTGATGATTTGTGCGATAATGAGGGAGAGGGTGTATTAGCACAGATGTGTAAAATTTATGAAAAATATAAATGCTCTATTGTCGCAGTGGAAGAAGTGGAAGCAAAAGAGGTGAGTAAATATGGTGTGATTGCAGGTAGAGAGATTGATAAAGATGTGTTTGTGGTGGATAATATGATAGAAAAACCTAGCATTGAAGAAGCACCAAGCAATCTTGCTATTATTGGACGCTATATTTTAACTCCTGATATTTTTGAGATTTTAAAGAAGACAAAACCGGGCAAAAATGGTGAGATTCAAATCACTGATGCACTTTTAAGTCAGTGTCAAAGCGGAATGGTTTTAGCCTATAAATTTAAAGGTAAGCGTTATGATTGTGGAAGTGTAGAAGGGTTTGTGGAAGCTACAAATATATTTTATGAAAAATATAAAAAGAATAAGGCCTAAATTTGTATAACTTAGATTTTTATTTTTTTGTTTGGGTGTTGATGATTGTTGCATTAATGCCTTTTGTGTTGCTTGTAGGCATTGTGATTGTAATGCAAAATATTCAAGCTTATCTTGAAGAACAAAGGAAAAAAGAAAATCTATTAAAAAATATCGTGCATTTAACCTCTGTTTTAAAAGGCACGCCTAGCGAGGATGCAGTGCAAGAAGTTTTAGAAGCATTTAAAAATTATTTTAATCCTTTTACAAATTATAAAAAAGAGAGTAAAGAATACCAAGAAAGAATGGATTTTATCTCTGCTCTTGCATGGTGTGCTAGTGTGGATATTGATAGCATTGTAAGATATAGAGAAGAGCTTGTAAAGCTTAATCCAAGCTATAAAAAAGAAATTGAAACAACGATTGGTTCTGCATTGAAAAATCGTGAATCTAATGAAAAAAAGAAGAAATAAATTAAAAGGAGAAGTATGGATTTTTTAAGTTGTGAGGGTGGAAAGAGATTGCAAGGTTCTATTAATGTTTCAGGTGCTAAAAATTCCGCTTTGCCTTTAATTGCAATGGGATTGTTAGCAAAAGATAGCATTGTATTGGATAATTTACCTAATGTTGTGGATGTAAAAACTTTTCTTTCGCTTTTAGAGATATTGGGTTGTAAAGTAGAAAAAGAGGGAGAACATTTAGCAAGAATCCATACTTTAGAGCTTCATAGCACCAAAGCAGTTTATGATATTGTGCGTAAGATGAGGGCTTCTATCTTGGTTTTGGGACCTCTTTTGGGCAGGTTTGGACTTTGTGAAGTGAGTTTGCCAGGGGGTTGTGCGATTGGTGCAAGACCTGTGGATTTACACATTAAAGCTTTGGAGAAAATGGGAGCAAATATTAGAATTGAAGGGGGATATATTGTTGCTGAAGCAAAGCATGGGCTAAAAGGTACAACGATTAATTTTGATAAAATCACAGTTACAGGGACAGAAAATATCTTAATGGCTGCAGCAATGGCAGAGGGCAAGACAAAGATTTTAAATGCAGCAAAAGAGCCCGAAGTAGTGCAGCTTTGTGAGGTATTACAAGAAGCAGGGGTGGAGATTAGCGGAATTGGAAGCGATGAATTGGTTGTATATGGCACACAAATGCAAGGATTGGATTTTAAAAAGACAATTCATGTAATCCCTGATAGAATAGAGGCAGGAACTTATCTATGTGTAGGGGCAATTTGTAATTCTTCTATTACATTGCACAAAGTAAATCCTCATCATTTAGGTGCAGTAATTTCAAAGCTAGAAGAGATTGGTTTTAAAATTGTAGCAGATGAAGAGAGTATTAACATTTATCCTGCTAACAAAAGGAGTGCTTTTGAGATTTCTACCGCAGAATATCCAGGATTCCCTACAGATATGCAAGCACAATTTATGGCTTTAGCTACACAATGCGAGGGGACAAGTATCATTCAAGAAAGGCTTTTTGAAAATCGTTTTATGCATGTGAGTGAGCTTCAAAGAATGGGAGCAAATATTAACTTGCATGGTAATAGTGCTAGTATTCATGGAGAAAGTGAGCTTTATGGTGCAGATGTAATGGCGACAGATTTGCGTGCTTCTAGTGCATTAGTTTTAGCAGCATTAGTTGCAAAAGGACAAACAAAGATTCATAGAATCTATCATTTAGATAGGGGCTATGAAGCATTAGAAACAAAGCTTAGCAAACTAGGTGCAAAAATCGTGCGAGAAAGTGAATGAATAGTCCTCATATTTCTGTTTTGCCTTGTGAAGTTTTGCAAAGTTTTGATACTCCTTTGGTGCATAAAGGAGGAATTTTACTAGATTGCACACTAGGTTTTGGTGGGCATACTTCTATGCTTTTAAAAGCTTATCCAAAATTGCAAATTATTGGCATTGATAAGGATAGGGAAGCATTAGAATTTTGCAATGAATTTTTAGCTCCTTTTAAAGATCGCTTTACTCCACTTTATGGAGATTTTAGTATAAAGGCGTTGGAGATTTTAAAAAAAGAAAAGTTAGTGGGAGTTTTGGCGGATATTGGGGTGTCTTCCTTGCAATTTGATAAAGAAGATAGGGGTTTTAGTTTTAAATCTAATACGCTTGATATGCGTATGGATAAAAATAAGTCTTTGAGTGCAAAAGATATTATAAATTCTTATTCTCTTGTAGAGCTAGAGAGGATTTTTAGAGATTATGGCGAGATTAGGGAATATAAAAAATTAGCAAGATTAATTGTAGAGTGGAGAAAAGAAGCAAAGATTATAAGTGCACAAGAGCTAAGTTCTAAAATAGCTATGCATTTTAAAGCTAGTAAAATTCACCCTGCTACTTTAGCTTTTCAGGCTTTAAGGATTGAAGTCAATGATGAGTTAGGAGAACTTGAGAGATTATTGCGAGGAATCTTTGAAAATCCTTTACAGAAGGGCGCTAGAGTAAGTATTATTTCTTTTCATTCTTTAGAAGATAGAATTGTTAAGGAGCATTTTAAAAGGTGGGAGAAATCTTGTATTTGCCCTATGAATGTAATGCGTTGTGAGTGTGGAAACAATCATGCACTCGGCAAAAGCATATATAAAAAACCTCTTATTGCTACAAGTGAGGAAAATATGAAAAATCCTAGAGCAAGAAGTGCAAAGCTAAGGACTTTTGAATTTGGAAAATAGAGAGAATAACTTTTATGAAGAGTTGCGTCTAAAAGAAGCAGATAGAATACAAAAGGTAGGCTTTTTTGCACGAATCTTTGGAAAAGATTCTAAAGGAGAAGGGGAAAATTTAGAGTTTTTAGAAGAACGCTATGGTAAGGAAGTTTGGGAAGAGAATCAAGAAGAGAGTATAGAATCTTTTGATGAAGATTTGATATTGCCTACTTATAAAGAACAACAAGAAACTTTAGAGCAACAAGAAGAGGGCACTTCGCTAAGTGTGGCTGAAAAGGAAGAAATCTTAGAAGAAACAGAGGAGCAAAATTTATCTTTTGGGTTCGTGGTTTTTGCACTTATTGCTATTTTCTTAGCGTTTTTAATCTTTGTGCCAAAGATTTATATCCGCAATAATATCTATTATTCTAGTAGAAATATTATTCAACTGCAAGCACAAATGTCTTCTTTAAGTGAAGAAAATAAATTTATAAAATCACAATTAGAGGATATTAAATTTAAAAATCTCACGCATGAGCTAGATTTTTAAGGTTGTTTAGTTTTTTGGAGTTTGCTTTCTAAATCTTTAAACCAATTTGTATAGGCTTGGATATTTTTTGCTTCTTCTTGTGTGGGATTGTTAAAAAAAGTTAGCTCTTCTCTTTTGGCGTTAAATTCTTCGCAAATCCATTTAAGTTGTAAAAATTCTTGCTCGGTTAGGCTTGTTTGATTTAAGAGTGCTAGTGCATTTTTATAAAGATTTTCTGAGGATTCTAAAAATTTTTGGATTTGTATTCTTTGTTTGGCTTGGCTAGAGATAGAAAAAGCTTTTTTATTATATAAATCCTCTTTTAGCGCATCATTTGCAAGTGTATAAGCAAGTTCATAATTTTGCTTTGTATAGGCTTCTTTTGCATCATTTGCAAGTTTATAAGAGGGTGAGAAGAAAAAATAATAAACAAGTCCGCAAAAAAGAAGCAGAATAAAGGCTTTAAAATACATGGATTAAAATTCTTCCATTTTGGAGAGTATGAGTTTTTTAGCTTCCTCTTCATTTAAACCCTTGATATAAAAAGGTTCTAAGGCAATATGCTTAATTTTGCTAAATGGTTTTGGGATTTGAAATTTGTCCCAGCTTTTTAGATTCCAGCAATTTTGTGCAAGAGTGCGAAAAACCACTATGGGCTTATTGGATTTTTGCGAAAGCATTAAGATACCATTTGCGATACTATGATAAGGGCCTCTAGGGCCATCAGGAGTTACGACTACAACTTCCCCTTCTTGAAGCTTTTTAATACCGCTTAAAAGCACCTTAATCCCTCCTTTAGAAGAAGAACCACGCAGAGATTCTATGCCAAAAAACTTCATAATATTGCTAATAATATCCCCATCAAAATGATTGGAAATTAAAACATAAGCGGTTCTATTTTTACAAAAATGTTTAAATAAAAAGGGTTGCAATAAAAGCTCCCCATGCCAAAATGCAATAATAAAAGTATCTTTTTGGTTGTGTTCTTTTAAACTACTTGGAATCTCATAGGAATGGCGATAGGTAAAATGCAATAGCCTTATTAAACAATATAAAAAGGGAGGAGCAAGAGTGGCAAAAATCTTTCTACTAAGCTGTTTTAGATTCATTCGATCAATTCACCTATAAGTTGCGCTCCATTGATTTTACAAATACGCACAGGGAGTATTTTACCTACAAGATTGTTAGGAGAATGGATTCTTAAAAGTTTGTTATTATCGCTTCTGCCTTCAAGTAGTTTATTCTCCTCATCATAGCTTTCAATTAAAACAGAATGAATTTGGTGGAGAAGTTTTGCATTATCTTCTTGTAAAATAGCTTTATGCCTGTCTTTTAAAGTAGCAAGGCGTTCTTTGGCTATTTCTTCATCCACTAAGCCTTGAAAGTTTTCATCTTCACACCAAGTGGCTGCTTCTGTGTGAGGGCGTGAAGAGTAGATGAAGCTATAAAGTGTATCAAAACGCACTTTTTCTAACACATCTAAAGTGTCTAAAAAGTCTGCTTCACTTTCAGTGGGAAAGCCTACAATAATATCTGTCCCTATGCTTAAGTTAGGCACTAAAGAGCGCATTTTTTCTACACGATTTAAAAACCATTCTTTAGTGTATCCGCGTTTCATTTTTTGTAAAATTGCACTAGAACCGCTCTGCAGTGGCATATGAATAGCTTTGCAAATTTTTCTATTGGTTGCAAACTCTTCTATAAACTCATCGTCCATATGCAAAGGGTGAGGAGAGGTGAAGCGGATTCTTTCTAATCCATTGATTTGCGAGATCTCATGCAAAAGTTGTGTGAAATTGATTTTTTTATGATCTCCACTAAAGCGTCTTCCATAATTATTGACATTTTGCCCTAAAAGCAAAATCTCTTTTGTGCCATTATCTACTAATCTTTTAGCTTCATTTAAAATAAGCTCACTTGGGATAGAAATCTCATTACCTCTTGTGTGGGGGACAATACAATAGGTGCATTTTTTATCACAACCTATAGAGATATTAATCATTCCTTTTAGATTAGAGTTTTGTTTTTGACTAAAGACATAGGAGCTATCATCATAATCAATATCTACCCAAGCTACTCTATCTTTGTGAATAATTTGCGAGATTTTAGAAACATTTCTAGCGCCTAGCACAAAATTCACATTTTTAGAACGCTTTAAAATTTTATCTCCTAAATGGCTAGCAGTGCATCCACATACGCCGATTTTTGCATCTTGTTTTTTGATTTTAGAGTATTGTCCTATTTCTGAAAAAAGCTTTTTTTCTGGTTTTTCGCGGACGCTACAAGTGTTGATTAAGATAAGGTCAGCTTCTTTTGGGTTGTCTGTAAGAGAGTAGTTTTCTTTTTCTTCTAGTTCTGCGATGATATGCTCGCTATCGCGTTCATTCATCGCACAGCCTAGAGTTTGGATATAGAGTTTTTTACTCAAAATTTAAACCCTTTATTAGAGGATATGCATCTCATACATATAATCTCCCTCATCAAGACCATATTTTACCTCTCTAAAATAAGCGTGTTTACCTTTTTTTTCAAAATACTCTAATAAAGCCATCATATCTTTATGTGAGTTTTCTTTATCACAATAAAAAATATTTGCTTTCTTTTCTTGTAGCATTTCTTCTAGTTTTTTAATGCTAACCTTTGTTGGTTTTTCATTAATGTGTTCGCGTGCTAATTTAATATCCATCATCTTGCCCTTAAATTTTATAGAAAAATGGCTGATTATACACGAAATTTTCTTAAAAAATAATATTGTATTTTGTTTTTGTGTTGTATAAAATCAATAAAGCCCTTATAAAGAATTTTTAAGTTAGAATCCGCAAATTATTAAATTGAAAAAATCTCACTTAAAACAAAAAGGATAAAATTTTGGAGAAGATATTAGATATTATTGAAGGGATCTCTTATGAAAAAGGCATACCCATAGATAATGTAGCGCAAGCTGTTAAAGAAGCTGTGATAAAGGTAGCTAAGGAGACATTTGATCCTAATTTTAACTATATTGCAGAAATTGATAAAAAAAATAAAACTTTACATCTTTATCAAGTGATTAGCGTATGCGATAATAATGATGAAGCTAAGAAAGCTAATAGCAATTATATTACTCTACAAGAAGCTAGAAAGCATGATAGTGAGATTAAGATAGGTGATGAGTTACGCTATGAAATTAGCTTAGAAAATATGAGTAGAAGTGCTGTAAATTCACTTTTTAGAGAGTTAGAATATAAGATTCAGCGTCTTGTAGAAACACAGCTTTTTGATAAATACAAAGCACAAGTTGGAAAGATTGTAAGCGGAAGTGTGGTTAGGGTAGATGATTTAGGAAATACTTATGTAGAGATTGATGAAATACGTGCAATTTTACCTAAGAAAAATCGTATTAAGGGCGAGGAGTTTGCAGTAGGTAGCGTCGTAGGAGCTATTTTAAAGCATGTGGGTATTGATAGACAAAATGGGATAGAAATTGAACTTAGTCGCACCACTCCTAAAATGCTAGAAGAGCTTTTAAGATTAGAGGTTCCAGAAATTAAAGATGGCGATGTAGAAATAGTAAGTTGTGCTAGAATCCCAGGTGAGAGGGCAAAAGTTGCCCTAAAAAGTGATTTAGCTAAGATTGATCCTGTGGGAGCGACTGTTGGGGTTAAGGGAGTGCGGATTAATGCAGTTTCCAAAGAGCTAAAAAATGAAAATATTGATTGTGTGGAATATTCTCCACAAATGGAACTTTATGTAGCAAGAGCCCTTTCTCCTGCACTTGTTGTGAGTGTTGTGTTAAATGAAGAAGATAAAAAAGCAGTAGTAACTATCTCAAAAGATCAAAAACCTAAGGCTATTGGAAGGAGTGGAATCAATATACGCTTAGCTTCGATGCTTACGGGATATGAGATAGAGCTTAAAGAAATAGAGGGAGAGAAACAAGAGGAAAAAGAAAGGCAGAATCTGCAAAATGAAGGAAATCAAAAGACAAATCTTGATATTCTTTCCTCTCTTTTTAAAGGATAGGTAAGAAATTTACCCTTCTTTTATTATTTTGTCTTTATAATTTTGAAATTTTAATTTTTAGGAAAATGTATGATTGGTTGGATGCAGAAGCATAGAAAATATTTGGTAATTACAATTTGGGTTAGCACCATTGCACTTGTTGGAGCATCTGTTGTTGGGTGGGGTGTGTATAGTTTTTCAAGTGCGTCAAATTCGGTTGCAAAAGTTGGAGATACAAAAATTAGTATTCAAAAAATGCAACAAGAATATTCTAGGCTTTATAATCTCTATAACCAAATTACTGGCGGGGGATTAGATGAAGAACAAGCACAAAAATTAGGCATACAAGAACAAGCTATTAATAACCTTATTTATAAAACCCTTATGTTGAATTATGCTAGAGATTTAGGGCTTTTGGTGCAAAAAGAAGAGATTATACAAGAACTTTCTAAAAT
The DNA here is from genome assembly GCF_003670295.1 of Helicobacter burdigaliensis. Lineage (GTDB taxonomy): Bacteria > Campylobacterota > Campylobacteria > Campylobacterales > Helicobacteraceae > Helicobacter_D > Helicobacter_D burdigaliensis. The sequence continues at coordinate 55,252 of NZ_QXJG01000008.1, forward strand.
GCAAGATTTCTATGTGAATGGAAAATTTAGCAAAGAAGTTTATTTAAAGACATTAGAAGAAAACAATCTTAAAGCAAAAGATTTTGAAGAAAGCATTTATGAGAGTTTGCTTTTGCAAAAATTGGGAGTGCTTTTGGATATTCCTCTAACTCCTTTAGAAATTGATATGCTAAGAAATGCTTATTTCACAGAAGATAGAGTAAGTATAAAGATTTTAGATGAAAAACAAATTGAATTTAACCCCAAAGAAGAAGAGATTAAAAAATATTGGGAAGAAAATAAGGATATTTATCAGACACAAAGAGGCTATGAGCTAGAGATTATCACTCTTATGCCACAAGATGTGAAATATACACAAGAAGCGTTGGAAAAATATTATAATGATTTTAAAAATCAGTTTTTAGATGCACAAGGACAAATCATACCTTTCAAAGACGCAAAAGAGCAAGTGCAAAAAGCTTATCAAGATTCTCAAGCTCAAAAAGAAGCATTAAAACAATATATTGCATTGCGTAAAGCCAAAGAGCCTATGGGGGAGGTTGTAAAAATCTATGAAAAAGAAGAAGATTATAAAAAATATGATAATCTTATCAATCTTTTAAGTCAAGCTAAAGAAGGAGATACGCTAAAGCCTACTTTAACTCCGCAAGGTTATGTGAGTGCTAAGATTAAAAAGATAATTCCAAGTGTACCTAAAGCTTATGAAGAAGCCAAAAAAGATGCAAGTATGGATTATATAAAAATGCAAAAAAATAAGATGTTAGAAAAAATGGCTCAAGAGCAAATAGCAAATTTTGCAAATATCCAAAGTAAGGATATTGGTTTTGTGGGCAGGGATTATTCTAAAGAAATTGCGGGTTTAAGCCTGGATGAAACACAAGAATTTATTTCTAAATTATTTATGGCTTCTAAAAAAGAAGATTATATTCTTTTAGAAAATAAAGCAATTTTATATGCGATAAAAGAGCAAAGAAGCAAAAATTCTGATATAATTAGCAAAAATTTAGATTTTCTTATTCAAAGCGGGACAAAAATCAAGCAACAATTGGTTGAAGGAGAGCTTTTAAATGAGTTATCAAAAATTTATAAAATCACAAAGTATCAATAGGGTTTTTCATATATGGAAGTAAATTACAAAGGAATGGACACTAACCGAAACATTTTGGGAATTGATATTGGTTCTACCAAAATATGTGCAATTATTGCAAGTTGCAAGGATGAAGAACTACATGTTATTGGGACGGGAATCCATAAATCTCAAGGATTAAAGAAAGGCACAATTACAAATATTGAACAAGCAAGTCGTGCTATTAGAAATGCAGTTAATGATGCAAAAAGAGTAGCAGGAACTAACATAGATAAGGCAGTGATTTCAATTTCAGGTTCTTATACAAAGAGTGTAAATAGCTCAGGGATTGTGAATATCCCTAATAATGAGATTGGAATTAAGGAAATTAATAGAGTAATCCAAACAGCATTATATAATGCAACTATTCCTAGTGAATATGAAGTAGTGCATATTTTGCCCTATAATTTTAAATTAGATGAGCGGGATTTTATTGATGATCCTATGGGTATGAATGGAAATAGATTGGAAGTTTTTGTGAGAATTGTTACAGCACAAAAATCTAGTCTTGGAAATTTAAGAAAAGCAGTCAAAGCTGCAGGGGTAGATGTAGAAAATATCGTTCTTTCTTCCTATGCCTCCTCCATTGCAGTTTTAAGTGATGATGAAAAAGAACTAGGTGTTGCTTGTATTGATATGGGTGGAAGCACTTGTGAGCTTATGATGCACCTTGGAAATTCTATGCGTTATAATGATTTTTTAGGAGTGGGTTCTAATAATATTACTAATGATCTTTCAATGGCATTGCATACTCCTTATGCGATTGCTGAAAAAGTAAAAGTAGAATATAGCAAGCTTTATAAACAGCAAGAAGATATGGAAAGTTTGATTGAGATTCCTATGATAGGTGGAGAAGAAGGCTCTAAACACCAAGTATCTTTAGAATTAGTCTATGATGTGGTGTATGCAAGAGTGGAAGAAACCTTAATGATACTTTCAAGATCTTTGGATCATAGTGGATTAAAAGAGCAAATTGGTGGCGGAATTGTGCTAACGGGTGGAATGACGCATTTAGAGGGTTTAAGAGATTTGGCTTCTGCTATTTTTGGTATTCCGGTGCGTATTGCTAAGCCTTGTGAAATTGATGGTTTATTTGACAATCTAAAAAAACCAGAATATGCTACTGCAATTGGCTTAGTGCTTTATGCATCGGGTAGATATACAAATTATGAGATTGATTCTGAAAAGAAAATACGCACTAAAAATGGAAAAATGGGAGAAGATCAAGTGAATTTTGCTAAAAATCCTCTTCCAAACTTAAATCCATTGCAAGAGAAGCGTAATGTTGCTAACAATATTCCAAATAGTGCAGCAGAAATTAAGCAAAATTTATCCGATATTGCAGTGAAAAAAGTGCCTAAAAATTCTAGCCCAATTTCACAACTTTGGCATAAATTCAAACAAATGTTTTAAACTAGAGAAAGGAGAATAGTGTAAATGATAGATGTTCAAGAAGTAATCCCAAATGATTTTAAGGCAAATATTAAAGTTATTGGTGTAGGCGGTGGTGGTAGTAATATGGTAGATCACCTAATGGAAGTAGGGACTTATGATGGGATTGAACTAGCGGTGGCAAACACAGATGCACAACATTTAGCAACCTCTAAAGTTCCTACAAGAATACAACTTGGGGTTAAACTTACCAAAGGGCTTGGTGCAGGTATGCGACCAGAAGTAGGTAAAGATGCAGCATTAGAAAGCTATGAGGATTTAAAGGCGTTTTTAGAGGGAACAGATATTGTATTTATCTCCACTGGACTTGGTGGAGGAACAGGGACAGGAGCGGCACCAATCATTGCTAAGGCTGCTAAAGAAGTGGGAGCTTTAGCGGTTTCTATTGCGACAAAACCTTTTAGGGTTGAAGGAAGAAAAAGATCAAGACTTGCAGAGGTGGGTTACCAAGAGCTAAAATCAGAAAGCGATTCGATTGTGGTAATTCCAAATGATAAGCTTATATCTATTATAGATAGGGCTTTAAGTTATGATGAAAGCCTTAGGATTGTAGATGATGTTTTAGTGCGTGCTGTAAATGGTATGAGTGGTGTGATTTTATCTAAGAGTGAGCGTGGGATTAATACAGACTTTGCAGATATTAAAACAATTATGAGTCATAGAGGTTTAGCATTAATGGGTATAGGTGAGGCAAATGGCACAGATGCTGCTAAAGAAGCCACAAAGATTGCTATTGAATCACCTTTATTTGATAATATGTCTATTAATGGTGCAAAAGGAATTTTGATTCATTTTTATATTAATCCAGCCTATCCACTTTTAGAGATTAATAATGCAATGGAGATTATTGATAATAGTGCAGATCCTGATGCAGATGTTATTTTTGGAACTACTAAAGATGAGAGTATAGAAAAAGATAGAGTAAGAGTTACGATTGTGGCTACTGGATTTGAAAAAGAAGCACAGACTTCAATTTCTTCCGCAGAAGTTGAGGAGAACACACTAAAGCTTGTAAGCCCTAAAGATATGAGTCAAAAAATCAATCAAGCAGAAACCATTAGAAAAAAAGTAAGTGGTGCAGATTTTGCTAGTGAAGAAATTTTAGATGTGCCAACCTATCTAAGAAATCAAATGGATTAATCAATAATCCATTCTCTTTCTCTATTAAGAGTTTTATACCTAGCTTTGGCTAGAGAGTATTTTGATTTTAGTTAAAATTTATTTGTAGAATTGTGCTTCTTTAGGGTATAATAATTAAAAATATTAAGGATTTTTAGATGATTGATTTAAAGCTTTTAGTAAATGATTTTGAAAGTGTGAATGAGGGATTATCTAAAAGGAATATTCAAAAATCTTTACTAGAAGAATTAAAAGAAATAGCATTAAATTTCAAACAAAAAAAAATTGCATTAGAAGAAATACAAGCAGATAGAAACTCTAAGGCAAAATTATTTGCTAAGTTCAAGCAAGAAGGTAAAGATATTAATGCTTTAAAAGAGGAGTGTGATACATTAAAAAATAAAGTTTCACTTTATGAAGAAGAAGTAAAAGTATGGGAAGAAAAGCTAGAAAAACTTCTTAAAACTCTCCCAAATATTCCTGATTCTAACACTCCTTTTGGCAAAGATGAAAATGACAATGTGGAACTTAAAAAAGTTCTAACACCTAAAGAGTTTAGCTTCAAACCTAAAGAACATTGGGAACTTGCAGAAAAAAATGGTTGGATTGATTTTGAAAGAGGTGTGAAATTAGCAAAGAGTAGATTTAGTGTATTTTGTGGTATGGGGGCTAAGCTAGAGCGTGCTTTGATTAATTATATGCTTGATTTTAATTCAAAGCGTGGATTTTGTGAGGTGGGCACTCCAGTGATTGCAAATACACAAACACTTTTTGGCACAGGGCAACTTCCCAAATTTGAAAATGATTTGTTTAAAATTTCAAACTTTGTAGATGAGGAAAGTGGTAAAGGGCATGAGCTCTACCTTATTCCGACTGCAGAAGTAACTCTAACTAATCTTTATTCTGATGAGATTTTACAAGAAGAAGAGTTGCCATTAATGATGTGTGCTTATACGCCTTGCTTTAGAAAAGAGGCAGGAAGTGCGGGGCGTGATACACGAGGAATTATACGCCAACACCAATTTGATAAAGTAGAGCTTGTAGCAATCACTACGCAAGAAGATAGCCAAATGATGCAAGAGCGAATGATAGCATGTGCTTCAGATCTTTTAAGTTCGCTTAATCTCCCTCATAGGCTTGTGCAACTTTGTAGTGGAGATTTAGGATTTAGTGCGAGCAATACTGTGGATATTGAAGTGTGGCTACCAGGACAAAATTGCTATCGTGAGATTAGTTCTATTTCAAATACTAGAGATTTTCAAGCAAGAAGAGCTAAAATCCGCTATAAAAATACACAAAAGAAAAATCTTTTAGCACACACTCTAAATGGCTCTTCTTTAGCGGTAGGAAGGACTTTAGTAGCTATTATGGAGAATTATCAAAAAGAAGATGGAAGTATTGAAATTCCACTGGCTTTAGAGCCTTATTTGAGATAGTAGATGGCCGTAAAAGAGGAACAAGAACAAGTTATTAGATTAGATGATAGTTTTGATATTTTAGAAGATATTTTAAACAAAGATTCAAAACCGCCTAAACCCAAAACTCTTATTGACAAGCTTTTGGAGTTTATCCAGACTTATAAAAAATTAACCATAGCTCTTGCATTGCTTTTGGGAATTTTGATTGTAGCGTTAATCTTTATTCTAGCACTTATTTTTAAAGAAGAAGTAAAGCCACAAGAGCTAAAAATAGAACCGCCTACTTTGAAGATTCAAAAAGGTGCGGATATTATCAATGATGCGCGCGATTTAGAGGAGCTCATCAAAAAGGCAAATTTTCTTTATATGAGTGGAAATAAAACAGAAGCATTGGATTTATATGGGAAAATTTCTAATTATTCTGAAGGGCTTTCTAACTATAATCTAGGCGTTGCACAAATGAATGAGGAAGCTTACAAGGAAGCTTTAGATTCTTTTCAAAAAGCTATTGACTTAGGAGAGGATAGAGTAATTAGTGCATTAAATGCTGCGGTTTGTTCTCTAAGGCTTGGTTATGAGGGGCGTTTTGCTTATTATACAGATTTAGCACAGAGTTATTTGCCAAGCTCTGGAGATTTAGCACTTTATTCTTATCTTTATGCTCTAACGCATTATTATAAAGGAAACTATTTAGAAGCCATCTCTCCTCTTTTGCATCCAAATTCAGAATATTATCAAAAAGAAAGCGATGAGCTTTTGGCTATGATTTTTTCTTATTTGCAAAATGATACTTTAGCATTAGAGCGTTTAAGTAAATATCCTGATGAAGTAAAAAATTGGTTTAATATGGGGATTTTATATGCTAGGATTGGAGAATACAAAGAGGCACAAAAATATCTTTTGCAGATTATAGAAGCAGAGGGAGAAAGTTTTCAAAAAAATTTAGCTTTGGAACTTGTTTATTTAAAAGATTCTAAGTATGAATCTGCAGGAAAAGTTTTAGATAAATACCACCAAAATAAAGAGCCTATTGATGCTAATCCTTACCCTATAAAAATTGCTTTACAAGAGAAGTTTTTTGATGTGAATATAGCCCAAAAGCGTTTTTGGAATAGTTTTAAAGGGCAAAAACTTAATGCTTATAAATTGCTTTATTATTTTGCACCCTATAAAGTGTTTGATGCAAAAGAGGCTTTTAATATTATTCAAGAGGGTGGGCTTAATATTCATATTGAAAATTTGCAAGAAGCAAAAGATATTTTAATAAGAGGGCAGACAATTTCGCGCGTGAATAAAAATATTGCCGATGCAATTTTGCAAACTTTAAATGGTAATATTAGAGATGCAAATAAGCTTTTAACAGAAGCCCTAAAGCGTTATCCAAACCATTCTATTTTGCATTATGATTTGGGATTAAATTACGCACAAATGGGAGATTTTAATAAAGCTTATGAGCATTTTTTACGCTCTTTTCATCTAAATCCTAAAGATTTACAAGCAGGGATTTTTGCGCTTATGAGTGCGCAACTCACTTTTAGGGATTATGGAAGGCTAGATTCAGAAGTTAGTCAAGAAATAGCAGAGATGACAGGAAATAAAGAAGAGCAACAATATATTCTGACTTTATTGAATTTTGTAAGGGGTGGAGTGCCAAATATTACAGATTGGCTAGATATAAAAAAGAGTAATCTTTCGATTTATCATGCACTTGATTATGTTTTAAGTGTATCTTTAAAGGATAAAGAGCGCTTGATAAAGGCTAGTTCTTTTTTGAAAGCTAATTTGCCAAAAGATCCCATTACTAATCTTTTAGAGCTTTTGGCGCTTAATTTTGAAGATAATCCAAAAGATCTTTCTTTAAAATTGCAATCTTTTTATAAAGATTCTACAATCAATAAAGATCCTATTTACTATGGAGCTTCAGTGGTGCGAGAGATGTATATACAAATAGCACATATTGCAGGGACACTTCATTATGTAGAAGAGGATTTAGATAAAAAGATGATAAGCGAACAAAAAGATGTAAGAGGCGTTATCCAAGCATTAGCACTTACTTATATCTATCTGCAAGAGTTTGAAAAGGCTTTCACTCTCTATAATAGCCTTTTGGATGATTTTAAAGAAGAAGATACGCAAACTTATTTTCTAGCGGCTATCGCAGCTGTGGGAGCAGGGCATATACAAAATGCCTCCACACTTTTGCAGCTCTCACGCTTAGAAGCCCCTACAAACTATGAAACAAGAATCGCTATTGGGATTCTTTATCAGCAAGAGAAGAATTTTAAAGCAGCTTCAACGCAGTTTAGAACCATAGGCGATGGGGTTGTGAGCTCTGAATATTTTGATTTTAAAATAGACAGCTCCCAGCTTCTAAACCAAAAGTAACCCCACAATAAAGCAAAACCATGCAATTCTAAAAAAGGGATTAAGAGATAGCTTCTATGTAAAGGGGGTGTCTAGTTTTGCATAATTTTAATTTATTTAGAATAAGTGGTTATGTTATGTTTGAAAATTGCAAGAATTTCTATGGAATTATCCTTGATTGAAAAAGGGATCATTCTTTATTAATAGCTCTTTATTTTTGCGATAGCTATGTTTTCTAAACCACTTAAAAACTCACTAGAATAATAAATTACCAAATATAACCTTTTTGCTCTAGTTTATTAGCAAATTCTCTTTCAGAATAAAGCTTTAATTCCTTGTTTTCAAGTCTTTTAACTATATCTTGTAATCTTAGAATATCATCCTCTTTTAAATTGCTTTGCATAGCTTCAATCATATCGCTATTAAGTTCCACTACGCTAATTTTATCGCCAAAAAGCTCTTTTAAAGAGCTAATGATTTCGCTTGTTAAAGTAAAGCCATTTTGAGATTGAAGCATAATAGCATTTGTCATTTTTATCCTTATAGCTTTCTTTTGCTTTTAGATAAATTATAGCTAAAATTTACACTTTTTGTAAATCTACAACCTTCTTTTCTTGTAACAAATTGTAATAATTTTAAAAAATCTCTCTTGTAAGTTTCATAAAATTTATAAAGAAATGATTATTTTTACCGATCTACTTTATAGATTATTTATAAAAAGGAGCTTGGTGATGGAAGTGGGAAAACTAAAACTCTCTACTCTTAGTTTAAATACGATAGAAAACATAAATAATAAGGTTTCTAATATTTCTTCCATAGCAACTTCAGAAAACTTAGAAGAAATGATTAAAAAGGGAGAGCTTTTATCAAAGGTAACATCAATTTTAGGCTCAGGAACTTTTGTGGGCGTGGGTGCTTATGCTTATGATAAGAAGCACTATTTTTCTAGTAATGCACAAGAAGAGAGTATTCAAAGAGTAACAACACTAGAAAATAGCACAATCTTCACCCCAAAAGGCAAAGACAAATACCTTGAAACTTCCATTGGTAAAGTGGAAGTTTTTTTAGACTTAGAAGATGATAATGACAAATATGGTGTGGGTGGTTTAAGCTATATGGGACAGCTTATTAATTTAGATATTAATCAAGATGGATTTTTAGATTCTAGTGATAAATACTTTGATAAGCTAAAAATAAAAGGTGTCAATAAAGAAGGAGAAGAGTTTATCTATAAGCTTAGTGATGTATATAGCTCTCTTGATTTATCAGAGTTTGTTACCACACAAAAAGATATTGACAAACACGACAAAGGAAGATTACAATCAGGCACTAGCCTTTTTAGAGCAGAAGAAAGCTATAAAAAAGTAAAAGAAGAGGATATTAAAAAGCTTTTTAACACATATGGCGATGAAAATGGCTATATTGATTTAACTAAAAGCTATAAAGATAAAAATGGAGTTACACAATATGTAAATGATGTGCTTATGAATAATTTTAACTTTGCTTTTATGGATAAGACATTAAGTGGAGCTACAAGATTAGAGCGATTTTCTATGGTAGGCACTACTACACAAGAAGCTAAAGAAAGCTTACAAGGGAAATATCCAGCATATGCCACAGCAGGAAATATAAAAGATCGTTTTAATTTAATGTATCATAATTATTATTCTAAAGAAGGAAATAGCTTTGGTAATAAACTAGCAATTGAGAGAGAATTTCAAGTAGTTAGTGGAATGGCATTTAGTGAGAGTAAATTTAAAGAAGTCTATCTTGGAATTAATAATCCTAAAACTATGCAACAATATGCAGATGCACTAGATGGTGGGCTAGATTCAGTAAATGGAATGCAACTTAATAAAGATGGCTCTATCACTTTACATTTTATTTCAGGAAAGACACAACGCATTAGTGAGCTTTATTCAAGCAAGGGAGAATTTAACCTAACCGATAATAACCAAAGAGCTTCAATGATGAGTGAAGCAAGCACTACAAGTGAAGAAGAACTAAACAAACTAGATTTTAGAGAAATAGGAATAGAACAAAATGGCTCTATCATCTCTTTAGCAGATTTAGGAGTGAAATTTATCCAAAAAGAAATCTTTAGCAATGGCAAAAGTGCTTTTATTTTAAACAAATACGATGGCTCTACAATAACAGTCAATAATCTTTATAAAATTATAAATTTAGACAATTTAGAAAAGTTACAATTTAAAGAAGAAGATAAACTAAGGCCTAAATTTGAATGGGAGGTTTAAACACCTAAAAAGTGCTTAAAATCTCTTTTAAAGAAGTGGCAATATAGCTAATTTGCTCTTTTGTGATGATATAGGGGGGCATAAGATAGATAGTATTGCCTAAAGGGCGGAGTAACAATCCCTTTTTAAGCCCTGCATTAAAGACTTCTAGTCCTTTTCGTGTATTGCCAAAACCTTCTAAATCAAAGGCAAACACCATTCCACAAATCCGCATATTTTTTACAAAGTTAAACTCTCTTAGGCTTTGCATACTCTCCCAAATATAAGCACTTGTAATTTTGTTTTGTTCTATCACATTTTCTTTGCTAAACAAATCCAAAACCGCATTCGCACAAGCACAAGCAAGGGCATTTCCTGTATAGGAATGGGAGTGTAAAAAGGCTTTGTGTTCTTCATAAGGAGCATAAAAAAGATTATAAATCTCTTCTCCTACAATTACAACTGATAAAGGCAAATATCCCCCACTAATCCCTTTGCTTAAGCAAAGAAAATCAGGCACTACTCCACACTGCTTATGTGCAAACATACTTCCCGTGCGTCCAAACCCAACCGCAATTTCATCAAAAATTACATAGATTCCATTTTCTTGGCAAAGCTTTGTAGCTTCATAGACAAATTTTGCACTATACATATTCATATTTCCAGCACATTGGATTAAAGGCTCTAGTATGAATGCCACAATCTCATCTTTATGGGATTTTATAATCTCTTTTAGAGAATTTAAAGATTCTTCAAAGTCTTCGCCTTTTGGTTCTTTAACCTTTAAAGTTTGAAGCAAAATAGGCTCATAAACTTCTTTATAAATCCCCACATCGCCCACACTTAAAGCGCCTATGGTTTCTCCATGATAGGCATTTTCTAAAGAGATGAATTTGCTCCCTCTTTTACCCCTTAATACACAAGAAGCATAAGCCATCTTAAGTGCCACTTCAATCGCACTAGAACCATTATCTGCATAAAAGCATTTGCTAAGCTTAGAATCTAACATATTAATAAGGCGTGAAGAGAGGCTGATAATGGGCTTATGTGTAAAACCAGCAAAAATAATATGCTCTAGCGTGTCAATTTGCTCTTTTAGCTTTTGATTGATATAAGGGTGTGAATGCCCAAAGATATTTACCCACCATGAAGAGATGCAATCTAAATATTTGTTTCCATTAAAATCATATAAATACATTCCGCTTGCTTTTTGTATGGGGATTAGCGGGATATTTTGCAAATGATCATGCATTTGCGTGCAAGGGTGCCAAATGTATTTTAAATCTTCTAAAATTAATGCTTCATTTTCCATAATTTATCCTAACTTTCATAAACCTTTTCATCTAAAAGTTTTAGATTTTTATCCGTGCAGATTGCAGCACTCATAGCACCCGATACATTGCTAGCAGTGCGTGCCATATCAATGATTGGATCAATGGCTAAAATAAGTGTTAAAAGCCCAAAATATTCTCCAAAGCCAATCCCAGTAAGCATAATAGAAGCTGCCATTGTCGCACTGCCGGGCACTCCTGCAATTCCAATAGAGCCTAAAATTGCAATTAAAATCACCATAACCACAAAATTAAAATCAATAGGAGCACCAATACTATAAGCAATAAACACAGCAGCAAGTGCAGGAAAATATCCCGCACAGCCATTTAAGCCCATTGTAGTGCCAATGGAGGGGACGAAGTTTGCTACACTAGAACTTACACCAAGCTTGTTTTGCAAAGTTGCGATATTTAGCGGAAGTGTGCCAACAGAAGATCTTGAACTAAAAGCAAAAAGCCAAACTGAAAATGCCTTTTTAGCATAAATGAGTGGATTTAATCCTACACTTAAAAGCATTAAAAAATGCACTAAAAACATAATTACCATACATAAATAGATTAAACCTATAAAAAGCCCTGCGGTTTTAATGGCAGAAAATCCATTAGAAATAAGCACATTTGCTATCATACAGACAACAGCATAAGGCATCAAGCTCATAATAAAATCTGCCATATTCATAATAATTTTATAAAGCGAATTTACTAGGTTGCTAAAGGTTTGGTGCTGTTCTTTGCCTTCTTGTTTGTAAAGTGTTCTTGCACTAAAGCCCACAAAAAAGGCAAAAATAACCACAGCAATGATATTATCCTTACTCATAGAATTAATGATATTGCTAGGGATTAAGCCTAAAAGAATTTGACTTAAGCTTGCTACTTCTCTAATCTCTTTTCCTTGCATAGAGGAGTTAAAAAATGCACCCAGTTCAAAATACCAGCCCAAAAACACACCAATACTTGCAGCAATAGCTGTGCTTAAAAGTAGCCAAAAGACTGAATAGCTAAGGAGCGAGGAGATTTTAATATCTTTTCCTATATCTATAATCACTTTAATAATAGAAATGCTAATAAGCGGAATCACAAGCATTTTAATAAGTCCAATAAATGCTAGATTTACAAAACTAAGCCAAGTTTGAAATTCTTTTAGCCAAATAATATTTTGCAATTCTTCTTTTTGGGGGTAATTGTTAAGATATTGCAATGAAAAACCAAGGATTAAACCTATAACTAAAGAAAAAAGCATTCGCATAGAAAAATTTATATTTGCCTTTTTCATTTTATAAATCACACAAAAAATAATACTCAACACAAGCAAAGAAAGCCAAGTTTGCCATGAGGAGAGCGATAAGAAATTTTGAAGAAAATTATTCATTATTTTACCTTAGAATTTAAGTGTTGCATTTTAAAATGCTGAATCTAGCAGAAATTATTTTAAAATTATCTTGTTTAGGATTTTATTTGTGGATTTTTTGGCTAAAAAGAGAAAAATTTGCATTATTCAAGTGGCGGACAGAGAGAGATTCGAACTCTCGGTAATCTTGCGACTACGCATCCTTAGCAGGGATGTGGTTTCAGCCAACTCACCCATCTGTCCTTGCTTGTAATCTTTTCTATTTGAAGTAGAAAGATGGAATTATACTCATCTAACTTAAAAAATCTCTTAATTTTTGCAAGTTTAAATGATATTTTGCAAACTTTAAAGTAAAATAAGTAGTTTGACTATAAAGTTTATGAGGTTGTTTTTGGTTTTTAGAGTTTTATTGTGTTTAGCGGGATTGTTTTTAAGTGCTTGTTTTGATGAAAACCCTAAAAGTGCAACAAAAGAAGCTTCTAAAGAGATTTTGGAAGAAAATATTACAAAAAAGAGTGCGGAAGAAGAAGCTTTAAAAAATAAACTTAAAGAAGAGCAAAAAGCAAAATTAAATCGCTTAAGCCAAGAATTACACAATCAAAATATAAAATCTTCCAAAACAGATTCTTATAATGAGGGATTAAAGAGGCATACAGAATTTTTTGAAAATTTCTATAATCGTAAAGATTTGCCTAAAAATCCAAATAAAAATAATCCACAAGAGCTAATAGATAGGGCTTATAAACACCAAGAAAAACAAATAGAAAGCTTAAGAAAAAATCAAGAAAAAAGGGAATGAATTGCTTTTACTTATTCGTAAGTAATTTTTAAATATAATAAGCAGTTTTTTATAAAATTAAATATTTAGAGGTTAATATTAATAATGTCAAAACGAGTTTTAGTAAAATTTTCTGGTGAAGCACTTTCGGGAAAAACGGGCTTTGGTATAGAGAGTGAAATACTAAATTACATTGCATTAGAGCTTAAAGCTTTAGTGGATAATGGAATTGAAGTAGGAATTGTGATAGGTGGTGGGAATTTTATTCGTGGAGTTTCAGCCTCACAAGGTGGATTGATTAAAAGAACAAGTGGCGATTATATGGGAATGCTAGCAACCGTAATCAACGGAGTGGCTATGCAAGAGGCTTTAGAGCACCATGGAATTGATGTTAGGGTGCAGAGTGCTTTAGAGATTAAAGAAGTGTGTGAAACTTACATTTATAGAAGAGCAGTAAGGCATTTTGAAAAAGGGCGTGTGGTAATCTTTGTAGCAGGAACGGGGAATCCATTTTTTACCACAGATACTGCTGCAACTTTGCGTGCAGTAGAGATTGAAGCACAAATGATTATCAAAGCTACGAAAGTAGATGGCGTTTATGACAAAGATCCTTGCAAATTTGAAGATGCAAAAATGCTAGAAAAAATAAGCTATGATCAAGCCTTAAAAGATAATATTAAAGTAATGGACGATACAGCGATTGCATTGGCAAAAGATAATGCACTTCCTATCGTGGTTTGTAATATGTTTAAAGCAGGGAATCTTTTGAAAATTATTCAAGAAGATAAAAACGCTATCTATTCAATTGTATCAAATTAAAAAGGAGTAAAAATGAGAACAGAAGAAATCGCATCTAAGGCATTAGAAAAAGTAAATTTTGATAGATATTTATTGTCTAATATTCTTTTTGCAAGAATTGATGAACTAAGTCGTGGGGCTAAACCTCTTGTTAATAAGGATGTAAAAATCCATAAGCTTTCTGATATTGCGCTTTTAGAAGTGGCAGAAGGTAAGATCGGCTTAGAAAAAGTAGAAGAGCAAAAATAATTTTTGTTTAAAGAAAAATGAGGGTAGTTGTTTGGAGTTTTTTGTAAAAGTTGCACAAATTAATAATCCACAAAAGGCTTTAGAGCTATTGTGTGGAATGATAGAAATCACTCCAAACATACAGAATGCCATTGATTTTGCCACCAAAGCCCATCAGAATCAAAAAAGAAGGAGCGGAGAGCCTTACATCGTCCATCCTTTGCTTGTTTCTTGTATTGTGGCTTATTTTGGTGGTGATGAAGTTATGGTATGTGCTGCACTTTTGCATGATGTTGTAGAAGATACTGATTATACTTTAGAAGATGTGCGAAGGGACTATGGAGAAGATGTAGCTTCTTTGGTAGATGGGCTTACAAAGATTGTTGCCATTAGAGCAGAAGAGTTGCCTTCTTCTTATTCTAATGAAAAGCTAGTGGTTGCTGCACTTAGTTTTAGAAAAATGCTAATTACCTCTGTAAAAGATGTGCGTGTTTTGGTGGTTAAGCTATGTGATAGAATGCATAATATGCTAACTTTAGATGCACTTCCTCCCAACAAACAGAGAAGAATCTCTGAAGAAACACTTGTGGTTTATGCACCTATCGCACATAGGCTTGGGATTTCCTCATTAAAAAATGAGTTAGAAGATAGGAGTTTTTATTATATTTTTCCTAGTGAATATAAAAAAATCAATGATTATTTTGCAAGCCATAAACAAGCCATACAATTAAAGCTAAATGCCTTTATACAAAAGCTTAAAAAAAGTCTTATTCAAGGGGGGATTCCAGAAAAAGATTTTATGTTAGCAAGTAGGGTAAAAAGGCATTATTCTATTTACCTTAAAATGCAAAGAAAGGGTATTTCTATTGATGAAGTGCTAGATTTACTTGCAGTTAGAGTGATTGTTAAAAATGATTTAGATTGTTATAAGGCTTTAGGGATTTTGCATTTGCAGTTTAAGCCCATTATGTCGCGTTTTAAAGACTATATTGCACTGCCAAAGGAAAATGGATACCAAACAATTCATAGCACACTTTTTGATGATTCTGCTATTTTTGAAGTGCAAATTAGAACAGAAGATATGCATAAAAGTGCAGAATATGGGATAGCAGCACATTGGAAATATAAAACAGGTGGTAATAGTGGCCCTAGTCTTGATTGGCTCAATAAATTACAATTTAAAAATAATTCAGCCGAAGAGTTTTATGAACTTGTAAAAAATGATTTGTATCGTGAAGATATTGTTGTGTTTTCTCCAGAAGGGGATAACTATTCGCTTCCTATTGGTGCAGTAGTTTTGGATTTTGCTTATGCAGTGCATACAGATGTGGGGAATTGTGCTAAAGAAGCTTATGTAAATAATCAAAAAACTTCCCTGCTTACAACTTTAAAAAGTGGTGATATTGTAAAAATTATTAAAGCAAAGGATCCCATTTTACGATGCTCTTGGATGGATGCTGTGAAGACCTCAAGGGCAAAAAGTCAAATTAAAAGCAATTGTGCTTCAAGGATTAAAGAGATTGAACGCCTAAGCACGATTAATATTATTGCAACCATTTTTGGTAAGAGTGCAGAAGAGATTGAAAGCTTTGTGAAGTCTAATGGAATGGATGAAGGCATTTATAAGGCTGCAAAAGATATTACTTTTTTAAAAGATATTAAAAATCGTATTAAAAACCACTACCGCCAAAATGCAGGATTTTTGGAGCAGATTAAAATTAGAATTTTAAAGCTTAAGGAATTGCATTTTGATAACTTAGTAATCCATACAAATCACACGATTAATCAAGCAGTATTTGATTATTGTTGCCATCCAAAATTTGGCGATGCAATTATTGCATTTAAAAGTGGATCTAAAGCCTTTGTGCACCATAAGCTTTGTGATAGGGCGTATTTAGAGATACAAAAAGGTGTTAAAATGCTTTATGTGGATTGGCTTCCAGATAAATTACATATCTATAAGCTTATTGTTGCATTAGAAAATCAAAAAGGTGTTTTGGCAAATTTCTTGCAATTCTTGGCAAAACGCGATATTAATGTTTTGGGTGTGGAGCTTGGATCGCAGAAAAATACTTATATGACTCATTGTGAGTTACGCTTTGAAACAAGTATTAATGATATTAAGGAAATTAGGGCATTACTAGGTAGCCATTATAAGATTGTTGATATTTATGCGTTAAAAGATGCGTATGCAAATTAAGGAGTAAAAATGAATATAGATGAACAAATTAAACTTGCTTTAGAAGAGATTAAACGAGGAACACAAGAGATTATTGGTTGGGATTATATTGTAAAGTTAGTAGAATCTTATTTTAAAGAAGGCAAAACTTTCACAATTAAGGCAGGTTTTGATCCTACGGCTCCCGATTTACATTTAGGACATACCGTGCTTTTGCAAAAACTTGCTACTTTTCAAAAATATGGTGCAAAAGTTTATTTTCTAATCGGTGATTTTACAGGAATGATAGGAGATCCATCCGGTAAAAGTGAGACAAGAAAACCTCTAAGTCGCGAACAAGTGTTAGCAAATGCAAAAACTTATGAAGAGCAAGTTTATAAGGTTTTAGATTCTTCAAAAATGGAGATTGTTTTTAATTCAAAATGGCTAAATGAGCTTGGAACGCGTGGTATGATAGAGCTTTCAGCCAAGTTTTCAGTGGCTAGAATGCTAGAAAGAGATGATTTTGAAAAGCGTTTTAAATCTCAAAGCCCCATTAGTATTGTAGAATTTTTCTATCCATTGTTGCAAGGTTATGATTCAGTTGCGCTAAATTGCGATATAGAGTTTGGAGGAACGGATCAAAAATTCAATCTTTTAATGGGAAGACATTTGCAAAGAGCTTATGGGCTTAGTAAAGAACAATCTGTTGTAATGGTGCCACTTTTAGAAGGGCTAGATGGCGTGCATAAGATGAGTAAGAGTTTAGGAAATTATGTAGGCATTACTCAAGAGCCCAAAGAAATGTTTGGAAGATTATTAAGTATTTCAGATACTCTTATGTGGCGTTATTATGAGCTTTTAAGCACAAAAAGTTTGCAAGAAATCAAAGAGTTAAAAGAGGGTGTGGAAAAGGGGAGTTTGCATCCTAAAAAAGTTAAAGAAGATTTAGCACTAGAAATTATTACGCGTTATTATGATAAAGAGAAAGCCAAAGAGGCACAAGAGGAGTTTATTAAGGTATTTTCTAAAGATGAGGTGCCAAGTGATATACCTACCTTTAATAAAGAGAGTGGTATTTGGATAGCACAGATTTTAAAGGATTGTGGATTGTGTGTTTCTACTTCAGAAGCACTAAGGGCTATCAAGCAAGGTGGTGTCAAGCTTAATGGAGAAAAAGTGCAAGATGAAAAAAGCACACTCCAAAAGGGTGAATATATTGCACAAGTAGGCAAAAGAAAGTTTGCAAAAATTATCATTGAATAAAGGAAATATATGGCAGTGGAATTAAAACCTTTAAAAATTGGAAAATATACGATTCCTATTCCTATTTTTCAAGGCGGAATGGGAGTTGGGATTAGTTGGGATAGACTTGCAGGAAGTGTATCTAAAACGGGTGCTATGGGAATTATCTCTTGTGTAGGCACAGGATATTATAAAAGAAGTGCTTTTATCCAAAAAACCATTAAAAATCGCCCCTTTGATACAATTAATTTTTATTCCAAAGAATCTTTATTTGAAATTTTTAAAAATGCAAGGAAGATTTGTGGTCAAAATCCACTTGGAGCAAATATTCTTTATGCGATTAATGAATATGGAAGAGTAGTAAGAGATGCTTGCGAAGCAGGTGCAAATATGATTATTACGGGTGCGGGACTTCCTACAAATATGCCAGAATTTACAAATAATTTTCCTAATGTTGCTTTAATCCCTATTGTATCTTCTGCTAAAGCATTAAGAATCTTATGCAAGCGTTGGGAGGGAAGATATAAAAGGATTCCTGATGCAGTGATTGTAGAGGGACCCCTTAGTGGAGGACATCAAGGGGTTAGTTATGAGGATTGTTTTAAAGAAGAGCATCAACTAGAAGCTATCGTCCCTCAAGTAGTAGAAGAGGCTAAAAAGTGGGGAGATATGCCAATTATTGCAGCAGGTGGAATTTGGGATAGAGAAGATATTGATA
Organism: Helicobacter burdigaliensis; assembly: GCF_003670295.1. Classification (GTDB taxonomy): domain Bacteria; phylum Campylobacterota; class Campylobacteria; order Campylobacterales; family Helicobacteraceae; genus Helicobacter_D; species Helicobacter_D burdigaliensis. Next base: position 73,569 of record NZ_QXJG01000008.1, read on the forward strand.
GAATTATGGCATTAGGTGCAAGTGGAGTGCAGATGGGAACACGCTTTTTGGGTGCAAGAGAGTGTGATGCGACTTATTATAATGAACTTATGCCAAGAATTAAAAAAGAAGATATTGAGCTTATTAAATCTCCAGTAGGTTATCCTGCAAGAGCGATTGTTACAGGTGTGATTAAGGCTTTAAGAGAGGGAAGAGCACCAAAGATTGCTTGCATTAGTAATTGTGTATCTCCTTGCCATAGAGGACAGGAAGCCAAAAAGGTGGGCTATTGTATAGCAGATGGACTAGGCGATGGGTATCTAGGCAATGCAGAGAGTGGTTTATATTTTACAGGAGCAAATGGATATAGAATTGATAAAATCACAAGTGTCCAAGAAATTATTGATGAGCTAACAAGAAAATGAGATTTTTAGTTTTTTTGTGCTTTTTTAATCTTTTTTTGTTTGCGGATGTAAAAATAATCTCTATAAAGCAAACGCAAAATGGAGTGCTTTTAAATTTTAACCAAAACATCACAGAAAAAGATTTTAAAAGCTTTATTTTGCAAAATAAGCAAGAATTTCGCTATGTTTATGATGTAAATGCAGAACTTTTGGGAAGTGCAAAAAACTTTAAATTTCAAAAAGAGATACAAGTTAAAATCGCACAAAATTCTAAAGATAGGGTGAGGATTGTAGTTTCTAGCAACAAACAGCAAAAAATCACACTCACAGCTTCAAAAAAACAAGCAAATTTCACGATTTTAAATGCAAAGAGTATGCAAAATACCCCTTCAATTACTTCTTTGTTTGAAACTCCTAAAAGAGCTACAAATATTAAAAATACACAAACGAGTATTAAAAGAAAAGTAGTGGTGATTGACCCAGGGCATGGGGGCAAGGATTGTGGTGCAGTGGGTGTGAGCAAAGTATGTGAAAAAAAGATTGTGTTAAATATCGGCAAATATTTAAAAGATGAGCTTGCAAGGCGTGGGTATTTAGTGTATATGACAAGGGATAAGGATAAATTTATTAGTTTGCGAGAAAGAACCAAATTTGCTAATCAAAAAGAAGCGGATTTGTTTGTTTCTATCCATGCAAATGCAGTAGCAGAAAATAAAGAAAAATTACAAGGGATTGAGAGCTATTTTCTCTCTACTGCTAGGAGTGAGCGTGCTAAAAAAGTAGCTGCATTAGAAAATAAAGACGATACAGAAGTTATGACTTATTTTTCAAAACAATCTTTTTTAAATACTCTAAATACACAAAAAATCATTGCTTCTAATCGTCTTGCTATTGATGTGCAATATGGTATGTTGCAAAATTTAAAACCTAAATATAAAGTTACAGATGGAGGTGTTAGAGAGGGGCCTTTTTGGGTTTTAGTGGGTGCTTTAATGCCCTCTATTTTACTTGAGGTTGGGTATCTTACACATCCTAATGAGGGCAAAAGATTAAACCAAAGTGCCTTTCAAAAAGATATAGCACAAGGGATTGCAGATGGCATTGATGGGTATTTTGCTAAAAATCCATGATTTTAAGGTAAATTTATGAAAAAGATAACATTTCCGCAACTTATTTTTTCTTCTTTATTTTTTGTATTTGCACTTTTTACAATCTTGATGTTATTTTTAGCGGGATTTGCAGGAGATTTTAAGCAAATGTTTAGGCTAGTAACGCAGCCAAATGGAGTGTATTTTAGTATAGAGATAGTATTAATTGCGAGTGGTGTTATTGTGAGTGCTTTTCATCTAGTGCGTATTTTTGTATCACATTTACCTAAAATTTACAGCTTTGTAATTGGCTTAGCCTTAGTTTTATTTGTTGCTTTTTTATACCATGAGCTTTTTGTGTTTCAAAGAACCTATTTTGATGGTTTTTCTTTAGAAGATTCTTTAAAGCTTATGCAAGAGGATGTATTTTATAAAAGTAATTATCAAAGGGTGTTGGATTATGGTTGTTATTTATTATTAGTTGTTTTTCCTAGTGTTATTTATCTATTTAATCTTTCTTTTGATAAAAATACACAGCTTGGGAGAATCTTGCATTTAACCCAGCCAAGCTTTAATATTATCATAGGAACTTTGTTTGCCTTTGGTATTACACCTTTTTTTAAAAGTGGAGTTTTGGGGTATTTTGATTTTATTCTTTTTGTTTTGGGGATTTTAATTTTATGTTTTTTTGCTTTTAAGAGAAGAAATTTTTTAAACTCTTATGAGTTTTTTAACTTCTTTTTATTAGTGATTTTGGCTATTATTATGTTGGGTGCTACCTATATGAATGTTGATGGGGAAGCCTATTTTGAAATAAGAAAAGCTTTTTATGCGCTTGTGCTATTTGGTTGGTGCAATGCTTGGATGATGAAATTAACAACAAAAATCTAAAAAGGAATAAAAATGCAAAATAAACCTTATTTAAAGGAATTTCCAAACGAAGAAGGATTTTTTGGAAAATTTGGCGGTAGCTTTGTAGATGAAAAAATAAAAATTGCAATGCAAGAAATTAATGATTCTTATAACTTGATTGCACAAAATAGTGATTTTATAGCAGAACTAAGAAAAATTAGAGAACATTTTCAAGGACGCCCTACACCTATTTATTTTGCCCATAATCTTACAAAAGCTTATGGGGGAGCAGGGATTTATCTAAAACGAGAGGATTTAAACCATACAGGAGCACATAAGCTTAATCATTGCATGGGGGAAGCCCTTTTAGCAAAATTTATGGGTAAAAAGAAATTAATCGCAGAAACAGGTGCAGGACAACATGGAGTTGCCCTAGCCACTGCAGCAGCTTATTTTGGGCTAGAATGTGAAATTTATATGGGTGAAGTAGATATTTTAAAAGAGCATCCTAATGTTGTGCGTATGAAGATTTTAGGGGCTAAGGTAATCCCAGTAACTCATGGTGCAAAGACACTCAAAGAAGCCGTAGATAGTGCATTTGAAGCCTATTTAAAAGATATGGAAAATTCTATTTATGCGATAGGTTCAGTAGTAGGTCCTCATCCTTTTCCTAAAATGGTCAGAGATTTTCAAGCGATTGTAGGAGTGGAAGCTAAAGAGCAGTTTTTGAAAATGAGCGGAGAGCTTCCAGACTTTGTTGTGGCTTGTGTGGGTGGAGGTAGCAATGCTATGGGGATTTTTAGTGCATTTGTAGATGATCCTGTGGAGCTTGTAGGGATTGAACCCTTAGGAAAAGGGAGTGGATTTGGAGAGCATGCAGCAAGCTTAAGCTATGGAAGTGAGGGGGTTATGCATGGATTTAATTCTATGATGCTAAAGGATACAGAGGGCAATCCAGCTCCCGTTTATAGTGTAGCTAGTGGGCTTGATTATCCAAGTGTAGGGCCAGAACATGCTTATTTGCATAGCATAGGTAGGACAAAGGTAGCAACAATTAGAGATGATGAAGCCATAGAAGCTTTTTTTAAGCTAAGTCGTCAAGAGGGCATTATTCCTGCTATTGAATCAAGCCATGCACTTGCCTATGCTTTAAAAATTGCTCCTAGTTTAAAGGGTAAAAAGATCTTAGTGAATCTAAGTGGTAGAGGTGATAAGGATCTTGATTTTATTGTAGAAAAATATGGATATGGAGAGTAAAATTAAATTCATATATAAAAGAAAATTTTAATAATATATAAAGTAAAATTGCGAAATTTAAAATATTAATTTTTATAATTTAATATTTATATTTTCTAAGAACAAATAAAAAACAAATGGGGGAATTTGTGAATAAAATAATCTCTTATAATCCACTCTTTACTAAAATAGTGCGGGGGGGGGGGCATTCTAGCTCTTTATTAACCCCTTCTTTTACTTTTTATACATATATATACACAAAACTTACATCCCTCCACCTGTCATTGCGAGTAAATGCGTTAGTATTTGCGTGGCAATCTATTAATATTGTTGATAATTCTAAACTATCTTTAAAGAATCAATTCTTACTTTATATAAAAAGCATTTTGAGAGTGGCTTGGGAAGAATTTGCTTGTCAAATTCAGGGATCACACCGCCACGAATAAAATCGCTTTTTATATAAAGTAGTATTGCCTTTTATTTCATTTATTGCACCATACTCTTTATTTAAAAAAATTTCTTTCAAGGAGAGTAGGATACCTGAATTTGACAAGCAAATTCTTCCCTTACCTTTCAATAAATTTTCTTACAATAAAGAGTATTCCTCCACATTGTCATTACTAGAACCAAAACAAAGTGCAAACCTAAATGCTATTGCAAACAAATATAAATCTAAAGAGTCTTTATTGCAAAAGAATTCTCGTGGCGGTTGGGACAAAACTGCTTGCAGTTTTAGGGCTCCCACTTCCCGCCTAAGAGAATTACTTTTGAATAAAGACATAGCAATATTTTCTAAGAGTTCCTTTAGACTGCCACAAGCTAAATCTCTCGCAGTGACAAATAAAACTTCTAAAGAATCTACTAGAGGATTCTTTTCCCCATTTATGAATCCTCTACTAGATTCTTTATATTTTAATCCAAACACAAAGAATCTAATGAATTGTCAAATATAAAAAGGAGAAATTATGGTAAAAATAAATAAAGCAAATTTCAAAAGGACATTAAGCATTAGCATAGTAGCTTCTATACTCTTATCTAATCAATTAGTCTTAGCTAGAAATATAGATAATAATACTTTACC
>NZ_QXJG01000009.1 GCF_003670295.1 Helicobacter burdigaliensis
ATTCGTGGCGGTGTGATCCCTGAATTTGACAAGCAAATTCTTCCCAAGCCACTCTCAAAATGCTTTTTATATAAAGTGTAGATTCGTTGTTTAAAAGAATAAAATGGAATTGTTTAAATTTTTTAATTACTCTTTTTGGATTTGCACTTTGCTTTGCTTCTTGTAATGACAAAAGAGAATAGATTGCTTCAGAAGCAAAGCTTCTTCGCAATGACAAAGGAAAAGTAAGGGGATTATTTAGGTTTTGCGATAAAGAAGGGGTTAATAAAGAGAGGCTATTTGCCCCCCCCCCCCGCACTAAGAGTGGAGTAGTGAATAGATTAGTTAAAGTCTGCATAGATTCCCTAAAATACATAAATTTAAATACTTTATTGTAAGTTTTAATCATTTTTAACTTAAAAAATAATTTTAATTCTACATATTAAAAATTTAAATTTGAATAAAATATAAAATGAGTATTATAGTTTTATATTTTGTTTAATCCAAAAGAATCAGCGAAATATAACTCTTGCAATAATAAAACAAAGAGAATATCCCTTAAATCAAAAAAATCTATGCAAATTATCACTATGAGTAAATTAGTAACATTTGCATACTATCCTAAAAACTTAAAGTTTTTAAGCTTTATGAATATCTAGCCACTGGATAAGGATCACGCGCATCTACACTGCTTCTTTGAAGCCAATAAGGATAAGGAAGCTTCGTCTGGCTTGCACGATCTAGCATTTCTATATGTTTAGGATCTAGCGTGATAGTAGAAGCTTTTAGATTATCTTTTAATTGTGTGGTGTTTTTAGCCCCTATAATCAATCCGCTAATGCTAGGACGGCTTAAAACCCAAGCTAAAGAGATCTGTGCAAAACTATATCCACTCTCTTTGGCTACTATTTCTAGCACATCCGTAATGTTATAAAGATGATCCATATCCATATCCCATGCACCTCCAGCATTTAGTCTTGAGCTTTCAATATTTTTTGCATTTCTTGTGATTTTACCTGAAAGTAAAGCTCCGCTTAGAGGACTCCATACAAAAGTGCCGATTTTCTCTTCTAAAGCTAAGGGCATAAGCTCGTTTTCTATATCTCTTGCTGCTAGAGAATAATAAACTTGCTGTGCTATCGGTCTTTGCAATCTGTATTCATCAGCTACTTTTAGCATTTTCATCAAATGCCATGCTGAATAGTTGCTAATCCCAAAATATCTAATTTTCCCTGCACGCACTAAATCATTTAAAGTTTGCAGAGCTTCTAAATGAGGAGTTTTTGCATCATAGCAATGCAAATAATACAAATCAATATAATCTGTTTTTAAACGCTTCAAACTTGCATCTATACTTTTTAAAATCTTTGCTCTTGAAGTGCCTATATCATTTGGGTTTTCACTTAGGGGTTGTCCTGTCTTTGTAGAGATAAAAACTTCTTCCCTTTTGTAATCTTGTAATGCCTCGCCTAAAATCTTTTCTGAATCTCCTAAAGAGTAGCAATCTGCTGTATCAAAGGTATTGCAACCATAATCCATACAAGTTTTAATAAGCTCTTTGGCTTCTTGCAAATTTGTCTGCCCCCATCTTTTAAAAAACTCTGTGCTACCGCCAAATGTGGCTGTTCCTAACATTATTGCGGGTATCATTTGTCCGCTGTTACCTAATTGTCTATATTGCATAAATATCCTTTATTAATTTTAATAATGCTTAGATTATAGCACTTGTTATTGTATTGAAGCTTATTTTTGGACTTTTTGTAGAAATTTAATTTTATATGTGAAATTAAAGTTTGATTATAAATTAAATACTTATTGATTTATTTCATTCATTATTTTCTAAAGCAAAATAAGTTGCTTTAGATGAATTCTAGTCTTTTTCTAGTTTTAAAACTTTATTAGTTTGAATACCTATGGGAATCTTTTTTATAGGTTTGCTAAAATCAATACAAATAATACAATAAAAGTGATTTTTAATTTTGTGTTTTTGTTTAATGTTTTATTTATTGTTATTCATTTCAATATTTTTTAAATAACTTACTATGACTACCTAGTTTTAAAATATTTAGCTCTAACTCATTATTATGTTTTTGATAAATCAATAACAAATTAGGTTTTATATGACATTCTCTAAAATCTTTTAGTACCCCTTTTAATTGATGATCTTTATATTTAGGTTCTAAATTTTTATCATTAGAAAGTTTTATGATAACTTCATCTGTTATTTTACGTTCTTCACTGCTTATCTTTTTGTAAGCTTTTATAAAATCTTTATGGTAATAAATTTTATATTTTGCCATCTTGATAAGCTTTCACAAAGTCTTGATGTGAATTAAAGCTTAATGCGGAGTTGGTTTTTTTCTCTTTGTTAAGCTCTTTATTTGCATTTAATATCTCACTTTCAAAACTACTTAGCTTAGGCTTAGAAACTTTGCATTTAGCGTTTATACTTTTAGCTAAACCTTTAAATGCAGGCAAAAAGTCTTCATTAACATTTTCAATAATAAGAGTCATTTAAACTCCTTTCAAATCATATGAAATAAATTATATCATATTTTACCAAATTTTAAAAATGCTAATATATTCAGAGTATCTTTTTTAGGCATTTAAAAAGAATTTATTTTAATGAGAAATTGACAAATCAAAGCCAAAAAACTTTAGTGTTACACAAGACAACACATTTAACCCGTCAATGAAATTATAGCAAATTAAAAAAATGTCAAATGTACTGAAGCTTATGTAGTGCTTTTGTTATTATGGGTTTTATATGTGTTTGAAGTGGATTTGTTTTATTGAACTGCTTATAAGCATAAGATATATTATTAATTTTTTTATTCTAAAAAGTCTTATTTATTTATATTTAAAAATATTTAACTTGCTTGTTATATATTTTGATTATGAATTTCCTTTTCACGTAGCTGTCCGCAAGCTGCTGATATATCTAGTCCTTTGCTTTCTCGAATCGTGCATAAAAGTCCTTTTTTGAGTAAAAATTCCCTAAAAGCTTCTAGTTTTTCTTTGCTAGGGCGTTTATAAATGCTTCCTTCATGCGGATTAAAATAGATAAGATTCACTTTTGCTTTGATTTTATTCAAAAGTGCTACAAGTTTCTTAGCACTCTCTAGCCCATCATTTAACCCATCTATCATAAGATATTCAAACATCACGCGTTTTCTACTATCAATAGGAAATGCCCTAACCTCATCAATAATCGCTTGAATATTATATGCTTTATTGATAGGCATTAGTTCTGTTCTTAGCTTGTCATCTACTGCGTGGAGAGAGATTGCAAGTTGCACCCCTAGATTTAATGCACCGAGTTTTTTAATCTTTGGTGCGATACCGCTTGTAGAGATCGTCTGCCTACGCGGTGAGATACTAAGTCCATCAAGTTCGGATAAAATGCTAATGCACCCTTTTACACTCTCTAAATTATCCAAAGGCTCTCCCATACCCATATATACGATATTTACAGATTTATTTGAAGGAATGTTTTGATCTTTTTTGATAGCTACGACTTGATAAACCATCTCTCCTATGGTGAGATTCCTCACAAATCCACCTTTAGCAGTGAGGCAAAAACTGCAACCCACTTTACAACCAATTTGTGATGAAAGACAAAAGGTAAATTTATCCTCTTTCATCTTTAAAAACACAGCTTCATAGGTAAGATTATCCAAAGTTTTAAAAAGATATTTCACACTTCCATCACTAGATTCTTCTTTTTTAGCAATCTGCACTGCATGCGTTGTAAAATTCTCATTTAAAAATTCTTTGAGTTCTTTTGGCAAATTTTGCATTTTTAAAAAATCATTTTCGTATTGGGTATAAAGCCAATGGTAGATTTGCTTTGCTCTATAAGCTTGTATTTTGCCTTGTGAATCTTCTACTAAAATCTTCGCTAATTCTTCTTGTGTATAGGAATAAATATTTTTTTTAGACATAGGATTTTTCTTTGATATAATTTTCTAATCTTTTTTTTGCTTCATTATGGTTAGCAAAAAACTCTTTTTGTGCGTCTTTATGGATATGATTTGTGCTACAAAATATCCCAAAAGCAGGAATATCAAAGTTTTTTGCTACTTGCAAAATACTAAAAAATTCCATATTTTCATATAAAATTCCTAGTTTTACCATAATTTGTGCTAGACTTTCATCCGTGCTTATATAGTTACTACAATTCACTATTTTTTGATTTTGATTAAGTAATGTTTCATGTGAAACATTTTGTTTTTCTAAACAAATAAAATTATCTAGTGGAGTATAAGACTTTTTTTCTAAGAAAGATAATTCTATATTACTTGCACTTTGCGTTTCAAAAACTTCTAAAAGTTCTTGATTCTTATCATAGCTCCCACAAGTTCCTATGAAAATAATTTCATCAGGTTTATCTCTATAAATAGAATGTGTGAGATTTATAGCACTCTGCACTAGCCCTACTCCGACACTCTTTGCAAAAGGAAAACTCTCAATCTCTCCTGCACAATAAATCATTTCACCTCTTTTATTTTTCTAATTCTTTATAAAATAAATGTGATTCATTCTTCTTTACATTTTTGACTTCTGGTATTTGTAAAACTTGAAAAAATCTTGATTTTTCTAAAAATGCAATCTCAATCACATCACCCACTTTCACATCTCTACTTGCTTTCACACTCACACCTGCGATTTTCACGACTTTATTTTCAATCATATCTTGCGCAATCGCTCTGCGTTTTACGATATTCACAGCATTTAGATATTTGTCAATTCTCATTTTTGCTCTTTTAAAACATCTATTTTATAGATTAAATCCTCTACACCTTGAATATTTTGTGCTTTTATCATATATTTACCTTTTACGATAAAGCTAGGCACACCTTGAATACTCGCATATTCTAAAAGGCTATCCCAAAATTCTAAAATTTCTTTGACTTCTTTAGATTTTAATAAAGTCTTATATTCTTTTTCCTCTAATTTTAAAATCTCTAAACTAAGCTTTGTTAAATCCGCTTCATTGTTAATTTTTTTAGCACTTTTACCATGAAAAATAGCAAAATAATCGTTCAAAAGCATTTGATAATTTGTATTTTTAGATTTTGTATCTTTGCCCTCTTTTTTATCCTTAATGATAGCCACTGCTAAAAACTCACTAATTTGTGTATGAAAATGCGCATTTGTCTTCATATGTGCGGGGTAAAATTCAATTTCTTGTGGAAGCATTTCTAAAAGCAATGGCAAAACTTCTTCATGGTAATACGCGCAATGCGGACAACCAATATTAAAAAGCTCAATCACACTATTTTCCATATTTTTAATAGGCTTAGATAAAACAATATAATCCTCACCCTCTTTTAAATCATTTGCAAACAAAGTTCCTACAAACAAGAATCCCAAAAATAAAACTTTAAAAAACTTCATTATTCACCCTCCTTAACGATACAATTTTCAAAAATAAACTGATGCTCTTGTGGCAATTTTTCAAAAATATTTTGTGTCAAATCTCTAATCTCCCATAAAGCAGATTTAGAACTTCTTAAAGCTAGAAAATTTTGCAAACTTCTTGCATTGATACTCCAAGTTAGCTCTGTCTTATAAGATTCTGGCATTGCAAATTTTGCTAAATCATTACTAATATTCACAATCAAAAGTTTGCGTAAATTCTCTAATGCCATCAAAGAAGCTTCATTTACTGCTTGATTTTCTGTAAAAACTAAAAATTTCTTAGCCCTATTTAGATTGTCCTCGCAAAAGGGTAAAAAAGATTCTTCTTCTTTTAACTCTTTTAGCGTATAGCGACTACTTTTAACCGATAAAGAAGCCATTCTATGTCTTGCAAGCTCTTGCAAACAAGCCCTACTAATCCCTTGAATATAAAAAGTATAGTTTAAATGCTCTAGCGTAGAAGCATGTTTAAATTTATTTCCCACTCTATCTATTAATTCCTTATCTTTCTCCCCGCCATTATCGCCCTTTTCAAAACTTTGCCAACAAGTCCTAATCGCATGGGAACAAATCTTCAAATCCGTATAATTTAAAAGTGTAATATCCATTTCTATTCCTTATTTAATTTGTAATTTTAAGCGTTGAGAATGGGTAATCGCAATCGCAATCGCATCTGTAATATCAAGAGGTTTAATCTCACCCTTAATCCCTAAAAGTCGCTTTACCATAAAAGCCACCTGCTCTTTTGTAGCCTTTCCATTACCTGTTAAGGCTTTTTTAACTTGTAAGGGAGTGTATTCTGCAAAATTCCCAAGTTCTTGTAAAATTTTTAAGCTCAAAGCTCCTCTAAATTGTGCTAATTTTATCACACTTTGGGGATTATAAGCATAAAACATATCTTCAATAGCAACAGAATCTATTTTATGATTTTTTAAAACCAAATCAATCCCTTCTACAAATTCTAAAATTTGATGCTGTAAGATTCTCTCTTTTATTCTTATAAGTCCTGCTTCTATTAATTTTATATTATTATTATGTAATTCTAAAATTGCATACCCACAATTTCTACTTCCAGGATCTATGCCTAAAATATTCATTCTTTTCCTAAAAATTAAAAGATTTGAAATTATAATAATTTTTTAGTAATCTTTGGATAAAATCTAAAATAAACTTTATTCACACCCTGTGAATTAAATGTGAATAACTCTTAGAAAGGGCTAAAATTGCACTCTATTTTATTACAACTTAAAAAAGAAATCACACCTTTTGAATACGATAATTACATCAATCAACTCACTTTTAATGAAAAATATTCCCGCGATGATAGAGTGGTTTTTAATGCACCCAATGTATTTGTAGCAAGCTGGATTAAGACAAAATATGCACAAAAAATTGCACATCTTTTTGAAATCACAAATGGAATCAAACCTGAAGTGATTATTGAAGTTTTCACACCCTCTAAAAAACAAGAAATCAAAAATATCCAAAAAAAGGTGCAACAAACAAGCAATCTAAACCCTTCTTTTACTTTTAATTCCTTTATTATGGGAAATTCTAACAAATATGCTTGTGAAGTAGCAAAAATCGTAGCAAATAATCAAAGCACAAAATATAATCCCCTTTTAATCTATGGTAATACTGGACTTGGCAAAACGCATTTGCTAAATGCCATAGGAAATGCAAATGTAGCTGTGGGTAAAAATGTGATTTATACTACAAGTGAACAATTTTTAAACGATTTTATGTTACATGTTAGAAATTCTACAATGGATCGTTTTAGAGAAAAATACCGCGCATGTGATTATTTACTCATTGATGATATTCAGTTTTTAAGTGGAAAATATCAAATTCAAGAAGAATTTTTTCACACTTTTAATGAATTAAAAGAAAATCACAAACAAATTGTACTTACTTCTGATAGGCCTCCTAAAAATATGGACGGCTTAGAAGAAAGATTAAAAACACGTTTTAAATCCGGACTTTTAGCAGATATTCAACCTCCAGAATTAGAAACAAAAATCAACATTATTCGCACAAAATGTGAATTTGATGGAATCTCTTTAGATAATGATGTAATCCACTATATTGCTGCAAACATTAATGATAATATTAGAGAAATTGAAGGGGTTTTAACAAAGCTCAATTTTTCTATTAATGTTACAAATATTCAAGAAGTAAAAGTGGATTTTGTCAAAGATATTTTAAAAGAATATATCAAAGAAACCAAAGAAAATATTTCCTTAGAAAACATTGTAGAAGTGGTTTCTAAATACTTTAACATTAAACCTTCAGAAATTAAAAGTAAAAATCGTTCTAAAAATGTCGTAACAGCAAGGCGTATTATTATCTATCTTGCTAGAAATCTTACACCAAATTCTATGCCAACTTTAGCAAACTTTTTTGGTATGAAAGACCACAGCTCTGTAAGTAAAGCAATGAAAAGTATTGAAGAAGAATTAAAAAATAATCAAAACTTTAGATTAATCTTAGAAGAATTAAAGAGTAAAATTGCACATTAGTAAAAATTTAACCTCATTAAAAACATAATTTTGATAAAATTGTGAATAAATGTGAATAAAATTTTATATAATTTCACATTTAAAGGCAAGTATTCTAGGGTTCTAAAAGCAATTTTTCCACATTGCACACACCCTACTAATACTACTAAATTTATTTAATAATAAAGGGAATTCCATGAACATTAACATTTCTAATAGTGTCTTAGATAATATCTTAACCAATTTACAACCTTTCTTAGATAAAAAAGATTCTAGTCAAATCACCTCTCATATTTATTTAGAAACTAAAGACAATGAGCTAATCTTTAGAGCGACAGATTTTGAAATGGGACTTTTAGCCACTACACAAAATTTAAACATTATAGAGCAAGGAATCGCAACAGTTAATGGAAAACAAATTCTAGATATTATTAAAAGATTGAAAGAAGGAGAAGTATCTTTACACACTAAAGATGAAAACCTAATCATCAAACAAAATAAAAGCTCTTTCAAACTTCCTATGTTTAATGCACAAGAATTCCCAGAATTCCCAAATTTAGAAAATCTATCAAAACTAGAAATTAACGCAATAGAACTTATTTCTTCTATGAAAAAAATCTTCCCTGTAATTGATACAAACAATCCTAAAAGAGAATTAACAGGAGCACTTTTAGATATAAAAGAATATTCTTATAATTTTGTAGCAACAGATACAAAAAGACTTTCTATTGTAAAATTTGACAATCCTTCAGGAAATAAACTAGCTTTAATTGTTCCAAAAAGAGCTATTACAGAGATTCAAAAACTTTTCTTTGATCAAATTGAACTTTACTATAATGAAAAAGAACTCATTATAAAATCTAAAAACTATATTTTCTTTACGCATTTAATCAATGGAAAATTTCCTGATTATGAAAGAATTATCCCTAAAGAGATTTTAGTAGAATTTTCTATCCCTAAAGCAAAAATTATTGAGGGAATTAAACTAATTAATTCCATTACAAATGATGTAAAACTTACCTTTAGACCGCATCAAATTTTATTTGAATCTTTAAGCAATGATAATTTAGAAGCAAATACAGAAGTAGAGATTGAACTTCCTATCGCAGAAGAAATTGTCTTAGGGATTAATTCGCGTCATGTGATGGACTTTTTAAACCAAATTGATACAATGGAATTCACTTGGTGTTTAAATGAAAAAAATGCTCCTTTTGTGCTTAAAAGTGAAAATTTTTCAACGGTTATTATGCCTATTATTTTATAAGTTTAAGAAACTTTATTAAGGAAAGAAATGGAAAAAGAATACGCTGGAAGTAGTATTAAAGTTTTAAAAGGCTTAGAAGCCGTTAGAAAACGCCCCGGAATGTATATAGGGGATACAAATATTAATGGATTGCATCATCTTATTTATGAAGTTGTAGATAATTCTATTGATGAAGCTATGGCAGGATATTGTGATACAATCCACATCACTCTTACAAAAAATGGAAGTGCGATTATCAAGGACAATGGGCGTGGGATTCCAGTGGATATTCACCCAACAGAAAATATCCCAGCTGCCACAGTTGTTTTAACTGTGCTTCATGCAGGTGGTAAGTTTGACCAAGATACTTATAAAGTTTCAGGTGGTTTGCATGGTGTGGGTGTATCGGTTGTAAATGCACTTTCTAAGAATCTTAAAATGACAATCCATAAAAATGGAAATGTTTATGAGCAAAATTTTGCACAAGGGATTCCTCAAGATGAACTAAATATAGTAGGCACAACAAAACAAAATGGAACTACAATTGAGTTTATTCCAGATGATAGTATTTTTGAAGTTACAAATTTTCAAAGAGAAATTTTAAGCAAAAGATTTAAAGAACTTGCTTACCTAAACCGCCAAATTACCATTCATTTTAAAGATGAACGCGATGGATTTAATGAAATCTATCATTTTGAGGGTGGATTAAATCAATTTGTAGAAGATCTAAATAAAAAACAATTAATCTCTACAATTATCAGTTTTGAAGGCTTTGAAAGCAATACAGAAGTGCAAATCGCTCTAGCTTATAATGATGGTTTTGATGAAAAAGTGTTAAGCTTTGTAAATAATATCAGAACCATTGATGGTGGAACGCATGAAGCAGGTTTTAGAGCAGGACTTACAAGAGCGATTACAAATTATATTGAAGCAAATGCAAATGCAAGAGAAAAAGATTCTAAAATCACAGGAGATGATATTAGAGAAGGGCTTATAGCAGTCGTTTCTACTAAAGTTGTAGATCCACAATTTGAAGGACAAACAAAAGGAAAATTAGGAAGTTCTTTTGTGCGTCCTATCGTGCAAAAGCTTACCTATGAAAAATTAGCAAAATTCTTTGAAGAAAATCCAAACGAAGCAAAAGCAATTATGCAAAAAGCACTCCTTGCAGCAAGAGGTAGAGAAGCTGCTAAAAAAGCAAGAGAACTCACAAGAAAAAAAGAAACCCTAAGTGTTGGGACATTACCGGGGAAATTAGCAGATTGCCAAAGCAAAGATCCAAGCATTAGTGAGCTTTATTTAGTAGAGGGTGATTCTGCGGGTGGTTCTGCAAAACAAGGACGCGATAGAGTTTATCAAGCTATTTTACCACTAAGAGGAAAAATCTTAAATGTAGAAAAAAGTAGGCTGGATAAAATTTTAAAAAGTGAAGAGATTAAAAACCTTATTACTGCATTAGGTTGTGGAATAGGGGAGGATTTTGATATTTCTAAAATCCGCTATAACAAAATCATTATTATGACAGATGCAGATGTAGATGGTAGCCATATTCAAACGCTTTTAATGACTTTCTTCTTTAGATATTTAAAGGGAATTATTGAAGAGGGGTATTTATATATCGCACAACCTCCTCTTTATCGTTTTAAAAAGGGTAAAAAAGAAATTTATCTAAAAGATGAAAAAGCTTTATCAGAATATTTAATAGAAAATAGTATTGAAAGTTGCAGTTTTACAGGCATAGGAACTAAAGATTTAATAGAATTTTTCAAAATTGTTTCTCATTATAGAAATATTTTAAGTTCTTTAGAAAAAAGATTCCCTTTTATTGATATTGCAAAATTTTTGATTGAAAATTCGGATTTTATCGGACTTAAAAATGAAGAACTTTATCAAAAGATTAAAGAAAAAATCACAAGTTTAAATTTTAATATCTTAAATGAAAGTGTAGATGAAGAAAAAATCCAGCTTTATGTGCAGACAAGTTCAGGCTTAGCGGATATTAGAATTGATGAGGAATTGTTTTCACATCCTTTATTTGAAGAAGCACATTTTGTATATAATAAAATCAAAGAAAGAGATTTAGAGTTTTTAGAAGGTAAAGATCCACTGATTGCTTTAAAAGAAGTAGAAGATAATAGTAAAAAAGGTGCAGAGATTCAACGCTATAAAGGTTTAGGTGAGATGAATCCAGAACAACTTTGGGAAACAACAATGACACCAGAAAATCGCCGATTAATCCGTGTAGAAATTCAAGATGAAATGGAAGCAAGTGATGTATTCTCACTCTTTATGGGAGATGAGGTAGAACCACGAAGAGAATATATTCAAACCCATGCAAAAGATGTTAAACATCTTGATGTATAATTAACTTCAATCTTAATGCTATAAAAGCCTGATAAAAAGGCTCTAGCATTCTTTATTAAAAATTCTCTATAAACAAACTACTTTTATGAAAAAATCTGTTACAATAATCATAATCTACAAAGTTTTTATAAGGGCAAATCAAAATGGAAGATTCTAAGAAAAAAGAGATTTTACAACAAAGTAAAATTATTGCTATTTATGGGCTTTCTAACGATAGTCAAAAGCCAAGTTACAAAGTTGCTCAATATCTTATTAAAGTAGGATATAAAATCGTGCCTATTAATCCAAAAGGTGGAGAAATCTTAGGAGAAAAAGTCTATCCTACATTAGAAGATGCAACAAATGCTTACGATATTGATATTTTAGATATTTTTAGAAAAAGTGAAGCACTTCCTGCTTTAGCCAAAGATATTATAGATCTTAAGAATAAGCCAAAATGTGTTTGGGTGCAGCTAGGGCTTTCTAGCAAAGAGGCTAAAGAGATTCTAATGAGTGCAAACTTAGAATATGAAGAAAATAGTTGTATTAAATTAGAACATCAAAGGTTAATCCCATGATTGCATTATCACAAATTGTAGATGCCAAAAAAAGATTAAATGGTATCACACAGCACACAAAACTTGCCTATGCTCCAAAGCTAAGTCTTTTAAGCAAGGCACAAATTTATCTAAAACAAGAGAATTTACAAAATACAGGTTCTTTTAAATTAAGAGGGGCTTTTAATAAAATCTCAAATTTAAAAGAAGAACAAAGAAAAAATGGAGTTATCGCAGCAAGTGCAGGTAATCACGCACAAGGTGTGGCATATAGTGCAAAGCATTTTGGGATTAAAGCAGTGATTGTTATGCCTGAATCCACTCCACTTTTAAAAGTAATGGGAGTAAAGGAGTTAGGAGCAGAGGCAATTTTATATGGGAATAATTATGATGAGTCTTATGCATATGCACTAGAATATGCTAAAACACATAATTTATGCTTTATCCACCCATTTGCTGATGATGAAGTGATCGCTGGACAAGGCACAATCGCACTAGAGATGATAGAAGATCAAAGCAATCTTAGCACCATTGTCGTGCCAATAGGTGGTGGAGGATTAATTTGTGGGATTGCTGCTGCTTATAAGCAAATGTTACCTAATACTAGAATTATTGGTGTAGTAGCAAGTGGAGCTCCTGGAATGTATCATTCTTTTTATAAAAAAGAGATTCAAAGCACAAAATCTGTGCGAACTATTGCTGATGGAATTGCTGTAAGAGATGTCAATCCACTAAATTTTGAATATATTTTAGAAAGTGTAGATGAGATAGTAAGCGTAGATGATGAAGAAATTGCAAATGCTATCCTCTACTTGCTAGAAAATCAAAAACTTGTAGTTGAAGGTGCGGGGGCTAGTGTAGTAGCAGCACTTTTGCACCATAAATTTACTTTAAAAGAAAATGAACAAGTAGGGCTAATTTTAAGCGGTGGTAATATTGATGTAAATATGCTTGGAGTGATTATTGAAAAAGGTTTAGCAAGATCCCATCGTAAAATGCGATTTTGTGTTACTCTTATTGATAAACCTGGAAGCTTACAAGCACTTAGCAATCTCCTCTCACAACTTGGAGCAAATATCGTAAAAATTGATTTTGATAGAATCTCCACTTCTCTTACTTATGGTGATGCGAATGTAACACTCTTTTTAGAAACTAAAGGAAAAGAGCATCAAGAGGAGATTAGAAAAGAATTAAAAGCTAATGGCTATGAATTTATAGAAATTTAAAGATGCAAAAGTTTATTTACCCTCTTTTTTTCATACTTCTTGGGTTAGATTTTTGTATGCTTTTATGGGCGCTTAATACCCTTAGTATTAGCTATGATGAAGCGGTAGGATTTTTCCACCCTACAAAGCTTAATGACTATCTAGCAAATTTTGGAGTATGGATTTTTGGACAAAATGATTTAGGACTTAGAATCCCTTTTGTATTTTTGCATTTATGCAATGCAAGCTTGCTTTTTATTTTTTCTTTGAAATTTTTAAAACGCAAAAGCGATGCACTTTTATGCGTGGCAATCTTTATGCTACTTCCAGGGATTAATGCAAGTGCGCTTTTAAATATTAATAGTGGTGTGATTTTATTTTTTGCACTTTTATTATGCACTTATCAAGTTTATTTTAAATCCATTCCTTATCCTCTTTTGGTGATTATGGCATTTATAGATGGAGCTTTTTCTTTAATATTTTTGGCACTTTTATTTTATGGAATTGGTAAAAAAAATAATCTTTTAATTTTTATTTCCCTTATTTTATTTGCTTTTAGTATGTATTTTTTTGGCACAGAGATAGGCGGACATCCTAAGGGTTATTTTTTAGACACGAATGGGCATTTATTTTTGATTTTCTCACCCTTACTTTATCTTTATTTTCTTTATGGACTTTATCGTTATTTTAACGCAAACAACCGCCCTCTTATTTGGTATATTTCTTTTAGTGCTTTAATCTTTATTTTTTTACTTTCTTTTAGGCAAAGGGTAGAAATAGAACTTTATGCACCTTTTTTAATCTTAGCACTTCCTTTGCTTGTAAGCATTTATCTTTCTGGGCTTAGAGTGCGTTTGCCTCTTTTTAGAATGCATTATCGCATACCTTTTATAGCTACTTTATTAGTGCTTATTTTATGCAATACAACTTTGATTTTTTCAAAATTTCTTTTTATCTTTATGGAAAAAGGAGATAAACATTTTGCTTATGAGCATTTTATCGCAAAAGAACTCGCACAATCTCTTAAAAAAAGGGGTATAAATTCTCTAAAAACGGATGAAGAATTGCAAAAAAGACTAGAATTTTATGAAATCTCCCCTGCAAAAAGCCCCATTTTAAGCACAAAATATAAAAAAGGTGCAAAGAAAATTGAAATCACTTATTATGGCAAACAAGTAGCACTTTTTTATGTCCGCTAAAAGCTCATTTACTCTTTTGGAGTGTTTATTAATAATCGCGCTTTTGGCGATTTTAAGCACTATAAGCTTAAATGCTAATTTTAAAAGCGATCTTATTTTGGCACAAGATGAGATTTTAAAGCATCTTTATTACACAAAATTTTTAGCACTCAATTCCCAAAAACATATTAGACAAAGCGATTTTTGCCAAAGTGATTTTTGCAAAGAAGAGATGGAGCGCTACAAAGAGAGCTTTTGGCGGATTCAATTTAGTGAATTAAAAAATATTGGGGTGGCTTATTCTATCTTTAGTGATAGTGCTAGGATAAAGGAGAGTAAAAATTATGATGATCGTCCTATGGATAGCTTTGAATATGCAAGAGATTTAGTGGATAGTAAATATCTTGGTGTGTATAATTACAATAATACAAAATTTGCCAATCCTTTGCGTGATGGAAATTTTGCCCTAAGCAGTCGTTATAAAATCAGTAAAGTAGTGTTAAAAGGCTGTGGAGAAAGCTTTGATAAAAAGGGCAATGCAATAGGAGTTAGGATTTTATTTGATAATTTAGGCAGAGTTTATTGCAAGATTCCTAAAGAAAAAGTAAGTCCTTTACAAGAACAAGCAATTTTTGAAATTTTTGATTTTCATAATAAAAGTGCAAAAATATGTATCACACCTAGAGGTATTATTAAAAAATGCTAAAAAATTATGTTATAATAAACCATTATAAAGCAAAGAGGTAGTGAATTATCAAAGAAACAAATAAAAAGGCACTAGCCAAAAAGCAATTTGGGCAAAACTTTTTACAAGATAAATTTGTGCTAGATAAGATTATCCAATCCATTCCCAACACAAACGCGCAAATAGTTGAGATTGGGGCTGGCTTAGGTGATCTAACAAATAAGCTTTTAAGCTTAGGGGACATCACTGCTTATGAGGTTGATACGGAGTTGTTGCCCTATTTAGAGGAGCGGTTTGCTAAAGAATTACAAAATGGCAAACTAAAAATACAAATGGGCGATATATTAAAAATATGGGAAGGGAAAAGTTTTAGGGATAAGCCCTACTTTTTAGTATCTAACCTTCCTTATTACATAGCTACTCTTTTGGTGGTTAAGGCTATTAAAGATCCTTTGTGTAAGGGTTTTGTCGTGATGACACAAAAAGAGGTTGCGTTAAAATTTTGTGCTAAAGTTAAAGAGAGTGATTTTAGTGCATTGTCTGTTTTATTAGGAAGTGTGGGTGGGGGTGAATTGATTTTAGAAGTTCCAAAAGAGGCTTTTATCCCTCCACCAAAGGTAACTTCCGCTGTCTTTAGATGTCAAAAAACAGAGAATTGTGATTTTGTATTTTTGCAAAATTTAGAAAAATTGTTGCAAATTGCTTTTTGTGCTCCAAGAAAGACTTTGTTGAATAATCTTCAAAAGCATTTTGAAAAAGAAAAAATTTTAAATGCTTTTTTAGAACTTGAAATAGAAATAAATAGCAGACCTCATGAGATTGATATTCCCCTTTATCACCGACTTTTGAAAATCTTTTAAAGGCGGAATTATGGAAGAAAATAAAAATATACAAGAAACAACACAAACACAAAACAAAGAGAGGAGATATTTTAAGCCACGCGGACAAAATACACAAAAAGATGAGAAGAATCCGCAAAAAAGGCATAACCCTAACTTTAACAAAAGACAGTACAACAAACAAAATAATGAAGGGCAAAACCCACAAAATGATAAAGTAAAGCCAAAGCATAACAAAAGCAATAACAATAATTATGGCACAAAAGAAGTGCAACAATCTACAATGGAGCTTAAAAAAACCGTGGAGCTAAATGCTAAGGTGCATCAAAGCTCCCTTAGCACACATTCTCAAGTGCATTTTAATCCAAATGGCAAGGTTAGAATAACTCCTATTGGTGGGCTAGGTGAGATTGGTGGAAATATGACCGTGATTGAAACGCAAAATTCTGCAATCATTATTGATGCGGGTATGAGCTTCCCAGATGCTAGTATGCATGGGGTGGATATTTTAGTGCCTGATTTTAGTTATTTAGAAGTGATTAAAGATAAGATTGCAGGGATTATCATCACCCATGCACACGAAGATCATATCGGTGCTATGCCCTATCTTTTTAAAAAATATCAATTTCCTATTTATGGAACACCGCTTCCTTTAGGACTAATTGGTTCTAAGTTTGATGAGCATGGGCTTAAAAAATACCGCTCACTCTTTAGGGCAGTGGAGAAAAGAAAGCCTATTAGAATCGGAGAGTTTGAGATTGAATGGATTCACATTACGCATTCTATTGTGGATTCTAGTGCTTTGGCGATTAAAACAGAAGCAGGATTAATCTTCCATACAGGAGATTTTAAAATCGATCATACACCAATTGACGGCTATCCAACAGATTTAAATAGAATCGCACATTATGGTGAGCAAGGCGTTTTATTATTATTAAGCGATTCTACAAATTCACATAAAAGTGGCTATACACCTAGTGAAGCAAGTGTTGGACCTGCATTTGATTTGCTCTTTTCGCGTGCTAAAGGAAGAGTGATTATGAGCACATTTAGCTCAAACATTCATAGGGTATATCAAGCAATAGAGCATGGGATAAAATATGGCAGAAAGGTTTCTGTAATTGGGCGTTCTATGGAAAAAAACTTAGAAATTGCTAGAGTTTTAGGCTATATTGATTTACCGCAAAATATTTTTATAGAAGCCCATGAAGTAGCAAAATATCCCGATGAAGAAGTGCTAATCGTAACTACTGGTAGTCAGGGTGAAACCATGAGTGCATTGTATAGAATGGCAACAGATGAGCATAGACATATCAAAATCAAGCCTAGTGATACAATCATTCTTTCAGCCAAAGCAATCCCCGGAAATGAAGGCTCTGTATCTAATGTGATTAACTTCATCACTAAAGCGGGTGCTAAGGTGTATTATCAAGATTTTAGCGAGATTCATACTAGCGGACATGCCGCACAAGAAGAACAAAAACTTATGCTACGCCTTGTAAAGCCTAAGTTTTTCCTACCCGTGCATGGAGAGTATAACCATATTTTAAAGCACAAAGAAACTGCTATTTCTTGTGGTGTAGATGAGAAAAATATCTATTTAATGGAAGATGGCGATCAAATGGAAATCTCCCATAACTATTTACGCAAAGTAAGAAGTGTAAAAACAGGTAAAACTTATATTGATAATCAAGTGAATTCTACAATCGCCAATGATGTGATTTTAGATAGACAAAATTTAGCTGAAAATGGTATGGTAACAATCTTTGTGCAATTAAATAAAGAAAAAAATTCTCTAGTAGGGAAGCCTAGAATCAATACTATGGGAATTATTGCAAACAAAGATATGGTGAGCTTTAATAAAGAAATTGAGGAATTTTTCTCTCTCTTTAGCAAAAATTGTAAAAAAGAACTTTACAACAATCAAAAAGCAATGGAAAATGAAATCCGCAATTCTTTAAGAAAGCTTCTTTTCAAAAAGACAAAACGCTATCCAATGCTTATTATCTATGCAAACCTCATTTAATGAGGTTTAACGCATATTTTTTTGCTTTTCATCATTAATTTTTTGAACTTTGATTAAAACTTCCACCATTGCTTGATAAAGCGTCTCTGGTATCTCGCTATCAATATCTACATCTTTATAAAGTGCGCGTGCTAAAGGAGGGTTTTCAATAATAGGAATATCATTTTCTTTAGCAATTTCTTTAATCCTTTGGGCGATAAAATCCACCCCTTTTGCAAGCACTCTGGGTGCATTTTCTTTTTTGCTATCATAACGCAGTGCAACCGCATAATGCGTAGGGTTAGTAACCACCACATCCGCAGCTGGAATATTTTGCATCATACGCTTTTTAGCTGCTTGAAACATCAAAGAGCGGATTTTTCCTTTTACTTGTTGATCCCCTTCTTGGTTTTTAAATTCATCTTTGACTTCTTGTTTTGTCATTCTTAGGGATTTATAATATTGATAGCGTTTTAATAGATAATCCACACTTGCCATTACTAAAAAAAATGCTAATAAGATTGCGATTAATATAAGTGCTTTATCTTTAAACCATATCATTTGTTGAAACACTGGAAAAAGAGAAACTTCTGTAAGCTCTTTAATAAAACTTAAAAATACAAAAAAGCCTATAATAAATGCCAAAAGCACTTTGGTGGTGATTAAAAAGCCATCAAGTAGTTTTTTGAGTGAAAAAAGATTTTTTAAGCCTGTGATAAAGTTTAACTTTTGGAATTTTGGCTGGATAGCCTTAGTAGTTAGCAAAAATCCACTTTGTGCGATATTTGCAACCACTCCTGCTATCATTAAAGCCGCAAAAATAGGAGCTAGCAAAAGTGCCATTTGATACATAAGCGAAAAAGTAAGCGACATGGAATTTTCTAGACTAAAATCTTGTGAGAAGAGTGCATATACTTGATGAAAAACATCTCCTAATCCCTCCACCCAAAAATTAAAACAAATAAAAATCAAAACAAGCCCCACAACCATACCTAAAAACGCATTAACATCGGGACTTTTTAGGACATTTCCTTCCTCTCTTGCTTTTTCAATTTTACGCGCGGAGGGTTCTTCTGTCTTTTCTTCTTCATCAGCCATTTAGTGCCTCTTTATAATCTTGTGGTGTGTTTAAATTTCTTGTTTGTTGTGTGGGTATTGCAACAAAATTTGCTTTTATTAAATCTAATAATTTTAAAAGTTTATAGTCTTGAATTTTAATTTGTTCTTCTATTATTTGGAGGGATTTATAAGTATAAACTCCAAGAAGTGGGTGGATTTTATCATTTTTAAAAAAAGTGGGAACTTTGCTTTTTTCATAAGATAAAATTAAATTTTTCACACTTTCTATTGTCAAAAAGGGTGCATCTACACTTAATACAAATACATCTTTTTGCAAGGTTTCTAAGATGCTCTTTAAACCAAAAATGGGTGCAAAAATATCCTTTGTAGAATCTAAGATTGTAGGAATTTCTAAAAGATTTTCAATAGGATTTTTAGAAGAAAAGTAAATCTTTTTAAAAAAGTTTTTGAATTTTTTAGCTTGAAAAGTTGCTAGATTCGTGCCACCAAATTCTAGAGTTTCTTTTTTTATCCCCATTCTTTTGCTTGCACCACCGCATAAAATCACACAAGGTAACAAAAAATTCCTTTAAAGTTTTTATAAAATTATACCTTGTTTCTTTAGATATTGTTATTGTATTTGTTTAGTTTTTGGTATGATTAGACATTTTATTTATAGGAGTTTTTTTGCTAATTGATAGTTTTGGACGCAAGATTGACTATATCCGTGTAAGCATTACAGAAAGGTGTAATTTCCGTTGCGTGTATTGTATGCCAAATACCCCTATGGATTTAGGAAAAGAAGAAGATGATGTGCCACTAAAGAGCGTTTTAAATTTCATCAAAGTTGCTATCAATGAGGGCGTGAAAAAGATTCGCATTACAGGTGGAGAACCCCTTTTACGCAAGGGAATTGTGGATTTTATCGCAGAAATTTGTGCTTATAAAAGCGATATTGATATTGCACTTACTACTAATGCCTTTTTACTAGCTCCCATAGCACAAGATTTAAAAAATGCAGGTTTAAAAAGGATTAATATCTCACTAGATTCATTACAAAAAGACAAAATTGTCTGTATCTCTAAACGCGATGGATTAGAAAAAATCCTAGCGGGAATAAAAAAGGCAAAAGAAGTAGGATTTATTATAAAACTAAATATGGTTCCCTTAAAGGGTATTAATGAAAATGAGATTTTAGAGATTTTAGATTATGGAATGAATCTAGGTGTAGGGGTTAGGTTTATCGAGTTTATGGAAAATATCCACGCTAAAAGTGGCACAAAAGGGCTTAGAGCTTATGAAATCTTAGATAAAATCAAACAAAAATACGATTATGAGCTTGTAGAAAAAGAACTTTTTGGACCTGCAACCCTCTTTAAAATCCCAAAAATGCAAGATTATGTTTTTGGTATTATTGCCCCGCATAATGATGATTTTTGTAAAAGTTGCAATAGAATCCGCTTAAGCAGTGAGGGAAAATTAATCCCTTGTCTTTATCATGAGAATGCACTAGACATTAAAGAAGCTATGCTACATGCTGATACAGAAGAGATTTTAAAAAATTTAAAACTTTGTATTGAAAATAAACCTGAAAAAAATGATTGGAATGAAGATGAGGTTTCTAGTAGAGCATTTTATAAAACTGGAGGTTAATTATCAAATAATAATAATTTTCTTTTAAGAATTATTATGTATAATTTCATTAACTTTTACGACATAAAAGTGGTATAATGAATTTGAAACTATAAATTAAAGGAGTTCAATATGAGTAAAGTAGTAGAAACACTCAAACAAATTCAAGCAGATTCAATGGTATTTTTTATCAAACTTCACAACTACCATTGGAATGTAACCGGTATGGATTTCCACCCAGTGCATAAGGCACTAGAAGAAATGTATGATGACATGGCAGATTTGATGGATGATATGGCAGAGCGTGTATTGCAACTAGGAGAAAAGCCTTATGTAACCACAAAAGATATGCTATCAGCTTCTAAAATCAAAGAAGAAAGTGCAACAAACTTTGATTCTAAAACTATTTTAAAAGCTGTTTTACCTGAATATGAATATTTTTTAAAATCTTTTAGAGAGCTTTCAGACTTAGCAGGTGAGGCAAACGACAAAGCCACAGTAGCACTAGCAGATGAAAAAATCGCAGGATTAGAAAAAGCACTTTGGATGCTAAAAGCACAACTTGCTTAGTCTTTGCGAGGACTCCTCGCAAAACTCTTCTTTGACAAATTAAATTTAGCTTTTATTGTAAATAATCGTAACAAACTTTCAAAATACTTCTTTATAAATCAAAATTTAGTTGTTTTATG
Source organism: Helicobacter burdigaliensis (assembly GCF_003670295.1). Classification (GTDB taxonomy): domain Bacteria; phylum Campylobacterota; class Campylobacteria; order Campylobacterales; family Helicobacteraceae; genus Helicobacter_D; species Helicobacter_D burdigaliensis. Next base: position 21,337 of record NZ_QXJG01000009.1, read on the forward strand.
AGTTCTTATAATGATAGAGCAGTTTTATTTTAAAAGATAAGCAGGTAAATCCATCTTAGCCCTCAAAAATGAGGGTCAAAGCTAATAAGCCTTGACTGTAAATATACAAAGTAGTATAATTACAACTAAGATGAATCGCATGGTTTTCATCTTATATCCTTAATGGGTATAAATTTTCAACCAAAGCAGGTCTTCTTCACCTGCTTAAAGTGAAGACCCACTGGAATTATACCACACTTTTTTAAAAAACTTAAATATTTTTAATGTTAATGCTTTTTATATAAAGTTTATCACTCTGCTTGTCATTGCAAGGAGCATTATGCCAAAGCATACAAGTCAAGCTATCCACAAACGAAGTGCAGTGCAAATCCATTTTTCTATCCTATAAGGTTGTTTTTGTCATTGCGAGGAGTGAAACGACGAAGCAATCTAAATAAAATCTAAACTTTCCACCCGTCATTGCGAACGCAGTGAAGCAATCCACTTGCTAGAATCTAAAGCAAGTATAGCTTTAACTTCACTTAAAAGTTTAAATCATATTGTAAGCCTTTAGACTGCCACAGCGGACAAAGTCCGCTTCGCAGTGACAAGTAGTGATTCCTTAGACTGCCACGCAAATGCTTTGCATTTACTCGCAGTGATAAAAAGATTGTTAATTTTAAAATCCTTATTTAATTCAAACAATAATTTTCAAATCTCATAAAACAAATCTTTTTATAAAATTATTAAAAATTTAAAAATTCTTTATAAAAAACAATCTAATTTTTTAATCTCTTTACAAAAATTTCTAAATTTTTTTAAAATTTTTGAAAAAGTTAATTATATGTATATTTTTAGTAAATTTTACTTATTTATAAAAGTTATATCTAGTATAAATACCATAAAGTAAAATGAATAAAATATAAATATCTTATAAAAATAACTTTTATTTAATTTAGATTTAAAAATAATTTTATACAATTTCGCCTTTTATTTTTAATATCAAAAATTTTTAAGGAATAAACTATGAAAACTCTTACAACCTTTAGCGGGGGGGGGGGGCAAAAATAACCTTTTAAAAGCTTCCTTTCTCTCACTTATTACAATTTCAATTTTAAGTTCAAATGTCTATGCGGATTCTGCTAAGCAAAACCGGAACAAAGCAGATTGTAGCGATGAAAGCACCTGTAAGCTTACTAGTGAAGTACCACAACTAGATGCAAATTCAAATGCAAATTATAAAGACTTAGTGATTGAAGAAAATGGAAAGATAAAATATGCTAGTGGTTCTCAAGTTCTCTTGCGTATAAGAAATGGTGCAAAGGTAGATAGCATTACTAATAATGGAGAATTATTGGGAGGTAGTGCAAGTTTTAATAAAGCTATTATACAAATAGAAGGCTCGAGTAAAGTTGGAACTTTTGCTAATAATGGTTTAATTAAAGACAATGCTTATGGTGTGCAGTTAAGCGGTAGTAGTACAATGGATAAGCTTGTAAATACGGGGGAGATTTTAAGCTACAATGGAATCTACCTTTCAGGAACGAATACCCTTGCAGAGTTGGATAATCAAAACAAAATTCAGGCAAATAAATATGGGGTTGATATAAATGCTAGCTCCAAAATCACAACTTTTAATAACACAGGCACAATCAGTGGAGGACAAGCAGCTATCAACTTACAAGGGACAATCACTACGCTAAATAACGAAGGCACTATCGGCAAAATCCAAATAGGGGGCGATAGTGGGAAAATCACAACTTTAGAAAATAAGAATGGCGGAACTTTGGATAGCATTGTTATGGGCGGAAAAGCAAGTATTGAAACTTTTAACAATGAAGCAAATATCAATAATATAGCTTTTGATAAGGAATCTCACATAGGAACTCTTACAAATAAGAGTGGTGGGAATATAGGGGGTATCACAATAGGAAATACCGCTTATCTTACTAAACTAGAGAATAACGAAAATGGAAGTATTAGTGGAATAACGCTTAAAAATGAATCTTATATCACAGATTTGAATAATAATGGCTCTATTACAGCAGTGACGCTAAATGGTTCTTCTTCTATTAAAAATTTTAACAATCAAGGTAATTTTGAAAATAGAGGCGAAAATTATAATACAGCTTTAAGGTTTTTGGGTACTTCCACCATAGATAAATTTATAAATGTGGGTAAAGTTTATGGAGATTGGAGGGCTTTAGATGGAACAGGATCAATTAAAAATTTAGACAATTCAGGGGAAATTTCTTCACAAAATATCGCACTCGCTCTTTATTCTGATGGAAGCAATCACGGAAAAATAGAAACTTTAGAGAATCAAGAAAATGGTTTGATTAAGGGTGAAGAAGCAGGGATTAATGTCGTAAATAATGCAAGTATTGATACGCTAAACAATTCTGGTAAGATTGAAAGTGCTAAAGATGGCATCAGAAATGCAGGCACTATCACCACCCTAGACAATAAGCAAAGTGGAGAGATTAGCTCTATTTTAAATACAGGGACAATCACTACTTTAAAAAATGAAGGGACAATTAGTAAGTTTGTAAATGTGGGAGAGATTACTAATGGGATTGATAATAAGGGAACTTTAGTAGTTGGAAACTTTGATGCGAGTTCTTTAACTTTGCGTGATGGAAGCAGCGATATAATCACAGGTAAATTTGGTAAAACCTCCGATGGCTACCACTTCAAAAACAACGGAACAGATTCCAAACTCTCTATCAATGGCTGGTATTTCTCTTCCCCTAATTTAAACACACAAGAATTAAGAGATAAAGAAGCCATTGTTATAGGTGGAGATAATATAGCAGGTATTAGTGCAGATAAGATTTATGTAGGTGGAGCGAATATGAATGTTATCTATGATTCTAATACTTTCTTTGTGGATAAAGATGGAAATACAATCGGAAACAATACAAACAATGGTAATGGAATTGATGCAAACAATATCCAAGCCATTGATGGACTCTTTAAATTTGTAAATGCAGGAGAAACAGGTAAATATACTGCTTATCTTTTAGAAGACGAACTAAGCGGTAAAACTCTAGCTAAATCTATTATTCAATCCAGTAGAATGCGTCAAATCAATACCAACAATATTCTAAAAGACATTAACTCTAAAAACTTTAAAACAGATTTTACAGATATAAAGAGCTTAGAGCAAGCACAAAGACTAACTACGCTGCAAGAAGAAACAAACAATGCTAAAAAAAGAAATGGTTTGGGTGAAACAACTGCAACTTATGATACCCATGATATTCTAAGAGAGTTTGAAGAAATCTTCCTCCCTCAAAAAGATCATAGTAAAGATATTTATACTTTCTTAGTACCTTATTATAATTATTCTTCATTAGACTTAGAAGATAACCTAGGAAGATTAAAAGTAGATACAACAGGAATTATAGGTGGAGCCCAAAAGAAACTAGACAATGAAAAGGGAATCTTAGGCTTTTATTTAGGATATGAGAATGCTAAAAAAGAACAACAAACTCAAAGACTAGATATAAAAGAGGATGTGTATTATGTAGGTTTAACCTATCACAATACTTTCTTAAGAGAAGGCATTAAAGAATATTATTTAAATATCACTACAAGATTAGATTATACAAAGAGTGATTTAGATAAAACCTATCTAAATAGAGTAACAAAGATTAATACCAAAGCAGATATTTATGGCTATGGATTAGAAACTAAACTTGGAGCAAACTTCTTTAATCTAGGAGATATTGCTATGTTAAGTCCAGAGATAGGATTAAGCTATATGGGATTAAGTTCTAAAGATTTTACTCTAAATCATTTAGGAGGCACAAAAGAACATTATTATGCTACGCAAAATAACTTTGTAGATTTAATCCTTTCTTTAAAATATCAAAGAGCTTGGAATGATAGATTAAGATTTAATGGCAATCTAGGAACGCTTATAAATCTATACAATGATGCTAAAGGAGAAGTAAGAGTAAATAATACTCATCTTAGCACAGATGTTAAATCTTCGGGTATGTATGCTTTTAGCACATTAGGTACTACTTATACTCTAGCAGACAATATAGATTTATCCCTAAACTATGGAGTAGTCTTAGCAGATGCTAAAAGCTATTCACACAATCTTTATTTAAAATTAGGAGTATGGTGGTAAAAAGCTTTAGAGGGTTAAAAGAAGAAACCTCTAGCTTTATAAGTAGTAAAAGAATCTTTAGCTTTAAAGAGGGCTAATAACTTCTTTTATTCTTTTAAAGATAAGTAGAGAGTTAGGTTTAATTGTAAGGATAAGAAGAGAAAGGATATAAAGAAATTATTCAATACAGTTAAACTCTAAAGAATCTAAGAAAATAAATTTAGATTCTTTAACACACTACTAAGTCTTTATTCAAAAGTAATTCTCTTAGAAAAGAGTGGGAACCCTAAAACTGCAAGCAGTTAATCCTTTGGAAATCGCCACGAGAATTCTTTTGCAATAAAGACTCTTTGGTTTGTATTTGTTTGTGATAGCAATTTGATAATTAGATTGCCACGATTTATTTTTGCAAATCTCGCAATGACAAAGCAGGGCATAAACTTTTGCAAAGACAATGTAAGCAATTTAGATTTTACAAGGACAAAAAGTATAAATAAACTATATGAGGGTTCTTTCTCCCATTTAGAACCCTCTTGTGGTTTATTAGTTTTAAGAGTTTTATTCATAAAAAGTCAAAAGAAGTTATTTGGCTTCTTTGGGCTTTGTTTTAAAACTTCATTTTAACAATAAAATAAACCCCCTAAACCTAAAAATCTACAAATATTATTTTAATAAATTTGCAATTTCTTTAGCATGGTAGGTAATGATAATATCAGCTCCTGCGCGTTTGAAGCCTATCATAGTTTCTAAAAGTACCCTTTCATAATCAATAAGCCCTGCTTTTTGGGCAAATTTTAACATCGCATATTCTCCGCTTACATTATAAACAGCAAGAGGTAATAAAGTTCTTTCTCTAATATCGCGAACAATGTCAAGATATGCTAAAGCGGGTTTTACCATTAAAATATCTGCCCCCTGTGCCTCATCTTCTAAGCTTTCTAAAATAGCTTCTCTACGATTTGCGGGATTTTGTTGGTAGCTTTTTCTATCGCCATGGCTTGGTGTGCTTTGTGCCACATCGCGGAAGGGTCCATAATAACCACTTGCAAACTTTGTAGAATAACTCATAATAGGAAGATGGCTAAAACCATTTGTATCAAGATGTGTGCGAAGCGAGATAATCATACCATCCATCATACCGCTAGGAGCAATTAAATCTGCCCCACTTTGAGCTAGAATAAGTGCTTGTTTGTTTAAAATTTCTAGTGTTAAATCATTATCTACGCTATTTAATTTTGGGTCTAAAATCCCACAATGTCCATGATCTGTGTATTCGCAAAAGCACAAATCCACGCTCACTAGAAAATAGGGAAATTCTTTTTTGATTGCTCTTGTGGCTTTTGCTACAATCCCTTCTTCACTTAGGGCTTCACTGCCTATGCTATCTTTAAAAGCTGGAATCCCAAAAAGTATAATCGCGTTAATCCCTAAAGTATCTAGCAGTTTGCATTCTTTAAGTGCTTCATCAATGCTTAACTGAAAAACATCAGGCATAGTTTCAATCGCATTTTTCACGCCCGTTCCATGCGTGATAAAAAGAGGATAGATAAGCTCTTTTGTGTTTAGAGTGGTTTCGCTTACAAGTTCTCTAATGCTTGGATTTAGTCGCATTCTTCTTAGTCTTTTAAACATTATTCATTCCTTTTTGTTTTTTGAATATTACTCCTTTAATGCTAAAAATATTTTGATTATTTTTGTGGAGATAATCTAAAGTCAATCCTTGTGCTTCAAGAGTGCTTTTTATAATATAGATTCCAAGTCCTAAGCCACCATTTTTGCTAGAATTTTTATCCTTAAAAAAGGGTTTAGAATGATCTTTTAGAGTGTAGGGCAAAGGTGGGGCGAAGTTTGTGATTAATAAATCATTTTCTTCTGTTTTGATTTCTACTAATCCTTCGGTTTTGTATTTTAAAGCATTGTCTAAAAGGTTTTTAATCGCGAGTGCTAGCATTTCAAAATCGCATCTAAGATAATAGGTGTCTTTTGGCATCGTGAATAATAAAGGGATTTGTTCTTCTTCAATAAGAAGCATTTTAAAGACTTTATCTAAGACTTCTTTGAGTGTATAGTTTTGTTTGTTTAGGCAATAATTTCTAGAGCTTAGTTCTTCAATTTTTGCAAATTCATTGATTAAAGAATTTAAGCGTTCAAATACAGAGCATAAGCGTTCTTTATAGAGGGGATTATCAATCATTTCAGCAGTAATTCTTCCTTTGGTAATGGGTGTCTTTAGTTCATGCATAATGGAGCGTAAAAAAAGATGTCTGGATTGATTTAGGGCATTGATTTTTATAGCCGCATTATCAAATTCTCTTGCAAGTTCTCCTATCTCGTCATTTTGTGGAATAGCAAAAGAGATGTCTTGTTGCCCCTCTGCGAATCTTCTAACTTTTTTACGCAAAATATTAAGTGGCAAAATACTTTTAATAACCAAAACAAATAGAAAAATTACAATCAAAAAAGCACTAAAAGTAATAATGTAATAATTAATAAGATTATGCGAATGAATATCTCCATAAACTTTCCAGTTTTGTGGAGTTTGCAAAAAAAGATAAAATCCCTCTTCTTCTTTAATGATTTTTGCGACGATTCCGCTACTTAAGTTGGGTAATGCTTGATGTTGGAATTTTTCTAGCGTGTGTGTGTTTGTGATTTTTGTCAATCCTAGCTCATAAAGATATTTTTCAATAAGATCTACATTATCTCCAAATCGCACAAGTTGGTTAATGGTGGTTAAAAACTGACTATAACGCAGTTGATTATCCGCAATTTCTTTATTAATTTCTTCGCGGATAAAATAATAAGAAAATGCACTAAGCCCAACGATTGCGGCTATAAATAAGATTGTAATTTTAATAACAATAGAATTTCTAATCATTTTAATTGCAATTTATATCCTACGCCACGGATAGAAACAATATATTTTTTTCCATTTTTTTCTATTTTAGAACGCAATCTTCCCATAATCACATCAATGCTTTTATTGGTGCTATCTGGATTTATAGATTCTGCTTGACCTGCAATTGCTTCACGACTTAGAGCTTGATTTTTATTTTCTAGCATAAAACTTAAAATTTCAAATTCTGCTTTGGTTAAATCTAATAATTCTGTGCCTAAATAAATTTCTCTACTTCCTCTATCTAATTTAAAAGGTTCAATAGAAAGTTTATTTTCCTGTTGTGAATTTTTATTGTTGTAGCGTCTTAAAACACTATGGATTCTAGCGATTAATTCTTTAGGATCGTAGGGTTTTGGTATGTAATCATCAGCTCCATATTCTAATGCAAGCACTTTATCATCTATATCGTGCCGAGCAGAAGTGATTATTATTGGGATACTTTTTTCCTTTGCAACCTTCTTGCAAACCTCAAGACCATCTAAGTTTGGGAGTGTTAGATCTAAAAGAAGGAGGTCAAAATGCTGAGTGTTAATTGCACTCATACCCGTATAGGGTTCATCATAATTTGTTATGTTTATATTATGAGCCTCGAGATATTCGCTAAGAATAGTCGCCAACTCTAAATCATCTTCTATCATCAACACTTTTAGCATGGCATCTTCCCTTTAAAAAGGAGGATTGGGTATTTTAGGGGGTTAAAAAATAATATGGGAAGATGCCTACTAAATTTGACAATATTTTCAAAGAACTTACTCACACTAAGTGTCCTTAAACAAAGGAGGAGTGGATGAAACATCCTTACAAACAAAGGAATAAACAAGTTTGACTTCAAGTCTTGCTTGTATCTCAACTCATCCGATTGAGATGTTGAAATTATAAAATGATAAAGTAAATCAAAAGTAAATAGATTTAAATTTCTCATAAATTGTTCCTTTTTTCATCAATAATAGCTAAAACAAACTCTAAAAAGTTTAAAATAATATCCACCTTATCTTCGATATTTCTATTATTTGGGGATTGCATACCTTCAAACAAAACCAAAATTCTCTCCTGCAAAGAATTTAAAAAAACCTCTTCTTGTTGATAGAGTTTTATAAGTTCAGCTTTGAGTTCTTCTGTATTTTTCAAATCTAGCTTTGCAATTTTTCGCTCATATGGATTTTTTTCTTGGGGTTTTTGCTCTAAAATCTCATCTTGGGGTAAAACTTCTAGCAGTGCATCTCTTTCTTTTATGGGCTCTTGGCTATTATTAGTGTCAATTTCTGCTAGAGTTTGGAGGATTGCTTCTTTTAATTCCATAATTGTAGTAACCACCTTTCAAATTCATTGTATTCAATGGAGCTATCCATTTGTATAAAAAGATTTAGCATAGCCTCATTACCTGGTTTGCCATAATTTTTCCTATTACTCCTTAATCTAAGCAAAGCCACTCTAGCTTCAGAGTTTGAAGGATCTTTTTGCAAGATTTCTTCATAGATTTGTGCTGCCTCGTGGCGATGTCCTTGTAGTTCATAAATGCTTGCAAGAGTAAAAGTTTTCAAAATTATTCCTCGCACATTTTAGCGATAATATTTCCCATTTCTTCTGTGTTGCAAAGAGTTTTAGCACCAAATTCTGCAATATCTTTAGTGCGATAACCTTCTTTTAATGCTGATTTAATCGCATTGTCTATGCAATTTGCTGCATCCTCCTCTTTTAAAGAATAGCGTAACATCATAGAGGCACTTGAGATGGTGGCAATAGGATTTGCGATTCCTAATCCTGCAATATCAGGTGCACTTCCATGTATAGGCTCATAAATTGCATGTTTTGTCCCAATGGAAGCTGAAGGTAAAAGTCCAATAGAGCCACTTAGCATACTTGCTTCATCACTTAAAATGTCGCCAAATAAATTTTCTGTTAAAAGCACATCAAAATACTTTGGATTACGCACTAATTGCATAGAGGCATTATCCACATACATATGGCTTAGCTTTACATCTTGGTATTCTTTTGCTACTTCGCTTACTACTTCTCTCCAAAGTTGGCTCACATCAAGCACATTCGCCTTATCCACAGAACAAACACGCTTATTACGCTTTTGTGCTGCACTAAATGCAATGTGTGCTATGCGTCTTATCTCATCAGCGCTATACACCATTGTATTATAGGCTCTATTTTGCTCTCTGCCCTTTGGTGTGCCAAAGTAGATTCCGCCTATTAGCTCTCTTACTACTAAAATATCCACACCCTTAATCACTTCTTCTTTTAATGTGCTAGCATTAATGAGTTCATCATAAACCATAGCAGGGCGGAAGTTCGCAAAAACTTCTAAGGATTTTCTAAGCTTTAAAAGTCCGCTTTCAGGTCTTAATTCTCTAGGCAAGTTGTCCCATTTTACCCCACCAATCGCACCAAAGAGTGTAGCATCTGCGTTTAAGCACCCTTTTATTGTTTCATCGGGTAGTGGATTTTTGGTTAAATCATAAGCAATCCCACCCATAAGATAATCTTCAAATTCTAAGCCAAAATTAAATTTATTTGCCACTACTTTTAAAACTTTTACTGCTTCATTGATGATTTCAGGTCCGATTCCATCGCCTTTTATAAGTGCAATTTTGTATTGTGCCATTTATTTGTCCTTTGTTTGTGTTTTGGCATAGGGGATTAAGCCTCCACTTTTTAGAAGCTCTAGCATAAAAGCAGGTATGGGGCTAAAATGATAAGTTGTATTTTGTGAGAGATTGTTAATCACACCCGCTTCTAGGTTGATTTCTAATCTATCGCCTTCTTTGATTTCATCTACTTCTTTGATTTCTAAGATAGGAAGCCCTGTATTAAAGGCATTGCGATAAAAGATTCTTGCATAGCTTTTTGCGATTACTGCACTAATTTTTGCTCCTTTGATGGCCACAGGTGCGTGTTCCCTACTAGAACCACAACCAAAATTTTCTCCCGCTACGATAATATCCCCCTCATGAATTAAGCTCACAAAATCCGCCCTTGCATCTTCCATTAAATGAGAAGCTAGAATCTTTTCATTACTTGTATTTAAATATCTCGCTGCAATAATCAAATCTGTATCAATATTATCCCCAAATTTCCAAACTTTTCCTTGCATTTTATTCCTCATAAACTTGTAATTTTGTGCCATTCCAATACCAATTTTTGCTATAAAGCCTTTTTTTAAATTCTTGTGGAACTTCTAAAAAGAATACACGCTGTGGCTCTACATCTGCACTTAATAATGAATGTTCAATACTTAAAATTAAATTTTCTGCACTAGTAATTTTGCAATGTTCTACCAAGACTTCTTGACTAGCTTGTGAGATAATTTTCATCTCCCATCCTTATATTTTGGCATTTATTTTGAAAGCTTGTTATTATAACACAGAATCTTAAAACTCTAAATTTTATTCAAAGTTAAAATCGCATTTATTTTTTGGATTCTAGTGGATGATTGTTTTGGCATAATGCGCCTTGCAATAATAAAGGGTGGGTTTTGCAATAAAGAGAAAGGAAGTCTTAACTCTAACAACGACAAAAGGGAAATTATCTTAATATTTTAAGGCATTGTTTGCTATTGTTTTATATTTCTTTAACGATAAAGGCAATCTATGCAAGAAATCTTACGATTAATCCCAAAAGTGGATAAACTTTTGACACATAAGGATTTAAGGCAGTTTAACACCTTGCTTTTAAAAAAGGCAATCTATAAATTTTTAAGCATTTATAAGCAAGAATTGCTTACCACACAAAAGGTAAAGAGCCTAGAAGAGTGTATAGAGTGCATTCAAAAAATCATAAAAACCAAACAGCAAAAATCCCTAAAACCCCTTGTGAATGCCACGGGGATTGTCGTGCATACAAATTTGGGACGAAGCATTCTCTCAAATGAGATTTTAGAAGAAGTCAAGCCCCTTTTAACTTCTTATAATAATCTAGAATATGATGCGATAAAAGGAGAAAGAGGGGAACGCTATATCCATTTAAGTGAGATTTTGAAAAATCTATTAGACACAGAAGATGTGCTTGTGGTGAATAACAACGCTGCTGCTGTGTTTTTAATCCTGAATACTTTTGCTAAAAATAAAGAAGTGATTGTATCGCGTGGAGAGCTTATTGAGATTGGTGGAAGCTTTAGAATCCCAAAAGTTATGGAGGATTCAGGAGCAATTTTAAAAGAAGTAGGCACGACTAATAAAACGCATTTAAAAGATTACAAAGAAGCGATTAATCAAAATACAGCTATGCTTTTTAAAGCCCATAAATCTAATTATGAAATTGTAGGATTTAGCAAAGAAGTTCCTTATAAAGAGCTAATAGATCTAGCAAAAGAGCATAATTTGCTAGATTATTATGATTTAGGAAGTGGATTTTTTAAAAATGCTTGCAAACAACTTTCAAAATATGAACTCTCTTTAGAAGAGATAGCCTCTTTAAAACCCTCACTTGTTAGCTTTAGTGGAGATAAGCTTTTAGGAGGGGTGCAAGCAGGAATTATCTTTGGAAAGAAAAAATATATACAAGAGCTAAAGAAAAATCAACTTTTAAGAATGCTTAGGGTGGATAAGGTTACACTTAGCTTGTTAGAGGCGATTTTTAGTGCGTATTTAGAAGAAAAATACGATAAAATCCCTACAATTTGTATGCTAAATTTGTCTAAAGAAATATTGAAACAAAAATGCGAAAATCTTTTAAAATTTATCCCAAATAGCTTTAATCCTAAAATCATCACTACACAAACTTATAGCGGTGGAGGTGCAATGCCAAATAAGCCTTTTAGCTCCTATGGAGTAGCATTGCATTATAAAAAAGCAAAGATTCTTGAAGCACATTTAAGGAGCTTTGGGATTATTGCTAGGATTGAAAAAGAACAAGTGATTTTAGATTCTAGGACGCTTTTAAAAGGCGATGAACTAAGAATCCAAAATGCACTTTTGCAAGATATAAAGGCTTAAAAATGCAAGACAATTTGATTATTGGCACGATGGGACATATCGATCATGGGAAAACTAGTTTGATTGCCTCTTTAAATGGGTTTTTTGGGGATGAGCTAAAAGAAGAAAAAGAAAGGGGCATTACTCTTGATTTAAGCTTTTCAAATTTAACTTTTAAGGATAGGAATATAGCCTTTATTGATGTTCCAGGACATGAAAAGCTTGTTAAAAATATGATAGCAGGGGCGTTTGGGATAGATTATGCCTTGCTTGTAATTGCAGGGAATGAAGGCATTATGCCCCAAACCCTAGAGCATTTTAAAATCGCTAAAATTTTGGGGATTAAAGATTTTTTGGTGGTGATTACAAAAGCAGATTTAGTAAGTAAAGCTACCCTAGAATCTCTAAAAGAAGAGGTAAAAAAGCTTTTTTTAGATTTTAAAGATGCAACCTTTAGCATACTTACTTTTTCTATTTATGATAAGCAAAGTGTGCAAAGCCTAAAAGAAGCCCTCTATAATCTAAAGAAAAAAGACAAAAAAGAGCTAGAATATTTTAGATATTATATAGATAGAGCCTTTAGCATTAAGGGTGCAGGTTGCGTAGTTAGCGGAACTTTGCTAGATGGAAGTTTGAATTTAGAGGATAAAATATGGTGTTGTGATTTAAATAGAGCCTTAGGGATAAAATCTATCCAAAACCATAACCAAAGTGTGCAAAGTGCAAAGCCCGGACAAAGAATAGCACTAAATTTAAGTGGAGTAAATGCAAATGAGCTAAAAAGAGGCGATTTGCTTAGCAAAAAAGGATATTTAAGAAGTTTTGATATTTTAGAGGCAAAGCTAGAACTTTTTGCCCCTTTAGAGCATAACTCTAGCGTGCAACTCTATATGGGTGCATTACGCACAGAATGTAGAGTGCTTTTTTTAGACAAGGAGCAAAATCTTGCTACATTAAAACTAGATAAACCTATTTTTAGTGTGTTTGGGCAAAAGTTTATTTTACGCGATGATAAGCAAACTCTAGGAGGTGGGAGTGTTCTAGCACCCATTGCTGATCCTTTGAAAAAATCGCAAAAATTAGAATTTTTAAACGCATTAAAAGAAAATGATTTAGAAAGTGCTTTTAAGATTATGCTACAAGCACATAAAAAAGGTTTTGGGATTATTAGCACAATGCAACGCTTTGGTGTCTCGCAAAATAAAGCCTTAGAAATTGCAAGCAAGATTCAAGATATTTTTATAGATTCTAAAGAGCTTATTCTCTATCCTAGTTCTTCTAAAAAAATCGTGGAAAATATTATTTTAAAAATCTTAGAAAAAAATAAAAATGCCTTGCTTTCTGCTTCTTTAATCTCTCAAAAGCAATCTTGGATTTCTAAAAGCTTTGCACAAAGTATTTTGGACTTTTTAGAAGAAAAAGGGACTTTAAGAAAAGCAGAATCTTTTTATGTAGGCAAGGAGTTTAAAGCTAAAAATGTCAAAGACTATCTGTATGAGCAAATCTTTGAAAAAATCAAAAATCAAGGCTATGAGCCTATTGCACCTTATAATTTATATGATTTGTTAGATATTGATAGACAAAGTGGCGATGAGGTGTATAAAAAACTCACAAAAGAGAAAAAAATCTTGCGTTTAAGCCATAAGCTTTTTATTGAGGCAAATGCACTTTCACAACTGCTAGAAAAAATGCGACAGATTATTAAGGATGAGGGCTATTTAGATTTAAACAATTTTAAAAATCATTTCAATCTTAGCCGAAAATACCTCATCACATATTTAGATTATTTAGATAGTTTTGAAGATATTTGCAACACAAATGGCAAACGCACTTTTAAGGGAAAAATATGCTAGATTATTTACAAAATCCACCTACAAATTGGGAGTTTATGGGGCTTATTGGAGGGGAATTTGTGCGCCCAAAGCTCCTAAATCCTAATGTAAAAATGCAAATAAGAGCAGAAAATGAAGAGCTTTGCAAAGAGCTTAATATGAAAATCGCTAAGCCTTTTAGCTTTAGTGTGGAATCTTTTTATTTTCTTTTAAAAAAGCTTGTTAAAAAATACAAGGTTGCCTTAGCTCTCTCCTCGCACCGCTTTTTATATGAGGCTTATTTGCTCTTAGAAGAAAAAGATAAGATTATCCCTCTAATCCCCTCTTATGAAAAGGGAGAAATTTGTATCCAAGAAGCACTCACTTTAGGTGCAGAATGCTTTGTTTTGCCCTGTATTAATGAAGATATTTTAACTTCAAATTTGCATTTACAAGAAGCTCTAAAGGATAAAATTTGTATTTGGGATATTAGCTATGCACTTGCGCTTTCATTGCCCCTGCCTAAAGGAGCAAGTGCATATTTAATCAATGGAGAAAGTATGGGGCTTTTGTATCCTTTTGGGATTTTGGCACATTCTTGTGCTGATTTTGGGGATTTTAATGAGCTTTATTTGGAGATTTTTGGACTTTATAGGGCATTTTTAGAATCCATTAAAAAGCACACTCCTTTAAAACAAGATTATGCACCAGATTTTTTTAATGCCTTAAAAGATATTTTGCAAGATTCTCTAGTTTTGAGCTTTAAAACACCCAAAAATACCCTTGCTATAAGGCTCAAAGACAATAAAGCAAGAAATCTCATTCAAGCTTTAATGCTAGAAGATATTTCTTGTATTAATGGACAAGAATGTCTTTTTGGCTTTATGCAACCCTCTTTTGTGTTGCGTCTTATGGGCTTTGATACAGAAGAAGCAAGAGAGTTTTTAAGCCTTAGTTTTTGTAAGGAATTTGATATTCAAAGCGTTGCTAAAAAGATTGCATTTAAATACAAGCAATTTCAAGCAATGCAATAATAAGGAGAAAAAATGGCACAAGAAAAAATAGAGAGTTTAAGTTTACAAGAGGCAATTAAGGTTTTAGAAGAGAGTGTGGAATCTAAGCCAAATGTAGAAATTCTACCGCTTTTAGAAGCACAAAATCGCTATCTTGCCACAGATCAAATTTGTCAAAAATCTATGCCTTCTTTTAATAGTGCTGCGATGGATGGTTTTGCTTTTAGCCATAAAGCACAAGGGGAACTAAAAATAAAAGAAAGCATTTTTGCAGGAGACAAGAAAGAAATTCTTTTAAAAGAGGATGAGTGTGTGAAGATTATGACAGGGGCTAAAGTGCCAGAGGGTGCGGATAGTCTTGTCCCTTTTGAAGAGATTGAAGGTGGATTTTCTAATAAAGATTCTATTTTTGTAAAAGAGCAAGGAAAAATTTGGAATAACATTAGAAAAGAGGGCGAAGAAATCACAAAAGGGGAAATTTTACTAAAAGCAGGAGAAGAGCTAGATGAAAATGCACTTATGCTTCTTGCAACACAAGGGATTAGCCATGTTAGTGTATATGAGAAGCTAAAAATAGGAGTGTTTGCAAGTGGAGATGAACTAAAAGAGCCTTGGGAAGTTTCAAGCTCCCATCAAATCCACAATTCTAATGCCACAATGATTGTTTCTACACTTAAAAGCTTTGGAATGAATGCTAGTTATGGAGGGGTGCTAAAAGACGATAAAGAAAAAATCTCTAAAGTTTTACAAAGCCCTTATGATGTGATTATCACAAGCGGAGGGGCAAGTAAGGGGGAAGCTGATTTTATGCGAGAGATTTTGCAAAGAAGCGCCACACTTTTAATCCCAAGCATTAAAATCCGCCCTGGAAAGCCTATAATGGTAGCCAAAATGCAAAATAAATTTATTATAGCACTTCCGGGGAATCCCCTTGCTGGAGCTGTGCTTTTAAGATTTTTAATTGTGCCATTTTTAAAAAATCTTAGCGGTGCTAGAGCACATTTTTTACAAAGCATTCCTATAAAAATTTATGAAGAATTTACTCTAAAAAACAGAATGGACGCAATGCTAGGAATTATTAATAATGAGGGCTTTAAACTTACGCAAAAAGGCAAATATGGTTCTTCACAAACTCTCCCACTCCATCTTAGTAATGCACTTGCTATTTTTGGTGAAGACTTTTTATGTGGTGAGGCTAACAAAGTAATACAAGTGCTTCCTTTTAAGCTTATTTTTGGTGATAAAAAATGCAATTTTATAAACTAGATTTAAGCTTATTTTTATAAAATAAATGTTTGCTTAAAAAGGAGTAAAAATGAAAAAGATTCTCTTTGCAGTGGATGATACTAAGGCTTGTCAAAAAGCAGCAGATTTTATTGTAAATTTTTTTGGAGATAGAGAGGATTGCTCCATTACGCTAATCCATGTAAAAACTCCCATTATGCTCTATGGAGAAGCCGCACTTGCAGCCTATGAAGAAATAGAGAAAAAGGAAGCAGAAGTTAGCGATAAACTCTTAGAAGATTTTAGCAAGATCTTTTTAGATAAGGGCGTAAATATCGAGCAAAAACTCCTAGAGGGTGAGGCTGTAGTAGAGGTGCTAAATTATGCAAAAGATTTTGATTTATTAGTGATTGGGCAAAGTGAAGATAGCTTTTGGAATAAGGTATTTTCAAGCAACCAAAATAGCTTTTCTGAAAAATCACCCATTCCTATTTTAATCGTAAAATAGGAATCTTTTAGGTAGGGTTTTGGAAAAATATTGCTAGACTTCTTTATTTTTGCATTATTATTGGGCTCTAGCTTATCTAAAACTGGTGCAAAACTTTAGAAGATACAATTACTTAATTATAACCTATCTTTGCATAAATACTTGAGCATATAAAAAGGAGGCAGTAAAACGCTAACCTTAGGACTTAGAGATTTAGAGATGCTTATCAATTAGTTTGGAGAGATAAAATTTAACACAAAAGGAATAAAAATGAAAAAACTTATTGCAGTGGTTGTGGTGTTAGTAGTGGGCTTTTTTGGCTCTAGCTTTTATATTGAGGGGCTAAATGCCAAAGCACATGAGGAGTTTAAAAAAGTCGCTTCTAGCCCTGAAATGTGGCAAGGATTAATCATAAAACAAGCAGAAAACAATAGAGTTTTACGCGAACAAATGGCGGGTTTGTTGTATGCTGGTTCTGATCTTTTTTTGGAATTTGAAGATTACCAAAAAGGCTTTTTAAGCTCTAGCGTAAAATTTTCATTAATGACAAAAACACAATTTTATGATAAACCAACAAAGCTTTTAGAAGGAAATATCACTTATTATAATCTCCCCTTATCCAAACGCTTTAAAGCGGTTTTAACAAAAGAAGGCTTAGAAAAAGAAAATAAAGAATTAGCCCAAGCGATTAAAAGTGAGAATCTTTTAGAAATTGAGGGGTTTAAAACTTTCTTTGATTGGGAAGTTAGAATGGCAAGCGGAGAGTTTTCACACCTAGAAGAAAGAAAGCAATATGAACCAAGAACAAAAAAAGTGGAAATTAAACCTATGAGTTTAACTATGATTTTAGATGGCAAGAATCCTCTGCTTTTAAAAAGTGTAAATGCTGATATTCCCTACATTAGTTTAATAGAAGAAAGGCAAAGAAAGAGTGGGAATAACGCAAATAGCAAGCTTTTGTTAGAAAAGCTACAAATCACACAAAGCAATACAGAACCTACATCAATTTTTGATACTAAATTAGTAGAGGGCACATCTAAAGCGAGTTTGAAAAATTTGGAATTTGTGAATGTAGATGCGATGTATGAGCTAAATGCAGAGCTTAAACTCCAAGAGATAGAATCTAGTGCAGACATAATCCTAAAAGATGATAAAATGACAATGAATACCAAAACAAATGCAAAAACTCTAAGCTTTAAAGATGGCGAAGAAGCGATAGATGTAGAGCTTACAAGCCCTAAATTAGTCTTTAGCCTAAAAGATATTAATGCAAAAGCTTGGGAGAGATTTTTAAACTATCAAGATTTTGGTGTGTTAGAAGCAATTCTTAAAGAGGTCGTTGGTATAAGTTTAGACTTCCAAACTAAAATCAACAAAAAAGATCTAAGTATCAAAGCAGACGCACAAGTGCAACAAGAAAATACAAAGCTAAATGCCATAATTTTGAGTGAGGGCAAATTTAGCGAGTTAGCAAACTTTGGAAGATACACAACCAGAGATTTAGAACAACTTGATTCTATGGCTAGTGTTAGTGGTAAAGAGTATAAGATTGAAGTTAGCCTTGATTATAATCCTATAAAAGACTTATTTCCTGATGTTAAGATTAATGGCAAGTCTTTAAGTGAATACCCGCAAGGTTTTTAAAAACAAAAATCCTATAAGTATCCAAAATTATAAAAAAGGGGAAGTTTAACAACGCTTCCCTTTAAAAAATAGCTAAATTAGCTCCAAAAGTTATCAAAATATAGGAGGTAGTTTTATGGTAGAGATTAAAAATCTAACTAAAGCCTATGGAGACACTATTGCATTAGATAATGTGAATTTGCATTTACAAAAGGGTAAAATCATAGGACTTTTAGGCCCCAATGGAAGTGGGAAAAGCACACTTATGAAAGTGATTTTAGGACTTTTGAAGCAATTAAAAAGTGGGGAAGTGCTACTAAATGGAGAAAAAATCAACGATTTTTCACGCAAAGATATTGCTTATTTGCCCGATAAAAACCATATTCCAACAGAATGGAGTGTGCAGAGGGTTTGTGAGTTTTATACAGACTTTTTTAGCGATTTTGATTTGCAAAAAGCCCATAAACTTTTTAAAGATTTACAAATACCCTTGCAAGTTAGAATAAAATCCCTCTCCAAAGGAAATCAAGAAAAAGTTTCTTTAATCTTAACTCTTAGCAGAAATGCTTTGCTTTATGTCTTAGATGAACCCATAGCTGGGGTAGATCCACTTGCTAGAGAGGAGATTTTTAAGCTTATTTTGCAAAACCATAGAAGCGATAGCACGATTTTAATCTCTACACATTTGCTTTTAGATGTAGAGCACATTTTAGATGAGGTGATTTTTATAAGCTATGGAAATGCCTTTTTGCATAAACCTTTAAGCGAGATTACTAGCCCCACTAAAAATCTTAATGACGCTTTTAAGGAGTATTTTGGATGATTAAGCTATTAAAATATGAACTAAAAAATATGTATTTGCCTTATATAGTTGTGAGTGTGCTTTATCTAGTTTGTATGCTAATCATTTCTATCTATGGGAAAATAGGCTTAGAAGAGCTTTCTTTTAAAGCTTCTAGTAAGGATTTAGGGATTTTTGTGGTGCTTCCCTTTTGGTTTGCAATACTTGGTGCCTTGCTTAGCTTTGTGGGATTGCTTATTGTGGTTGTTGTGAGCGTGATTAATTCTTTTTCTAAATATCTTTTTGGTGCTTATGGAAGCTTGCTTTTGTCTTTGCCTATAAAGCTAGATAATATCTTACTTGCTAAAATTTTAAGTAATCTTGTTTGCATAGCTTGTGCAAGTTTATTTTATCTTTTTTGCCTTATGCAGGTAGTTTCTTCTTTTAGTGAAGGCACACTTACAGAATTTTATACAGAAGTTTTTAAAACTTTAAATGAATTTAGCATAGGCGATATTTTGCTATTTTGCTTTTATTGGGTGGTAAATACGGGCAATTTTTTAGTGATGATATTGCTTACACTTACGCTTCTTAATATTTGGCATATTAATTCTTTTGTATTTCCTATTGGGCTTTTGATTTATTTTTGTATTAGTTTTGTTTTTGGGATTGTTTCTGCTATTGTGGATGTAGTTTTTGGTATTTCTCTTGCAGATAGCATTGTGGATTCTTTAAGCTATATAAACAATTTTACTCTTTTTGGTTTTCAAGGAATTAAAACTCTTATTCTTTGTGTAGGAATGTATTTAATCGCTAGATTTTTGATTGTAAAGAAGCTAGAACTTTCTTAAATTTATAAAGTTTTTAAATCTAAAGAGAGGGCAATTAATTGCCCTTAGAAATCTTTTCTATAATTGCATTAAAAGTTGCACTAGGACGCATAATCTTATCACATTTTGCATCATCTAGCTTGTAATATCCGCCTAAATCCACTTTACTTCCTTGGGCGTTTAAATACTCCTTGTGTATTTTTTCTTCATTGTCTTTTAGCTCTTTGGAGATTTTAGTAAAAAATTCTTTTGTAGCATTATCTTCGTTTTGAACGCTTAGGGCTTCTGCAAAATATAATGCTAGATAAAAATGGCTTGTTCTATTGTCATCTTCACCTACTTTGCGCGAAGGAGCTTTGTTATTCTCTAGCCATTTTCCTATTGCAACATCTAGTGCATTTGCTAAAACTTTGGCTTTTGCGTGATTGTTTTTTAATGCAAAAAACTCTAAACTTGCTTGAAGCGCTAAAAACTCACCCAAACTATCCCAACGCAAGTGGTTTTCTTCTACTAATTGCTCTACTTGCTTAGGTGCTGAGCCACCCGCTCCTGTTTCAAACATCGCCCCACCATTTAGCATTGGCACGATGGAGAGCATTTTTGCGCTTGTCCCAAGCTCTAAAATGGGAAAAAGATCGGTTAGATAATCTCTTAATACATTTCCACTAATTGAAATAGCATCTTTTCCAGCTCTAATTAGCTCTAAACTTCTCAAACACGCTTCTTTTGGAGGTAAAATTGCGATTTTTTTACCACACTCTTGCAATCTTTTTTCTACAAAATCTATCATAATTTTATTGCTTGGGCGTTTAGAATCTAACCAAAAAATCGCCTCACTTCCAGTAATATCTGCTCTTTGTATTCCTAAATCAATCCAGTTTAGCACCGCATCATATTTTGCTTCATTGGCTCTATAAATATCCCCTTTTTGCACTTTGTGTTCTAATAATACATTATTCTTTGCATCTACGATTCTAAAAATCCCATCTTCTTTTGCGATAAAAGTTTTATCATGTGAGCCATATTCTTGTGCTTTTTTAGCCATTAAGCCTACATTAGAAACACTTCCTAGCTTGGTTGGAACTAGCGTGCCAAATTTTCTTAAATCTTCAATCACGGCTTCATAAATTGTTGCATAAGTTTTATCTGGAATTAACGCATTTGTATCTTTTTCCTTGCCCTCTTTATCCCATAATCTTGCACCATTTTTAAGCATTGCAGGCATAGAAGCATCTACAATTACATCACTTGGCACATGCAAGTTTGTAATTCCTTTATCAGAATTTACCATAGAAAGTGGAGCACTTTTTTCTAAAATTTCATTATATTTTTTCAGAATTGCTTCTTTTTTAGGGGAGTTTTCAATCTTGCTTAAAAGCTCGCTTACTCCATTGTTAGGATTTATAGCTAAAGCTTCAAACTCTTCTTTAAACTCACTAAATAGCTCACTAAAATAAACTCTAATCGCATATCCAAAAATCACAGGATCGCTTACTTTCATCATTGTTGCTTTTAAGTGCAAAGAAAGCAATAAATCTTCTTTTTTGCAATCTTCAATTTGCTCTTTATAAAATGCACTCAAAAGCGCAACACTCATAAAAGTTGCATCTAAAATCTCATTTTTTTCTAGTTTTAGCCCCTTTTTTAGAACTTCTGTCCCATTGCTTCCTATAAATTCAATCCTAGCTTCTGTGTCTTCTTTGATAAGCACAGCTTTTTCATTGGAGAAGAAATCTCCCTCTTTCATATAAGAAACCTTGCTTTTGCAAGTAGGCAAAAATGGCACAACGCGGTAAGGATTTTTCTTAGCATATTCTTTAACCGCTTTGGTGCAACGCCTATCAGAATTTCCTGCTCTTAGCACGGGATTAACCGCAGAACCTAATACTTTTTGGTATTTTTCCTTAATTTCTTGTTCTTCTTTTGTGGTTGGATTATCAGGATAAGAAGGCACATTAAAGCCCTTATCTTGCAATTCTTTGATAGTTGCTTTTAGTTGTGGAATAGAAGCGGAGATATTAGGGGTTTTAATCAAGTTTGCATTTTCTTTTTGGACTAATTCTCCAAGATAGCCTAGCTCATCTTTAGCATTTGTAAATTGTGCTAAAACTCTAGCGGATAGCGAAATATCAGAGGTTTCAACACTAATTCCTGCTTGATTTAAAAAAGCTTTTGCTATTGGCAAAAAAGAATAGGTCGCAAGGGCTGGGGATTCATCTGTAAGAGTGTAGGTAATTTTCATAATTTCTTCCTTAAGATTTTAGATATAGTTTTAAAGAGTATAACAAAGAAAAGCACATTTTTAAATAATTTTAGGCAAGAATCTTTTTACTTTTATAAGAAAGGTAACAAAGCTAAAACTGCCACAAGCAACTTTATGATAAGATTTTAAAAAATATAAGGGTGCATAATAATGAAAATTTTTGAAACAGAATACTTTTATATTCTAAGAGAGCCTTTTGGCGAATACCAAACAAACTGCTATCTGGCCTTTAACAAAGAAGATGAAACCTCTCTTATTATTGATCCGGGCATTAATGCGACAAATTGGGTTTTAGAAAATGCAAAGAATCCTCTGTGTATTTTAAACACACATGGGCATTTTGATCATGTGTGGAGCAATAAAGAGCTAAAAGAAAAATTACAAATCCCTTTACTTTGCCCTTATGAAGATGCTTTTATGTTGACTAGTGATTGCTTTAGCACGGGGCTTCCTAGTTCAAAGCCTGATGTTTTAGTGGGGGCTAAAGAGAATGAGGAAATAAACCTAAAATCTTCAGAATCTTATAATATAAATAGGCAAAATACCTTTAGTTTTGGTGCATTTAATATCAAATTTACTGCATATCCCGGGCATACTCCAGGTTGCAGTATTATTACTTTGGCTCATCAAAAAAATTTAGAAGAGGAAGTGATTTTTAGCGGGGATTTTATCTTTTTAAACTGCATAGGTAGAAGTGATTTTCCTTATTCTTCACACAAAGTGATGCTACAAAGTTTGCAAAGTTTTTTGCAAAATATTAAAGAATGCAAAGATACTCCTATTTTCCCTGGACATGGGGAGGCTACAAGCACAAAAAGTGAAATAGAAAGCATTGAATATTTTATAAAAAGATTGAGTAAAATTGCCTAGAAATTTTTAAGCTGCATAGGCAATTCCCAAAGTGGCAAGAAAATCCCAAGCCCAAGCCACAGCACCAAAACCCCTAAAAACAAAATAGCAAGGGGTTCTAAACTTGCAATTACAACGCTTGTCTTATCTTCTAAAATCTCTCCATAAAGTTCGTTGATAATACTAAGTGCGCTTAATAAACCCTTGCCATCTCTAATGGAATGCAAAAGGGATTGTGCTTGTAAGTTTAAAACTTGAGCTTTTTTAAAAGCTAAAGAAAGCGAAATGCCTTTTTCTATTTCTAAATATACAATCTCCAAACGCTTTTTTAAATACTTATTAGAAATTGCCCCACTTGCACACTCTAAACGCTTTTTTATAGGCACTTCACTTTGGGTTAAATAATAAAACAATACAAAAAATGTATGGATTTGAGAATAATAAATCATCTCCCCAAAAATAGGAATTTTAAGCATATAAAAATCAATAAAATTTGCAAATTTTTCTATCTTTAAATATGCACCTTTAAAGAGCAAAAAAGCACCCATCATACAAACAAAACTGAAAAATCCATAATCTATTACTAAAGATTTTATAAATAAAAGGCTAAGGGTAGCAGTGGGTAAATTTGCCCCTAAATCCATAAAAAGATTTTCAAACTCCGGTAAGACAAAAATCACAATCCCCAAAAAGACTAAAAGCATAATAATTACCACAAAAAATGGGTAGAAGAGCGCCCTAAAAAGTGCCTTTTTATTTTTATTTTGTAGTTTTAAAGACAAAATAGCATAGCTTAGCATTTCTTCTATTTTTCCATTTTGTTCTCCTACTTCTATTAAAGCACAAATAAAGCTTTCAAATCCTGTCTCTCTAAAAGCGCTCGATAGATTTTTTCCTTCTTTTATTTTAAAAAGAATTGACAAAAATCTTTGCTGTAATTTTTGATTTTTTGTATGCTCTATAATACTTTGCAAGGATATTTCAAGGGCTATCTTTGCTCTAAGGCATAAATTTAGCTGATAAAATGCATCCAGTATATCTTTAGTAGATGGGTTTTTACTAAAAGACAAAAAGGATTCTTTTGGTGTGATTTTTAAGGCAATAAAATGGTTTGAAACTAGCCAATTTTCAATTTCTTCTTTGTTTTTTGCACTTCTTTGTGTGCGAAATTTTTTACCCTTATATTTATAGAGGATTTCATATTTTTGCACTTACTTTACCACCCTATACACTTCTTTTAGTGAAGTTATACCGCTTTTAGCCTTGCAAAGTGCCTTTTGCAAAAGAGAATAATCTCCCTCTTTTTGCAAGATTTCTAATATTTTTTCTTTGCTAAGCTTATTGTCAATAAAAGCTTTTAGTGTTTCATTCATGAGTAAAATCTCTGCAATCACAACCCTACCTTTAAATCCTGTGAAATTGCATTTTACACAACCTCTAGCTTTGTAAAATTCTCCAACTTTGACTTTACACAAAGGGCATAATTTTCTTAAAAGTCTTTGAGCGATTACCCCGCTTAATGCTTCTTTTAAAAAATATTGCTCCACTCCCATATCTATAAGTCTAGGGATTGCTTCTAATGCGTCATTTGTATGTAGCGTAGAAAATACCAAATGCCCCGTAAATGCAGCCCTCAAAGCCACTTGTAGTGTTTCTTTATCTCTGATTTCTCCTATCATAATCACATCTGGGTCTTGACGCAAAATATTTTTAAGCACAGAAGCAAAGCTTATTTCTTTATGGATAGCAACTTGCGTGATATTTTCTAAGCGGTATTCTACTGGGTCTTCAAGGCTTATGATTTTTAAATTTTTATGTTTGATTTGGTTTAAAATTGCATGTAAAGTTGTGCTTTTGCCGCTGCCTGTGGGTCCGCTTATGAGCACAAATCCATAAGGTAAATGAGCCATTTTTAAAATCTTTTCAAGCTCCTCTTTTGAAAGTCCAAGCTCTTTTAAAGGAAGCACTATACTTTTGTTATCAAGCACCCTTAGTACAGCAGATTCTCCTTCAACAAGAGGAAGTGTAGAGATTCTAAAATCATAATTTCTTTTATCTCCTTTTGTGTCTTTTAGCAAGTAAGAAAACCGCCCATCTTGTGGCAAGGAAACCTCTGCGATATTAAGATTTGCAAAAAGTTTTAGGCAAAGCATTAAGGGCGCATTTAAATAGCTAGGTAAATTCAATCTATCAACAAGCACAGAATCTAGTCTAAACCTAATTTTGCATTCTTTAGAGGTTTGTTCTATATGAATATCGCTCGCCCCTTTATAAATAGCATCTTGCATAATATTTTCAAGCAAAAAAATAACTTTGGAATCTTTGTTTTGTAGATCACTTTTTGGGATTTCCTCTAAAGCTAGAGCGATATTTTGTTCTATTTCTAAAAAGTGCAAAATCTCTTGAAAATTCTCTTTTGTGATATAAAAAAATTGTATTTTATACGGATTTAAAATTTTAGGGAGGGTTTTTTCTGCTTCTTCTTTGCTAGATTCTAAAAGCGCAATTTGCAAATGCTCTTCCCTATAATCCAAGCAAATCGCACCAAAATGCTTCATTTGCTCCAAATTTAAAAGCTTTGCAATCTCTAAATTGATTTCGCCTAGTTCAATTTCTCTTAACACAAACATCAAATTACCTCTTGAAAGCTATTTAATAGGGTTTGTAATTTCTCATCAAATTCATAGCTTAAAACATTTTCTAAAAGCTTTTTAGCTTCCTCTTTATCGCCCTCTTCATAAAGGGTTTTTGCATAAATCTCATAGCTTCTAAAATCTAAAGGATTTTTTAAATTTTGTTTGTATGCAAGGCTTTTGGCTAGTTTATAATCTCTGCTTTTTAAGGCAATTTCTGCCTTTTTAAACCAATCCATTTCTTTTTTATAACTTTTAAGTGTAATGTTGGGCGAAGTTTTTTGCTCTTTTTTAGAATCTTTTAGGGGAAAAAGAGAGAGGTATTCAAAATACACATAACCCTCTTGTGTTTTTAAAAAATCATTCTCTAGGCTTTCATATTTACAAATTTGTGAGTTTAAGGGCAGTTGCTTTAAAATTGTAGAATCTAAACTAGGTGCCTCTCTTAAATTTAGATTTTGCACTTTTACATAATAGCAAGGTTTTGTGATTTTTAAAGGTTTTTTGTGGGCAATTTTAGAGGATTTTTGCTCTAAAGTTGCAACAAAGGGTAAGATTATCAATAAAAATCCAAAAAATAAGAGGCTTAAAGCAAGTTTTATCATTTCAATCCTTTAGTATTTCATAGCCTAGTGATTTTAGCGTGGGTGGCTCTTTGTGAATGATTTTTGGCTCTATGATAAAGACAATTTCTTCTTTGTTTTGAATGCTTTGTGAATAAGAAAAAACATAAGAAAGCAAGGGCAAATCCCCAAGCAATGGAATCTTATTTTGCTTTTGGCTTTTGATATTTGAGATTAATCCTCCTAAAATGATTTTTTCTTTATCTTTTACTTTAATCATTGAAGAGAGTTGGTTTGTCGTAAGGTTTGGTGGGGTTTCAAATACGAGAGTGGGGAGATTTATTCTGTTTTCTTTAGTTTTTGTAATGGAAGGATTAATCTTTAAAATCACTTCATTGCCAAAAATCAAAGGTGTAATATCTAGCAAAACCCCAGCAAAAATGCTAGGATATTCGCTATCTTTGTTGGTGAGTGTAGTTTGTGCATTTGTGTTTTGATAAATCGTGCTTTTTTTATAACGCAAAATATCTCCCACGCTAATCATTGCAGGTTGATTGTTGAGTGTCAAAATTTTGGGATTTGAGATAGAGGTTACCTCTCCATAAGTTTGTAAATACTTTATAATCTCATTTAAGCTTAGTCCTTGATGCACGATATTTAACCCATATGCTTTGCTTGCCTTAGTGCCACCTATAATATTAATCCCGCTACTATTACCTAAATTTCCTTCCCCACCTAAATTTGGATTTTCATTTGCCCCTAAAATATTGATATTTTGTAGTCCATAAAGTCCTTCCCAGTTTATACCTGTGGTATTTGTATCATTATGTAAAATGCTTAAGATTTGCACATCAATCATTACTTGTGCTTGTAGTCTTTTGTGTAAAGTATCCATATAAGTTTTTGCTAGTTTTAGTTGCTTTTGCTCCCCTTTTATGCTAATCAGTCCCGCTCCTTTATTGATTGTAATCCCTACATTTTCTCCTAAAAGATCTTCTAGCTCTTGCTTGATATTTTCCCAAAAGTTAAATCCATCATAGCTAGTAATATCTACTCCTGATTTGCTAAAACCTTGCGTTCCTGTCTCATTAAAATTTTGTTCTTTAGAATCTTTATTGATAAGCACAGAAGTGCTAGAGCTACCCTCTCTATTTGTCCCAAGATAATTAATCTTAAAGGTTTTAGTTTGTAAGATATTTAATTCTAGCTTATTATTTTCATAAGAATAATGCAGATTTGCTATGCTAAATAATAAATCAAAGATATAATCTAGCTCACCCTTTTTGATATTAACAATAGGCAACTTTTTATCTAGCCTATCTATAATCCCTTCTTCATCATAAACCACGCTAAAAGAGCATTCTTTGGCTAGATAAGTTAGTAGCTCTTGAATGCTAACCTGTGAATGCTCTATATGCAAATCAAAAACTCTATTTTCACAAGAAAAAATAAGTCCCAAAAAACTAAAAAATAATAGAAAAATCTTCATTTTTTGCCTTTAAAATTATCCTTAAAGCATAGTTTTTCAATTTTTTCTTCATAAGAAAGTTCTATGCATGGATAGGAAATCAAAACTATTTTTTTGTTTGCGAACTTTTCTCCTAAATGTAGCCAAACTCCATTAATCTTGACACTTTTATCTAAAATCGCCTCTAGGTTTAAAGCACTATGTGCTAAAGAAGAGGGAGCAAAATAAAGAAAATTATCCACCCTTTTGGATTCTGCTTTGGAAACTGCTAAAAAAGTCATTAAAAGATAAAAAATAATAATCTTCATCTAATCTTCTTTTAAATCGGATAAAGATAGGTGGAATTCAAGTTTGTTAAAATTAGGATAGACGCTAAAAGAGGAAATTTGTGTAAAATTTAAATCCCTATCTATCTCTAAAACTAAATCAAAAAGTGTATTAAAATCTAAAATCCCTTCAAGAATAATTTTTTCACTCTCTTTGTGAATGCTAATTTGTGAGAGCTTTTTGTTGCTAAGTTCAAAAAGCAAAACATTTAAAGAAGAATAGCCATTTTTATAGGTTTGTATCTGTTCGTTTTGCTCTTGTATTTTTTCTTTTAAGTCTTTTAGGGCTTCTTGTGTTTTTGTGTAATCTAACTCTTCTTTTGTTTCTAGCTTTTCTTGTAATTCTTGTATTTTGAAGTTCAAATTTTCATTTTTGTTTAGTGAAAACTCATAGTTTTGAAATATTTTGGGGTAGATGATGAAAAGATTTAAATAGATGCTTAAAGAGAGTATCAATAAAGCTAAAAGAATAAGCTCTCTTTTAGAACGCCCTTTTAAAAATTCTTCTAAAATCATAAAATTTAGCATTTTCATTTTGCCTCCAAATGTAGATAATAATAAGGGGAAATATCGCTAAAATCTAATACTTTGGCATACTTTTCAATTTGTGGAAAGAGAGAATAAAACCCTTCCCCAAACAGCAAAAAAGAAAACTTTTTGTTTCTATAATTTAAAAAGGCTATTTTTATATTTTTTTCCAAAAATAGCCCATTAATCTCCATAAAGCTTGAAAGAAAATAGGTTTTTTGTGGATTGATAGATGAAAGATATTCTTTATTTTTTAGATAAACTTGCTTTAAATTTTGCAATTCTTCTTTGACTTTTAAAATTGCTTTTTCTTCATTGCTTTTTTTCTCATTTTTTAGATTTAATTCTAAATTTAAGGCTTGAAGATTGTGGCTAATTTCTTGATTTTTATTCTCTAAGATTAGATTTGAGATTAAAAAATACAAAGGATGCATAAAACACAATAAAAAACTTACAAAAAATAATAAAAAATACCTAAAATAAAGCTTTTTAAAGATTTCTAATTTGCTTTTTTGAGGGCTAAAATTTGGCACATTTTTCTTTTCTAATTCCTCTTTTTTAAAGCAATTTTTTATAAATTTGATTTCTTGATTGAAAGTATTTTGAAGTTCTAATATTTTCTCATTATACTCTTTATCTAAAGAAAAATAATAAAGATTAAAAGGCTCTTTTTGTTTTTTAAAGATGGAGTAAATTTCTTCTAGTTTTAAAAGTTCATAAAAAATAATCTTGGAATCTTCTACTAAAAGAAGGGCTAATTTTTCTGATTCTTCTAAAATAAACGCACTTAAACCCTTTTGTGTATAGAGTGCTTGAAGCACAAAAATAGGACTTGTAAGAAAGCTTGTATTTTTGTAATCATTTTCAAGCTCGTCTTTATTTATAAGCACGCAATGGTATTTTTTATCTTTATAACAATAGGATAAAAAATACTCACATTCTCTATTTAGTCCCAAAATAAGGCAGATTTTTTCTTCCAGCAAATCTTGCAAATCTTCCTCTTTTGCCTCTAGCTCTAAAGAATAAAAGATAATTTCATTAAGAGAAAAATAATTTACCACTTAAAATGTTCCTTAAAAACGTACTTTTTGGATATACTACCCTAATAAACTTAAATATGATTTATTTTAAGAAAATTACTTTTGAATAGGAATGCAAAATGACGGATATAAAAAAAGCTTTTAGTCTTATAGAGTTGTTGTTAGCACTTGTGTTGCTTGGGATTGTGCTTAATAGTTTTTTGCAAAGCTCTTATTTTAGGGAATACAATAATTCTCAAGGGCTTGCAAGTGAAACTTTGGGGATTTTAGAAAATGTTTCTTATTGTAGCACGTGGCAAAAGGGGTGCGTTTATCTCTCTAGTTTTTCTAGCACATTGCCTTATTTGTTTTTAAAAGAAGATGATGAAAGCCTTTAGTCTTTTGGAAGCTTTGATTGTGCTTTTTGTTTTTGGAATCTTTATAGGAGTTTTTGGTTCTAGCTTTTTAGAGATTCAAAAGTTTAAGATTTTAGAGGATAGGAGTTATTTTTTGACATTGCAAACAAAAACTTCTTTGCAGATTTTAAAAAACTATTTGCGAATGGGTTTGCTAGAGGATATGAAATTTACTCCAAATTTTGTAGAGTTTTGGATACCGCTTTATGATTTTACTTTTTTAGAGGGTTATTCTTATCCTTGTTTTAGTGGTTTTTTAGAAAACATAAAATTTAAAAATCATAAACTAGAAGCTAAACCTCTAGTTTTTTCTAGCACTTTGGGGCAAAATATTTGTAATACTCTTTTTAAAAAAGCCAAATATGCAATTTTGTTTTTTGGAGATGAAAAGCAGCAAAATATTGATAAGAACGCTGTTGTGGCAGAAATTGTAGCTTTGGATTTTGGGTATATTGTTTTGGATTTGCCAGCTTTTATTTTGAGTGTAATCAAAAATGGAGAAAAAGTTAAAATTTATCCAAAAATCTATCTTCTAAAAAGCGATTCTAAAGCAAAAATTTTTTTAAAAGAAAATGCACTTTTTATGCAATCTAGCGAGGGTTTAGAGATTCTAGCCAAAGATATTCTAAGCTTTAATATCACAAAGCACAAATTAGGGTTTGTAATTAGCCTCTGCGCCAAAGATAGCTTTGATAAGAATCAAAAATTATGTTTGAGTGATATTTTGCTTTTTGAGGAGTTTTCTTATGTTTTTTAAAAAAGCACTTGTTTTGTTGCCAGTGCTTATGCTAATAGTTATAGGGGGTGCTTTATTGTTGCTTTCTTTTAAGGCAAAAGCACAAAATGATCATTTAATTTCTTTGCATCAAAGGCAAATTTGGCTAAGTTTTTATACAAAAAGCTTTATTGAAATCATAAAAGACAGATTAAAACTTAAGAAGATTACTTTTGAAAACCATGTAGGGAAATTTGAATACAATTTCAAATCTTATGAATACAAAGCTGTGATTTTTGAGCTTCCAAACCCTTATGGAGTGGATTTATTTTTTGTGGATATTTTTGCTATTTTGCATTATAACTCACAAGAATTTAGCCAAAATTTAAATTTTTTTATAGTTTTATAAAAACAATAAAATAAAACTTAAATTAAGCAATATTTAATAAATATTGGCTATAATTCTAGCTCCATTTTTTAGAAATTTAAGCAAATTTAATTAAGAAAGGTAAAATTATGAATATTACCAAAATGGCAAAAGCCACTGAAATCAAACGCGAATGGGTTGTTCTTGATGCAGAAGGCAAGACTTTTGGTCGCCTTATCACAGAAATTGCAACTCTTTTAAGAGGCAAACATAAGCCAAGCTATACGCCTAATGTAGATTGTGGAGATTTTGTAATTGTAATCAACGCTCCTAAAGCAAAATTTAGTGGTATGAAGCTTGAGGATAAAGAGTATTTTACGCATTCAGGTTACTTTGGTAGCACAAAATCAAAAACTCTTAAGGAAATGCTAGAAAAGCATCCAGAAAAGCTTTATAAATTAGCAGTTCGCGGTATGCTTCCTAAAACAAAACTTGGTAGAGCAATGATTAAAAAGCTTAAAGTTTATTGTGATGCAAATCATCCTCACACTGCACAAGTAACAAAGTAAGGAAACAAAATGGCAAAAATTTATGCAACTGGAAAAAGAAAAACAGCTATCGCAAAAGTATGGCTAACTCCTGGAAGTGGGAAATTAAGCATTAATGATACAAATTTAAATAGTTGGCTAGGCGGACATGAAGCTATCAAGATGAAAGTAATGCAACCCCTTTTACTTACTAAGCAAGAAAAAAGTGTGGATATTGTAGCAGTTACAATGGGTAGTGGATATTCTGCACAAGCAGAAGCGTTAAGACATGGTATTTCTAAAGCACTTGTAGCTTATGATACAAACTTTAGAAGCATTCTAAAGCCAAAAGGCTTACTTACTAGAGATTCAAGAGTTGTTGAGCGTAAAAAATACGGAAAACGCAAAGCAAGAAGAAGCCCACAATTCTCAAAGAGATAATCTTTCTTCTTCTCTTTTGGGAGCTTCTTTGCTTCTTAAGAATTTATATAAAAATCCTTTTTATTATCATTTTATTTTTGTTTTTCTACTTATCTTTTTTCATATTTTTTTTCATACATTAGATTATTATACACTTACTAAAGATCCTAAAAATTTTTTTGAAGACACTCTTATCTTAACTTCTTATGATTCTTATTTTTATGCCAAAAGTACGAAAGAATTTTTAGAATCTTTTTCTTTTGATATTCCGCTTTTATCGTTTGTTGCTGGTATCTTTGCAAAAGTTTTTGGGCTTTCTTTTACCCTTAGTTTTCTTAGCGTGATTGCTTCGGCTAGTTTTGGAGTAATTCTATATATTTGGTGCTTTGTGCTTTTAAAAGAATATTCCAAGTTTTCTACTTTAGGGCAAAAAATTTTAGCATTTTTAGGGGCATTTTTAGCTCTTAGTTCTCCGCATTTTTACCAACGCACAGGTGCTGGGTATTTTGATACAGATATGCTTATTCTTTCTTTGCCTTTGCTTAGCCTTTTGTTTTTATATCTGCATCTTTTAAAAGCAAATTTCAAGTATCTTATATTTTTCTCACTCTTTGGCTTATTTGCGACAATCTGGCACAATGGAGTGCAAAATATTCTTTTTTTATCCTTTTTGCTTTATTTGTTTATCTCTTTTGTTTTGTATTTTAAAAAATCTTATTCTATTTTAGAGATTTTGCAAGTTTCTTCTTTGTTTTTAATTGTTTTAGTTCCGACTTATTTTAGCTTTTTTGCATTATTTATTTTGCTTTGCCTTTTTAAGGGGGGTTCTAAAAAATTAATTTTTATAGGTTTTTTAATTGCGCTTATTTTTAGTTTTTATTTTGGGCTTTTTAATCCCATAATCTCACAAATCAAAGCCTATCTGTTTGGTAAGGTTCAATATTCTAAGCATTATATTTATGCCTCTGTTATTTCTAGTATTTTAGAAACTACACCTAGCAATTTTACAAATCTTATTGCAAGATCAGGTGGAATGGTTAGCTTTTTTTTAGGCATATTTGGATTTTTAGTTTTGGGGTTTTATAACTTTACTAAAAAGTCTTTTTATTCCTTTGCACTTTTGCTCCCCTTTTGTCTTTTGGGGTTTGCAAGCTTTAAGCTTGGTGTGCGTTTTAGTATGTTTTTAGCTCCTATTTTGGCATTAGGTTTTGTGGTTATATTTGTCTTTTTGCAAAAGTTTTTGAAAAAAGCCACACTCATCTTTAGTGCATTTTGTTTTATTTTGGTGCTTGTTAATCTCTCTTATACGCTTCCAAAACCTATTTTGGATAGTTCTATAATCTCAAGTTTTAAGGCATTAGATCAAAAAATCAAAAAGGGTGATATTTTATTTTCTTGGTGGGATTATGGCTATGCACTTTCTTATTTTACAAAAGGCACGATTTTAATAGATGGTGGTAGGCATTCAGGAGGAGTTAATTATCCTATTTCGCTAATTTTGCTTAGTTCTTCTAGCAATCTTGCTAAAAACCTTTCTTTAGCACTCGCAAGCAAAATGGAGGAATTGCCTAAATCAAAATGGAATTTTGTTTATGAGAGTTTATTGCAAGATTATAAAGCAAATCCTAAAGATTTTCAAACAATCTTAGAAAAAGAAAAGCCCCTATTAATTCCAAAAGGCGATGTTTATTGGGTTTTACCTACACAAATGCTTGCTTTATTGAAAAATATTGATTCTTTTTCTTCGCTCAATATTTTAAATGGAAAAAAATATAAAGATAAATTTTTCTTATTAAAAAAGGATTCTCTAAATCTTCCAACCACACACAAAACCTATTCTATTTATGAGGATTTTTATGCCCTGCAAACACAAAATGGGTTAGATTTAACCACAATCTGTTTGCAAAATTTTACCCTTTTATTGGACAATGATTATTTTTATAGTAATATCATTTCTTGGTTGGCTTTTAAAGACAATCAAGCAATGGAGCTTATAGAGGATAATAAAAATCTTTTAATTTATAAAGTCAAAAAGGAATAAAATGTGTGGCATTGCAGGAAGTATTAATTTGGCTAAAATCCCTTTAGAAAAAATTTATCCCTTTATGGCACATCGTGGGCCCAATGATAGTGGAAGCTTTTATGAAATGAGCAAAGGAGGGCTAATTTCGCTCTTTCATGCAAGGCTTTCTATTCAGGATTTAAGTGAATGCGGACACCAGCCTATGCAAAAAGAAGAGGCGGTTATCGTTTTTAATGGAGAGATTTATAATCACAAAGATTTACGAAACGAGCTTGATTGTGAATTTAAGAGCAGTAGCGATACAGAAACCCTTTTAGCACTTTATTTAAAATATGGAATGGCTTTTTTAGAAAAATTAGATGGAATGTTTGCTTTTGCAATCTATGACAGAAAAAAACAAAAAGTTTTTTTTGTGCGTGATAGAATGGGCAAAAAACCTCTTTTTATCTATCAAGATAAAGAATCTTTAGCCTTTAGCAGTGAGTTAAATACACTTTTATGCTTTAAAAAGCTACAAATAGACTATGAGGGCTTAAAATTCTTTTTGCAAAGTGGGTTTTTTTATCACGATGGCACTCCCTATCTTAATTGCTATTCGCTCCCCAACGCCTCTTATGGCGAGTATGATCTTTGTAATCATAAGCTTAGCATAAAGCCTTATTTTAATCTTTTAGATTATTATTTAAGGCCCAAAATTACAGATGAAAAAGAAGCCATAAAAGAGTGTGAAGAGATTTTAATCCAAAGCCTTAAAAGGCGTATAGAATCTTCAGATTTAGAAGTGGGAGCTTTTTTGAGTGGCGGGATTGATAGCTCTTTAATTGTGGCACTTGCTTCTAAGATAAAGCCAAATTTACGTACCTTTACTATTTCATTTAGCGGTGCTTATGATGAATCGCATTTAGCACAAATCACAGCTAAAACCTATGGCACAAACCACACCACACTAAAAATCACCCCAAATTTAAAAAACGATGTGGAAAAAATCTTGCAAAATTATGGACGCCCTTTTGCAGATAGCTCTGCAATTCCTAGTTTTTATGTGGCAAAAGAGGCCAAAAAGCATTTAAGTGTTGTTTTAAATGGTGATGGAGCTGATGAGCTTTTTGGTGGATATAGACGCTATGTAGGGCATTTATTGGTTTCAAAAATTAAGCCTTTTGGGTTTTTGTCTAATATGCTTCCCTCTCCCAAAGAAAAAAAATCGCTTTATAATTATTTTTACCGCCTTTTGCAAATGGCAAAAGCCTATCAAAATGATTTTTTAGCTTATTATCTCCTTGCGACAACAGATATATTTTGCGGATATTTTAGCTTTGAAAACTCCTATAATAATGATTTTCAAAAGGAATTAACAGAGATTTTTAATGCACCTCTTTCTAAGCTTTCACAAATGCTTTATTTAGATTCTAAAAATTTATTACTAAGTGATTTGTTGCCTAAAATGGATATTGCTACGATGGCAAATTCACTAGAGGGGCGATCGCCATTCCTTTCTAAAGAAATGGTAGAGTTTGCACCACGCCTAAGTGATGATTTAAAAATTAGAGGTAAAACCACCAAATATCTTTTAAGAAAATTAGCACAAATCCACTTAGATAAAGAAATTGTAAATGCTCCCAAAAGAGGCTTTGAAGTGCCTTTAAAACAATGGGTAAATTATGAACTAAAAGAACTTATTATGGATAGATTAAGCGATAGTAAAATTGCTTGTGATTTTCTTAGCAAAGAGGAAATTTATAATCTATGTTTTAAGGGTGAAAAATATGGAGAAGAAAAAAGGGCTAAAATGCTTTGGAGCTTGTATGCACTAGAAGAGTGGTATGCATATTATCTAAAACGCTAAAACAAGGAAAAATATTTGCAATGCAACATGATGAACTAAAACTATCATTGCAAGTAGTTTAACAAGTTAAGGCTAAGAGAGGAAATAACTAAGAGAGCTTTTGCCAAATTTTTTGGTTTTAAAATGCTTAAAAGAACCTATTTCTTTAGGTAAAGAGAGGCTAGAAATATGTTCTAATATAATAATTTTAAAAATATTTGTATCAAGATTTTTGATAATATCAAAACATTTTTCATAAATATCTTGCATATTTTCTCTAATATCAAAAGGGGGATCAAAATATCCTATTGTATCTTCTTGTAGCTCTTTTAAGGCATTTACATAAGAAGAGAAAGTATCACCAAAAATGATTTTATATTCATTTTTTTGGCATAAATTTTCTAGATTTTCTTCTAAAATCTTACAAGATTCTTTGTGCTTTTCAAAAAATATGCAATATTTTGCACCACGGCTTAGTGCTTCAATCCCTATGCTTCCGCTTCCTGCAAAAAATTCTACAAAATTTATCCCGACTATTTCGCTTGCTAGAGTATTAAAAAGGGATTCTTTTAAAATGGATTTGCTAGATCTTGTTATGTTGATAGGAGCCATTTTGAGGTTTTTTCCTTTGAATCTTCCGGCAATAATTTTTAGATGCGGTTTTTTATCCATTTTAGTATCCATATTTTGAAAGAATTTCTTTAAGCTCACAAGAAAAGCGAGTAAAAAGCCTATCAATTTCTCGTTCTAAATCTTGGTTAAGTGAGGGTTTTGCAATGCTTTGTAAATCTTGTGAAGAAAAATTAGGTAAATCTAGGGTTGCACTATTTAAATTTGCTTCTATAATCTCATTTTTTTCTATATCGGCATTTTCTTCTTGCTCGGATTTTTGGCTTTGTTGGGTTTTAAAAGAGAGATAAAATTCTTGTAATTTTTGCAAAAGCAATTCTTTAGTAAAAGGCTTTTTTAGATGTGCTTCTTTGCTATCTCCTATAAGAAAAATAGGCTTGCTCGTTTCTGTGGGCTTGGTGGCTACGATAAAATCACAAAGTTTGTAACTTGTAAGATAATCTTTTAAATACATTTCTAAACTTCTATTTAAAAGTTGTGAGTCACAAATAAGTGCAATTTTCATATTTTCTCCTTAAAAACTTACAAGTTCCCTATCACGTTTGGTAAAGGTAGCACATTTGCTAAAGCCTATGCTTTTAGCAAGCTCTTCTAGCTCTTTTCTTTTAAAGCCGATGTGTTCTATGGAATGTGCGTCGCTACCAAAAGTTATGGGTATATCAAATTCATAGCACATTTGTAAAATTTCAAGGCTAGGATATTGCTCTTTTGCTTCTTTTCTAAGTCCTGAAGCATTGATTTCTACTACCATATTTGCTTTTTTGATTTCTTTAAGTGTCTTTTCAAGGGAGCTTCTTAGATCTTTTGTGGGGCGGTGGTTAAAGACTTTTAGTAAATCCATATGAGCCACAATATCAAAAAGCCCACTTTTGGCGAGTGCAATTGTGGCTTCAAAATATTGTTCCCAGCATAAATTAATATCGCGTTTTGCGTATTCTTTAATAAATTCAGGATTGTCAAATCCCCAATTGTCTAAAAAATGCACAGCCCCTATTGTGTAGTCTAAATCTAGCCCAAAAAGGCTTTTATCAAGATATTTTGGAAGATAATCAATCTCTAATGCAGCTTTTAGAGTGATTTTATCTTTGTATTTTTCTTGCAATCTTTGAATTTCTTTTAGATAGCCTTCCACTTCGCTTTTTTTCATGCGGTATTCTTTGTCAAATTCCATGGGATTGTGGCAAGAGAAACCAAAAATATCAATTTTCTCTTCTATGGCTTTTAGCACATATTCTTCCATACTGCCACTTGCGTGGTTGCAAAGTGAAGTGTGATTGTGTAAATCTACCCTCATAACTCTTCCTTTTAGTTCATTTGTTTTTCCATTTCTTTAGTGATGTGTAGATTTAAGACAGGCTTGTCAAATACTGCTACATAAAACATCGCATCAAAAATCTTAATATCTAACACAAAACCCTCCACTTTAACTTCGCGTTTTTTAGTATCTTCTTGTAAAGTTTGAGCTCTAAATTCTACTTCATTGCCTAGTTCAATGGGTGCTAAGAATTTTACTTCTGCGCCTATTATGATAGCATGGGGGTGATTGACGGCTAAAAGTGCGGAATATGCTGCGCTTGAAAAAAGATTCCCTGAATGAATAAGCCCATTTTTATCTGTAATCATTTTAGAATTTGTGGATAAAAGCACATTGCTTTTGCCATATTTTAATTCTTGAATAGCTCCATTTTGTGGGTCAATGCTTTTGCAGACTTTTTGTATAACATCTTCGTTATCAGGTTTGGTTAAAAACTCTTCTTCGCTTTCAAATTCTTCTTCCATATAGCCTAACCTTCTAGTTTTTGTGAAATTATAACACATTAAAATTTTGCTTTCTTGCTTAACATAAAATTTTATTCTTTTTAAGTATAATAAATTAATAAGAAACTAAGTGAGGAATTATATTTTGAAGATTATATTTTTATCCCATACGGATATGAATCTTTATCGTTTTAGGCTTCCTGTTATGGAAGCTTTAGTTAAAGAAGGACATGAAGTGATAGCTCTAGTGCCTAGGGGTGATTATTTTACACGTTTTTTGGAGCATAAAATCACACCTTTAGAATATAAGATTAATAGGGGGAGTTTGAATCCTTTTAGGGAGTTTAAAACACTTCTTAATATTGCCAAGATTTTAAGGCAAGAAAAACCCGATATTTTGCATACCTTTATGCTAAAGCCAAATATTTATGGTTCTATCGCTTCTAAAATTGCTAAAATAGAAAATGTGATTAACAGCGTTACAGGGCTTGGAAGCTTTTATATTAAAGAGGGATTTAAAACAAAGCTCTTTGTAGCGTTTTTAGAGTTTTTAAACAAAATTGCTTTTAAAAAGGCTAAAAAGGTTCTTTTTCAAAATGAAGATGATTTAAATCTCTATGTTAAAAAGGGATTATTGCCCAAAAATAAAGCTATTTTAATAAGAGGTTCAGGGGTTAATACCCAAGCTTTTTATCCATTAAACGCACAAGAAAAAAGCACATTTAAGCAAACGCTAGATATAAAAGAGGGACAATTAGTCGTGCTTATGGTGGCTAGAGCCATCGTGCATAAAGGGGTAGAAGAGTATTATAAAGCAGCACTAAAAGTGCAAGAAAAATTAAAAGAAAATGTGGTTTTTTTGTTTGTGGGGGGGATTGATAAGGGCAATATTGCCCCTATTAGCGAAGAGTTTTTAAGAGAAAATAAGCAAGTAAAATGGCTAGGCGAGAGAGGGGATATTAGAGAGCTTATGGGGATTTGTGATGT
The DNA here is from genome assembly GCF_003670295.1 of Helicobacter burdigaliensis. GTDB lineage: Bacteria > Campylobacterota > Campylobacteria > Campylobacterales > Helicobacteraceae > Helicobacter_D > Helicobacter_D burdigaliensis. The sequence goes on from NZ_QXJG01000009.1 coordinate 60,340, forward strand.
ATTTGTGTTGCCTAGCTATCGTGAGGGGATACCTCGCACACTTTTAGAAGCTTGCAGTATGCAAAAGGCGATTGTTACTACCAATGCCATAGGTTGCAAAGAAGTAGTAAATGATGGAGAAAATGGCTTTTTAGTGCCAATAGGGGATAGCGAGATTCTCTCACAAAGGATTTTAGAACTTTTAGAAAATGAAGCCTTAAGAGAGAATTTTGCAAAAAGAAGTAGGGAGCGAGTGTGCGAGGAATTTAGTGTGGAATTTGTCGTAAGAGAGTATTTAAAAATGTATCAAGAGGTGATAAATTATGTATAGAAACTTTTTGAAACCGCTTATGGATAGGGTTTTTGCGTTATTTTTGATTCTTATATTTTCTCCTATTATTTTGATAGTTGCATTGCTTATTAGGGTGAAGCTGGGTGCGCCAATAGTTTTCACCCAAGAACGCCCGGGATTAAATGGAAAAATCTTTAAAATCTATAAATTCCGCACGATGAGCGAACAAAGAGATGAAAAGGGTGAATTATTGCCTGATGAGGTACGTTTGAAAGGCTTTGGTAAAATAGTGCGAAAAACAAGCCTTGATGAGCTTCCACAACTCTTTAATGTCTTAAAAGGAGAAATGAGCTTTGTAGGACCTAGACCGCTTTTAGTGGAGTATTTGCCCCTTTATTCAAAAGAGCAAAATAGACGCCATGAGGTGCTTCCGGGTATCACAGGGTGGGCACAGGTAAATGGTAGAAATACAATCTCTTGGGAAGAGAAGTTTAAACTAGATGTGTATTATGTGGATAATCTTAGTTTTATGCTAGATTTTAAAATCCTTTGTCTAACGATAGAAAAAGTCATCAATAGAAAAGATATTAATTCCAAAACTAGTGTAACTATGGAGAAATTTCAAGGCACAAAAGAATCTTAATGTGCCTCATAAAGCATATATTGAAAGCGATTTGCAATCATTTGTGCTCTTTGTAAAATAGATAGGGCTATTTCTTGTGTATAGACTTTTAGCAAACTTTCTTCAAAAAGTCCTAGCCAAGTTGCAAAAAACTCTCTAGGAAAGGGTGGTAAGTCAAGATGAGCTTTTAAGGGCTGTCCGCTATAATCCCCCTCTCCTAGTAGCATTCCTTGCCAAAAATTACCTATTTTTTCTTTATGGGCTTCCCACTCTGCATCGCTTGTGCCAATTTTTTTGTTGAAAATATCGCCTACACCGCTTTTATCCATTCTAATTTTTGCATAGAAAATATCCATTAATTCTTTTATGGATTCTTTTGTGATTGTAGTGTGCATATTTTATCCTTTAAGTTTTTTGCAATGCTATCTAAATTTTGAGTGTAAAAAATTAACTTTGGATAATAAAATAAAGATTCCATAAATAAAAAATAATAAATCAAAATTTAAAAAAAATTATAATAAAATTCAAAAATTTAAAATATTAATCTTTAATAATTTAATATTTATATTTTTTAAGGATAGATATCAAACAAATGGAGAAATTTGTAAATATTATAATCCACTCTTTGCTAAAATAGTGCGGGGGGGGGGGGCATTCTAGCTCTTTATTAACCCCTTCTTATACTCTTTATCCATACTTACATAATACACATACAAATCTTACAAACAAACTTTCATTTAAATTTAAAACAAACACTATAAACAATTTTAAACCATTCCCAAAGAATCAAACTTCATTTTATATAAAAAGCAATTTTGTTTGTGGCGTTGTGATCCCTGAAACTGACAAGCAGTTTCTTCCCTTACCTTTCAATAAAATTTCTTACAATAAAGAGTATTCCTCCACATTTTCATTGCGAGAAGCAAAGCAAAGTGCAAATCTAAAAAGATTAACCAAAAACTTTAAATCATTTCTTTTTCTTGCAAAGCTTAAGTTTTTATTGTCTTTATTGCAAAAGAATTCTCGTGGCCATTAGGAAGAATTTTACTTGTAAAATTCAGGTATCCTACTCTTGCCTAAGAGAATTACTTTTGAATAAAGACATACTCTTTAGAACTCAAAGCAATCAATTAATCAATAAATCCATTAATAAACAAATTAAACTATTTTTTAAAGTATCTAAAACCCTTAAAGACTCTACTAGAGGATTCTTTTCCCCATTTATGGATCCTCTACTAGATTCTTTAATTAAACAAGAAAGAAAGAATAAAGATTAAAAAAACAAACTATCTTTTTCTTTCTTTACTTTTAAAAGAATCTTTTTATTGTCATTATAAAGAATAAAAAGAACAAGAATAAAGAAATTAAAAACTCTTTATTAAAAAAGAATCTTGTTATTACACAAAGAAAATAAAAAGAAACCAAAGAATCTCAATTTAACAATATTCTTAAATAAAAGGAGAATAAACAAATAAAGAGAAATAAACAAATAGATAAGCAATCAACAAAAAACAATTCTTTTAAACCCTTAAAGAAGAATCTAAAAAGAACTTTCTTTTATAGAAACTTCCTTTAGATTCTTAAAACAAAAAAGAATCACTTTGTTTAAAAAGGAGAAAGACAAATGCAAACAAAAACAAAAACAAATCTAAAAAGAATAAAAAGCAATTATTCTTTTAAAAGAACTCTTAGCATTAGCATAGTAGCTTCTATACTCTTATCTAATCAATTAGTATTAGCTAATCCTAATACTAATATCCCTAAAGG